>NZ_VCIA01000001.1:2400000-3000000 GCF_005887555.1 Lentibacillus cibarius | reverse complement strand
ACGCTAGCAAACTTGCAAATTGCTAACAATCGTACCGGTTATCTTCTGTATGCGGGAGAAATAATTAACGTTCCAAACTCTGTTTCAGACGAAAATAAGAAGTTGATGGCTAAACTTGTACACGCGGAAGCTAAGGGCGAACCTTATGCTGGAAAAGTAGCGGTAGCCACAGTAGTTCTTAACCGAGTGGATCATAAAGACTTTCCTAATTCGATAAGAGGGGTTATTTATGAAAATGTAAAGGGACACTATGCTTTTAGCCCTGTTGAAAACGGCGCTATTAATGAAGGATACCACGCAGAGGACATGCAAGCTGTAAATGAAGCCATCGCATATAAAGGGCAAGGAAGTCAATCACTCTATTTCTATAACCCAAAAACTGCACAAAGCGACTGGATTTCCTCACGCGAAACAACAGTGACCATCGGAAACCACCGCTTTGCCAAATAAACCGAAACCGGACCCTTATTTAAGGAAGTCCGGTTTTTTATGTAGGTCGTCTTCGGTTAAACATTTTTTCCTTCTATTTACTTACTTCCTCCGCCATTGACTCTACAATCTCAAATGATTTTTCCTGTGTTAATTCATCTTGTAGATTAAATTCCAATAAATAGGAGCCATCTCCCGCATTAAATGAAACCAATAACACTTTTGCATTATTACGTTCAACTTTATGATATTGTACATGAATACCATTAATGGTCTTGGAGTCACTAGGTTGAGAATTAGCTTTTCCATTATGATAAGTCATTCTAAATATTAAAGGTTCACCGCCATAAATTCCATATAATACATCAGCATTCGTGTTATCCTCGTATTTTTTCTTGTATGATTCGTCTCTTAATTCACCCTTTTCCTTAGAGTATCGAACGATTAAACTGTTTTTATCGTCAGTTGGTGAGTGGCGGATTTCCGCTAACGTAATAGGATAATCGTTCATTTTAGGGATAAACACTTTCGTCCCCAATGCTTCATTCACTTGATCTTGGAAGGAAACTTTTTCATCATCTGATTGCGATGAACAAGCAGATATTATTAGTAACAGTACAAATATCACAAAAATGGTGTATTTCTGAAACATAATTACCCTCCCTTTAACCGCGGTATATTAAAGTCCATTGACATTTAAGTTTAAGAAACTTTATCACTTTAAGGTAATTCAGATCTACTACAAAGCTGTCCCTATTCTTTAATATAGAGCAATAATCCTTATTAAAGCATTGTGCCCAATTCAGGCGCAAAATTATTAGGTTATCACGCGCCCATTGCTCATTAGTTAAATATAGGGCCTTTATCATCCTAAAAGGTATTTATTTTCTCGCTCTTTCGCTTCCCTTCTGATGACATCCATTCTATAATTCCATAATAATCATCTATATCTGTAAGCCTTATTTCTTCCCCTTTAATCATAGGTATTTCCTGTGTAGCACTACCAGTTTCTATATTATTAAAATTTGATACCGAGCTAACATTTTTCATCCCTTGTAATTCGACCTTTTCATCATTGATAACTGCAATCATTTTAAATGAAATATAATCAGTAATATTCCCCTCAGCTTTGTATTGTAGTTCTCCATTTCCAGCGAATATTTCGTTATCTTCAATTTTCAATTCATACTCGTTTAAACTCCAATATTTACTATCACCATTGAATGAATTCCGTTGTATCTGTTCCTTCTCCTTGGATAGCTCTTCCACTTCACAACCTGTGATTAACAATACCAGTAGTGAAGTTATAACAAAGATAAAACTATTTCTTTTCAAAAAACATCGCCCACCTAAAATACTTAATTCAAATAAAACTCTATTCAACTAATCATTATACACACCCAATTTTTTCTTAAATACCGGGGGCGTTTTTGCTACATTATCACCGATCAAACTTACATCCCCTTTCAATTTCACCGGTGTCCTTTTAATAATCTAATTGACGCAAATATAAAAGAAGATGATCTCCTTGCTCTTTAAGTGTGTACTTACGAATTTTACTGTCTATCCTTTTTTGTTGTTTGCTATCTTTACTAAGCCAGTTTATGAAATGAAATAAAGGACTAGATAATAAGTTTGCTGTACCACGAGAACCTAATTCAAACCCCATTTGTTCTTTCTCTGTCAATGGTAATTGTGTATTTTCCAGAAATTTTCCTTTGAAATACTTCGGAATTAATATATATGGCTCTTTATTCTCTAATGCAGAAAGCAGCTCTTCAGCATTACCGGCAACAAAGTGATTATTCGCTTCATCTGTTTTCATGTTTATTCCTCCCCTTGAGCCTTTTTAAGATAACTATGTTCATGCTCGAATTTAACACATAACTTTCTGGATTATTTCCTTATATTAAATTTGGACGCACACTTCTACTCAGGAAGTACCCGGTCGTATGGGTATGATGTATGGAATGGACGCCAAGTCTTATTCTGGAATGGCGTCCACTAATGGATTAGCTAACTTTCTAACGTAAATTTACACATCAATCCTTTTTTTATATTAAACAGCATTTTACTTAAGTCATTGACTATTTCATTATTATTCAATATTTTATCAAACCGCTGAAGATGGGAAATTATTAATATTACATCCCTGGTGGTATTTGACCCATGCCCCTATATTTAAGATTGTCTTGTTCCAATTCTTCCATAGACTTTTTGCGATCGTTGGGGCTTTTTCCTTCCCATTGTTTTGATGGATTCTGACGTTCAGCCTTCCATTTTCGGAACTTTCTCCAACTGATAAAACCGAAGAGTGAGGCAAGGAATCCAATGTAAAATATCGTTATCCCCATAAATCTCTCCCCCTTTATTATAATAATAACTCATTTTTAAAATTGTGTTAAATTTAACATAAAATAGTGGACCACCAACTATTCATTGACATTTCTGTTATCGTGTAGTACACTTTCTATCAATCAACTAATTTCATATTACTTATCCAGAGCGGCTGAGGGATCTGGCCCTATGAAGCCCGGCAACCTGCAGAAATAATTGTAAGGTGCCAATTCCAGCAAATCGCGTTTCAAGCGTTTTGAGAGATAAGGTGTTCGGACTAACGCCTTCCAAAACGGAGGGTTTTTTTATTTTTATATGAAAAAATGCCGAGCAGCCTAAGGTATCTGTAACGGGAATACCATTCTACTATTTTCCAAAACCCTTGAATCCACAAAAATACAACAAATAGGGGGAAGAGAAATGAACACATCAGATTTGAACAAAGGACGTGCATCGGCTTTAATACCATTTATCATTTTTCTGTTTCTATTTATCGGCTCCGGTGTAGTCAGTGGAGACTTTTATAAGCTGCCGGTACTTGTTGCGGTATTTATTGCTGTATTGGTTGCATTGTTCATGAATAGAAAAATAGATTTTAACGAGAAATTGGATTACCTGACCAAAGGGCGGGACATCCGAACATTATGCTTATGGTCATCATTTACCTGTTGGCCGGTGCATTCTCTGCAGTTGCCGAGGGGGTTGGTGCTGTTGAATCAACCGTCAATCTTGGTCTGACGTTCGTGCCTGGAAGCTTGCTGATTGTTGGCTTGTTTGTTATCGGCTGCTTTATTTCGATTTCCATGGGAACTTCTGTCGGAACGGTCGTTGCGCTTGCCCCAATTGGTGTCGGTCTCGCCGATCAGACTGGGATGAGCACGCCATTAATTTTAGGCGCTATTATCAGTGGTGCGATGTTCGGGGATAATTTATCCATTATTTCGGATACAACGATTGCTGCTGTGAGAACACAGGCTGTCAAGATGAGCGACAAATTTAAGGTGAACATCTTTATTGCCCTTCCAGCAGCCATTGTGACTGCCGTCATTTTTGGTGTCTTGACTTGGAATGCCGGCGGATCGATTAGTGGAGATCACCCATATGATCTGGTCAAGGTGCTACCTTATCTTGCTGTTCTCATTTTTGCCGTTGCTGGTGTCAATGTCATATATGTGTTAATCGGTGGAATTGTGTTCGCTGGAGCAGTTGGATTTGTTTACGGGACTTTCGATGTGATGGGATTAATGAAGCTGCTTGGCGATGGCATGGCCGGTATGCAGGAGTTAGCCTTGTTAGCCGTTTTACTTGGTGGACTGATTGAACTCGTTCGCGTGAATGGCGGGATTGATTTCCTACTGTACACGATTAGTAAGCGAATTAATTCAAGAAAAGGTGCCGAAGCTGGTATTGCCGGTCTTGTCAGTGTATTTGACGTATCAACCGCTAACAACACCATCGCCATTATCAGTGTTGGCTCATTAGCGAAACAAATTTCCGAACGATTTGGGGTTGACCTGCGCCGATCGGCAAGCACGCTGGATATTTTCGGAAGTGCTTTTCAAGGGATTTTGCCATATGGCGCCCAACTGCTGGCGGTCGCTGGCGTTGCTTCCATATCACCCGTTTCGATCATGCCTTATTGTATCTACCCAATACTGCTCGGAATCGCCGGAATCATCGCTATCGTAACAGGGTACCCACGTTTTTCGGCTGGGAAAAACAACACAGCATTGCACGATCAACATAGCGCAACGGAAGTATAAAATCGTTAAAAAGGAAAACGATGTGCCATTAATTAGAGGCGGACGACGCACAACCGCGCCACGACACATCCCCCCCGAAAAAGAAAAGTACTTTTCTTTTTCAAGGGGCGTCGTGTGATGATCAGTCAAATTATTTAACCCCCACCTTCACGTATGTAGTTTAACCATGTTTAGCAGTGGGGGTATACAACTTGTTAGTTAAACTCGCTTTTCCCCATTCCCTTTCATCCACGTGCGTGTCCGTTTAGCATATCAAGATATCTCTGGTTCCAGGTATTGCATGACTTCCTGCACCTCTTGTTCGCCTGCAGCTTCCCATCTGCTTTTATCCGTGATGTTTCCATCCTTATCGAGAGGTTCTTGAAATTGACTAAATCCGGTGGTGGTCAACAAAGCGTTTTGATCCCATTCAAGACCAGTGTTGACGACATGCTTGATTACATATGGTGTACGAAACTCCAGATAAGCATCAGGCTTGTCCAGTTCCCCTTCCAAAACACTGAAAGGGACTCGAATATAAATCGTTTCGCCGCCTTCCCGGCACAACACCATATCAAACTTCCCACGGTCATATTCCCAATTCCCACATAATGTATAACCATTGGACCGAAATACCTTGAAAACATCCCCAAAAAAAGCCCTTTTCCCTTCAATCTCTGTTTCCAGTTTTAACATGGCACTTTCACTCCTTGTTTCAAATGTGTCATGTATAGTTTTAACGAAAACTGGAATGAAATACCTCTCAACAAGGATAATTTTAGAAAAACGCGGAGTTCAAGACATGCCAAAAACATTTGTAAAAGCTGCATGGATTATGGCATTGCTTTAGGATTTTTTGAGGATGACACATCATAATCCGTATAAATGGCATATCAACTAATAAAAAAGACTCCTTTTCTAAGTAAGAAAGCCATTTGTTTGGTTACCTCTTCGACCATTAGGCCTAAGCTAAGTATGGCAACTCACTCTTTTTATCGTAAAAATGGCATCTCTGGTGTCAAAGTTAGGCATTTATATGCAAGAGACATTCTCAACAGAACGCCTCTTGCAATTACAAATTAATAACCGTATCCGCCGTATCCTCCAAAAGAAGTACCGACAATGATTAACAGTATAAACAAGACGACAATGAGGGCGAATCCCCCACCATATCCACATCCTGCTGACATTTTTTGTTCCTCCTTCCTAATCGAATTCACTTCTATCCTATGGAAAAAAGATTCATGTTGATTGGACATATGCTTATAATAAGAAATCTAGTGTTTTATCCCTATGGAAAATGTTGTCGATTGGTTAAAGACAAAACGAAAATACGCTGGACCACCCCCAGCCCCCGGAGTAATCGGTGAAAGCCCATATAGGATTCTTATTCATCAGACATTATGCCTGGGGTTATAAAAGGCCTTTACACTTTAAAATTACCCAATTTTCCAGTGTAAAACCAATGTCCTGCATATAACTTTCCTATTAGAGAAAAATAACACCACGAACATATAAGGAGGCACCAACATGACTGAATATGACGACAAGGGATTGCCACAGGAATCGAAATCGTACTGGCTAGAGGGTGTCGATCTCCCGGCTTTCCCTAGTTTAGAGGAAAATAGGAAGGTTGATGTTGCGATTGTTGGTGGTGGGATCGCAGGTATAACCTCAGCCTATCTACTAACTGAAAAAGGATATAAGGTAGCTCTGCTCGATTCGGACACATTACTACATGGAACAACAGGGCATACAACAGCAAAAGTCACAGCACAGCATGGTCTGATTTATGATGAACTCATTCAAAATATTGGTGAAAAGAAAGCAAAAAAATATTATCGCGCCAACCTGGAAGCTCTTCAATTTATTCAAAACATGGT
Organism: Lentibacillus cibarius; assembly: GCF_005887555.1. NCBI lineage: Bacteria > Bacillati > Bacillota > Bacilli > Caryophanales > Bacillaceae > Lentibacillus > Lentibacillus cibarius. The sequence continues at coordinate 2,993,609 of NZ_VCIA01000001.1, read as the reverse complement.
AGAACAACAGGAAATAGATTGTGATTTTAGGAAACAGGATGCGTACCTTTATGCCACATCTGATGAAGATATACACAAGTTGAAAAAAGAAGCAAAGGCTTACGACAGACTTGGTATTGACGGAGAACTAATTGACAGCTTACCCTTAACAGATATCAAGGTAAAAAAAGCGCTTGTTATGAAAAATCAGGCGCAGTTTCACCCAACGAAATATTTATCCAAATTGGTGCAAAAAATGCATGCCAAAGGCGCCTATATTTATGAAAACACCACCGCAGTCAATATTAACTCGGATAAAGAGACCAAAGTCATGACACGAAATGGAAAAGAGATTAAGGCGGATAAAGTGCTCGTCTGTTCCCATTTCCCTTTTTATGAAGGCACAGGATTATATTCCGCAAGAATGCACGCCAGCCGATCGTATATTTTGGCAGCAAAAACTAAAAAGAAATTTCCCGGCGGCATGTACATTAGCGTAGGCCAGCCGACACGCTCCCTGCGTTCTGTTGAAATAAATGGCGAAAACATGGTGTTGATTGTTGGTGAAAGCCATAAGACCGGCCAAGGGGAAGACACCATGAAACATTACCAGGCTTTGGAGGACTTTGGACAAAAAACATTTGGACTCGATCAGGTTGTCTATCGCTGGTCGGCCCAGGATCTTATCACACTTGACAAGGTTCCTTTTATCGGAAAAATAACCGCCAATCAACCACATACACTCATCGCAACCGGCTTTAGAAAGTGGGGGATGTCTAATGGAACGGCAGCAGCCTTATTACTGACGGACCTGGTAACAGGGGATGGAAATACCTATGCTGATCTATTCACGCCATTAAGATTCAACGCAAAACCTGGCCTAAAAAATATTCTAGTTGATAATGCCAATGTTGTCGGTCAGCTGGTCAAAGGTAAGATAGAATTACCCGATGACAAACTTAAGAACTTATCTATCGACGAAGGTGCTGTTATTATGATAAAAGGGGAAAGAAAAGGCGCCTATAAGGATAAGCAAGGAAATGTATACGTTGTTGACACTACCTGCACGCATGTTGGCTGTGAGGTAGGTTGGAATGGAGCAGAAAGAAGCTGGGATTGCCCGTGTCATGGTTCTAGGTTCTCATACACCGGGGAAGTCATCGAAGGTCCCGCGGAAACGCCCTTGAAAAGGTATGATTATCATATGTTGGATAACCTTACATCAAAGGATTCCGGATATTAAGGTAGCGGATGGTCTGCCATTTGCCCCAAGTTGAAGCAAAGATTAAACAAGGGGTATTTTAACCAAAAGTTAATTGATACATGTTGTCACGAATATATATTACAAAAGTTGCGCCTGGATCATCAAATTGGTCCGGGATATCGGCTTGCTTTGTCTTAACTTAAGACCATTAATGGAATCCATACTAAGGCTTCTCCCTCAGCACCGTCATTGGCACAGGACGTGCTAATGCAAGCGCCAGGAAAGGACGTCACGTTCTTAGCCTGGGCGCTTGCCCCTTTGTTCTTAGTTCACCACAAAATCTGTCTTACTGTACCCTTCTTTCGTCTTCACCACATCAAGCCGAGCCGGGAAGATTGTCTTCAAATCCTGCACGTGGGAAATGACACCAATCATACGGCCGGATTTTTGCAGGTCGATTAATGTCTCGATCGCTTTGTTCAATGACTCTTCATCAAGTGATCCGAACCCTTCATCAATAAACATCGTGTCAATCCGGATATTCCCTTGAAAGCTCTGGATCACATCCGACATACCCAATGCTAGACTTAGAGACGCGTTAAACTTTTCCCCACCTGACAAGGATTTGACATCCCTCGTTTGGCCGGTATACGCGTCATGAACATCAAGCGCCAGACCACTCTGTTTACCGTGAGACTCCTGCCGGTCGCTTCGCATCAGATAAAATTGGCCATTGGAGAGGTCTTTCAGCCGTCCGTTGGCTGCATCGATAATCCGCTCCAAGTATTCAATCTGCAAATAACGTTCAAAGGAAATCTTTTGCTCATTCTGTCCGCGCAGCACGTCATGCAAGTCAGTAATCGTCGCCAGTTCTTTTTCACTTGCAGCCAGTTTTTCATTTGCCTCTAAGATATTCATTCGCAAATCAGCTGCACCTTCCGCATATTTTTTCGATAAATTTAATTGCTGCAGTGCTGCTTCATAAGCCTGCTTCAATTGATCAAGTTCTGCTTGCATGGCTGTCAAGTCTGCTTTGGCACTATCTTTCAGCTGTTCCTGCAATTCGGTGACAGTCTGTTCGAGTGCTGCACGTTGTTCATTAAACTGATCGATTTCTTCTTTTCGTTTGTCTCGCTCGGATTGGTTCATTTTTGCTTCCTGGTAGGCCTTTTCTGATGCAAACTGTGCATGTGCCAAGGCTTCTTTAAACGATGATTCCGCTGTTTTCCGTTTTTCTTCGGTATCAGCTAGCTGCTGTTTACTATTGGCAAGATTAGCAGCTGCTTTTGTCTGTTCGTCTTTTGCCTCTTGGAATTGCTGCTGTGCTTTTTCCCAGGCTTGTTCAAGCTGTGTTTTGTAGTCAGACGTTTCTTTGATTTGCCGCTCCAATTCTGTTAAGACACGGACTTCTTCCGGAATCTTGCGCAGTCGTTCGTCATAGACTGCCTTAGCTTTTTCATAGGCAGCATTTTTTTCATGATACGTTTTGTTTAGCTGTTCTTTATCCGCTTCGAGCTGTTTTACTTCTTCCATTGCGTTTGTATGTGCTTCTTTCGCTTTCGACAGTTTTTCCCGCTGTTGCTTTAATTTTTCCACTTCATCACTTAGCTGCTTGCCTTGTTTAGATAAATCCTCTTTTAAGGCTTTTGCGTCAGTTGCTTGCATCTGGTGTTGGCTCAGCTCAACTTGTGCTTCTTCCAGCTGTGCATGATTGGATTTTAAATTCGCCACCGCGTCCCGGTAGAGGCGGTCTTTCTCATCCAATTGTTTCTTCAATGTTCCAAGCTTTTCCTTGGTCACACCGCTGTCCTGATTGACAGCCATATCCGGGTGCTCTTTGCTGCCACACACCGGGCACGGCTGTCCGTCGTGTAAATGGGCTGCCAACACGCTTGCCTGGTCGTTCATCCAGCGCTGTTCGGCTTCATCATATGTTCGTTTCATGTCGTTAAAAGCCTGTTCTTTTCCTTGAACATCTTGATTGAGGCGGGTGTCTTTTTCTTGCAGGTCAAGATACTTCATCAACACTCTTACCTGATCGCGCATGTTGTTTAATGTTTCTTGCTTCTCGGGTAATTGGCTGACAGCTTCATCCATCACTTGGATATCTTTATGCAGGGAATCCGCTGCTTCCTTTTTTTGCTGCAGTGTTGTGTTCTGTTTTTCCAGATTGGCTGCTGTTTGTTCGGTCTGTTTTTGCAGCTGTTCCATTTCCTGCTTGCGCTCGTTGATTTCTTTTACATCCGGAAGAAAGCCTTGCAGTCGGTCCAGTTTTTTGTTGGTGTCTTCGCGCTTTTGCTTGTTCTGTTCTTCCTGCTGATAGACTGACCGGGCCTCTTCCAGCTTTTTATCCGCCTGCCTATTTGCCGTTTGTGCCTGTTGATGGGCATTTATTTTTTCCTGCTCTTCCCTGCGCCAGTCTGCTGCTTGTTTTTCGTAAGGTTCTATGCCCGCCGCGCGTTCAGCGGCTTGTAGTTGCTCCCTTTTTTCTTTGTATACCGGAATTTGTTCCTGAAGTTCCCGCAGCTGCTTTTGCTTCTGTTCTAGTTCCTGAAAACGATCGTTCACTGCTTTAGCTTGATGAAAGGCTGTTTGCTTCTCGGTATGCTTGTTATATGCTTCTTCGTATTGTTTCTGATCGGCGGTGATTTTTTCCTGATAAAATTGCATTTCCTCATCAAGGGCGGTGATCACTTGATTCGTATTATAGTAATCTTCTGCTAAAACTTGAAACAATGGTGACGCCTCACGCTCCGGCAATGTCGCGGGAATCGTTTGTATATAATGGTCACGCATTTGTTTCTCATGTGTGAACTGCTCGTGGACGTGATCCTTTTTTCGCTTCAGCAGTTCATTCAAATGCTTGTACGATTCGGTTTTAAAAATCCGGCGTAAAATCGCCTCTTTATTTTCCGTTTCCGAGGTTAATAGTTTCCGAAACTCACCTTGTGGAAGCATGACAATCTGTTTGAACTGATCCTGGGTCAGGCCGACAATGGCTTCGACTTGTTTATTAATCTCAGAAACGATTTGCCTGTCCACACACGGGACTTCCTTGCCGTCGACTTGTTCATAGAACTCGTAACGTTCACCAGTTTTTGTTTTGTTGCCTTGTTTGATGTGGCCTAACTGACGGAGAATACGGTAAGTGCGTCCTTTCAGTTCAAATACTAATTCGACGGAGGTATGCGTGTCATCATCTGCAAAATCACTGCGCAACATCCGGAAGTCTTCCCGGTCAGACCCACTGGCACTGCCGTATAAAGCAAAACAAATCCCATCAAAAATCGTCGTCTTGCCTGCACCAGTATTACCGGAGATGACAAACAGATTGTACGCATCAAGTTCAGCAAAATTAATCGTTTCCGTTCCTTTATATGGGCCAAATGCTGTCATCGTCAGTTTGCGTGGTTTCATTGTCTATTCTCCCCTTTCTGCTCACTAACTTATTGCGATACGGATGCTTTCTGTTTGTCGGTTGGCGCCGGTTCTTCTTCCCCTTTTAGCAAATCGTCCAGCACGTCGCGGAAAATGGCTTCTGTTTCCTCCGTCGCATCGATTCCTTTCACTTCCTTATAAAAGGCTTTGAACAAATCAAGATCACTCATGTTGGTTCGATCCGCTTTCGGCTTGCTGCTATTGTCAGCGTGGGAGCTAGGTGTGAAGTGTTTCCGCTCCACATGCATGGCGTTCGGATAAACCGAGCGAATCCGCTCCATTGGTGATAAAGCCGGTGCTTCATCCAAAAGCCGGACAAAGACATAATCCTCGCTCACCGGATGCAGCAGCAACTCCTCCATCGTGGCCTCTACCGTTCGGATATCCCTTGCTGGTGTCAGCGTGCGCTTTTCGATGGACACGTTTCCACCTGCATCCATGTCAACTACATGGAATCCTTTTTGATGGTGTTCTTCCGATATGGAATATTTCATAATCGAACCGGAATAGCGGACTGTTTCATTGCTGACATAGTGTGCTTGGTGCAAATGTCCTAGTGCCGTGTAGTGAAAACGAGCAAAGTGGCGCGCATCAACATACTCTGCTCCTCCGATTGAAAGTGGCCGCTCCGAGTCACTCGTATTCTCTTCTTCCTCCCCGAATGGGGTTACAAAGGCGTGACCAACATAAACATGTCGGCTGTTCGGATCCATTTGGCCGTGGAGCGTTTCTATGATTCTTTCAGCAGCATCATTATGTGAGCGGATGGTCTCGTCGTCCAGTTCATTGCGAACGACACTCGGATCACTATACGGAACAAGGTGGAACTGCACCGGACCGTGTTCGTCATAAAGGACAACCGGTTGCATATCTTTCTTTAAATGGCCAGTAATATAAAAGCCATTCTCTTTCATTATGCTGCTGCCGAAATTCAGGCGGCCCGGGCTGTCGTGGTTACCTGCCACAGCAAGGACAGGGGTTTTCAGCTCCAGCACGATTCGCTCTAGCACCTCGTTAAGCAAATGCACCGCTTCTGTCGGTGGTACTGCCCGATCATATAAATCCCCGGCAATGATGACCGCATCCGGTTTCTCATCCTCGACCGCTTGGATGAACTGCTCCAGCACGTATCGCTGGTCTTCGGTCATGTAAACACCTTGGACAAGTTTTCCCAAATGCCAGTCCGCTGTGTGAAATAGTTTCATAGGAATGCTCCTTTCCTTTCCGGTCTCATTAATCGTCTGTCTTTCTATTATAATATATTTTGTACTTGAACGCTGGGTAATTGATAAAATTAAGCCCTGTTACGGTCTGCTAGCTGCTAGTGAGGCGCTGTTGTGTTATTGCACTTAAAATAGGTTGATAGTTTTTGAGGTGATATCCACTTTTAACTGGTAATATTGGCTATGCGGTTTATTAACCTTATGGTCCGTATGTAGGTGCATCTAATTTCTAAACTCATTATGTAATGCTTGGGTACTTAAATCTTCAACGGCACTGCTGAAACACATCTTGCATGAATTCTTTCAAGCTGCGGGTATCCGGTAGCCGGAGCGAATACACAGCAACTCGACGTATATCCATGGGTGGAAGCGCCTATGTATGGGTGGATTTGACCAAGGAAAAAGTATAGAATTATTTTCCCTTGGTTACTTCGCTCGTACTTGTAATCTCAGTGCCTTCCAATGCTTGAGACGCCAGTTGATCTGCTTCTTTGTTCTTTTTCCGGGATACGATGTTGAATTCCGGGTCAAGCCCCATACGATTAATGAGATGATCTATCCGGTCTGCCCACCTGGATAAGTTTGACTCATAGCACGGCCACTCACCCTGCAATTGTTTAATAACAACAAGCGAGTCGCCAGTAATCGTAACCGGCAAATGATGAACTTCTAAATTTTCCAGTTCCTGTAATGCAAGATGACAAGCGGCATATTCTGCTTCATTATTGGATTCGAGCTCATCAACAGAAGCATTTTTCCGTAGCCGGTATGCTTTTTCATTCATCTCGTAATAGATAGCACATCCCAAGCCGGACTTCTGTGTTTGCAGATCATAACCACCATCAAAATAAACCGTGATATGATGCGGTTCGGCTTTAATCTCTTCCATCTGTTTCTTTAATTCCTTCACATTCCAGCTATTTTCATGGCTGTCAATGAATTGTATGTCGTCCAAACGGCCTGTTTTTTGTAAGTCTTCAGCTATTAACAATGCCTTCGGGGCTGCCATTTCCTCCGAAGTAAAGGTTGTTTCTGTTCCTTTGGGTGTCTGATAAACTAATTCCATCCGAACATTCACCGCATGACCACCCTTACTATGTTTTCTGAAAGGGAACGGGGAAAAAGACCCATCCCCTATGCACATTCATTGTCGTTTTTTCGTCTTCTTATTGTTATGCCGTTCATTTTCTGTTAACGGTTCATTTGCAAACTCATGATCATATTCCTTCGACAACTTTTTTCTTACCGCTTGTTCGTCACTGATTCCAGTGTCGTTTTTACGTCGTTTACCCATTTCAGAAACACCTCCATGTGCATAGTCTGATTCGACGGAAGGGTTTCTATGTATCAGTCCGTAAAAATTGTTTGGACCGGCAATCCGACCTTAAATATCCATTTTGTAAAGCTTGCTTCGTTTTTACATCGTATTTATGTAAAATTTCTTTAAGCTTTTCCACATGTTCCGGCTGTATTTCTTTTGTCCAATTTGCTACAGTCCGTCCGTTTGTACACATCGCTATGCCCCCATTTTCCCCTTTTGAACTGGTCCAATTGACAATATCATATCTTTTTTAAACGTTCTTACTTCTTTTCGTGTAAAACAATATGCTATTACCCGATCCTCATGCATACCAAGCACACGAATCACACGGTAACTTGTTCTATTATCGACCCTTAAGTAAATCATTTCAAGTTTCTTTCTTGTTTGCAATGATCGAAAAAGCAATTGATCCATGCTAACCATCCCCTTTAACAGAACCTTTGTTCGTATTACACAAAGCGAACAAAAGTCAAACAATTGTTCGCATCCATTCTTAACAAACTACTAGCGCTAACTTTCGGGAGCTATAGGCATGAAGAGGAGGTAATTATTAGACGAGTATAAAAATATTTAGGGCTGAACCCAACGTCACTAAAGTGATCCATTGGGCAGCCCCATCTTCTGGTAACAGGTACGAAAACGCAACACCAGTCATAATGCATCCACTGCTGCTTTACTTATGAACATAATCATTACCCATATCGCTTCACCAGGAACTCAACCATCCGGCACCTTTTTTACCCATGTTCGCATATTCCCTGTCCTCTTGGTGTACCCTAATTGGTCATAGAGTTCCAATAGCGGCACCATGTTTTTCCGAGTCAATTGTAAATGGTCTTTTGCGGTCCCAATAGTAAAGTCTTCCCCATTTGTAAATTCCTGCAGTTTTCTCAAAGCTTGGTCTGCCGCGTCTTTTGCGATTAATCGTTCATCGTCCAGCACATACGCGCTAGCTGTTTCCAGTAAATAATAATAAAATTCTTTTTGAAGCTTTAATGGAATCTGATGTTGATCAAGCAGCTCGTTCCACTTTCCTGGTTCCAGTCCTTGTTTCTGTAACGCTTTTTCGGCGGATTCAAGTCTTGTTTTCCATTGAGATGGCAGCGCCGGCTTGACATTTGCCAACGAAACATATTGATCCCTTATGGTTATTTCACTTTCTTCTTTTAATGTTTTCATAGCAAATTCAATGAGTGAAACGGGATAGTGCTCTGTCAATTCAGACATCATCTCCGCCTTGTCAATGCCAATACGCATTGGAAAGCGGTTGTGGAATGTCTCAAGTAAATCGATTATTTTTGTTTTAAGATGGACAAATGTTGAATTTAGTGTGAAAAGCCCGTCTTCCATTGCCAAGAGTTCCTTTTCAACTTCACGCAATTCCCGCTCGGAAATAGATGCCTCTTTTAATATGTTCGCTCGTGTTAATACCTTTTTCTCTTCCATTAATGCGATAACCCGATCTTTTGGTGATCCTTCTTTTTTAAGTTCCAACTGTTCAATTGTCTTTTTTCCGAATCGGTACTTTTTTGCGTCCGGTTCTATAACCCATCCGCCGCCGATGGTTTCGATGGGGGTAGGCTTTCTTAAAATAAACCGATCGCCTCGAGTGATTACTACTTCTTTATCCAGCTGTATTTGACATAACACTTCCTGGTTCTCACTCACATCGATTTCGTTTCGGTCAAAAAAGATAATTTTCCCCATGACTTCCGATGTCCCAATAAAAAGTTTTATCGGCTGACGCTGCTTCACCTTATGTTTTCTATCTTTTAACGGGTAAAATACAATATCAACAAGATTAGTAACAGAAAAAAAGTCATCCGTTACCAATACGTCGCCTCTGGAAAGTTCCTTGCGCGAAACCCCGCCAATATTGATTGCCGTACGCTGGCCTGCCGAAGCCATCGTTTTCTGTTGATGATGTCTTTGGATTTGTCTGACCCGCACATCTTTTTTAAGGGGCAATACTTTTAAATGCTCACCTTGTTTGACATCGCCGTCATAGATTGTTCCCCGTACGACAACACCCTGACCTTTCACCGTAAATACTTGGTCAATCGGCAAACGAAAGGATGTTTTCCTGTCTGGTTTCCTCATATGCAGGACTTCTTCCGTCAAAGCTTGCTTCAGCTCGGGAATGCCTTTTTCAGACAAACTATCGACCAAATGAATCGGCGCATCTTTAAGAAAGGTGTCGTCCATCGTTTCTTTAACATCGTCCAACACAATGTCGAGTAATTCCTGGTCGACTTGATCCACTTTTGTCATAACGACCAATCCATTTTGAATTCCCAACAATGATAAAATATCCAGGTGTTCCTTCGTTTGCGGCATGACACCTTCATTTGCGGCAATGACCAATACAGCCATATCGATTCCCGCCGATCCGGCTATCATTTGCCTAATGAATCTTTCATGCCCGGGGACATCGATAATGGATACTTCCAATTGATCATTATTAATCAACAATGCAAACCCGGGTTCAATCGAAATACTCCGTTCCTTCTCCTCCTGCAATCGATCTGTATTTTCGCCTGTTAAAGCTTTTGTTAAAGCCGTTTTCCCATGATCAATATGTCCAGCCATTCCAATGGTAAAGTAACGGGCCATATCATTCACCTACACTTCTTAGTATGTTCTTGGTTATAAAACGCTATAAGAATATATATTTATTGTTGGCTAATCTCGACAAAATACCTTATAATAGATACGTGGATACAGTCGTTTAATGTATACTGCTTCACATTTGAATCAATCTTCATGGGGTCGGCTGAGGTACTGGTGTTCTCCTTGGTCTTCAAAACCATTTGGGAGGCGCGTGTCGTCTCCGGTGGGTTCGATTCCCACACGATCCCGCCATTTCAACGTTACCACTACATACCGACCGCCTGTACTAAATCTGTAAAAATGCCTCAATAATTATATCCATTTCATCATCATGCACCGTTCTGAAATCGAGAATCACCGCTTCATTTTTCACCCTGGCAATGATTGGTACGTTAAATTGACGCAGTTTTTCCGCAAGTTCTGCACTGCTAAAACGATCATGCGTTAAGCGAACGAGATAGGTATCAATTTCTGCATCAGGCATCGTTCCTCCACCGACTTTTGAATATCCCGGCTTAATATCGCAACTGAATCCCGTCTTGCCGGCTTCTATCTTTTCCATGAATTGGCGAGCCTTTCTTAAAACAGACTCACTGGATGCCACTATATCACGAATGGTGGGGATGTCGTTTCGTTCCTGACCTTTCATATAAGTTTTTAACGTTGCCTCCAATCCTGCCAGCGTAAATTTATCGACGCGCAGGACTCTGGCAAGCTGATGTTCCTTCAATTTATCAACGTAATATTTTTTGCCCACGATTACGCCTGCTTGAGGTCCACCAAGTAACTTGTCGCCACTAAAAGAAAGAATATCAATTCCTGATTTTATTTTCTCCTGGATAGTCGGCTCCATCCCGATGCCTTCCTTTTGAAAATCAAATAGTGTTCCACTGCCAAGGTCTTCATAAATCGGAGTAGCATATTGCCTGGACATGTCGACAAGTTCATATGTGTCAACCTCTTGGGTGAATCCAACGACTTTGAAATTACTCTTATGCACTTTCATGAGTAATGCTGTCCTGTCTGTGATGGCAGTCTCATAGTCCTTGGCATGTGTCTTGTTCGTTGTGCCTACATCGACCAGTACAGCCTGGCTTTCTTCCATAATTTCAGAGATTCGAAAGGACCCACCAATTTCCACAAGTTCCCCGCGTGAAACAATCACCTCTTTCCCAGAAGCGATCGCTTTTAGCACTAAATAAACAGCTGCCGCATTATTATTGACAACCATAGCCGCTTCAGCACCGGTTAAATGTTTTATATATTCCTCGACAATCGCATGCCTTGACCCGCGTTTCCCTGTTGCCACATGATACTCAAGTGTGGAATAATTGGCTGCTGCATTGTTTATGTGCTCGAGTGCCTGCTTATTTAGACGTGCCCTTCCCAGATTTGTATGTAGGACAACACCAGTTGCATTGACAACCTCTTGCAGATTGTTCGCGGTAGTTGTATGTATTTTGTTATCTAATTGATTAAAAATATGTTCCATGAGTTTTTCTCTGGATAATGCTTCATGATTCAATTCATCATTTATAAGTTGGTTCCTTACAACATCAATTTGTTCATTCAGCCATTCCATCAACGCTTCTTCTGAGACATTCCCCTTAGCTTTTAATTCGGAAAAACGTGTATGACTTTTTAATTGGTGAACAGCTGGTAATAGGCGAAGTATGTTCATTTTTTACACCATCCAAGGATATATAGTTCGTTCGCTTTTTTTAACAACATGCTTTATAATTATTATTATGACATATTAATTTCATCATCAAAAGGAAGGTGAACCCCATGACAGATCAAGTAAAACTCACATCGTTATCGTCAAAAGCCGGTTGAGGATGCAAAATCGGTCCACAAGACCTCGCGCAAGTTTTGCGTGATTTACCTGCTGCGACGGAGGATCCCAATTTGCTTGTCGGAACAAAACATTCAGATGACGGCGGTGTGTACAAACTCTCCGATGACATAGCACTGATCCAATCGCTTGATTTTTTCACCCCTATTGTGGATGATGCATACATGTTCGGCCAAATTGCTGCCGCTAATGCGTTAAGTGATGTGTACGCCATGGGAGGATCACCGAAAACCGCACTAAATATTGTTGCCTATCCGATCAAAGAGCTTGATCCTGGCATTCTAACAAACATTTTACAAGGATCTGCTGACAAGATAAGTGAAGCAGGTGCACAGATTGTCGGCGGACACTCCATCGACGATCACGAACCCAAATTCGGCCTGTCCGTTACGGGTATTGCTCATCCGGATCATTTTTTGAAAAACATCGGCGCACAACCAGGCGATACACTTATATTAACGAAACCAATTGGGGTTGGTATACAAACTACCGCCATCAAACAGGACCGTTTAACAAAAGAACAAATTGATGACGTTTCCCGTGTTATGGCTCAATTAAATAAGTATGCTACCGAAACGCTAACACATTTTAATCCAAACGCTGTAACGGATATTACAGGTTTCGGTTTACTCGGACATGCCTTCGAAATGGCGAACGGAAGCGATGTTAGCTTCGTTATTGACCATGAAAATGTTCCGCTTCTTCCCGGAACGAAAAAACTTGCTGAAGAAGGCGTCGTCCCCGGTGGATCCAAAGCAAATCACCAATGGCTGGAACACGTTGTGGAATACGGCGAAGATATCCAAAAACAAGAACAATTCATTTTATGTGATGCCGTGACATCCGGCGGGTTATTAATCAGTTTGCCAAAACACGAAGCAGCGCCATTTATTGATAAGCTTGAAACAAACATGCCATTCAGGGAACCGTTATCGGTGACGTCATACAAAAAGAAAACAAATCCATTTATGTTAAATAATGTTAGCAACAAACCGAACTATTTAAACGAAATAGTTCGGTTTTATTACAGATTAGCAGGAAGTTTTTTATAAGATAAGTCAACTTCATAATTCGTTGCAGGCGAGTAAAACACGAACATTAGATTATCAGTTATACTACCGTTGTCCTACATGAAAGGTGACACGCTTTCCGCGGGCATGGCTTCAGCCTCCTCGGAAGAAAACCGCTTCCTGCGGGGTCTTCAGACACATGCTTTTCCCGCAGGAGTCGGCCACCTTTCATTACGGACAACTAGCATTAATAAAACTCGAACAATTAAATCTATATAAACTATAAACATTCGTGTATTTTGTGAAAACCAGCACTTATGAAATTGATTCAGATAAGAAACTCTAAAAACAATCTAATAGCCCGCCTCAACAACTCTTTCCTGATGCGTATAGATATTCATTTTATCGTTGCGTACAAATCCGATTGCTGTAATTCCTAAATCATCTGCCAATTGAAGCGCGAGGTCAGTTGGCGCTGACTTGGATAAAAGAATTCCAGCGCCTATTTTTGATACTTTTAAAAGGACTTCGGATGAGATCCTTCCACTAAACATGATGACTTTATCTTTTAATGGCATTCGATTCTTTAAAATATCACCATAAACTTTATCAATGGCATTATGTCTGCCGATATCCGTTCGCATCGTTAAAATTTGATCAACGGTTCCGACCGCTGCGTTATGAACGCCTCCAGTTTCCTTAAATTGCATTGATTTTTCCTGCAGTTGGTTCATCAGTGCATAACACTGTTTAACCGTTATCGTATGCCTGCTTGTCACGGTTTTGGCCGTCTTCACATCACTTTGAAAGTAAAACTGACGGCTTTTTCCACAGCAGGAACCGATAAATCGTTTGGAATGGTTTTGTTGAATCATATCAGGCGGATTTTTGACTTCAACATGGGCAAACCCCTTTGTTTCATCAATCGAAAGGGATGCAATATCATGATAAAGTCGAATCACTCCTTCAGATGCCAGAAAGCCAACAAGCAAATCGCTCAAATTCATTGGTGAACAAACCATCGTTGCAAATTCTTGTCCATTCAGCATAACAGTAAAGGGGAACTCAGCCGTGATCATCCCATTTTCTACAGATGATGTATTACCATCAAACCGAACAATTTCCCAGCTTTTGCGAGCTGCTTCATTCATCCTTTCCACCTTCATTCTTTGTTATTATGTTATGGCTTCCACTACGTTTACCCTGACGAAAGTGTGTATATGCGGTCATATCTCTTCCATAAATTCTCGATGTTTGCGCAGCTTCTTGCGGTAAACAAATGTTGACGCATAAATACTTATTTCATATAAAAGAAATAATGGAATGGCTACAGAAATTTGTAATACAATATCCGGCGGCGTCATAAAAGCTCCTACCACTAGCAAAACAAAGTAAGCATATTTTCTCATTTTCCTCATGGACTTTGGTGTTATGATCCCTATACTTGTTAGAAACATCGCTATAACAGGAATTTCAAATATGATAGCGAACGGGAGGACAGCCCGCAACATAAACCTGAAATATTTATCAACTGTAAACAACTCATGAAACAAGCCATCATTTAATGAAAGTAAAAAAGGTAGTATCAATTCGATGAACATAAAATAGCCGAAAATAAGTCCCAACACAAATAATAGAAAAACCGCTGGAATATAGGACAAGTAGACCTTTTTTTCCGACCGCTTCAACCCAGGTTTTGCAAACGACCATAATTGATAACACAAAACAGGAATAGTCGCAGCAATAGCCATCAGTCCGGAAATCGTCAGGAAAATCCAAATCGTGTCACCCGGACTAGTAATATTGAGGACAAAGTCAATATCACTTTCAAAGAATTTGTAAATATCTTTAGCAAATATAAAGCTTATAATAAAACCTAAAATGAAAAAAACAGCCGTTTTTATCAATCTACTTCTTAGCTCTGATAAATGAGCCATAATGTTCATTTCTTCGTCTATCAGGTTTGTTTTTTGCGACATGTTCTTTCACTCCCTCCACTGCACTGGCGCAACACCTGTAAATGATCGTTACCAACAGGTTTGCACAATGGCAAAAGTAGTTTCTTTTGGAAAAGAGAAGACACTTGAACGCGCCATTTCATTCTAAAGTGTCTTCTTGTCAAGCTTAGCATACAGGTGTTGACGACTCAGTACCAAGTTCAACCTCCCGTGGAATGATACCTCTCAGAAAGAGTGATGCGAATACAATCAATCTAAAACGCTATGAGACGCTTTTCGATTTGGTTTCAGATTCTGATTCAGATTCAGATTCCTGACTTTTGACCTTTTTAGAATGATCCGCTTTATCACTATCATCATCATCGTCATCGTCCAAAACGCCATTGGCCGACTGCTTAAATATCCTCAATGTTTTTCCTACAGCTTGGCCGAGTTCAGGTAACTTATTTGGGCCAAATATAATCAAAGCCACAACGAGAATTAAAATTAAACTAGGTACACCGATATTAGCCATTGTACTTTTCCTCCTTCTGTTTATTTATTTCGTTTCCGTCCAGCAAGCAAACTGATTAAGCATTTTTCTTATAAGAGCCCTGGTCATCGCCATCATTTCCCTTTCCAGCCTGTTTTTCCACTTCTTTATACCATAGTTCATGATGATGTTCGGCATATTCTTTGTCCATATATCCGGTTGCCATGGCATTGAAGGAAGTACGCTCAACTGGATGGAATACAACCAAATAAACATGAACAAAGAAGAATAACGTCAACAACACAGCTGAAACATCATGGATAAAGAGCATCACTAATCCAGTTGTCTCCGAGAACCAGCCAAACCAAAGGATAAAGCCGGAAATGACCAGCAAAAACCCAAATACAAGCGCAAATAAGTAAAACATTTTTTGACCGGAATTGTATTTTTGTTGGGGAGGCATTCCACCCCCACCGACAAAATAGTGCTTTGGTGCTGATTTTAACCAACCAAGATCACGTTTACCCCATCTAAATGCTCTTAGAAAACCGAATCGTTTTTTGGAAAAGATAAAGTATATAACGGGTGCTGCAACGAACACTACACCGCCAATACGATGGATAAGTCTGATAACATATCCGGCTTCATTCACCAAAAGGGCTGATGTTCCTCCAAAAAATACGGCGTATCCTGTGAGTAAAGCTAAAATAAAGCCCACGGCCACTGTCCAGTGCATGATCATATCTGAGCGTCGGTATCGTTTTACCAGTTTCCGTTGCTTACTCATTTTCTCCGCCTCCATCGCTCGAGGGATCCTGCTGTTTTTCATCATCAGCATATTTTGACGATGAAATGACAAAGTTCGTCAATAAGCCGACTGCCGTTGCTCCCATAAATAATTCTGTTGCCGGTTTTAAAACATCCCTGCGCAAAGAAACCAAATCGTTCGTTTCTGGTTGGGCAGGCAAACCATATGTTTCAGGTTTTTCTGTTAGGACGTAGATAAAGTGTGTACCACCCATCTCTTTGTCCCCATATACATTCGCATTAGGAAATCTGCTTTTAATGTTTGCGACACGTTCATGGGCTTTCTCTACGGCAGACTCCCATGTATCAAATTCTAGTGCGTTCGTCGGACAAGTCCGGACACAAGCAGGCATTTCGCCATTCGTTACTTTGTCTTGACAGAAATCACATTTGTTCATGCGTTTGTTGCCTGTTAATGCATCTGTTTCAAAACGTGGAATATCGAATGGACATGCCTTTGCGCAATATGTGCAACCAATGCATTTATCACCTTCGAAGCCGACAAATCCTTCCGCATGCGTAAACAATGCATCGGTTGGGCAAACCTCTACACATGGCGCATCTGTACAATGCATGCACTGATTTTTCCAAATTAGCCAGTCCATCGTATCAGTGGAGTCATCATATTGCTCAATAAACTTCATCAACATCGGTGTATTCACATTACGGTCAGCCGGATTTTGGTAGGTTCCCGATACCATTTCAAATTCCGTAGCCGGAAGATTGTGCCACTCCTTACAAGCTACCTGGCATGCCTTGCAACCTGTACAAAGAGACGTATCAACCAATATAGCTTTATCATTTTTTTTAGCCATAAATTACTTACCTCCCTTTGTCACATTACAAGCACATGCCTTATATTCCGGCGTACCAGTGTTTGGTTCATAGCCTGAATTGGTAACTGTATTAATGGACTCACCACTTACTAATCCTTTAAAGCCCCAACCCCATGGCACACCGACCACTTCAACATCTTTGCCGCCTATCTTCAGGGGCTGCATACGGTCTGTGACCATTGCTTCAACCGTAACCTTACCCCGAGCAGTTGAAATCGTAACAGGATCGCCTGATTTAACACCAACCTTTTTCGCCAGGTTTTTACTGATTTCCGCAAAGTTGGATGGCATCAATTCATTTAATTGCGGCGTGTTTCGTGTAACCCCACCTGACAAGAATTGTTCCGTTACCATATATGTGGTCAACATGTGTGGAAAGTCTTTACCATCACCATATTTTTGGAACTCGGGCAATTTTGGCGGTTGTGCTGTCGGATTGGATTGTTGGCTAAACATTGGATTTTTGACCGGTGATTCTAATGGTTCATAATGCGTTGGCATCGGCCCATCACCAATTCCGCCTTCGTTACTTATTGGTGCCACTTTGAATACGTTCGGATCATATCCGGATTCAAGCGTAATATCAGGTGTATCTGCCTGTGGCATGGTAAATGGACCACGGAATAACGCACCCTTTCCTTCAGTATTTGCAAACACTTTACTACCCTCAGGTGTGTTCGGTGCTTTGTCATTCGCAGCTACGTGCAAGACATCATGCTCTATCCATTTATTTCCATTCCATGAAACAAGTGCACGATCTTTATCGCGAGGCTGTCCTTTTCTATTAACAGAGCCCCGATTCCACAGTACACGCGTATTGTCGGGCCATGAAAATGTCCAATTCGGGTGGATGCCGAGACCGCTCGAATCCGCATTATCGCGGCGCAGCGAGTGATTTCCTGATTCAGTAATCACACCTGTGTATAAACCACCTACTCCGGAAGACGACTTACCCGGCTCCATACGCTGAATCTCTGAACCTGAGTTTAATAGCTTACCAGTTGTTAAATTATAACCGTTCATTTCTTTAAGAACAGATTCAACGTCGAGACCGTGACCTGTCGTTGCATAGTCCCACGTTAAGTCTAGAATTGCTTTATCTTTTGGATCATTGCTACCTGCATACGTTTCTTTGAGTTTTAACATAAATTCATAAATAATGTCGGCATCAGGCTTGGCTTCTCCTCGCGCCGGAACGATTGCATCTTTGCCTTGGATCCACCGGGAAGAGTTTGTAATAGTCCCCGCCTTTTCAAAGGTTATAGATGCTGGCAATAAAAGAACTTCTGTTTGTATATCTTCTGGATTCAAATCTGGATGCAGCCAGAATGAAGATGTCTCGGTTTCAAAGGCTTCAGAAACGACCAGTAAGTCGAGATTGCTTAATCCTTGCAATGCCATGTCCACGGTAGGCGTGCTAACGACCGGATTTTGTCCGAAAATAAAGCCCATCTTAAATGCATTTTGGTTTAACTTTTCAAAAATCGGCACGTGAGCAGCATTAGATATTGTTGAATCCCGCTTAGGTATATGGTGATAACCAAATTCGTTTTCCGGTGTGGCATTTTCACCATACCAAGCTTTTAGCAGGGAGATCATTTTCTTGCCACTAGATGTTCCAACAGCTTGTATATAATCATTTAACGTTGGATGTGCATCAGTCGGAATCGGTATATACCCAGGTAAAATGTGGGCCATGCAAGCCAAGTCTGTTGTTCCTTGAACATTCGGCTCGCCGCGGTTTGCATTAATGCCACCGCCCGGCATTCCCATATTACCTAGCAATAGTTGAATAATGGCATACATTCTGATACCCTGAACGCCCACAGATTTTTGTGTCATGCCAAGTGCGTACAATATAGTCCCCGGCCGATTGTTCACAAACGTCTCAGCAACGAGTTGCACCTTATCAGCTGGCATGCCGGTAATTTCACTTGCCTTTTCGAACGTATAATCTTTAAAGTGCGCTTTTAATTTCATAAGGACACAATCAGGATCATCCAATGAGTCTGCCTGTATTGGCAAGCCATCTGAATCTAGTTGATAGGCCCAGCTTTCTTTGTCATATGAGCCGGTTTCATCATCATAGCCTGAAAATAAACCGTCATGGAAACTAAAATCAGGATTTACTTTATATAATGCATTCGTATTCTCGCGTAAATAAGTTTCATCATACAATTCGTTATCAACAATATATTTTACAATTGCACTCAAATAACCAATGTCAGTACCTGGCCGTACAGGGGCATAGATATCAGCAACTTTAGCCGTTCGATTAAACCGGGGATCGACCACAATTAGTTTCGCGCCATTTTTTTGTGCTCTTAGAACCCAGCGCATCGCTAACGGATGACATTCTGCCGTATTGTTGCCGGCTATTAGAATAACGTTGGAATTCTTCATATCTATGAAGTTGTTTGTCATAGCACCACTACCAAATGAAGGGGCTAAACTAGCCACCGTTGGAGCGTGTCATATCTCGGCCTGGTGCGTATAATTATGAATTCCTAATGCCCGGTTAAATTTTGTATAAAGATAGGCCTCTTCATTGTCGATTTCCGCACTCCCCAGGCTAAAAATGCCATCCATGCGATTGACTGTGACCTCATCTCCATCAATATTTTTCGTCTTTGAAAAAGTTTCCTCGCGAACCTCTTTTACTTTATTCGCGATTTTATCCATTGCATTTTCCCATGAGATTGGTTCCCATTCATCACTCCCGGGTTTCCTGACTAAAGGATGTGTCAAACGCAAATCAGAGTTAGCCAACTCCTTCATAGAGCGCCCTTTAGGACATAAAGTTCCCTCATTGATTGGGTGATCCGGAAAGCCTTCTGTTGAAACGACTTTATTATCCTTGATTTTCACTTCAATGCCACAACCTACAGAACAAAAGTGACACAGCCCATAAGCCGATGTTGCACCTGCTGTCATTAACGGAAATGCTTTATCAGCATCACCGGTGTCAGCAGAAACATGCTGCTTGTCAGCTACCGCCGCAGCGGCAACAGAAGCTGCTGTAAACTTCATAAAGTTTCGCCTTGTCAGTTCAGGCATGGTGTTCCCTCCAATTGTTTTCCACCTAATGGTGCAGTCCCCAAGAGAATCCAATTCAATTAACTCCATTTCAGGGATACATTTTATTTTCTATTTTTATTTAAACTAAGGTAATAACAGGTTGATTTTGTTATGTCATACCTTTTTACAACGTTTGGCATATGCCGGTAAATCGGTTGTAGAATGGATCCCCTTGGTTAATTTAATTATATCATAATACGTTCAATATACTTGTGAACAATTTTCAACGAATTCTGATATTTTACCTTTTTACACTGTGAAAATGATAGGAACGTTAATTATGTTAAAACTATCAATAAGTGCTCTACAGCACCACATAGTGGAAAACAATTAAATGCTAACCCATTGAAACGCTCAGAGTAGATCTGAGCGTTTGGGTAGCTAGCTTCTTAGTTTAATGATGCTTTTTGAATCTATCTTTTAAGTAAAAACAATCAGGATCCTAATACATAGAATACGTAACGGCTCATGCCCTCGGACATAACAAATGTCAACAACATAATAAACGACAGTGCGGCAAAGGACTTCTTATAAGATGATACAGCCAAAAAGAAGAGCAATGCAATTCCCAAAATGGAAATAATCCATCGCAAGGTAACCATACCAGTATAACCCGATAAAAGTTCCGTTATTGCTGATGCTTCAATCATATTCACCTCTGTCATCGTCACTGGCAGTAATGCGGTACCAATCACTTGGAGCGCGATTCCCAGCATAGCTATTATTAATGCAACTTTTGTAAATTGCTTAGCCTCCAACTCCATTTTCTGTCTGTATAAGGCAGTTGCGAGCAAAGCTACAGCAAGTACGGAACCCAATATGAATGTTGTTCCGTAAAAAGACATGAACGTGTGAATCGAATTCCAAGGAGATATCAAGGAATTAGAATAGATAGCTGCCATACAATATACATCAATAAAGCCTACCAAAGCTGTAACAAGTAATAGCCACGGCGAGACTTTCTTACGGTAAAATGCCCAAGCAGCCGTAATAAAAGTTAACCCAATAAACATTCCTGTCACAAGTATTTCGCGACTCATCCAGGAAGAACCAACATGTCTTAGCGTGTTGAAAGCATTTGTAGGTGCTCCCAAATGGGCAAAGGATGCACCCAAACCGACTAGAGAAAAACCAGCAATAATGACTAGTGGGATTTTAAAGAGATTAAACATATCCAAGTTTTCTTTATCTTTACACCTTAGCTGGTAAACCCACAACATAAAAATACCACCAATAGCCGCTTGCATAGCTATCGTAAAGATTAATAATGGCCATTCATTCATGATCATCCGCCTCCCTTTATTCACTAGCATCCTTATGTGTATTTATTACAAGATTTGGCTTAGTAATTGAGGCTGTAGGCAAACCCTTTACCTCACTTACATTTCCATATTTTGCTCGCAATTCATCAATAGGACCAATTTCAATAGCTCTTACTGGGCAGGCCCCCTCACAAGCTGGCCTCTCCCCTTTTTCCAATAAATCTATACACAAATCACATTTCGTCATTTTCCCCAATTCTTCATTATATTGGGGAGCACCGTATGGACAGTTCCACTCACAATATCTGCAACCTACGCATTTGTCCTGATCAACCACAACCACGCCGTCCTCTTCCCGTTTAAACATAGCAGTGGTTGGACAGTTTTCCACACACTTTGGTTCGTCACAATGATTACAGGATATTGATAAAAAATAGGATTGAATGTTTTGAATAAAACTTCCATTTTTATCTTCTGTAAACGACCCTTCTTCAAATGAGTAAACTCTTCTAAAATTCACACCTACCGGGTTATCGTTCTTATCCTTACAGGCAATTACGCATGCTTCACATCCAATACAGCGTGCCTGATCAATATAAAAGCCTAACTGAGTCACCTGCATCTCCCCCTTTATTAGATTTTTTCTACTTCTACAAGATTTGTATGTTGCGGATTACCTTTGGCTAAAGGTGATGGTTTTAGTGTTGTTAATACATTAATCGAACC
Organism: Lentibacillus cibarius; assembly: GCF_005887555.1. NCBI lineage: Bacteria > Bacillati > Bacillota > Bacilli > Caryophanales > Bacillaceae > Lentibacillus > Lentibacillus cibarius. The sequence goes on along the minus strand of NZ_VCIA01000001.1, from coordinate 2,971,830 downwards.
TCTTGTATCAATACCATCTTTGTTAGGTGTATACCATGCACCTTGAGGAATAGCCACAACGCCTGGAACAATTTTATTAGTTATTTTAACCGGGATTTGTACCACGCCTCTATCATTAAATACTTTAGCAATATCACCATCTTTTAAGTTTCGCTTCTGTGCATCCATTTCGTTGACCCACATCTCTTGTTTTCCTGCCTCTTCCATCCATGGATTATTGTCATGAATAGAGTGACAGCGCCGTTTATAATGCCAACCAATCATTTGAAGTGGATACTTCTTCGTCAACTCGCTTTCCGGGCCCTCCCCAACGGCAATATGTTTTGGTATAGCAGGAATTTCTTCATGATTATCCATGTCCCACAAATCCTTTGAAAAGATTTCTATTTTTCCGGATGGAGTCGGGAATGGATTATTTTCTGGATCACTTATTTGCTTTTCAAAACCTATCGTCGGTTTATCAAATTTCCATTTATGAATCCCGTTCTTCTGCATTTGTTCCCAAGTCGAAAAGCTCGGATCCTGTTTTTTGGTCTCTTCAACCACCCAGCGTGCCCAATCTTTTTCTGTCTTCCCTTCCGTAAATTTGTCTTTCACGCCCATTTTTTCTGCCAACAAAGTAAGCCATTCATAATCAGACTTGGACTCATATAGGTTTTCAGACACTTTTTGTGAAAGAATTGCATAATCACCATAACCCCATGGCAAGCCAATGTCGTGTCGTTCAAAAAAAGTATTTGAAGGAAGTAAAATATCAGCAAATTTTGCGGATGGAGTCATGAAAACATCACTTACGACAATGAACTCAACCAGACTTTCATCTTCTAAAATCTTTGCCGTTTCATTAATATCACCATGTTGGTTAAGCAATGCATTACCTGCTAAATTAAAAATTAATTTAATATTTGATGGTAAGGTTTCACCATCTTTTAACCCACGAACGCCATCATCTGCGGACATTTCCGTTCCATGAGTAACAGCATCAGTCCATAAAAAACACGGGATTGTAATTCCTAAAGGGTTCTCTACTTGTGGAACCGAAGCAACGGATGTACGACTAAAACCTCCTTGCCCAGAGGCCCATCCCCCATTTTTTCCTACATTTCCAGTTAATGACGCTAATACTGTCGCACCACGAACTATCTGTTCTCCATTCATATGGCGCTGGGGTCCATAGCCTTGTAAGAGCGCAGCAGGCTTGGCCATGGCATAATCACGAGCAAGTTGACGGATTTTATTTGCCGGCAGACCACATATTTTTTCAGCCCATTCAGGCGTTTTCTCAATCCCATCCTTTTTACCTAAAATATAACTTTCTAACGATTCTCCCTCAGGAATATTTTCCGGCATATGGTCTTCATCATGACCAATACAGTATTTATCCAAGAAATCCTTATCGTGAAGTTTTTCAGTTAAAATCACATATGTCATCGCATCCATAAGTGCATTGTCTGTCGTTGGCCGGATTGGAAACCATTCATCCGCCAAACCAATACCTGAATTAGTATAACGTGGATCGACAACATAAATTTTTGCGCCAGCTTCTTTTGCTCTTTTTAAATAAAAATTCGAAGTGCCAAAAATAGTCTCAGCAGGATTATGCCCCCATAAAATGATTAACTTTGAGTTGACTAATGAATCAAGACTACTACCTGTGGCTCCAGTTCCATAGGTATATGGCGTAGCATTTGATGTTTGAGCACTACTATAGGTGTTGTGATAACCAAGGTAACCGCCTGTTAATGCCATCAGTTTTTTAAACATGGTACGCCCGCTTGCAATCCCACCCCAATTACCAGAGGCATAGGTGCTATATCGAGAAGCTGGACCATATTTGTCTGTAATGCGTTTGGTTTCTTTATAAATAGTATCAATTGCTTCATCCCAGCTAATTCGTTCAAATTTTCCTTCACCACGTTTACCAACACGTTTCATGGGGTATTTTAAGCGATTTGGATTATAAACAAATTTCCGGTAGCTACGGCCACGTAAACAGGCACGAATTTGCGGACAAATAAGTGAGTCTTCTTCAGCATCATCAGTCGTAATTCGCACAATTTTTCCGTCTTTAACATGGGTTTTGATTAAACAACGCCCACCACAATTCGTCGTTCCACATGTAGGAATAATTGTTTCTTCATCGTCTTTTTGTGTAGCAGCTACCGCTTTTGGCTTAAGATACTTTTTGGTAGCCACACCTCCAAATACAATTGGAGTAGCTGAAACACCTGACCATTTTAAAAAAGTACGCCTTGATACAGAACTTTCTTTAATTTTTTCAAATATACTCATAAGTTTTACCTCCTTAACTAATCTAGTTCTTGTAAATACTGTGAATCAAACCTAATAAATTCATCTAATAAAAGAGCAGATCCTTTATAAAGGTCTGATTCTGTATGTTTTACAACATCCCTTGAAAAATCGGGAATCCATTTGGAAAAATGATGTAATACTAATAACCGTTGTCCTTCTGTAAACAAAGAAATGAATTTATTATCTGTCAAACCTTTTTCAATTAAATAAATGATAAATTCAAGCTCAAGTGCCAAGTGGTCTTCCGCTTCAATATTTTCTTTTATAAGTTCAAGACCAAACCTATCATATAGTTGTGACATTTCTAGCGAAGGATAATCATGTAAAATTTTATCCGTTCCTCGATAAACCGATTCCCAAGGAGGGGCTAACAAGGTGCCCGGGCCAACAAAAAGCCGGTAAAATTCTTGCTGCTCGTCTTTCAAATTATTTACATTATTATTTGTGAAAAATTTATAAAGCAATTCTCCCCCTTCACCAAAGGATCTTATTGGTTCTAAATTTCCCTGCTGTTGAATTTCAAGATAATCTTTTTTCAATAGTGGCTGTGCGAATAGCAGATGCAAAAGTTCATACATACTTTGTCTGAATTGAAATACGGAAATATCCTTATCCAGTACACCATCTTGTTTCTCTGTCATATGTTCAGCCATGAAGCTCCCCTCCTATAGTACTCCTGAATAAGCACCCGAGTTTTATTTTTTCTTCTTCTCATTATCTTCATCATCGAGAACATCTTTTGCTGAATCTTTAAATTCCCGTAATGTTTTTCCAAAGGCTTGCCCGATTTCCGGTAGCTTGCTAGGGCCAAAAATAATTAATGCAAGGACCAGAATTAGTATTAAACTAGGTACGCCGATGTTCGCCATTAGAACTCACCCTTTTTATTGAAATTGCTCCGCTAATTTTTCTTTATACAGGCATAAACGCTTTGCCAAGTTCCTTAACATGGTATTTGTATTGGTTGATTATCCCTCCCATTCCTGATTAATGCGCAGCTTGATTTGTTCCTCCAAGAAGCCCATTTATTTTCTATGAACTTTTATTTCTTTCATCTCAGCGTCAACCCGTCCTCCTTTCTTTCATTTAAAGAGGCCACTAGTAAATATTAAAATTTATTTCTACCTAACCTGACAGTCCAGTTTATTTGTGAACATTTTCACATAGGTTTGCAAAATTTTTAGACCTTTATGCCTAGGTACGGAATAGTTCGTTTAATGATACTAGTTTTTCATAAAACAGACCCGATTTGGCAAGTTGCCAGTAAGTCGGTTATAAAGTGGCCCTCTTTGTTATTTAAATTATACCATATGATATGCATCACACCTGTGAACAATTTTCAACGAATTCTGATATTTTACCTTTTTAACACCGTGGGAATGGTTGTAACCGTGTGTTGGATATAATTTGTATGCGACTATGTATACTGGAGATTTGCTACAGATTTACACAGGAAGGATGAAAAGGCACTTATATGTTTGTTAAAATAGTTACATATTTTATGAACATTTGTTTTACTTGGTCCAATGAATTTGAGGGGGGTTTTATTGGTTTCAAAAGATGAAAAAATCATTGTATTAGGCGGATATGTTTTGGCGTTTTTCTTTCCCATCCCATTATTAAATATTGTCGCAATACAAGTCTATAGGATTATTTTTCGGGAACATACAACTTTTGTTGACCAACACTTAAGAGGGATAATAAATTTTCTCATTACTTTTCAGTTGTACATTATATCCACAGTCTTACTCCTATTCATCGTATCTAAAATACCTAGAGATTTCTGGCTTTCTATTCTTCCAGATGTTTTAGTCATTTATGGTGGATTAGCATTCATTGTGTTGGTGTTATTGTTCATTTTATCAAGTGCCATTTGGGTTTTGGTTATGGTCATCGGTGTGATAAAAACAATCATGGGCAAAGCTTATAACTTCCCTTTAACATTTAGATTTATCAAGTAATATTTCACGCCGAAAAACGTCCGTAAAAAGTTTGCTCCTCCATTAAACAGGTTAAAAAAATCGTGCCTCCTCCTTTTAGGACGGCACGATTTTTTTCTTCCTATTTATTAGCCTCTGATTCCATACTCAGAATAATCTTTCCGATATTCCGATTTGCTTCCATATGTTGGTGGGCATCGAGCACGTTTTCAATCGGAAATGTGCTGTCAATCACCGGTCGTATCGTCCCTTGTTCAATATAAGGCAGGACACGCGCAGCAAATTCCTTGCTCAGTTCAGTCTTATACGCATCACTTCTTGGTGTGAGCAATGTTCCGGTCAGTTGGATGCGTTTGGTCATAAGGGCCATTAAATCGACGTTTTCCAACTCGCTTCCGCCCATGATGCCGATAAGCACCCAACGGCCATCCGTTTTGATGCTTGCCAGATTTTTGTCCCAGTAAGACGCACCGACGAAATCAAGGATCAGATCGACACCTTGATGGTCAGTTGCATCCGAAACGGCTTGGTCAAACGGCTGTTCTTTATAATTAATGGTTACGTCAGCCCCGAGCTCCGAACAAAATTTCAGTTTCCTTTCTGTTCCCGCAGTGGCAATAACCTTTGCATTGGACAGCTGTTTAGCAAGCTGGATGGCAGCAGTTCCTACACCGCTTGCGCCCGCATGAATCAGGACGGTTTCCTTTTGCTGCAGCTTACCGATCCAAAATAGTGTCTGGTAGGCTGTCAGGAAAACTTCAGGGATGGCCGCGCCCTCTGTAAATGACAGAGCTTCCGGGATTTTCATCGCACGGCTAGCAGGCATAACGGCGTACTCCGCATAACCGCCTCCGTTTACAAGCCCCATGACGCGGTCCCCGACAGCAAAAGAATGGGCACTATCAGCTTCAACTACTGTGCCGGCAACTTCCACCCCCGGAACCGGATTAGATGAATAGCCCGTATTTTCATCTTTTATAATGATCTGTCCGATTGACGGCAGCCATATGCACGTTAATCAGCAAATTTTCTCCCCCTGCTTCCGGCTTGGGTCGTTCACCCACCTCCAGCTGTTTCCGAGCACCCGAATCGTTGACAATAACGCTTTTCATTGCTTCATCCCCCCAAGAATTTTGCGTCTCGTTTCATCCTGACATATTCGCTTGCAACAAGCAAATATGTCCAGCTTTTTTAATTACCTTATCTTATTCAGAAACAAAAAACACCTCGAAAACGGTGACTGAAACCGGGCGAATTGGGACCGAGCGCTCGTCTCGAAACCAAAACAGCACTCGAAATCGGCCGAATTGGTCTCGAGAGCCCGTCTCGAGACCAAAACAGCACTCGAAATCGGCCGAATCGGTCTTGAGAGCCCGTCTCGAAACTAAAACAGCACTCGAAATCGGCCGAAAGGGTCTCGAGAGCCCGTCTCGAAACCAAAACGGTGCTCTAAAACGGGCGAATCGGTCTTGAGAGCCCGTCTCGAGACCAAAACAGCACTCGTAAACGGGCGAATCGGTCTCGAGAGCCCGTCTCGAGACCAAAACAGCACTCGTAAACGGGCGAATCGGTCTTGAGAGCCCGTCTCGAAACCAAAACGGTATTCCAAACGACCATTCATATAGACGTTGTCGATTTAATATTCTCTTCATCAGAGTCAGCTAGGTCTACTTTTTTCGAAGGATCGATTAACAGTGTCACGACAATACCAACAAACAAAAGAAAGATTGAAGCACTAAAAGGTACTTGCCAATTGCCTGTTACATCTATCATAAACCCGAATAATAGGGGTGAAACCATTCCTGCAATGCCAAATCCGGTATTCATCATTCCGCTTGCTGTACCGGAATGATTGGGTGCGATGTCCATTGGAATAGCCCATAAGTTAGCATTACACAATTCGAGGAAAAAGAAGGCAAGACTAAGTGAAATGGCGATTAGCATTAAATTGTGGATAAATAAAGCGGGTAATAGAAAGATAAACGAGCCCGCCAATCCCGTGATTAAAATTGATTTTCGGGCAAATTTAAGATTACTGGTTTTCTTGTAAATTTTGTCAGATAAACCGCCGCCCAATGCATCTCCTACAACACCTGCAAACAGGATTCCAGCTGTAAATATGGCTGATTTTTGAATATCTATTTGATACGCGGTATATAAAAATGACGGCAACCACGTTAAGTACACCCACAACGCCCATCCATAACAAAAGTCAATCAACGTAATGGGTAAAATCCGTTTACTTAATTGTTTCCATGGGATAACTTTTTTCTCTTTTTGTTCCTTCGTGTCAGCCTGAGGTGGTAATGCTGCTAATTCTTCATTTGTTATTTTAGGATGGTTCTTTGGATTATCACGAAAATACCAAAGCCACACAATTACCCAAAGCGCACTAATAAGGGCCATAATGAAAAAAGAGGAACGCCAGCCTAGCGAAACAATAATTGCAGCAATCAGTGGCGGAGTAATGGCATTACCCAGTCGAGAAGATGCATGGGTAGCACCCTGCCCGAATCCCCATTTTTCCCTGGGCAGCCACTTTGTCATTGCTTTGGTTGCGGTTGGAAAGGCAGCCCCTTCCCCAACACCGAGTCCTATACGTGCAAGCATAGCAGTCCACATTCCTGAAATAGCACCGGTAATTGCCGTTGTTCCAGCGACAACAATTCCTATAACTGACAACATTTTACGCGGTCCAAGTTTATCACCGGCCCATCCGCCGGCAATTTGCAAAAAACAATAGGGGTACGCAAATGCAGATAAGATGAAACCCATTTGTGATGAGGAAAGATTGAGGTCGTCTTCAATAAATGGTGCAGCCGTAGCGATATTAACACGATCCACATATGCGATAAAATATAATCCGCATAACAGTAACAGAATTTTATTACTGATACTTACTTTTCTCCGTCTTACTTTTTTTCGTCCCATCCAATGCCTCCCGGGTTAGGTAGTTTTCATTTCCCAAGTCATTTAAAGCGCTTACATTTTTCGGATTATTTATCATTGTTCTTGCCTAAAGGAGCCTTAACGCTCCTTTAGGCTAAATGTCCTGTTTTATAAAAATGTCGTTTAACAATTCACCTACCATACGAGGCTTTTTGGCTACATATGCCCCAGCCCCATGAAGCGCAGAAATTTTATCTTCTACGGTCCCTTTTCCAGCGGTTATAATAGCACCGGCATGCCCCATCTTTTTACCCTTTGGAGCCGTTCTTCCTCCAAGAAAGGACACGAGGGGCTTGGTAAGAACGCCATTTTCCATTGCTTCTGCTACTTCCTCCTCCATTGTTCCGCCGAGCTCACCGATGATCACTACGGCCTCGGTATCTGGATCATTTTCAAATAATGGCAGCACTTCAGCAAATCGTGTTAATGGTACAGAATCGCCACCAATTCCAATTAGGGAGGAAGCACCAAAACCTGCCTTTACTAATTCTGCAGTTACCTCATTGGTCAATGAACCACTTCTCGTCATAATCCCGATCTTTCCCGGTTTGTAAACGCGATCCAACCAATGAGGGAAAAATCCCATCATTGCCTTCCCCATCGATATAATGCCTGAGGTATTCCCACCAATGACCATGGCCCCTTTTGTTTTGGCAGCATTTCTCATTTGCAATGTATCATGCAGAGGAATACCATCACATAAAACAACAATCGTTTTTATTCCTGCATCCAACGCCTCCAATACTGCATCCTTAGCAAGCTTCGGCGGAACGAAAAGCAAGGACGCATCTACTTCCACCTTGGCAGTCGCTCGTTTGACTGTATGAAAGACCGGAACACCTTCTACCATCTGCCCCTCTTTCCCGGGTGTCACACCGGCAACAACATTCGTACCGTAGTCCATCATATGCTTGGTCCAAAAGCTTCCTTCCTTGCCTGTAATCCCTTGCACTAACACGCGCGTCTGTTCATCTAAAATAATACTCATTGTATAGGGATACCTCCTGCTAGCTTGATTGCTTGCTTTACTGCTTCTTCCGTATCTGATAGCGGCTCCAGCCCAAAGTCTTGTAAAATGTCTCGGGCTGCTTCTTCACCTGTTCCTCGTATCGCTGTGACAATAGGGAATTCCGGTTGGTGTTCTTTAATCGCATCAACCAATCCCTGCGCCATGACATCTGCTCGTGCTATCGTGCCAAACGTTACAACAAGCAACACCTTGATCTCGTTTTGCATAATAAGTTCCATTGATTTGACCGCCTTGTGATAGTTGGGGCCGCCAAATTCTAAATAACTGGCAACGCTTCCACCATAATCGTTTACCAGATCATAGACGGCATTTGTCAAACCAGCCCCGGCACACATTAAACCGATATCACCGGAGAATTGCAGATAAGGTATCCCCTCAATAGCCGCAGCATACTGCACATCATCCTCAAAATGCTCTCTTGTTAAAGAAAACTGTGGATGCCTGTAAAGTGCATTATCATCAATCGTCACTTTTCCATCACCGGCAACAAAATTTCCTTCTTCTGTCACCATCAATGGATTTATTTCCACTAATTCAGCATCATGTTTCCAATAAACATCGTATAAATTCAGAAGCAGCTTGGTACCTTGACCAATCATTCGATTTTCTATTCCCAAATCATACAAAAACTCGCGCGCCTGATATGGTAATAACCCTTCATTTACATTTACAGTCGTCTTTATTATTTTTTCCGGCATGGTTCTGGCAACTTCCTCAATGTCAATGCCGCCCTCAGCACTTCCCATTATCATGACATCTCCAGTTACAGGTTCCGCCGTCATAGATACATAGAATTCCTTCGCGATATTAACCGCTTCTTCCACTAGCAAATAAGGCATATGATTGGATCGTGCTTTCACTTCATTTACCTTTTCCTTCACTTCCTCTTTTTCACCAGCAATCTGAATGAGTCCCGCTTTTCCTCTACCACCATGCAATACTTGCGCCTTAATGACACATGGCAGGCCAACTTGACGTATCGCATCATCCACTTCCGAGTCGTTCTCTATCGTAACCCGATTTGGGACAGGTATGTTAGCGCTTTCAAATAACGCCTTTGCCTGATATTCAAATAACTTCATGGTTTCATCTCCTTATGCACGCCCATATTTTTCCCAGTACGTTCCCCACAGTTCTTCCTCCGTCGGCACTACTTCCGGAATAACTTCTGAAACCTTTGTCACATTGAGAAAATGTTTATATGATAAATTGTCACAGGTGTTATTTCCTGCCCATGTTCCACCGCCCATGGAAAGCGTAAAGTTCAGGCCGTTATCAAAACTTCCACCGTTCCCGGATACTTGCACCTGATTGATTAATAACCGGCTGACATCCATTTCCAACCCAATTCTTTCAATATGCGATTCATCTGACGTATGAAGTCCGCACGAATGACCACGACCATGATAGTTTAAAATATTTTTGGAAATATCGATTGCATCCGTGAAATCTTTTGCTTTGTAAACCGTTAAAACGACGGCCAATTTTTCACCTGAGAACGGATAATCTTCCCCAACTCCCGTTTCCTCCACCATGAAAAACGTTGCCTCTTCTGCCTTCTTATTTTTCAGGCCAGCAGCTTGAGCAATCACGGCCGGATCCTTGGCAACGGTCTCCGGATTCCGCTTTCCGTCCGCCGTCCAAATCGCAGCTTGCAGATTATCCTTTTCCACTTGGTTGCAGAGATAACCGCCTTCTTTTTGCAGGGCGCGGATCATTTCATCATAAACCGGCGCTTCAATAACAACCGAGTTATCGTTGGAGCAGCTTGTAGCGTTATCGAATGTCTTACTTAAAAAGATTTTGTGGGCTGCACTTTGGATGTCAGCAGTTGCATCAACAATCGAGACGACATTTCCTTCACTGACACAAATATTGGGGGTGCCACTTGTCTGCCCTAATCTGACATTGTTTCTGGAACCTGTAACGGTCAGAAAGTCCACTTGTTTCATCAATTCTATTGTTTTCGCCTTATTGACAGGCTCTGGTAATACTTGAACGAGGTCTAGTGGTGCACCTAATTTCGTCAATTCTTCATGAATATACGATAAAAGTAATTTACTCGTCGTTAGCCCCTTGGGAGAAGGTGCAATAATAATGGCGTTACGACCTTTCAAAGCCATCATAGCAATATTTGCAGGAGTAGCCCCTGGGTTCGTTGAAGGTACGACAGCTCCAACAACACCAACAGGTTTCGCAATTTCGGTAATTCCCGTGGCCTCATCCTTATTAATGATTCCGACCGATTTTTCATCCTTTAAATCATAAAGCGTACCCATCGTTTTACGCCTTTTCTTCGTAACCTTATCATCGTAACGACCCAAGCCGGTGTCTTGCACAGCAATTTGCGCTAATTTCTCTGTATTGCCGGGTTTATAAATTGCCCAAGCCACAGCCTGAACCAGTTCATCTACTTGTTCTTGGCTATAATCATATATTTGATCCATAGCCACTCGCGCCTTTTCCACCATGATTGAAATGGTAGCAGCAACTTCCTCATTCGTCTGCACACTTTTATTCATTTGCATGTTCATCCTCCCCTAATCATACTAGGCGTTATGTCCCCGTTTACTCGGTTCGTTTCCAGCTTTTGTTACGCCTTACATTCGTTGTACCTCCCTAAAAAGGATTTGCTTTTCAAAAAATAAATCTCGTTTTTGCAAAAGTTGGTTTCGATAATTTCATTTAAGCACCGGAGGAGTGATTCGTCAATGTATTTTGATAATTAGTCATATTCTGATTATTGATATTATTTATTACGATTTAGAATAATTGATAATTGCTATAACATAAAAAAACCCCCGTATGAAGGGGGTTTGTCGATAAATGTCTTATTTAGTTATAATAGTTATGAATAAATGAAAGGAAAGAACTGCCCGGTAGTGATATATTTTGTTCATCATAAATAGAATAAAAGTTTCTTTTTAAGTGCAGTCCTTGAACAGTTAGTCTTCGGAGGGTGTTCAAACGGAGTTCCTTTTGAACAGAAGCTTTTGAAATAATAGAGATGCCTAAACCTGATTCAACGGCAGCTTTAATAGATTCTGTATTTTCCAGTTCCAGCAGGACATTTAGTTGCTTAGGGTCAAACTGATTATTCTGTAATTGTTCTTCAATCACTTGTCTTGTACCTGAACCTTGCTCCCTGATAATTATTGGCAGGGTTAAAAGCATGTCGGGCGTAATATATTCATTAACGGAATCAAATTCTGGATAGATAAATTTCTGGGGGGCAATAATCACGAGCTCATCTTCTAAAAAAAGCTGTTGGGCAAATTCCGGATAATAAGAAGACGATTGAATAAACGCAAGATCAATTTGCTTACTTTTAAGTCTTTCAATAATATGTTCAGAGTTATCTACCTTCATATCTAAATGAACATTCGGATATTGCTTCTGATATTCCCCTAACACGTAAGGCAGGATGTGCTCTCCTAGGGTTAAGCTAGCACCGATAACTAAGTCTCCATGGACCGTTTCCGAAAGTGATGCTAACTTATTTTTCACACGATTTATTTCTTTAAATATTCTTTCGGCCGATTCTAATAGAATTTCACCCTCAGAAGTCAACTGAACTTTTTTTGTTGTCCTGTCAAAAAGTTTGGTATATAGTTCTTCTTCCAGTTGGCGGATTTGCTTACTTACGCTTGACTGGGATATATGTAAAACTTTTGACGTATTAGAAAAGCTGTTATTTTTTGCTAATACATGAAAAACTTTTAAATGGTCTATATTCACAGCTATCACTCCCGAACTATAGTAAATCTAGCTTATATAGAGCTTTCACTATCTACGTACGGATGTTATTTTGCAACCACTTCAGAAAAACACTAGGCTGGCTAGTTTCGACACTATATTTACCAGTTCATTTCAACCATAGATTTTGGTGTTGACCTATAACTCTTAATCATAAACTATTTTAAGAACCCCTTCTATCTTTATGCACAAAAAACCCGAACAATGATGATCATCATTCGGGTGGATTGGCCGTCTGTTATTCTGTCAACAGTGGGTAATAGCCTTCTTCATTATGTGTTTCTGTTCCGACAAGCGGCGGATTGAAGACACACACCATACGCATTTGCGTTTTAGCCTTTAAGCGGTGTCTGTCATGTTCATCCAGTAGATACATGGTACCAGGTTTAATGTCATACACATCACCGGTTTCCAGTTTTTCAATCGTACCTTCACCTTCAATGCAATAAACCGCTTCAATATGGTTTTTATACCAGAAATAATTATCTGTTCCTGCTTTTATAATCGTGTCATTCATACTGAAGCCGACATTATCTTTTTTCAAAATAAATCTGCGGCTACTCCAGTTTTCATCAGACGTTTCATCTTCTGTTCCCACTAGATCTTCCAGCGATTTTACAATCATTTCAGCACCTCTTTCTTTTATTGCGTGTTCAAAAAGGATAAAAAGGACCGAGAAATTCGAGGCGGCGTAGTTTCGAGCCAACGAAGAATTTCGATGTGCCATTTTTACCGGACTTTTTGAACAACCTCTTCATTTACTGGGCAAGAACAGCCTTAATACTGTCTTCCAAAATAGCGAGCCCTTTTTCAAGCCCTTGTTTATCTATATTCAGCGGCGGGAGAAATTTGACAACCTCATCTTCTGGTCCGGATGTTTCTACTATTAACCCTCGCTGGAAAGCCTCCGCACAAATGGCATCGGCCAATTCAGGTTTGCCGATTGCAATTCCTTGCATCAAGCCTCTGCCGCGAGCTTGCGCGTCAAGAGCGGGATATTTATCAATCAGGCCTTTGATGGTATCACCGAGAAGCCTTCCTTTTTCCTGGATGGCTTGACTGAATTCATCCGTTTCCCAGTAGGTCAATGCCTCTTCAGCTGCAAGAAAAGCAAGATTATTTCCGCGGAAGGTTCCATTATGTTCACCAGGGTCCCATTGATCGTATTCCGGTTTAATCAACGTAATAGCCATTGGCAAACCAACGCCGCCAATCGATTTGGAAAGGCAGACGATATCCGGTTCAATGCCGGCCGGTTCGAAACTGAAGAATGTGCCGGTCCTGCCGCAGCCTGCCTGAACATCATCCACAATCAGTAAAATGTCCCAGCGTTTGCATAGGTCAGCTACCTTTTTAAGCCAATCCATGCTGGCTGCATTAATGCCGCCTTCTCCCTGGACGGTTTCGAGAATAATAGCTGCCGGTAGTGCTACACCACTGCCGCTATCTTCTAAAAAACGTTCCAAAAAGGCGATGGTATTCTGGTCCTCCACGTAATCATCGAAGGGCATAGAGACTGAATGATTAAGCGGGACCCCTGCCCCATGACGTTTGAAGGAATTTCCCGTTACTGAAAGGGAGCCAATGGTCATACCATGGAATGCATTGGTGAAGCTAATGACGGTATCACGCCCGGTCACTTTCCGGGCAATCTTCAATGCGCTTTCCACCGTATTCGTTCCGGTCGGCCCGGGGAACATGACTTTATAATCCAGATTGCGCGGTGTAAGTATCACATCCCGGAAACGTTTCAGAAACGCCTCCCGAGTCGTTGTTCCCATATCAAGGCTATGGATAATACCATCACGCCGGATGTAATCAATCATTTTTTCCTGCATGGTGTCGTTATTATGCCCATAGTTCAAGGCACCGGCACCAGCAAAGAAATCAATATACGCATTCCCGTCGGTATCCCAAATGGTATAGCCCTTCGCTTTTTCAAATACCACTGGCCAGCCCCGGCTATAGCTTCTTACGGACGATTCCAGTTCCTCAAAGGTCTTCATTTTATCATGCTTATTTAATACCGTAGTCGTCAAAATGTCACCCTTCCGCTAAAATTTTTTCTTTTTGAATTGGTCCAATCTTAAACAAATGTTCATCTTCATGACCTTCTCCAGGAAAGTCATCGGATGTAAAATAGTCATGAATCACACATTTGGTTAGCATTTTCCTCGCAAGACCCAGAAACAGCCGCTGTGACGCCGAATTAGATGGCGATACGGTCGCTTCAACCGATTGAATATCTGCACAAGTTTCACGCTGCAGCAATTGGTACAGCATTCTCGTTGCAAGCCCCTGCCCGCGCTCTGATTCATCTACAGCTACTTGCCAAATAAACAGCGTATCCGGCTGGTCCGGATGGATGAATCCTGAAATGAATCCAACTATTCGCTCCTCTCTTTCCACTACAATGGATGTATCCGAAAAAATTTCACACCACATAATATAGCTATAGGATGAGTTCAAATCGAGGACACCGGTACCTTTTACCAGTTCCCACACTTCTGCTCCATCATCTTTTGTTGGTCTGCGAAAATGCAAACCGGTCTCACTTTTTCTTGGCTTCGTCATGACTTGACTGTCACTGTTTAAGATGATTCCACCTCCTAAGTTTTTCGAAAAATGATTCGTATTAATAATAAATAGAATAATCTTATAAATCAAAACGGTTTAAACATCATATAGCGTGATTAAACGGACTCATTCCTTGTCTCGTTTATCAAACATCGCTTACGTTAAAATTGCTTTCAAATATTTAACTGTAGCGCCATTTTCAAGAAGTTAACCTCAACTTGTTCATCATTATTTTCCGCTTGAACATCCACATGACAGTATTCAGGCGGAAACAAGCCGATTAAGCCTGCGATTTTAAAAAACAATGCAGCTATAAAATTTTATTTAAAAATTCCGCTGTTCGATCTGATTGCGGATTGGAAAACAATTGATTAGGTCGCCCTTCTTCCACAATGACCCCTTCATCCATAAATAAAACTCTATCGGCTACTTCACGAGCAAATCCCATCTCATGAGTGACAACAAACATCGTCATTCCCTCATTCGCGAGCTGTTTCATCACTTCCAGCACTTCACCAACCAGCTCCGGATCCAATGCTGATGTCGGTTCATCAAACAACATCATTTTCGGTTCCATGGCAAGTGCACGAGCGATGGCCACGCGCTGCTGCTGCCCGCCTGATAATTGCTGCGGATATTCATTAGCCTTATCATAAAGTCCGACCTTTTCCAACAAGTTCAAGCAGCGTTCTTTAGCATCTTTTTCAGGAACTCTTCGTACTACCCGCGGTGCGAGCATAAGATTTTCGATGACTCTTTTATGTGGAAAAAGATTAAACTGCTGAAACACCATGCCGACTTCCGTGCGAACGGTATTGATATCCGTTTCAGGGGCGCTCAGATGATGGCCATCAACGATTACTTCCCCTTTGGTAACAGGCTCCAGCATGTTCAGACAACGAAGAAATGTGCTTTTCCCCGATCCGCTCGGGCCAATGACACAGACGACTTCAGAGGGATGAATTTCACAGTCAATCCCTTTTAGAACTTCGGTGTCGCCAAATTGTTTATGCAGATTCTTCACGGTGATCATCAGACATCAAGCCTCCTTTCCATGGCTTGCAAAACGAATGATAATGTCAGTGTAATAGCCAGATAGAATATACCGACTGTGGTGTAGATTTCAACAGCATTAAAATTATTTGCAGCAATCAGACGCCCCTGAAAAATCAGCTCAGGAACAAGAATAACCGAAAGCAGAGATGTGTCCTTAATACTGATAATGAACTGATTGCCAAGCGGTGGTATCATTCGTTTGAAAGCTTGAGGCCAAATAATATGACGCATCGTCTGATTATGGGTGAGTCCGAGTGTACGTCCGGCTTCCATCTGCCCGGAATCAATAGATTGAATAGCACCACGCACAATTTCCGCAATATAGGCACCAGAATTCAAAGCAATGACGATGATACCGGCTATCACCGAATCAATTTCAAATCCGATAATGAGTGGAAGTGCATAATAGATCCATATAGCTTGTACAAGAACTGGTGTTCCTCGGATTATTTCAATGTACACAGTTGAGATAGCATTGATGATTTTGGATTGAGCTATCCGACCAAGACCAAAAATACCACCTAGAATGAAGCCGATTATAAGTCCGACAACGGATATAAGCAGTGTATAATATAAACCGGTAAATAATTGTGGCAGGTAATCCACAATCCCAGCCCAGTCAAATCTTCCAATCATCCTTTCACCTCTTTAATATAATACGAAGACTTTGAATCTCATCATTTCTCTTTGGTTTCTTTGAAAGTTGCAGTGAGGGCTTCTCCCCCGTTAGGACGGGAAATAAGCCTTAGTTGATTTTCGTTTTTGTTAGCGATGTTCGTCATTATTCCGATTTTTCGCCAAACCACTTTTCATAAATTTCATCATATGTCCCATTATCTTTGATTGTTTGTAGGGCTTCATCAACACTTTTAACCAGCTCTTCTTGCCCTTTGGATATAGCAATCGCGTAATCTTCCGCTTTATATAAATCCCCTACGACTTTTAGTTTGTCACCGGTCGTATTAATGTAATATTTAACATTTGGGGCATCGTAGAGAATGGCGTCTGCACTGCCATTTTCAACAGCTAAATACGCTTGATCGAGCTGTTCATATTGATTGGTATCAGCATTGTCGATATTTTCTTTTATATATTTAGAGCTTGTTGAACCAAGCCTGGTTGCAATTGTTTTACCTTCCAGATCGTCAATGTCTTTAATAGAATCATTGTCCTTTTGTACGCCAATCGCGAGCCCCGATTCAAAATAAGGATCACTGTAATCAATCTTCTTTTTTCGTTTTTCCGTAATGCCGATTCCCGCTACAGCCATATCAAACGATCCAGTCTGCAATCCCGGGATGATTCCATCAAAGTTCGTCGTTTCCAGCTCAATATTGAACCCCGCTTCATCAGCAACCGCATGAATCAAGTCAATGTCAAATCCAACATATTCCCCATCCTCTTTAAATTCAAATGGAACAAACGAGGTATCACTAGCGACAGTATACGTATCCTGTAATTCACCGTCTCCCCCAGACTCCTCTTCTCCTCCGCAAGCTGCGAGCGTGCTCACAAGTACGAATGAAAATAGCATGACACCCCACGTTTTCAGATTTAACTTTACCACTACAACATTCCCCCTCGTATATTATGTTTAGGCCCTATCATTTGAGCCCATATTTTCTTACTTTTCCTGCTGGATATAGTCAAAAGTCTTGGACGTCCCGTGATGTTCCTAGATAATGGTCTTAGGATCATTTGGGACAATTCTTTTCCCCCTTGTGGCTAGACCACACGTAAAGACTGTTTCCCAGTGTGCGTTCGGACCTTCCTACTCGCAGGCTGTGCACCCTGAATCTCGAACCTGGGTGTTAGTAGCCCCAGGGCGGCTTTCGAATCAGGGTTAGTACTTATACACGAGGTTGCTGATCGGCGTTCACACTAGGGATATCTCAGGGCGTCCAAGAAATAGTACCAATGATTCTAAATCGAAAGGAGGAGAACCCCCCATGAAATTATTTGCTGGATTAGATGTTAGTTCTTTTGATATCAAGATTTGTTTGCTGGATGGTGAAGGAGAAAAGGTTAAATCCTTCACGGTTTCCAATGACCTTCCTGGTGCTAGTGAGCTTCGGGATACTGTTTTGGAATATTTGCGTGATCAGGCTGTTGATACGCTCAAATTCGGGCTTGAATCCACGTCCGTTTATAGTTTTCATCCATCCATGTTTCTTCATCATGATGAGGCACTCAAAGCACTTGGCGCAGAGGTATTTGTCATGAATCCAAAACAGATTGCGAACTTTAAAAAGAGTTATAGCGACATGGACAAAACCGATGAAATTGATGCGTTCGTCATCGCCGATTATCTGCGTTTTGGCCGATTGCCAATGTCTGTTGTCAAAGAGAGCCAATATGTTGCGCTCCAACAGCTTACACGCTCCAGGTATCAGCTAGTTCATCAGGTTACCAAGGAAAAGCAGCACTTCCTTCAACACTTGAGTTTTAAATGCAATACCTTCAAAGAGGAAGTCGATTCTTCCGTTTTTGGGAATGCCATGATGGAACTGTTTTTCGAGAAGTTCAGTCTGGATGAACTTGCGCAAATGCCGGTTGAAGATCTAGCTGATTTTCTACAAGAAAAGGGCAGAAATCGCTTTGGTGACCCGGAATGTGTTGCGAAATCCATTCAGAAAGCCGTTCGTTCTTCTTACCGTCTGGACAAGGTTGTGGAAGACTCTATCGATGTTATTCTTGGTACAACTATCGAAGTCATTCGCACACTCCAAAAACAGATAAAGGAAATTGATAAAGCAATCGAGCGTATCATGGCTGGACTGCCACAAACGCTTGTCACTATCCCAGGCATCGGGCCCGTGTTTACTGCGGGAATCATCGCCGAAATCGGCCAAATTGAGCGATTTGATGATGAAACTAAGATAGCCAAATATGCAGGCCTTTATTGGCGAAAGCACCAATCAGGCCGCTTCACAGCTGACGACACTTCACTTACGCGTAACGGGAATCAGTACCTCAGATATTACCTGGTTGAAGCCGCCAACTCGGTAAGACGGCACGTTCCTGAGTATCAAGCATATTACGCGAAAAAATACAGTGAAGTACCTAAGCATCAACACAAAAGAGCACTCGTCTTAACCGCAAGAAAATTAGTGCGTTTGGTGGATGTGCTACTACGCAATCACCAAATCTACACGCCAAAAAGGAGCGTGAATGCATGAAGCACAAATAGCTTCTAAATCCTTTTACTGATTACCAGTAATTTCCATTTATTTACTGGTCTAGTTTCCTGATGCCTTTTTTCGCAAAATTGAACCTTGACAATCGAATATTTAGTTATTTTCCTCTTGACATATCACCGCAGGTCTTTTGAATGTCTATATTTCAATCATTAATTCAGGTATATGCGTGGAATTACTATATATGCGAAAGATTGGTAGAGTCGTTGTAGTCATAACGTCGGAGTAGCGCTAATTGGGGTATCAATTACAAAAACGCTACGTTGATGCTCGCCGCTATTCTGTGGATTCTTCATGCTGTTTCCGGATTGTAAAAAATCCGCCCGTCCTCCGAAGAATGATTGGCTGAACCGGCGGATGTTGCCCTACGCATATCGTAATGATTCGTTACTATTTTTTTCGTAACGCAAGATGAAAACATTTTTCCCAACAAGCAAAAACTATCAATCCGTGTCATCCCCAGCTTCTTCTGCTGTCTCAGCTGTTTCGGTTTCCTCCTCTTCGCCGGATGTCACATCGTCCAAATCAAGCCAGGAAAGCATCGCACGTACAACTGTATTGATTTTTTCGTTAACCATATCGTTACCATATTTTACTTTGGCACGTTCTATCATTTCCATTACATCCGTTTCAAACTGTATAACCGGTTCATCTTCTTCCAGATTGTTGTACAGATCAAGTATTTCATCCAACGCTTTATCAAACCGCTTTGTTTCAGTCTCATTTGCTTTCATTTTTTATCACCCGCTAACAGTCTTTCCTTGAAAAGCTGAGACCATGCAAAAGCGCAAGAACAAAGGCTCGTTATCCGGACTTCAATTAAGCCTATTCTTACCCAAATGTATGATTATGGAAACTGTGGTTAAAATATGTAATAAAGGAGGGTATTCGCCAATGACGGATAAGCGTTCTGATGATGATAAAAATCTTGACGAAGATGGACTGAGCCGGCGCCGGTTTATTAAAAATACGGGAATGGTTGCCGGTGGCGTTGTCGGCGGTTCTTTGCTTGGTGGACTGCTGACGTCGCAATTCCAGACGGACGAGGAAACAAAGACTGATAAAAAACAAGAAACAAGTTCCGATCTGCAGGATGCAAGAATGTTTTTCAATCAGAATGACTTTAAAGTACTGCAAGCAGCTACGGAACGAATTTTTCCAGAGGATGACAATGGACCCGGTGCCATCGGGCTCGGTGTTCCTTACTTTATAGATAAACAGTTGGCCGGGAGCTGGGGTACGAATGCGAAAGATTACCGCGAACGGCCTTTTCTGAAGTTTAACCAGGTTGAAAATATGCAGCAGAAAGACTCGGAAAACCTGCCTCCCAATCCACAGGGAGCTCAAGGCGAGGACCAGAAAACGAACACGGAAAATCAGCGTCATCAATCACGACTAAACAGAAGAGAGATCTTTCTGAATGGTCTTCGGAAAATGAATCAGCTTAGTCAAGAGCGATTTAATACAACCTTTGATGAGGCTAGTGAAGAACAGCAAATCGAGATATTACAGGATTTTGAAAGTGGTAAAGTGAAATTAAAAGGGGTGGCGGCAGAAAACTTTTTCATACTGCTGCGTGTGGCAACATTGGAGGGAGCATATTCCGACCCTCTCTATGGTGGTAACAAGAATATGGACGGCTGGAAAATGAAAGAGTTTCCCGGAGCACAACCCGCTTATACAAACAAAATTTCACAGGATGAATTTGCCAAAATTAAACCTATTAGCTTAACCGATTATCAGGGATAATCACCCCTTAAGGAGGTAATTCGATGGCACAAAAGCTGGATAAGGTCGATGCGGTGATTGTTGGATCTGGCTGGGCAGGCGGCATCATTGCAGCCGAGCTCACTAAAAAAGGATATAACGTAGTCGGACTGGAGCGAGGCGTGGACAAAGATCAAGAGGATTACATAGGAACGAAAGATGAACTACGCTTCTCCAGAAGATATGAAATGATGCAGCACCTGAACAAAGAAACCATTACATCAAGGAACAACCAAGATGCTACGGCATTGCCGGTTCGAACAAATGAGAATGCCTTGTTCGGTACGAATACAGGTGGTTCCGGGGTACACTGGAATGGGGTGAACTTTCGCTTCCTTCCGTACGACTTTGAAATTTACAGCAAAACAGTTGAACGATATGGGAAAGATAAAATCCCTAAAGGCATGACATTACAGGACTGGGGAATAACCTATGATGAACTGGAAAAGTATTATGATCGCTATGAAAAAATGGCGGGTATATCCGGCGAAGAAAACCCTATCGGTCCCAATCGTTCCGACAAATATCCAACCCCGCCAATGAAAGATACACCAGCCATTCGTCTGTTCAAAAAAAGCACATCGGAAATGGGTTATCATCCGTATCATATTCCGTCTGCGAATCTCTCTGAGCAATATAAAAACCCGGATGGAGAGACAATCAATGCCTGTATGTATTGTGCTTTTTGTGAAACATATGGTTGTGACTTCGGAGCCAAATCAGATCCGATTATAACAGTTTTGAAAACGGCAAAGAAAACAGGTAACTATGAACTGCGAAATGAAGCTACAGTTACCCGTGTCATGCATGATGGCAATCGTGCAACAGGACTGTTGTATACTGATACGAAAACCGGGCAGGAATATGAGCAACCTGCTGATATCGTCGTACTGGCCGGGTTTATTTTTACAAACACACGACTGTTGTTACTCTCCGATATTGGCAAAACGTATAATCCCAAAACCGGTACAGGGGTGATTGGCAAAAACTTTACCGGACATTTTAATAACATGACCTACCTTGGTGCGAGAGGTTTTTTTGAGGATAAGAAATTCAACAATTTCATGGGTGCCGGAGCATTGGGAGCTACCATAGATGATTTTAGCGGGGATAATATTGATCACAGCGATCTTGATTTTCTTCATGGCTTTGAAGTACAGATACAGACAACCGGAAACAGACCAATTGCAACCAATTTCGTTCCCAAAGGTACACCCTCGTGGGGAAAGGAATTCAAGGACAAATCATTATACTACACCAATCGTAATTTATATGTAAATGCACTATCCGGTTCACTGCCTTGGCAGCATAACTATTTGGATTTAGATCCGACTTATACAGATTTCCTTGGCAATCCGCTACTTCGTGTTACCTATAGTTACACAGACCAGGATCGTAATTTAAGCCGTTATGCTGTCGACGTATGCGAAAAAATAATGAAGAAAATGGGAGCAGATACAGTTGAAAAGGATGAAATAACGGATGATATTGAATTCAACAGTTCCTTTACCACCGGTCACTTTGGTGGCGGTGCAATTATGGGCAATGACCCGAAAACATCAGCGGTAAACAACTACTCACAAATGTGGGAGATGGATAACCTCTTTGTAGTTGGTGCATCATCATTCCCGCATTTCGGCAATTACAACCCGACCGAAACTGTCGGAGCATTAGCGTATCGGGCAGCTGAAGGAATTGACCAATTTCTGAAAGATGGCGGTGGACTGCTTGTTAAAGGAAATCAGGTAAAAAGCAAAACATAATTAGCCATATAGAGAAAAAATATAAAACGCATAAAGAGGTGACTCCTATGGGCATAGCAAATATCGGCATTCCAGGCTTGATTCTGGTCGTCATTCTCGCACTGATCATTTTCGGTCCGAAAAAACTGCCGGAAATCGGCAAAGCATCCGGCCAAACACTCCGCGAATTCAAACAATCAGCCGGGGACCTCGTTTCAGACGGGGATGCGGGTACTACCAACCAAGACGAAAAGTCGGATAAATAAAGAAAAAGGACTGCCCCGAACTATTTTGGGGCAGTCCTTTTTTCAATGTAGAAATGTGAATTAGTCAGTCATCCGTACTATAAACTCTTTTAAGTCAATGATTCGTGGATACGTTGGTTTCTCTTCTGTGCCAGTAATAATCAGTGGAACGAGCGATTCTTGTTTGTGTAACGATCCATGGGCAGCACCGAAATGAGGTGGTGTCGATTGCGCTTTAAAATCAAACCCTGGCTTTGCATTTATAACAAGGAACCGACCCTCATGCGAATGGAGCGCTCCATAAAGTCTAGCTAATGCATCGGGATAATCGCCATATGTCATTTGATTGTTTTCGATCATCTGCAAATCTAATAGCTCATGGTCTCCTTCTATATTCCATGACTGATTATAACAGTCTATTAGCTCGTGCCCTGGTTCAAATCGGAAATGACCTTCTTTTGATCCGGAAACGATATTAATCCCCGCATTTCCTTTCCAAGCAATAATATCAATTCGCTTATCCTTTTTAAGTTCGGTGATAATTTCTTGGAATGTAATTGTCTCATCAACAAGATAGATGTAAGCCATTCTTTGATTAACACAGAAGACAAGCTGATCTTTCGGGCGTAATCCTCGTTGAATTTTTGTAACACGGTATTTTTTTAGACGTTTTCGTAAATCAATAACCGCTTTACTATGGTTTTTATGCATTGGAGCTTGCCCATTATCACCAATAATAAGCCATGTATTTTGACGGACAGCCTCCTCCCAACTCGGATACATATGAAGTATTTTTTGTATTTGCTTATCAATTTTACGAATCCCTTTTAAATCCATCGGTCCTTTAAAATGAATACGTAAATCCAAATCCTGAAAAATACATAACGTGAACATCGGCAGTTTGTTTTTACGAATAAGTCGCCGAAGTTCGCGAGCGGTGAACTTATATTTCCAGCCGCAATTTGGAAGGTGAAATTCCATGGGGAAATTTTTTGAAAAGCACCTAGTGACAATACTGGCGGGGCTTCTGTTGTCCACTTTCCATCTTGAAAATGCGTAAAAGATTTAAACAGTCGGGGAACATTTAACTTTTGCGGCGTATTACCCCGATAAACGAATGAATTAATCGAAGCAGAGGAAGTCCCCTTCTTTGCCAACGCTTCATAAATGGTTGTCACTTCATTACTCATATGCTCATTGTTCAATCGATAAAGCATGTTGTGGATGGATCGCCTTAAGCCGAGCTTCAACGTTTCTGTAAAACCTGTTCCGTAATTAACAATTTCCTTTTCACCTTGATCAAACCATGTTAAGCCCGGTATATGATGTTGATCTGGATAAGAACCTGTCAATAAACTACTATCAATGGTGACAGACATGGTCGGAAACGAATTAACCATATTCGGATAATAACGCCCGTTCTCCATTAAAAACTGTAATGCTGGTGCATATCCCGTCTGTGCCGCAACCTCGAGTGGTTCTGGCATTAACGAGTCTATAGCTAATAATATAACCGGTTTGTTGTCCAAAATTGCTCACCCTTATTTCGCCTGTTTTATAACCAAAATTAGTTTATACTAATAATACATCTATATACGTTTTTGTTTAGAGGGAGAGAGCGTTAGAACCAGGCTGCGTGGACCTTGAAATGGTTAGCCGAAAAATTGCAGATATGCTGAGTAAAGGTTATATTAAAGGAGGGGAGGAATTTTATGAGTTTTAAATCATTGATCTACAAGATACTGAAAATCTCTAACGATGTAAACGCTGTGAGGAAAGGAAAAATCGGCAGGCGAATTGGCAGAAGGGCATCGGGAAAAGTAACGGGGAAAATATTAAAAAATCTATTCAAGTAATATGAACGCCATTTAATATGGTGTTTTTTCTTTGTTATGTAACAGGAAAAACCTTCATTATAAAATTGGACAACAACTGGACAACAAAACGGCTATTTTTATAGTAGGACGTATCTATTATGCTAACCCGAACACCCCCGATTTGTGGTCATCATTCTTTAAATAAAGTTTAACATAGAAATGATGATGCTAGCACACAAGTATCGCTAGAAACGTTCTGAACAGATGATCCAAACACAAAAAAAGCACCAAAACGCTGATCAACCAACGCTTTGACGCTTTTGTATGACTTGGCTTATGATTCCGAGTGGGCTCGAACCACCGACCTCATGCCTGTCAAGCATGCGCTCTCCCAGCTGAGCTACGGAATACTGTTATTTCAATGTATAAGTCTCATGTGGACTCAACACGGTATTTTGGTTGTTTTTTACTGGGTTACGTCCAGTATGTTACATAGTATAGAGGACAAGTTCTATTATTGTCAACGAGAAATAAATCATGTCGTGACAAGTTTCATAGAGTGTAAATATTACACTTCATAAATTCATTGTGTGTAGAATTTACACACACTAATAAAACAAATATATAACTATGAGTAAAACCTTGTAAGAATAATTGTTCTTATGAGGTTTTTTTTTGTTTGTCACACTTTCAAACCATTTTCGTTGTAAATGTTGAAGGAATTTCTGAAAAGTGGTTGTTATTATAACCTCCAGCCTCACTATTAAGTAGAAGGACATATTGTCCTTTTTGGAAGGACGGTTCGTCCTCCGAGTATCCTTCAACCAGATACAAAAATAAAATTCCTTGAGACGTACTCTCGGCAAATTGTCGAGGGTACAAAAAAATTTACAAAAGTAGTTGTTACGATAACCCTTAGCCACACTAAAGGTTGAGGAGGGGTTTAGACCTTTTCTCTAAAAAACAATTTTGGTTGTTTTGAAAGTGAGTGTAGTATTTACATTTTTTCACAACAGTTTCTCTGACGAGAGGAACAAATTGAGTTGGACGCTCTTTCTCTCCGAGCGTTCTTCTCTCTTTTTGGAATATGGTTATATAAACAATAACTGAGAAAGGAGTTGAAACTATGAGACAGTTCAACGGTCAAGACGTGAAAGTCATTAGACAAATATTGAGGGTAAGTCAAAAGGAATTAGCTGACATTGTTGGAGTTAGTCAAGCAATGATAGGTTTTATTGAATTAGGACAAAAACCAGTTTCAGAACGAGTGAACAAACTAATTTATAACAATGTAGTAACTCATTACATTGACGAGAAAACACTATACGGAATACTGGACGGAGAGTTGGAGTTATGAGAGAGGAATTAGAGAGATTGCAAAGGTTAGCTGATAAGCTCCAAAGACAAATAACGGAGTTGAAGAAAGAAATTAAAAAACACAAGGAGGAGAATGTAAAATGAGTAATTTTGAACAAGTAAGAAAGAACGTGGAGAGTAAGTTGGATAAAATCAGAAAAGGACAATTGGAGGTCACGGAGTTAGACGGTCAAATCAGAAAGAAACAACAAGAGAAAGTAAACCTCATGACTCAGGGGGTACACGGAGACGAATTGAGAAAACGTCATATGTTGATTGACGCTGAGGTTGAGGAGCTTGAAGAAAAGAAACGTAAAAAGGAACTTGAAACAACACGTCAAGAACTTGAAATTAAGGAAAACATGAAAGACGACTTGGCAACGTTGAAAGAGGAACGAAAAAAGAAAGTTCAAGAGTTCTCAGCTGAGGTTGAGAAAATGAACGAGGAACTGTTTGAGGCTAAATTGGAATATTTGAAGAAAGTTTATGACGCTGGTCAAAAGCAAGTTGAACTCCAAGAGGAGTTGGACGGAATTGGAGCAATTATTTCTAAGATTGACGAGAAAGACAGAAAACAACACGTTCCTAAATTAGATACAGCAACAAACCGTTATGGCAAAGAGACCTCTGGAGTCCTACCAGAACCAAATGAGGTTGTTTCAATTGAAAAAGGTCAACTCAATCCTCACACAGTCCCAGCAAGTACACGATTATATATTATGACTGGAGAAGTTGAACGGAATAACAAAGAGGCTCAAAGCAAAATGAGAAAAGGAGGAAAATAAAATGAACGAATTTGAAAAGAACGCTCAGAACATGTCTGAAAAGGAAAAACAAGAGTTACCAACTCACTTGAAAATGAGGCTCGGTTACTTGAAGTTACAAAAAGAGAAAATGGAGCAACAACAAGAGGAACAAGAACAACAAGAGGACAACAAAGCTCCAGAGGTTACTCCAAGAGAATTGTTTGGAACAGCTTATGACAAAGCAATGAAACAGAATGAGAAAGACGGTCTCTCAGACTAATAAAATTTTAAAAAAAGGAGTGTTTTCATTGAAACGATATGAAAAACTATTATTTGAGTTGGAGTTTGAAAAGACGTTGAATGACACTTATAAGGGTCATGTTGTTGTCTTTACAAATATTGGAGGAAACAAGGTCGAACATGGAACGGTCTTACTTGGGGAATTTGAGTCAATAAAAGAAATGAAATTAGAGTTTCATAGGTTTGAAAGAGAGTTCAAAGCCTTATATAAGGTGACTGGAAAACAAATGATAGCTGAGGGTTACTTTCAATGAGTGAAAACAAAAAACAAGAAATTCAACAAGTCATGAAAGACTCATTCGACTATGAAGGCTTGTTGGAGAACCCTCCTTATCCTCAAGACCATAAACAACTGAGGAAACTGACAGATAACCAGAAAAGGTTCGCTGTCTTAATTGCCTCAAAACCGTTCCACAAAATGACTCAAGGTCAAATGGCTGAACTTGTTGGAATTAGTCAAGTAACAGCCTCAAAATACGCTCATGACCCTCGCATTGTCGAATATGCTGAGTTGGTCGCTGACAAGCAATTGAAAAAGTTCACGTCAACAGTCTATAAGGAGTTACAAGACATTATTGTGAACTCAAAAAGTGAGAAAAACAAAATTGACGCTATGAAACTATTCTTTCAAATTACTGGGAAACTGGAGGAGTCCAAAAACATTACTCATAAAATTGAACAACAAGACGCTCCAGAGACTCAACGAGAAAGAGAACGACGAATTGTTGAAATGGAAAAGGAGTTACTAGACTTAGACGTTGAAACAGACGATTAGAAGAACCTCAAACCGTAAAGGAGTTGGGGTTCTTTTTATGTAAACAAAATTATGTAAAGGGGAGAAATTACGTTATGAGAAATAATTGGAGAGAAATTGAAGGTAATAAGGTTGAAATTGACTTAAATGTAAAGGGGAAAACCTATAAAACTGTTATTGACTCAAAGGACTTTGAATTGGTCTCAAAATTTCCTAAATGGTATGGACAGATAGACAATAGGTCTGGGAAAGTTTACGCAATGACAACGACTTATAAGACAGATAAAAAGGGTCGTAAGAAACAGACTCCAGTCATGTTACACAGAGTCATTTTAGGAATTGAGAACGAGAAAGACTTTGTCGGAGACCATAAAAACTTTAATACTCTGGACAATACCAGAGGAAACCTTGTCGCAAAAACTAACTCAAGGAACAGTAAAAGAACGAACAAGGATATTTCAAAGGTTAAGAAACACGGTAAACGTTGGGGAGTTTTCTTCAAAGGGGAGTTAGTCAAAGGCTTTGAAACTAAGAAAAAGGCTCAAATTGAGTCAGTCTTATTCAATATGGAGCAATTACCAGAGTTAGCTGTTTATCACGACTGGGAGTATTTGTTGGAGAAACATGGAGGAGCTGTTGTGAAAGAAGGTGAACAAAAATGACGTTCGTAATGTTTGGAGCTTGTTTTGCTCTTTATGTTTTACACAACAATGAGAGACAAAACAAACACGTCGAGTTCTTTATTTCAAACAAATAGGAGGAGTAAATTATGAAGAATGAGAAATATTTTTTCTGTTATAGTGGGAAACTTGCTTACTTTTTGATTGAGGTCAAGGGTCTGAAATATATCACAAAAGCTAAACGATACCAAGACGACATTGTCTTCACTTTATTTGAGAAAGACGAACAATTGAAAAAGGCTCTGGACGAATATGACAAACTAAAATAGGAGGAGTTCACGTTGGAATTTTACGTTATGTTTCCATTGAGAATGTTTTCGTATGAACATGAGGGGTTCATTGACAAGAAAGAGACTGACGCTTTGTTAGTCTTTTTTATTTTGGGTAAATTATCGAACTTTCATGATAGAACAAAAACATTTTGTAATATTGAAATGTTAGACGGTATGTTGAACCTTGACCCTAATAGTAAAAAACGGTCAAGAAAACGAGTCATTGACGCTCTGGAGGTTCTGGAGTTAAAAGGTTATATCAGAATGAAGTATGAAGGAGAATTGTCAAAAGCTCCTATCATTGAAATTGAAACCATACAAGAACATGAAACAACGGTCTCTGGAGGTTCAACTTACTCTGGTTACGTCAAAGTGTTTGAGGACGTATTTGAACACGCTGACGGAGACGGAAAGTTATTCAAAATTCTTATTTATACGCTCTGGAGACAAAACATTGATTATTCCATTTCTTATAAAGAATGGTCAAAGGTTCTCGGAGTTACTGAAGTAACAGCAAAATCACAAATTAAACGATACAAGGAACAAGGTAAAATCATTGTCGAGTCTGGTTCTCGTTACAGAGACGAACAAGGTCAAGTCAGACAAGAAATGAACAGTTACTCTGTTCCTTTTTTCATGGACTCCTCCCCTATTTATGAGGAACAACGAACGGAGGAGAAAGAAGTGACAGAAAGAAAATATAAATTTTTACACAAATACGTTTAGGAGGTTATTTTATCGTGGAGAAATTGGACATTATGGAGTATTCATTTAAGGTCGGAGCTGGTAAACGACAGATAATTGATTGTGAAATTGAGAAACCGTTCAAATTATATGCTTATCGAATTGACCGTGAACGGTCTGAAACATTTTCTATATGGTTCGACGGAGAAGACCAAAAACACTTAAACGCTGACCGTTATTTTCTTGTCTTAGATAAACCTACAACTTTGACTGAAATGTTCTCATTCATTAGTTCAAATATTAAGAACCCACTTCCAGACATGGTTGAGGTCAAACTTATTGGAGAGTTCCTTTAAAACAAGGTTCTCTCTTTTTTATTAGCGTGTTCCTCTTAGTCATGGGAGGAGCAAATGAATAAGAAAAGGAGGGAAAAAACATGGCAAGTTTGGCTGAATTAATGGTCAAAGTTGGAGCTGACATAGGAGACTTTCAAAGTAAAATGAGTAAAGTCGATAAGTCAATTAAAGACGTTAGCTCCAGTATGAAGAAGAATGGAAAAGCAATGGCTCAAACTGGTTCAAACCTAACCAAAAGTATTTCTGTTCCTTTGACAACTGTTGCTGGAACAGCTGTTGCAATGTCCTCAAAATATGAGGCTCAAATGTCAAAGGTTCAAGCTGTTACTGGTACAACTGGAGACAATTTCAAGGAGTTGAAAGGTTTAGCAAGAGAGTTGGGACGGACAACTCAGTATAGTGCTGTTGAGGCTGGTCAAGGTATGGAGTTCCTTGCTCGTGCTGGTTGGAATAATCAACAAATTATGAAAGGACTCCCACAAGTTCTCAACCTAGCAAAAGCTGGAGCATTGGACTTAGGTTCTGCCTCTGACATTGTTTCTAACATTATGTCTGGTTTTGGGGCAAGTGCTGGAGAGGCTCAACGTTATGTTGACGTTCTAGCAAAAGCCTCCTCAAGTGCTAACACGGACGTAAATCAAATGGGAGAGGCTATGAAATATGTTGCTCCAGTTGCTAACGACTTAGGTCTATCAGTCGAGGAAACAGCCTCAGCAATTGGAGTTATGTCTGACGCTGGTATTCAAGGTTCACAAGCTGGAACGACATTGAGACAAGGTCTATTGAAATTGTCCAGTCCTACAAAACAAGCTAAGGGTCTTATGGACGAATTGAACATGTCATTCTTCAACGCTGAGGGTCAAATGAAATCATTACCAGAAATCATTTCAACCTTAGAACAAGGAATGTCTGGACTTTCACAAGAACAACGAACTCAAGCTCTTTCAACTATGTTTGGAGCTGAGGCTGTTTCTGGTTTTTCAGCATTATTGAATAGAGGTTCTGAAGAAACTGGAGCATTTACAAAGGAACTTCAAAACGCTGACGGAACAGCTCAGAACATGGCTGAGACAATGGGAGACAACTTACAAGGACGACTCAAAGAATTATGGTCTCAAATTACTGATATTGGTATTTCACTAGGTCAGAGTTTGACTCCATATATTGAGAAGGCTGTTAGTTGGTTCTCTCAATTGGCTGACTGGGTCTCAAATCTTTCTGGTAAGGTTAAGGCTGGTATTCTAGTTTTTGGTGTACTTGCAACAGTATTACCTCCCCTATTAGCTGTTATTGGTTTTATGGTTCAAGGGGTTGGGTTGTTAGCTGGTGCATTTACAGCAATTTCAGCTCCAGTTCTAGCTGTTATTGCTGGGGTTGTTGCTCTTGGTGTCGCTCTTGGTGTTCTCTGGAATAAATCAGAGACGTTTAGAGAGACAGTCAAACAAGTGTTTACAAAAATTAAGGAAGTTGTTCTGTCAGCAATGAAGACCGTTGGTTCATTCCTTAAAAGTAAACTCAACCAGATAAAGAAATTCTGGGACGAGAATGGTTCACAAATTCTCAAAGCAGTCGAAAATGCCTTTAATGGAATAAAGGCTGTTATTGAGTTCGTTATGCCTTTTATAAAAGGTGTAATCAAATATGTTTGGAACGCTATTAAAGGAATAATCAACGGAGCATTAGACGCTATCATGGGAGTAGTAAAAATATTTACTGGTCTCTTTACTGGTGACTTCTCGAAAATGTGGGAAGGAGTCAAACAGCTGTTTTCTGGTGCTATTGAATTTGTCTGGAACCTTATGAACCTATCATTCGTTGGTGGAATTAAGAAACTTATTCTCGGTTTCACTAAGAAAATATGGTCTTGGATAAAAGGACTCTGGGACGACATTGTTCTTAAATTTATGTACGGAAAGGACAAAGTTGTCGGTTTTATCACAAACTTGAAGTCAAAGGGTCTCTCAATCTTTAATACTTTGAAAAACAGAGTTAAGTCTATTTTTGAGAAGGTTAAAGATTTTATCACGAACCCTATTAAAACAGCAAAAGACACGGTCAAAGACATGATTGACAAAATAAAAGGGTTCTTCTCTGGACTCAAGCTCAAGATACCAAAACCAAAGTTACCCAAAATTTCAGTTACAAAGAAAAAAGGGGTTTTGGGTATTCCTTATCCAGACTTTGACGTAAGTTGGAACGCTAAAGGAGCAATTTTCAACGGTGCAACTCTACTTGGTGGAGGTCAAGGAGTCGGAGAGGCTGGTGCTGAGGCTGTTTTACCAATACAGCATAAAAGGTATATGAAACCTTTTGCCTCTGCTGTTGCTGACCATTTACAGCCTAAAGAACCAACACAGCAAGTTCAACCTCAGAAAGTAACTGTCGAGGTTCCAGTTTATATGAACGGACGTGAGGTTGCTCGGTCAACGGTTGACGACATGTCTCGTTTACTTTTCGAGAAACAGA
This sequence comes from Lentibacillus cibarius, assembly GCF_005887555.1. Classification (NCBI taxonomy): domain Bacteria; kingdom Bacillati; phylum Bacillota; class Bacilli; order Caryophanales; family Bacillaceae; genus Lentibacillus; species Lentibacillus cibarius. Next base: position 2,939,827 of record NZ_VCIA01000001.1, on the reverse strand, counting down.
AACGAACAAACAGACGTAAGTAAAACACGGAGAGGGTCACTCCTCTCCCCTATTATTTTAAAGGAGTGAATGACGTATGAAGGAAAAGACAGCTCTTAAAGTAAGAAGGTTTCTTCCTAAGAAATATAAAAATAAGGTTGAGGGTCTTATTGTTGAATATGGAACCATAGTTGAAAATTTTGAGAATGGTCTTATTGATTTTGAAACAGCACAAGTTCAATCGAGTGAGTTATTCAAGGACGCTATTTCAAGACGTTTAATTGCTGAAAAGAACGTTTATGAAATAATGGAGCTTATTGAACACAACAGAGACACTTTCCATTATTTGAAGGAAAAACAAATTCATAAATGATACATTCGACTCAAGACTTTTTGTCTTGGGTCAATTTTTTTGTTATATTATTAGCTTGGTCAATTTTAATGTTTATGTGTATAATAGAAATTGATATTATAGAATAGAAAATATGTTCGCATTTATATAGGAGTTGTATGAAATTGGCAAAAGCAGTAAAAAACAAACTAACACAACCCTTTTTGAAATGGGCAGGGGGAAAGAGACAATTACTCCCAGAAATAAGAAAATATATTCCAAAGAAATACAATACTTACTACGAGGCATTTGTTGGAGCTGGAGCTGTTCTTTTTGACCTTCAACCTAAACAAGCTGTTATAAATGACGTGAACAAGGACTTAGTCAACGTTTACAATGTTATAAAATACAATGTCGAGGAGTTAGTTGAGGACTTAAAAAAGCATGAGAATGACAAAGACTATTTTTATGCTATTCGTGATTTAGATAGACAACCAGAATACGAGGAACTCTCACCAATAGAAAAAGCCTCACGTCTGATTTACTTGAACAAGACGTGTTTCAACGGTCTTTTCCGAGTAAACAGTCAAGGTCAATTCAATGTTCCTTTTGGTAAATACAAAAACCCCCAAATAGTAAATGAAATTGTGTTGAAAGCTGTTCATAATTACTTAAATGTAAATGACGTTACTATTATGAATGAAGACTTTGAAACTGTTATTCAAGACGCTAAAAAAGGAGATTTCCTCTATTTTGACCCTCCTTATGACCCAGTTTCAGACACTTCTTCCTTTACTGGTTACAGTCTTGACGGTTTTAATAAGAATGACCAAGTACGGTTGAGAGACACTTTTGTTGAGTTAGACAAACGAGGTTGTAAGGTTTTATTAAGTAATTCAGCGACTGACTTTATTAAAGATATTTACAGCGATTTTCATATTGAAATAGTATCAGCAACCAGAAACATTAATTCAGTAGCGTCAAAACGAGGAAAAATTGATGAAGTGCTGGTGATGAACTATGACCCTAACAAAAACGGATAAAGCATGGGAAGTATTATTTGACCGTCATAATATAATACAAAACGTTCAACATAATGGTTTCCATGAAATCAAAGCAAATGAAATAAGGAAAGAACGTGAACCAAGACTAATGGCAAAGTTTGACCATTTCAGTCACTTACCTAAGTTATTTAAGGAAAACGGACTGTCAATTCTACCAATTTCACGTTCAAGTTATATAATTGGAAACTTTGACGTTTATGAGAAAGTTTCATATAACCAGAAAATCAAACCAATACAAGTTGACTTTCCTCCAGACATAACAACAATTGACCCTACTAACCTTTATTCTGAAAGCTCAGCTCTCCATTGCGCTCACGTTACTGGAATGATGGAAAGTGTTTTAGGAGAGGAGTCATTTCAGACTATTTCTGGGAGAATGAGTTCAAAAGAGTTTGATTTTAATATAAGAACACGTCAAGGAACTGACCGACTTATACAAATTAAAAATTCACAAGTTGAAATTGACGGAGGTTATGAAAGTCCAAGTCAATTTATGATAGTTGAGGCAAAGAACGAGACTGTTGACGACTTTCTTGTCAGACAAATATATTACCCTTATCGACTTTGGCAAGCAAAGACTCCAAAGCAAGTCAAACCAGTCTTTTTCACTTACTCAAATGATATATTCAGCTTTTTCGTATATGAATTTACTGACCCTATGAGATATAATTCATTAAGACTTGTTGAACAAAAAGACTTTATTATTGCACACGAGGAACTTGAGCTTGACGACATTATTGAAGTGTTTCAGTCCGTTCAAACCGTTCCAGAACCAGAAGTTCCATTCCCACAAGCTGACGACTTCACAAGGATAGTTGACCTTTTGGGGTTACTTGTTGAGAATGACTTGAGTCGAGAATATATCACAAGTAATTATGACTTTGACGTGAGACAAACTGGTTATTATACAACAGCTGGAATGTACTTAGGTTTAATTGAAAGATACCGTGACGAGAACAGACAAGTAATGTTTACTCTCACACGAGCTGGAAGACAAATAATGAGGCTGAAAACAAAAGATAAGTTCTTGAAGTTGGCTGAGTCCATTCTTGCTCATGAACCATTCAAACAAGTCTTAGCTGAGTATTTTCAGACCAGCTCCCCTCCAGAACGAGAACGAGTTGTAGAAATAATGAAACGTTGCAACCTATATAATGTTAATTCTGAAAGTACATATTTTAGACGAGCGTCAACTGTTATGGGTTGGATAAATTGGATATTAGAACTTCCAGAAACTTATTAAATGAGCTGACTATGTGTTGGCTCATTTTTATTGTCACAACGTTTACTCTCTCACGTTGGACAAATAAACACAAAATTACTCTTTACAGTAATAGGGTAATCGTGTTAAAGTTAAGACAATAATAATCGAGTTTGTTCTTAACAACGTCAATCAAATGACGCTGGAGTCATGGACTAGAAAAGCTCTGGACTCGATTAATCAATAAGGAGGTCATTCAAATGAATGTACTAACAACACAAGAGGTTCTGGAAATGATGAGCGACGGGCTGGGAGAAGAATTTGAAACAATGGAGCTAGGTTTCATTGAAATTGACGAATACGCTCAAAAGCTCGGTTATGTTTTCGACGAGGACTCTGAAACGTACCACAAAGCAACAAACGTCCTTGATTAAGGTCAATTCGTTGAACTAAATCGTTTAAGGGGAGAGGTTAGAATTATGTTCAAAACTAAACTAGGTAAAGTTGCAATTGCTGGAGTTGTTGGAGTTAGCTTATTTGTTGGTGGAACAGTTACACAAGCAAGTCTGGACGTTCAAGGTCTCGTCTCTAGTTGGTTCGATAATCAAAAAGGTTCCATTCAACAAGAATTTGAGTCCGTTGCTGACCAAAAACAAGCTACAAAGACCACAGCTATTGAGGACGCTCTGGAAAACGCTGAACAACAGTTGAACTCTACAAAACAAACTGTTCAGAGTAATTTTGAATATAATTTACAAGAACAACTAGACTCAAAGACAGCTGAGGTCATTCAAGAAATTGAGGGTCAGACAGCACTAACTGAACAAGAAATTCAAGACATAAGAACCCAAGTTTATTCACAAGCTCTGAATGAGTTTGACACTCAAATTGAAAGTTTACTCACTCCAGATACGTCGGGGGAGTAATTCGAGAACGGACATATAATTCATTGAAAGAAAAAGGATATTTTCATCATTAGGGGAAAACGGTTATATGCTGTTTTCCTTTTTGCGTAATTTTGGTATATTGAATAAGGTACATATTGAGAGGAGAGTAAAAATGATAGTTCAATTGAAAGTAGCTCAAATACTATTGGATAGGAAAATGAGTCAAAAACAACTTTGTGAAATGACTGGAATAAGACCAGCAACAATAAATGCAATAGTGAGGAATAACACGGATAAAATCAATTATAAACACTTAGCAATGATTATGACAGCTCTTGAAATCAATGACTTTAATGAAATCTTTGAACTTGTGGAATAGTTTTAAAGGTCATTGTGAGTAACTTTTTCACGTCTTATGACAAAGTTTAAGGAGCGTCAAACCGTTGGGGGACAAGGAAATGAGACATTGTCGTTTGACTGGTTTGTTTTAATGAAGTTATTAAAAATGAACATAAAACACGCTGAACCCTTCCCACAGAGACAGCTCCTCAAAAACTCAATTACCTCCATTGCTCAAGACCCTCTCACACGCTCTGACATACCTTCAAAATATGCTCTCAAATCAGCTCATGTTCTAACCTCAGAGGAACAAATAGAGACGCTCAGAGGCTCTTTGTATTATCATGAGACCCAAACCCTTCAACAACATGGGAAACACTCTGATTATTATAAATGACCTCCTCTCCCCACTCTCCTCTGACTCTCTTTAAAACTAACCGAACTTAACACAATGATTAGTTTGTTACATTAAGAGAAAACGTTGGAACTCTTGTCGCTCAACGGTTTGACTCACGTTCGACTCAATGAATGTAACATAACAATGACTCAAACAACGACTCAAAGAAACAATAAGTTACATTCAGAGAGACTCAAGGAACACTCCAGACAGAAAACAGAGACTCAAGGAATGACTCAAAGAAAAGACGCTCAAAAGTTCAAAGACTAACTCAGAGGGGGTACACAAGGGGGACTGGGGGTTGGTTCTCCTAGCTCTAAGCTCTACAATTGACACACAAAATTTTCAAAAGTTGGGTAATGAAATATGACATTTTTGTGTCCGTAAAGGGTAATGGTAAAATATGTCGAATTAATGTAAATAGAAAGGAGAGGAAAACATGTCTTATGAACTACGTTGTCCAGTATGTAAGAAACATTATGAAGACACAGACCGAGTTGTTTTAGACGAAATAAACACAGTTATTCACGAACATTGTTACACACTCCAAAGTAATCCATTTCAAATCACAGACAAAGGAACTTGTTATTTCATTTTAGCAAAATATGAGTTCTTCCATGAATTACTCCCAGAATAGAAGGGTCGAACAGAGACCCTACTCTTTTCAAATGTTGGTTATTGACCAATGTTATTTTTTATTTTATAATATTACTCAAATAAGTAATTAAGTAAAGGGGTAATATTGAATGACTAAACTTGAGGAGCAAAAGAAGGCTCTGGGATACTTACTGGTTGACGACAACGAGAAAGACCGTGTTATCCATGAGAACGCTCTGGAACAAATCAAAAAGGAGTTGAGTAAATAATGAAGTTCGTTCAACCTATTCGAGACAAAGAGAAAATCGAACTCATGAAACAAAGTTTCAACAATGAAAGAGACCGTTTCTTATTCATTATGGGAATAAACACAGCCTTGAGGGTCTCAGACCTCCTTCAACTCAAGGTCAAAGACGTGAAAGGAACTCACTTGAAGGTGATTGAGTCAAAGACTGGTAAATTAAAAAGACAAATCATTTCAATGACTTTGAGGGAAGAAATAAACGAATATACCAAAGGTATGAACGAGGAAGACGTTTTGTTTCCGTCAAGGAAAGGAAATAACAAACCTCTTTCAAGGGTTCAAGCATATAGGATATTGAACAGAGTCTCTGAACAAGTTGGACTGGAGGAAATAGGAACTCACACTCTCAGAAAGACGTTCTCCTATTGGTATTACAAACAAACAAAGGACGTTGTCACGGTTCAACAACTCCTCAACCATTCAAGTCCAGCTGTTACCCTCCGTTATATTGGAGTCAATCAAGACGAAATGGACGAACGGTTGAAAGACTTTTCATTGTAGGGTTGTGAAATTGTGGTTCAACTACAATAGATAATGACAAGGTTTTTCTCATAACTCCTCTTAATAAAACTCCGTTCAAACTGGTCTTACCGAGTCGGACTCGTTAAAAACGTTGTAAGTCCAGTTTGTAAAACCCTTGACCTTAATTGGTTGAGGGTTCTTTTTTTTATGTTCCAAACTACGCTCCTATATATGTTCCTATGTATGAACATTTCATTATGAACATAGACAAACCTCAAATCCTCGAACTTACAGCGATTTACTAACTTGTAGGAATAAGAGAAGGCTCACCAGAGTAAAGAAATTGACCCAAAATGGTACAATTTTTTAATGACCCTAGTATAAAATTTGTACCAAAAAGGGTCAAAAACTTTACAGTATATAAAACAAGATAGATATTATATATAACTAAATAGAGTAAACCTCGCTCGTTTCACTCGCTCGGTTGGTCGCTAACGCTCCCCTATATTGAGTTAATTCAAAAATAATTCAAGAATAGTAATATATGAACCTTTGAACCCTCGCTGTTGAACCCTCTCACTTTGTCGTCACTCACTCTCTAGCTCTTTCCTTCATATCACTACAAATGATTGAAACAGCGTCAATTCTTGTTGTCCAGTTGGTTGAAATATATTAAGTGAAATATGGTCGGAGTTATATTCAAGGCTATATCTTTAAATATATCCATTCTGAGACGTTCTGAGAGGGTTTGGAGGGGTATGGGTCTCATAATTAAACAAAAGGCTGAGAGAGGCTCTGAATAACTCATTTAAGTAATTGAGTAATAAAAAAAGGAACTGTCATAAAAGGACAGCTCCTCAGTTGTATTAAACGAGGTCATTTAATGGATTGTGTTTGTCCAGACCTTCTTTGAGTTCATGAGCAAAATAACCAACATACATTTGAGTTGTTTGTATCTTTGAATGACGAGCTAACAACTGGGACTCTCTCAAATTGGAACCATTTTTGAGTAATTCTTTAATAAAGTAAGCTCGGAGACCGTGAGGACAAAACCTTGAAGTCAAACCGAGTCTCTTTTTCAATCGTTTGAATAGGTTCTGAATGGCTGAATATGAGAGAGTTTTTCCTTGTTCCGTCACAAACACACTTTGAGGTAACTTATTGAATTTACGCTCCAGAAACAACCTCCATTCAAGTAATTCACGAGCAAGAGACTCACTTAATGGAACGCTTTGAGTTGTTCTTGACTTGCTCTTTCTTATTTGAATTAAGGACTCGGAAAAGTCAACGTCAGACCATTCAAGACGAGTTATTTCACTCAGTCTCATTCCAGTTCCTATCATAGTCAACATTAGAACATAGTTTCTCCTTGAAGTGAATGAGTCCTCACGTCTCTTTGACCGTCTCAAGTGAGACAAAACAGCTCTCACGTCCTCAGTCGTTACAATTTTTGGTTGAACGTCTTCTCTCATTGCTTTTATTCCGTCGGTCAACAACGTCTCAGTCATTTTCTCAACGTATAACCAGCGACAAAAGACCCTCAACCTTTTGAGTTTAGTATTGACCGTGACTGGATTGTTTTCAAGCTCCTCTAAACAATACATGAGATATTGTTTCAAGTGACGTTTATTCAAGTCCTCCAGTTGTTCTATTCCTTGTTCAATCATGTAACTATTGAACCCTCTGAAAAACTCCTCATACGCTCTCAAAGTATTCTCTGTCAAACCTTCAAATTTCTTGTCCAACATGAACTCCTTAGTAATGCTTTCTAATAACATAAAAATAGCCTCCTATAAGTACCGAGTTGGACTCACAAGAGACTATTTTGCAACTGAAATAAGAGTATGACCCTTACTGGATTTGAACCAGTGACCTCTTGCCTGTCAAGCAAGCGTTCTCCCGCTGAACTAAAGGGTCGTAAAATCAACTGAGAACTGTCAAGCATGCGCTCTCCCAGCTGAGCTACGGAATCGTTTATATTATTTGCTGTCGACAAGTATTACTATATAAAATATAGCGGGTTATGTCAATATGTTTTTGATATTTTTCACTGGAATTCAGCAAATAACTCGCAGGCCTTATGAGGTGTCTCCCTTTCCTGTGTCAACTATAAGGGAATAATCATTGGCTGTTAAGGCTGCGTAGAAAATTTCATCCAGATCAGCGTATCCTTCTTTTTCTAATTTTTTTCGCAGCCATTGCTCTTCCACATCAATATGAGCCAAGTTCTCATATTGAATCTTTCCTTCGATAACAACCGCCAATGGCATGCCTTGATAATCCGCCTCAATACCCAGTTGATCCGGAGTTATAGGGGAGGCTCCCTGTTTTGGGATGACACTTATACCACCACTTGGTTCGATTAATGCATAGTCAATCGCAGTTATATCCGGATACCCTTTTTCCCGGACTTCTGAGAGGATTTCAGTCAGGGAGAATTTAGAGCCCTTTAAATTGGCACGAACTAATTTACCATGTTTAATAACAATCGTCGGCTTACCGGTGAAAATTCTGTTTAGCCAGTTGATAAGCATTAATCTGGAAAAGCCGATATGTACAAGACCAATCACAATCAACCCAACAATGGTATGAGTGAAATTCTTGGACACCACAGGGCCTGCTGCCAATGAGATAACAAAAAAGAGCCCGGTTAAATCATGCGCTGTCAGTTGCGCGAACGCGGATTTACCCATCAGTCTGATAGCCACAATCGTCACGAAATACAAGGCAATCAATTTTCCTAGAAATAACAGCATAAAACGACTCACCTTTAAAACCTTGGTAAGGATTAGTATGAACCTTTCCCCATTAAAATATTCTGATAAAGATGGCTCTCCCTGTGGAAAGCCATCTATTTTACTGTAATGTTTCTCTGTATCCCTTTACTATTGCATTTGCTGCGTTCCGGCAGTATTTTGCAATTGGTTTACTGCCTGCTGCATATTCATGTTATTGCCACCGGATTGCATTTGATTCATCATTCCTTGCATTTGGACATTATTCATGGCATTGGAAATAGCCTGTGGCAAGCGCTTGAAGGTGCCATTCTGCATCCCTTTTCTAATGCCGTATATGGCTGCCCCGGCAGCTCCAATAGCCATGACTGACTTCATCATACCTGAACGATTATTCATGTGAACCATCACCTCTGTCTAAAGATTGTCCCCATGCATTTATTCTTGATAATACTCGCGGAACTATCCTGCTCATTAATTTCCAAACAGACCAGCCTCCTCTTACGCAATTGTTTCACCATGCAAACAACTAGATGAAAAAGTAAGCCATAAAGTGATATGATAGACATGGCGTTGCATTTTAACGGACAACATAAAACTATACGGAAAATGAGGTGTTCACCATCGGACGAAAAGGAACGATGCTTGAAGAACAGATTGAAAGTCACCATCTAAATGAAACCATGACAGTAAAAATTTATCTTCCCGAAGCTTTTACACCTTTTTATAAATACCATCTGTGCATCATGCAGGACGGTAATGACTATTACCAGCTCGGCCGGGCAGCAACATTAAGTGACCAGATGCATGAAGATGGAGATATGGAACACACCATCCTTGTCGGTATCCATTACAAGGACAAGTATGACCGACGGGAAAAATATCACCCGGCCGGCAGTCAACAGCAAGCCTATATGAAATTTCTTGTGCAGGAGGCCGTGCCTTTTTTGGACAAGCTTTTGCCGACTTACTGTATGGGACAGTCCAGGGCATTGATTGGCGATTCGCTTGCTGGAACACTTGCACTGATGACGGCCTTGAAATATCCGAACTCATTCGGTTATGTAATCATGCAGTCGCCATACGTTGATGCAGCAGTGCTTGAAGCGGTAAAAAAGTCTGAAACGCGGCAGCAAGTTTCCATTTATCACACCGTTGGCACCGCTGAAACAGCCGTTGCAACTACAGATGGCGGTAAAGCTGATTTCGTAGCGCCGAATCGTGAACTGAACCAATTGCTGCAGGAAAAAGGACTCCCGTATACCTATCACGAGCTAGAAAATGGTAATCACACTTGGAAGTACTGGCAAAGCGACTTACAACACGCCTTTTTATCCCTTTTCAATTAAATTAACAAAAATTTCAGGACGTTTATCTTTCTTAACTTGCCCAGTTTTTGTTATAATATGGGGTATACTTATAACAAATGAAATAAGGAGGTTTTGCAATGAAGTACGGGATTGTTATTTTTCCATCAAAACCCATCCAAGATAAGATCAACTCCTACAGAAAACGCTATGATCCGCATTATGCACTTATCCCGCCACATTTGACGCTTAAAGAGGAATTCGAAGCTGATGATGATCAAATTGAAACATTAATAACCGAATTGAAGCACATTGCCAATGAGACAGATCCATTTTCAATCAATGTCAATAAGGTGAGCACATTTGCTCCGGTTACGAATACGATTTATTTAAAGGTAGAACAGACCAAGGAATTATTCGATTTGTCCGAAAGAATGCATACGGGGAAATTCCCGGGTGAACGGACATACTCCTTCGTGCCGCATATCACGATCGCACAAAAATTGTCAGACGATGAATACTCGGACATTTACGGCAGCATCAGTATGCAAGATGTCCAACTCGAGGATAAGATCGACCGCTTCAACCTTGTTTATCAACTTGACAATGGTATCTGGACAGTTTATGAGACATTTGTATTCGGGAAGGAATATGTATGAAAATAAGACAAGCAACCACATCCAAAGAAAAGGATGATGCCTACAGTGTCCGCACAATCGTGTTTGTCAAGGAACAGCATGTACCGCCAGAGATAGAAATCGATGAATACGATGAGACTGCAATTCATTTAATCGGCTATGAAAATGATGAGCCGATTGCCGCTTCCCGGGTTCGCTTTACCGATAACTGCGGTAAGCTGGAGCGCATTTGCGTCCTTCATAACCAGCGAGGCAAATCTCGCGGGTCTCAAATGATTAAGGCTATGGAATCGCTTATAAAAGAAAATGGTTACAAAAAGGCAAAATTGAATGCGCAGACACATGCCATCGAATTCTATCGACGACTAGGCTATGAAGTCGTTTCCGATGAATTCATGGATGCAGGCATCCCACACGTAACAATGGTCAAAACATTAACCTAACGAGAGCAATCCTTTCACATCGAAAGGATTGCTTTTCGTATTTCCCGGCATCTCCCGTCTTCTTTGCTTGTCGTGCATGACTTTTCATTCTATGGGTAAGCTAACTAATGAACATCAAGAAGGGGGTACATGCATTGGGCGAGTATTTTTTTATGTTTATAGATGTCGTATTTGGGTTCATTGCCCTATTTTTGCTTGTGAAGTTTCTCGGGAAATCACAGCTTAATGCGCTGACCCCGTTTGATTTCATCTCAGCCATTATCCTTGGTGAATTTGTGGGAAACGCATTGTTTGATAAAAAAGCCGGAATTACCGAGATGGCATTCGTTATCGTACTATGGGGGCTATTATTATATATAGTCGAAATGATTTCCCAGCGCTACAAAGGAAGCAGGGGATTTCTGGAAGGACAGCCCTCCATTGTTATTTATCAAGGTCGTCTTATGTACGATGCGCTGAAAAAGAACCGCTTGGATATCAATCAATTGCAGCATTTACTTCGGGATAAAGATGTATTTTCTATGGAAGAAGTGGAATATGCTTTGTTGGAAACGGACGGCAAGGTATCCGTCCTCAAAAAATCAGATTATCAAACCCCGACAAAATCTGATATGAACATCCCACCATCACCTGTAAAGCTTTCCAGAACCCTTATTAGCGACGGTGAAGTAATCCATGATAACCTCAAGGAGGCAAAGCTAACCGAACAGTGGCTCATGCAAGAATTGAAACAGCAGAATTTTTCATCGGTGGAAGAAGTTTGTTATGCCGAATGGCAAGAGGACCAGCAAAAGTTGCTTGTTATGCCCTATTATACCAATACTAATGACGAATAGCGTTCCCGGCCTATTTTCCGAGAACGCTTTTTGTGTTTCTGAATTCTTTCGTATAGATATCATACCAGCTGGTTGATATGGCGACCTTTTCCGGTTATTTCTGTATAGATAGCTTCGATATCTGTAGGGGTTGTAAGGATTAGTGGAACATCACGCTTTCTTCCTTTATCTGTATTTTGGTATTTCGCGACTGGAATCGTTTTGTTTGGTTTATCGATGTAAAAAGGATTGTGTTTATCTTTTGTTACACGTCGTTGATAATCCCGATACTGATAATGATTGACTGGCAACAGGTATCCCATACAACAACCCCCCCTTTACAACATTGGCCTTTCACTAATCTATACCCTATAAAGGCAACAATTATTCCATTCTACGTCCAAATTCCTCCATTATCTTCTCTATATTCGTCATCCACTTCATAAATTCCTTGTTCCACTCATGCATTTCTTCCTCAAAGGTGAACATATCTTCTTCCGGCCAACGGAACCAATCCTCATTCTCAGCCAGTTGACGCTCCATCTCATCCAGTAGATCCATCAACCGTTCATGCACATGGCTCCCCCTCTCTCTAGTGTACCTGTTAGTTGCTGCACACCATTTTCCGACGTTAGTTCTTGTGACCTCTAAAGCAAGTCGTTCTAAATCCAAGAGAACCGGCGCCGGTCTCCATGATCATCATCACGGTCATCGGGATTTTCGTCATGATGGATATGTTTTGTATCTGTTGATTTTTTCCCAGCATCATACTCCTCTGTTACCCGCGGTCTAAAAAACGGATCTCTTCGGGGGTGACTTGGTTCAATGTAAACATTATCTGCTTTAATCACCAAATCCTTTACATGGATAACTTTTTTGTGATCAGACATGACAGAAACACTCCTTGCGATTGGAATAGGCTCGAATTCAGTCTATGCAAATGCTTTCATTTCGTATAGACATATGCCCCAAACCCCACGAAAGTCATTCAATCAAAAAGAGATTCGTCAAATGGAGACATGCGCCCACACCTTATCCCCATCAACACATACCCTGTTAGGGACACCATGTCAATTACAGAAAAGAAAGGGGAATTATTCATGGGTTGTGGAAAGCATCATGAAACAGGAAATTGTGTCTGCGATATTTTAAAGGAAATAGCTAACGCGCAGCAAGATGTTGTTGAGAATTGCTGCTCTACTAGCTGTGAACAATCAGTGAGCGATTTGCTTGGTGAAACAGAACCCGGAAACGGTCTGGATACGGTACCTGTCATCCTGTACTGTGAAGGCAGCTGTGAACCATTTAAAGGATTCGGTGCCAATCCGGACGATATTGGTGACATGATGGCCAGCTTCTACTTCCGGGTTAAACGGGTGGATGATGACTGCTGTGCAGTTTTAGAACTGCTTAGAGACCCAGAAGACACCAATAACAATCCTGACAATCCGGTTACGCAGGATACTAATCCATTGTGCGCGACTGGAATCTGCATGACAGTTGACTTGAATTGCTTCTGCCACGTCACTTGCCTTCCAGCAGTGAATGCATTTTAAAAAAGCATACTAAAATAGCCCCGGGTATAACCGGGGCTTTTTTTCTAACGTTAAAAAGCATCTTATTTTATCATCATATTTTATATATAATGCGACATAAAGTGCTAAGTTGATTTCCGTTCCAGCCAGTCACTTTCACCACAGGCATAAGTGCGACATCTGCTCAATCTCGCACTTTCGCAGTGTCTTCGGGCATAAGCCCGAGGAGGCTCCCCCCGCGGAAAGCGTAGTGTATTTCCGCAGCGGTGGTTAACATTCATAAAAAATCATGTTGCAGTTCATATCTTTTGCGTCAAGAAATAACCTTTTAGAAAACAGCTTTTATATTTATCAAGGTTGTCGGGTGCAATAGTTAGAAGCGTTTCAAGTTTATCACAGGGCTTGATTTTTTGGTGCGAAGGTTGATTTATAACAAAAACTGCGGCATCCGCTTGTTAGACGAAGCGGATGCCGCAGTTTTCTAGTACTATGCGATTTAGGAGCAGTCTAAAACCCTACCATTCGTATATCATTAATCGTATCAAAAGCTATTTTCATCGGGGCTGGTCGTCTTCCTACCCGCATGAATACTGTGCCATCTTGATAGTCGGTAATTATACCGCGGTAGCGTCGCTCATCCGTTCGAATTTCACAGCGCATTGCCGGGACATGCTTTGGTGTATTTAAGAAATAATCAATACGTTCAGTGAGCGACATATCTTTGAATTGCTTACGTGTTTCCTCACTCTCTTGTTCGGTTTCATCTTCTGTTTCTTCGTTCATTTCCGTCGTTTCTATTTGTTCGGCTTCTTCTTGTTTGTCATCTGCAACTTGTTTCGAACTATCACCCCGATCTACAGGGCGTGTTGCTTTCTTTTTGGCTTTCTTCCACTTTTCTCTTGATCGCTGTTGTTTTGGTGTCATGTAACGGCTCTGCATCGGTGCTTTCGGGGTTCCGATATTTGGTTGCTGAATGTACAGTAATGGGCTTTTGGCACTTTGCTTTTTTCCCATTTCCACACGCTCCTTTGTATCCATTCGTCACGTTATTATATGAATGGACTTTTGAATGTGTGTTTGCCCATCAATCACCGAGTTGCTTTATTTAAGAAATTGCATAAATGTAGTTGCCAAACCAAAATAAATCAGAATCGAAATAATATCGTTGATTGTCGTGATGAACGGACCTGACGCAACAGCCGGATCAATATTAAATTTATGCATAAACACAGGCACAAGCGTCCCAGCCAGTGTGGCAACAATGAGTGTTATCATAATCGATAAACCGACTAATAATCCAAGGAAAATGTCGGTTTGCCATAAATAGACAACACCGGTGATAACCGCACCGCAAACTATACCGGTAATTAATCCCGTAGTAGCTTCACGCAAAATAAGTTTCAATTTGCCTTGCTGACTGAAACTTCCCGTTGCCAATCCACGCACAGCAACCGCAAGCGACTGGGTTCCGGTATTCCCGCTCATGCCGGCAATCAATGGGATAAAAATAGCCAGCACAGCCACTTCGCTTAGAGTGTTTTCGAATTGGTTAATTAGACTCGCTGTCAACATCCCTAAAAAGGACAAGATAATGAGCCATGGCAGGCGTTTCTTCGCTGCAGCAAAAGCTCCATCTTGAGGGCGATCTGTATCAGTTACACCGGCCAACTTGGAGTAGTCATCACTTGCTTCCTCATCCATAACGTCTAAAATATCATCAAATGTAATAATTCCAAGCAAGTGGTGTTGGAAGTCAACAACAGGCAAGGCCAGAAAGTCGTAATCGCGCATCACTTGAGATACGTCTTCCTGGTCTTTTCCAACCGATACCGCAAACACATTTTTATTCATCAAATCAGCAATGCGGACATCCCCCTCGGCAACAATTAAGTCCCTTAAGGACACGACGCCGACCAGATGTTTGTCTTCATCAATGACGTATAAATAATAAATGGTTTCAGCGTCCGGTGCTTCAGCTTTAAGGAATTGCATCGTATCTTTCACAGTTTTCGTCTGATAAACGGCCACGAACTCTGTGGTCATGATGCTTCCGGCGGTTTTCTCTTCATAGTGCAGCAGTTCTTTTATTTCATCGGCATCTTTTTTTTCCATCATCGTCAACAGACTGATGACAATTTCTTTTTCCAGCTCATTTAGAATGTCGACCGCATCATCCGTTGCCATTTCACCGATGACCATCGCTGCAAAACGTGGATCCATTTCCGTTATGAATGGTTTGATATCCTCCAGTTCAATATGTTCCATAAAATCAGCGGTTTCATTCGGTGAAAGGTATGTATATATACGTTGCCGAATGTTCTCCTGCTGTTCTTGAAAAAACAAAGCCTGGTCATATGGATGCATGGTAAGGTACTTCTCACGGAACGATTCCATTTCATCATTATCAATGAGTGCATGCAGTTCCTCCCATTGACGGTCGTATGTGTCTTTGTTTTCCATAAAAATCACGTCCTTCCACACGGACTCATTATACCATTCCGTGTAAATTTCCGAAAACGTTAATCATTTTTCCCACAGCACTTAAATTATCGACTGGTTTCGTGTAAACTGAAGAAAGGTGAATTTATCTTCATCCCATAGTTAATGTTAATTGAACAAAGCCAGGCTTACAGGCAATTGATCCCTTCTTTATCATTTTTGACTCACCCAATTTTTGAATTAGGGATTTTTTTACTGCTCACTATTGATAAAATGATGAAAGCAAGCGAGATTAAACAGAAAGTAAGGTTAAAACTAATGAAAAATCGACTAAATATGGACTATTCCTTATTATCCATTTTAATCCTTCTTGGGCTTATCAGTATACTCACATTATATATTATAGAACCCACCTTGCCGCCAAAGTTCGAGGGGATTCATTTTTGGCTGCAACAGGCTAAATGGTATGTCGGCGGTGGTGTCGTTATAACAGCTGTCATGCTGATTGACTATGATCGTTTCCATCAGATTACCTGGATTCTATACGGCATTGGGATGCTGTCATTGGTGATGTTATTCTTTGGATTCCCCCCCGGAATTGTCCCTGAAGTGAAAGGCTCAGTTGCTTGGTTCCAAATTCCGCTTATAGGGACAGTTCAACCTAGTGAATTTATGAAAGTAATACTTGTTATGGTGCTTGCCCATATCATTGTCAGACATAAGCAGAAATATAGCGAAAAAACAATTAAGATTGATTTGCTGCTCCTTTTGAAAATTGCTGCTGTTGCTGCACCACCGATGCTTCTAATAGCGGTGCAGCCTGATTTGGGTACATTTCTCGTGCTTGGCGCAATCACAGCTAGTTTGGTACTCGTTTCCGGCATCCAATGGCGCATTCTATTTGCCATGTTACTTACGGTCGTTATCGCCGGATTACTTGGGCTTGTAGCGTGGCAGTTGTTCCCCGATGCTGCAAGTGTATTTATTGATATAACAGGGTTTGATCATGTGGCTGGCAGAATTACCGGCTGGCTTAACCCGAATGAAAACCCGGATGATAGCTATCAATTCATTAAAGGTATGCTTGCCATCGGGTCCGGGCAGCTATTCGGCAAGGGCGTCAGTAGCATGGAAGTTAACGTACCTGAGCAGCATACTGATATGATATTCACTGCCATCGCGGAGCAGTTCGGATTTATCGGCTCAAGCATTGTCATTACCCTATTTTTTCTGTTGATTTACCGGTTGGTTTATATTGCACTCCAAAGTAATGATCGTTATGGAACCTATCTTGTTACAGGAATGATTGGTATGTTCGCTTACCAAATTTTCCAGAATATCGGTATGTCTATTCAGCTGCTACCGATCACGGGATTGCCGCTGCCTTTTTTAAGTTACGGCGGTAGCTCGACCCTTACGTATTTGCTGGCAATCGGGATTGTACTCAACGTACACTCACGGACGAAAGAATATATGTTTGAGGAAGCTAGGTGGTATGATTAATGAAATACGATGTAATTGGGGACGTACATGGGTGTTTAGATGAACTGACACAGCTTTTTTCCGCTCTCGGCTATCGATGGGAACGTGGGAGATTTGTGCATCCCGACGGGCGGATACCGGTTTTTCTCGGTGACATTACCGACCGGGGACCACAGTCGATGGAGACGATTCGGCTAGTGTATGCGATGGCTGCTGATCAACAGTATGCCCGTTATATTCCAGGTAACCATTGCAATAAACTGTACCGCTATTTTCTTGGCAACAACGTGCAATTGAAACACGGTCTGGAAACGACGGCAGCGGAATATAAGGAACTACCTGATGCGGAACAATTCCGCATCAGACAGCAATTCATGACACTATATGAAAATGCCCCACTTTATCTGGAGCTCCCGGATGTTGAGGCGGTTGTGGCACATGCCGGGATAAAAGAAGATTATATTGGTCGCTATGACAAAAAGGTGAAAACATTCGTCTTATATGGTGACATCACTGGTCAGTTTGACGACCACGGCCGCCCAATCAGACGCGACTGGGCACAGCATTACCACGGGGACCGCTGGATTGTTTACGGACATACGCCGGTAAAAGCGCCACGAATGGTCAATCAAACCATTAACATTGACACCGGCTGCGTGTTCGGGAATCAATTGACCGCTTTCCGCCTACCGGAAGCAGAAACCGTTTCCGTCCCGTCCAAGCAACCTTATGTGGAAGAAAAGTTTTCAACGTGAATAAGGAACTCAATGCCGCACCGATTATACTTAAAGAGGTTGGCACAGAAGTTTGCTGATTGCCTCAAGTTTACAGAGAACTGGCTTAAGTTGTCACAATTTCGGCTCAAGTTCACCATATATCCGCTCAAACTGTCACAAATCTGACAGAGTTTTGCTCATCATTCCCCTGGCATTTTTCATTGCCGTCATTCCGGTTGAAGCAACTGACTTATATCAGAAGGCATGGCGGCGGTAAAATGCATCGGTTCTTTCGTAATCGGATGGTAAAACTGTAGCTGATGGCAATGTAATGCTTGTCGCATGATGCGGTCGACCGCCCCACCATATAAGTCATCACCAGCGAGCGGATACCCAATATAAGAAAAGTGAACCCGTATCTGGTGTGTTCTCCCTGTTTCCAACTTTACATCAACTAGCGTGTGACCTTCTATTTCCCTGATCACTTCATAATGCGTTACAGCACGCTGACCATCCGCCGTAACTGTTCGTTCGATGATGGAACCTTCTTTGCGCCCTATCGGCTCATTGATGGTTCCTTTTTTTGGTTCCGGATGCCCTTCAACAACGGCATAATACGCCCGAGATACAGCCCCCTCCTTTTGTGCCTGTGATAAAATCGAATGGCTCCAACGATGTTTGGCAATTAGCATTAGTCCGGATGTCTGCCGGTCAAGCCTTGTGACAACGTGGAATGTATAAGGAAGCCCGTGCTTTTCGTAATGAGCGAGTACCCCGTTAGCAATCGTCCCGGATGAGTGCAGACGCGACGGGATAGAGACAATTCCCGCCGGTTTGTGCAGAACGAGGACGGCATCATCTTCGTACACAATATCAAGCGGCATTTTTTCCGGTATCATGTGTGACCCCTTTTGCTCAGGTGGGAACGTGATTGTCAAAACGTCCCCAGCATGCAGTATACAGCGAAGTGTCTGCTTTGTTTGATTGACCCAGATTTCGCCCCCGCCATGAATAATGTGCTTAATCAGCCGTCTTGAGAATTTCAATTCCTGTTGCAAATAATACCCGATTTTTGTTCCTTCATGCTGTTTCGTAATGGTCCAATTCATCCCGACGCACCTGCCTCGCCATACTATTCAACATCGTCTGCCACAAAAGAATCCCGCACACGATCCCAAAACGGAAATGGTCGGAAACGTGCGAATCGGACCTGTTCTTTGGCAACCCGACATTGAATTGATTTGACGTTTGCATAGTTTTTACTGAAATGATCCAATGCAATGATAAACGTACGTTCATTCCCGAGTGGTTTCAACATACATGTATGATGCTTCGGTAAAATAAGCGGCGAGCCAATTGTCCGGAACACCCGGTTATTAATCGAGGCCATTTCCGTCAGCTGGATGGCTTCAAGAGACGGATGAATAATCCCACCGCCTAACGCTTTATTATACGCAGTACTGCCGGACGGGGTAGATATACATAAGCCGTCACCACGGAAAGTCTCGAAGTGCGAACCTTTTATTTCCACGTCAAAGACAACTGACCCTTCTGCTGTTTTAATCGTAGCTTCATTTAACGCAAGAAAACGATCTTCTTCCCCGCCGTCTTTTCCGCGAATCGTCACTTCAAGCAGTGGATACTCCACAATTTGGAAAGGCGTTTTAGCAATTTCAATAATCAGCTTTTCTACCTCACCTGGCACCCAGTCGGCATAAAAACCTAAATGACCTGTATGTACACCGATAAACGCTGTCGACTCGAGGCAGTGGATATATTTATGAAATGCCTCCAGAAATGTACCATCACCGCCCACAGAAATAACTAAATCCGGGTTTGTTACATTATGTTCGAGATTAAAATCGGTTAAATATTGTTTCATCGTGGCCTGTATTTTATTGGACCGCTCGTCACCTTTTGACACGATTGCAAATTTCACAATCCGTCCCTCCTATTTTCGATGGAATATCCGTTTTGCTTCTTGTACTTCATTTTTAATCGCTGACATTTCTTCGTCAAGTCTGAAGGCTGCTTCTGCGGCACGCTGCAGTCGAGCTTGAACGTCAGAAGGGATTTTGCCTTTATATTTATAATTCAAAGTATGTTCATTCGTAGCCCAGAAATTCATAGCAAGCGTGCGAATCTGGATTTCTGCCAGCACGATTTTAACACCATGAATCGTTTCCACAGGGTATTCAATTATCATATGGTAGGATCGGTAACCACTATCTTTTTTATGTGATACATAGTCCTTCTCTTCGGAAACCGTAAAATCCTCACGTGATCGGATCATACTGACAATGGCGTATATATCATCCACGAATGGGCAGACAACCCGGACACCTGCTATATCCTGAAGCTCCTCAATCTGACCGAGCGGAACACCTCTCCTCTCTGACTTTTCCAATATGCTTGGTATCGGTTTGACACGGCCGGTTATGAATTCAATCGGTGAATGCTTGGATTCGTATTCAAATTGTTTGCGTATTCCTTTGAGTTTTATTTTTAGCTCTTCCACTGCCTGTCCATACGGGGCAAGTACTGCATCCCAATTCATATTTAACACCACCTGTCAATCTCTTTCCCCTATTATCATAACACATGAAACAGCTTTTCTTTGCATAATTTTGTACCATTCGCCATAATAAATCAATAGACCTTACTGCACAAGCCACCGATGTTATTAAAGAGTGCCAAGCCCCGAACCATTGATTTGCTTAAACAGATGGAGGAATCACGATGACACAGGAAATCGAAATTGAATATAAAAATATGCTGACTAAGGATGAGTTTGATCGGCTTTTAACAAACCTTCCCTTCCCGCAAAAAGCGCAGACCCAGGCGAACCACTATTTCGAGACGGCTGATTTTTCCTTAAAGGAACAGGGTTGTGCATTGCGGATACGGGAAAAGAATGGATCCTTCACGATAACCTTGAAAGAGCCACACACAACAGGACTTTTAGAAACACATGACCAACTGACTAAAGACGAGGCAGACAGCTGGTTGAACGGAAGGCCTACAACAACCCCTGAGACAATCACCCGACTTGCCGACAAAGAAATTGAAGTGGACGAGCTTATCTATTATGGCTGCTTGACAACAAAACGGCGAGAGTTTGCATATGACGATGTGCTGCTCGTGTTGGATTATAACACGTATCTCGGCACAACCGACTACGAGCTGGAATTAGAGGCAGCAACGGAACAATCCGGTCAAAACGCGATGCGGAAGCTGCTGGATGACTACCAGATTGAACAGCGGAAAACACCGAATAAAATACACCGTTTCTTCGCAGCAAAGAACGGTGAACGATCAGATTAGTTGCGCTCACATCACTCGGTTGCTAGAATATATACAACTATTCAGGAGTGAAAACCTTATGACGAAAACTGGAACCATTTACGAGGCCATCGGTGGTTTTGATACAATTGATCAATTAGTGACAGCATTTTATAAGCGTGTAGGCAACCATCCTAAGCTAACACCTATTTTCCCAGATGACTTGACCGAGACAGCAAGGAAACAACGATTATTCCTGACACAATTTTTCGGAGGTCCAAAGTGGTATACCGAAGACCGAGGACAACCAATGATGCGGAGACGCCACCTCCCTTTTGAAATCACCCCGGAACGCCGGGATGCATGGCTTGCATGCATGGATGCAGCACTCACCGAAGCAGACATAGAAGAACCATATCGCTCAGCTATATTTGAAAAGTTAACCATGACAGCACACCATATGATGAACACACCAGATTAGCCGATGTTTTCAAAAAGAAGCTGCATGAGACTAGTGTCCAATGTCACCTCTCTACCGGCTCTTTTGAAACACGTAAGAAAGGAGAATCGATGTGCGTTGGAATCAGCCTGAGCTCACCTGCTCAAACGAAACAGACACATCGTCAAAATATAGCTATATCGATTTTGTTCAGAAACCTGTTGAAATTTATGTCTTTATTGATCCGTTATGCCCCGAATGCTGGTCGCTGGAACCCTATTTAAAAAAACTGCATGTCGAGTATGGGCGCTTTTTCACACTGCAGCCCATCTTGAGCGGACACCTGAACACATTAAATAGAGATATATTTGATAAACCGAGACGATTAAAAGAAATATGGGAAAAAACTTCTTCGCGTACTGGCATGCCCTGTAATGGAGATATATGGATTGATAACCCCATCAGTTCTCCCTGGATCGCATCCCTTGCCATTAAGGCCGCGGAACTGCAAGGGAAAAAAGCAGGTAAAACCTTTTTACGGAAAGTGCAGGAAAGTGCTTTTCTGAAGAAACAAGATATATCCGATGAATCGGTGCTTCTGGAATGTGCTAAAACTGCCCGACTTGATATACGTGAATTTCAGGATGATCTTTACTCACAATCGGCGAAAAAGGCGTTTCAATCCGACTTAAAACTAACACAAGAGATGGAAGTTGACTATATTCCAACCATTGTATTCTTCAACCAAAAGACGGAAGAACAAGGGATTAAAATATCCGGTCTCTACCCATATGACATTTATGTACAAGTACTAAAACAAATTTTGCAAAGAGAACCAGTCCCTTCGTGCAAGCCACCGCTTGAACAATTTGTCCGCTATTATCAGGTTGTCGGCACAAAGGAAGTATCCGTTGTGTACGACTGGGGAGCGGCAAAAACGGAGAGAGAATTAAAGAAATTAAAGCTACAGCAAACCATTGAGAAGATCCCTGTTAAGTATGGGACATTTTGGAAGTATATTGCCAAATAATGCTCAGGGGTATGAAACCCAGCCCTTGGAAAGAGCGTACGGGTTGTCCAGCAAAAAGTTTTTATTGTCCGTAACAGCAGCGAATGATCTCGTACTAAGTTTGACGTTTTTGACCCAAACTTTGGCGTTTCTTCCCTCAACTCTGGCGTTTTGATGCCGGGTTTTCCATTCACTAAAAAAGATGCACGGGGCAGCGTGCATCTTTTTTCTTCTCCGTCTCTGTATAAACAAAGGGGGATGGGAGAAAGTTTCATGATCAAAACAAAGGGGTTTTTGTTTGTGATTCATCTCACATTGTTATCATAACAATTACCGCCGGTTTTAACAAGCAATTGTTCACACATTCACAGAAATGTCACAGTTCTCTTTCACTAGGCTGTCACATAAATTGAAATACAAGTAAAGTCCAATTTGTGGACGGCCACAAGTACCGTTACGCCTTGGTACCGGCTGGCAGACAACAGGACGGTTGTACCAACAATTCATTCTATTGACAGATTTTTGCATGGGGGATGTACCGCCATTTAAAGTATTAGAAAAGCTCGGCATTCGCCTCGCCTTATAGCGAGTAGCCGAAGCTTTGTTTCTTATAAGGTCTTCCAAAATTATACTTTCTGACGTTACAAAAAAGATGCACGGGGCAGCGTGCATCTTTTTTCTTCTCCGTCTTTATATAAACAAAGGGGGATGGGAGAAAGTTTCATGATCAAAACAAAGGGGTTTTTGTTTGTGATTCATCTCACATTGTTATCATAACAATTGCCGCCAGTTTTAACAAGCGTTTGCTTACACATTCACAGGAATGTCACAGTTCTAATTCACTTGGTTGTCACATAGACTTCTAACACGTATTAGCGCCGGCTAACGACAGGATGGCTGCATCAGTGAATTCATTTTATTGGAGGGGATAACAATGCGGGATATACTACCGCTATTCTTTTTAGTGCTCACGGTGGTTGCTGCATTCCTCAATTTATTCGGCCTAATGCGATTAATTCCGCTGTATATAACCTTGCCGGCACTATTTGTTTCCATTTATCTGACTATTTATTCATTCACACACCGCAATGTATACCGTGGAAATACGCGAGGATGAGAACTTCTCCTTGGCACTCACTCGTCTAACCGGCCCGCCC
The DNA here is from genome assembly GCF_005887555.1 of Lentibacillus cibarius. Lineage (NCBI taxonomy): Bacteria > Bacillati > Bacillota > Bacilli > Caryophanales > Bacillaceae > Lentibacillus > Lentibacillus cibarius. The sequence continues at coordinate 2,916,269 of NZ_VCIA01000001.1, read as the reverse complement.
CCATGAATAACGCTAATGAGTGATTATATAAGGCTAAATCTCATGCGAAAATGCACTCATTACGGTGATGAATGACCTTTTCGGCTGCGCACCGGCTCAACCGGGTACTCATTACCTCGATGAGTTACCTTTTCTACCGCGCACTGGCTCAATCGGGCTCTCATTACGCGAATGAGTGACCTTTTCGGCTGCACACTGGCTCAATCGGGTACTCATTACCTTGATGAGTTACCTTTTCTACCGCGCACCGGCTCAATCGGGCTCTCATTACTCGATGAGTGACTTTTTCATTCGCACACTGACTCAATCGGGCTCTCATTACCTCGATGAGTGACTTTTTCATTCGCACACTGACTCAACCGGGTACTCATTACCTCGATGAGTTACCTTTTCTACCGCGCACTGACTCAACCGGGTATTCATTACCTCGATGAGTGACCATACCAGACAAAATCCCATGTGTTAAGGGGGCTCATACAAAAAACGCTTGGAAATTCATCCAAGCGTTTTTTATGTGACAGTTTCTCTCTTTTTTACTTCAGCAACAGTTCTTCCATCTCATTTAGTTTTTCTTCAAACACATCAAGTGCTGCCAATATTGGCTCTTTCGATGTCATGTCAACACCGGCTTTTTTGAGAGTTTCAATTGGATAGTCACTGCTGCCGGATTTTAGGAAATTCAAGTAGCGATCGACGGCACCTTCTTCCCCGCTAAGAATTGGCTGGCTAGGGCTGTCGCTGCGGAATACCCAGTTGCATACTGATAGACATAGTAATCCATGTAGAAATGTGGAATCCTGGCCCATTCCTTGCCAATTTCTTCATCGGAGACAACATCATCACCAAAGTATTTTTTATTCAAGTTATAATAAATCTCTGTCAGTTTATCAGCGGTTAATGCCTCTCCGCTTTGAGCATGTTTGTGAATCTCATGCTCAAATTCAGCAAACATTGTTTGGCGGAAGACTGTACCTCGGAACCCTTCCAGAAAGTGGTTCAATAAATACAATTTCTGTTTTTCATCTTCCACTTGATTCAGCATATAGTCGTTTAGCAATGCTTCGTTTGTTGTTGAAGCTACCTCGGCTACAAAAATAGAGTAGTTACCATAACGGAATGGCTGGTTTTTGCGCGTATAATAACTATGCAGGGAATGACCAAGTTCATGTGCCAGAGTGAACACATCATTTACTTTATCCTGCCAATTCAAAAGAATATATGGGTGCGTCCCATACGCACCGGATGAGTACGCACCGCTTCGTTTGCCTTTACTTTCTTCCACATCGATCCAGCGGCTTTCGAATCCTTTTTTCAAGATACTTACATAATCTTCGCCAAGCGGTTTCAGTCCCTCCAGCACATACTGTTGTGCTTCTTCGTATGGGATATGCATATCAGCATCCTTAACGAGCGGTGTATATATATCATACATATGCAACTCGTCCAGACCGAGCACTTGTTTACGCAGGCGGACGTACCGGTGCAACAGTGGCAGTTTTTCGTTAACAGCTTCGACAAGATTATCATATACTTGCTCGGGAATATGATTGTCATCTAGTGCTGCTTGACGTGCGGAATCATAGTTGCGTACCTTAGCATTGAAATTATTTGCTTTCACATTTCCACTCAGTGTGGAAGCAAATGTATTGATGAATTTGCCGTACGTATTATACATCGCCTGGAATGCAGCCTTGCGTACATTTCGATCTTTGGACTCGAGAAAACCGATATAACGGCCGTGAGTCAGATCAACTTTTTCCCCGTCATCATTGGTGATTGATGGGAATGTTAAGTCAGCATTGTTCAGCATGCTGAATGTATTCGACGCACTCCCCATCGGCTCGGATGCCTCAGCTAACAGTTCTTCTTCTTTTTCACTTAATACATGCGGGCGCTGCCGACTAATGTCATCAAGTACCTTTTTATACAGCTTTAAATCTTCTTTTTCCTGAAGAAAAGACTGTATCTTTTTATCATCCATTTCCAAAATCTCCGGAACAATAAAACTCATTGTGCTGGATGCAATCGTCAATAGGTTTTCTGCTTTCTCATTTAGTGCCTGGTACGTTGAATTGGTCGTGTCCTCGTCATAACGCATATGCGCGTATGTAAACAATTTCCCTAATCGTTCGGACAGCTCATCCTGAAGCGAAAGAACATCATAAAGATTCTGCGCTGATTCAGCGATTTTCCCCTTAAATTTGGTAATGGACGGAAAATCATTCTGTAGTGACTTCAATTCCTGTTCCCAATCATCATCAGTTGCAAAAATATCTTCCAATTTCCATTTGCGTTCTTCCGGAATGTCACTTCTTCTCGGTAGTTCTTTTGCTGCTTTTGCCAATGTATCTTCCTCCTATCATACGTAATACATAATAATTCGATATCCCCCACAAAAAATCCTTCATTTTAGTTAGTATGACGAATAATGAACAAATCATGCTTTTTTATTAATTGTCGCATCAAACGTTCGTCCCCGTCCAGCGCTTCCTCCAAATGCTCATAAAAGTGAATAGGCATTTGTTTTCTATATGTGGTTGGCGATTGTTTATGAATGATATGCAATTGTTCCAGCATTTGCAGGTATTGTGTGATTGGGTTTGCGGCTGATTTTATTAGTGGGAAAAATGAAGGCTTATGCATTTGACTGCGCAATATATGTGTACAGGATTCATAATGGAAAGTTGAGCCGACCGTCAGTGGATGGATGATATCAAGACAAATACGACTTTGCCAATCCCATGGCGGGGTTTTCATCATATGTTGTGAATCTATAGGAAGATAAATAAAAGAAGGAAGTAATTGCCTGTTCGTATTTCTGACATATAACCACTGTTGCCACGCGAACTCCCGCCCCTGTGCATATCTTGGTATATGCAATCGGAAAGAACGCTTCTCCCGTTTCCAAATAGGAACAAGCTGTTCTTGTTTGAAATAGGCGATGTGAAATAAGTCCAGAAAGTTCATAGCTTGCAATTTGCGGATATTCATTTTTCCTGAAGCTCTATGCAGTGTTGTGAAAAATAAATCCTGAAATAAAATGAAGTGTTGTGTTTCCGGGCAAAATAAATACAACGTACGCGGGAAATCAGAAGAAAATTGATGGATAAACGAAAGATGAAACTGGTCGACTTTAAGCTGATGTCCGTTATACCTTTTCAGCGTGTTTGCACCTAATATCCAAATAGGAACAATTCCGGCACGAGCATATCCCCTGTTTCGTTTAGCAACAAGTTCCGGCGGTATTCGAGCACATTGATATTCAATGGCTATTGTTTTATTTTTCAACTGAAGCAAGAGATCAGGACGCTGGCTTATTTCCGGAATATAAGCTTCAAGCCAAACATTCAGTTGTTGACTTTTCAGCCACTGATACAACAGTAGCTTGCCTTTTTCGTGGTACACGCCTTCTCCACCTTCTTGTGATGGACACCGTGTGTTTGAGGAATGGGCAAAGTGCGGGATTAGTTTCGTACCTGCCTTGGCGACAACTGGCTGGTTACATGACGGACAAAAGAATTTCCCTTTCGCCTTCATCATGGCTATTTCCTGCCTAGTCAATGATGCGAGTGTCACAAGCTCTCCATCTTCTGTTTTTGCTTGCAGCATAAAAAAATCACCTCCATCTTATCTATTCGACAAGAGAGGTCAAATTCCTGCAAAACATTTCAGTGCAGATGGGCTCACAGCAAAAGTAGCTGCAACCATCAACAAACCTTAGTAATCAGCATCAAATCATCCAAGGGTTAAAAATGGCAAAAAAATAGACACCCTTACTCAGAGCGTCCAATGGTAGCCGGAAAGTGGTAACGGATCTTTTCAAAAGTATCCTGTTCCATGATTCGCTTACCGTATTCTTCAAGGAAATGAACTGTTATGTCGGTATCATGTGCAAATTCAAAAATCTGACTCAACAAATCTTCCTGTCTGTCATCATCTTCTGGTGGAAATCCAACGTACAAGTAGTAGTCATCCTTGTAATGGTAAAGTGTGTTTTCCAGTTCTTCTCCATCGCCCTCCAGATAATGACTTAATTGAATGATATCTTCAAAATCATCAAAACGGACCATTAGGGATAACGTGCCATCATCAGCTTCGTCTTTATCAGCATTAGCCGATTTATTCGATCCAAATTTATCATCAAACATGTCATCAATTTTCTCATCTAGGGAGATATCTACTGTCTTGCCATTTTCATCGGGAAGCTCAATATTCTCACCATCATTGGAGATTTGCGCTTTCGTTACGATAATTTCAAGCCCTTTATCTAACGCCTGTACCTGAATCCATAGCGGGCCATCAACCGTAAAGTCTTCATTATAATTAAGTTCTTCCATCATTTGCCAGAATAACTGTTCTCCCCGTTCACGGTTATACCAAATCTCCTCACGCTGGAATCCGCGATCCTCCATATCAACGTATGAAATATAAAATTTCACCGTATTCTCATTTATCCGTTCTATTTCCATTTCATTTCTCTCCCTTCGAGTAAAGAATCCGGACTTTCAAAGTCAAATCCAAATGGTGGAAGAGACAGCTTAACTTATATATCATCCACTTATTATGTTCCCTATATGGCACGTTTATAATCATTATTACGTTTTACTTCATTGTATGACAGAACAAGCATTTTTGAAAACTTATTTGCCTATATATCAATGATTAATTTCTAATTTTAACCCATTTTTTGCTCACTGTCACTAAATAATTGAAAAAATAGCAACCAATTTTTTCAATACATGCACAACAGGTAAGACGCACTTGTAGGCGGTAAATGAAAAGACGCAGATCTGCATGAAAAGGGATCTGCGTTTTCTATTTTTTGCACACATGGCACTGCCCTGTACGTCGAAAACCCCCACTTAGGGAATTCGAGGTGATCCAGGAATTGTAAGTGGGGGTCAACCGACCGTGAAGTTCCGATTTCTGTCCATCTAAGTATGTCTAGTACAGTCGTGCACGTCGGCAGGCTAGAACCGTCACGTCCTGTGACAATGCCTGCACTAGTACATCCTGTACGTCGCAATCAGTTAACTAGGCGCTGGGCTTCACGCAATTGGAATGTTCTGACCGTTCTCGGCAGGAAGCGGCGGATTTCATCTTCATTATATCCGACCTGCAGCCGTTTTTCATCCAAAATAATTGGCCGGCGCAACAGCCCTGGATTTTGCTGGATTAATTGGAACAAATCTTTCATAGGTAATTGATCAAAATTGATATCCAGCTTTTGAAATACCTTCGATCGAGTTGATATAATCTCATCAGTACCATCTTCGGTCATTCGCAATACTTCCTTGATCTCATCAAGTGTCAATGGTTCAGAAAAGATATTACGCTCTTTGAACGGTATATCGTGTTCTTCCAGCCATGCTTTTGCTTTCCTGCAAGATGTACAACTTGGTGAGGTATAAAGTGTTACCATGTAACTTCACTCCTCAATCTGATAAATATATAGTCATTTTGTGAACAGTTCCTAACTTATTATTAAATTAAAATAAGTTTAAATTACCTATATGTACAATTATACTATAGTTGTCAATCAAAAGGTAGAGGATATGTCAAAAAAATTGGTAAAAAATATAATTGTTCACAAAATGTTCTTAATCGCGTTTTCTTATACACTTTTAACGTACCCTAAATTGTTTTTAATTAAACCTTTTAAATAAAAATGTCGAAAAGTTTTTGTACCATAACCAACTGAACCCATACCGAATGCCAGTCAGATGAAAGTTATCCTAATATGACCGATTCGATTCTGAAAAAATCCGCCCCCTTGCTTTACTGGCTGCAAGAGGCCGGAACCAAAAAAGTTCTCACGCTCTCTTTGTTAAATCAAGAATATCATCCGTGCTGCGATTCACATCATAGCTCAGTACTTCCTCTACTGGTTCATAAGCTTCACCGTAAAACATTTCATCTTTATATGTATGAATAGTCTCATACATCTGCTTCATTTTATCATAGATTGTTTCTTCCGGTTCTTCACTCGGTGACCAATACAATATTTCCATCGGGGTTTGTTCATTTGTAGCTAGAGAGCGGCGGTTATAATCAATGTACTGTGCATGATTAAAACCTTCCCGCTTGTAAAAGTGCAGGCGTTTCTCACTATCGGTATCATCATAATCAACAGGTTCCACTTCCAGGATAATCGGCTTATTCCGGTTTTTAAGTTTTTCCATCAGCTTATGACCGATTCCCTGCCCTCTTGATTGTGACGAAACCCAAACGTAGTCAATAAAGAGGAATGTATCAAACTCAGCATACATTAACACATGGTGGGGGCCTTCATCTTTGTGGTAAACATCACCTTTTTCCTTTAGCAGCGTTTCCATGTGCTCTTTTGATTTCATTTCTTCAACAGGGAAGTACTTGTTCAATTTTTCATACCAATTCATAAATCTACTCCTTCATATTCGTAGTTGGTCAAAAAAGTCTCCGAAAAGGACTGCCCAACTTAGTTTCCTTTCCTTCTCTTTCTTGAACAGTATCATAATTAATTGTACTTATTATAACTATAGCAGGACCATTTGTTAAATCGGATTTAAGAGCATGAGTTTGTTTAAAGTTCCAATCATCGTCGTATGTTCTTTATTATTATTAAAAAACCGGGATTTATTCAATAAAGCCCGGTTTTTTAGTAATATTTGTATATTCCTTCGCGCGACTGAAGTAAAGAAGCTCCACTTAGTTATTAATCCATTGGTGTATAATCCACATTTTTCGTATACGTATTACCAGCATTCCAGATTAAGAATTCATTGATGTCGTGTTCAATTAGTGCTTTAATCTGCGCTTCAACTTCCGCCTTTCCGTATTGGGTCGGTGCACCACTGTAAAGCCATGGTGCCTCAAAGTCCTGAAGCCATGGTCGTGATGTTGGGGCGGAATCAATTTTTCCCAGTTTTTCATTTTCCATTTTTGCATATTCCGTCACAAGTTTGTATGGTTCTTTATCAGGAAACGAAATGCCGAAATACGATGTCCAGTGGCTTGGATAAATCATAGAAGATATAACGTCTACATTGCTGGCTATTTTAGAGAAATTCTGCCCAATTCCTGGCGCTTCCTCAATTGTGGCCGTATACCCAAAAATATCTACAGCAAGGTCCACGTCATAATATTCCAGTTCTTTCTTCGCGTATTGGACAAAATCCGTAACAGCCTTAACCCGTCGTTTTACATTGCTTATATCCTCGTCTTTATAGTCACCCTTGCTGTAGCTCAGTTCATTATCATAATCCTCAAATCCCTCAGGAAAGCGTACGTAATCAAACTGAATTTCCTGAAAGCCAAGTTCAGCAGCCTTTTTGGCAATTTCCATGTTATAGTTCCATACCTCTTTTTGGAATGGGTTGACAAATGCTTCCCCTTTATTATTTGTCCACACGTCACCATTTTTGGTAAAGGACAGATCCGGACGTTTCTTGGCAAGAACGGAATCTTTGAAGACGACAATTCTTGCAATCGGATAAATGCCTTTTTTCTCAAGTACCTTTAGCATTTTCCGTGGTTCGTTAATGTAATTAGTAGCGGCATCAGCATATGGAGAGTCCTCTGGTACACGAATGGTTAAATTACCATGATCCTCTTTAATATCAATCACCATCGAATTCAATTCAGAGTTGTCAACTAAATTGAGTAGTTCATCAAACCTGCTTCCGCCTGCAGATGGTCCTGTTACATAAATCCCCCTGACAGCTCCCGGATAATCGAAATCCAATCCTGAATCATAGGTAAATCGCCTCATCTTTTGCTCGCTATCAATTGGAGTCAACGTTGTTTGATATTCTGCGTGCGGACTGGCTTCCAATGTCTCCTCACCATTGGTTGGCTTTGAAGTTAGTGGAATAATCGCCACAATGAGCAGGAGAATAATGCCGAAAGCGGTTATCTTGAGGTATTTTCTCTCCATTTCTATCAATCTCCCATTTCCTTTTAATTCTATTATAAAGGAAATCGACAATGAATAGAACAATATTTTGCAAAATGCGACAAAAAGTTCAGATTGTGTATTTTTTTGTACAATGAATTCCTTTCTAATACACTATATGTTCATACGGGACATGATATAATATAAATAATAAATAAGTACAGTGGTGATAAAAGATGGACCAACATTTACACGTTTTCGTAGCAGTGGCTGAAAGACAAAACTTTTCCAGAGCTGCAGAAGCACTGCACATGACACAGCCTGCAGTGAGCCAATATATACGTACCTTTGAGGAAAACATTGGTGTCCGACTGCTTGAGCGAACCAATAAATATGTACGTTTAAATAAAGCGGGGGAAATTGTATATCACCACGCTAAAGAAATCGTCAGTTTATATACAAGGATGCAAAATCTTGTGGATGATTTAACCAATAAAGCAAGTGGTTCGCTTTCCATCGGGGCGAGCTATACGTTTGGTGAATACGTCCTACCGCATATTATTGCAAAGATGCAGCAAACGTACCCCGAAGTCCAACCAACCGTAACTATAGGCAACACGGCCGAAATAGCTGATGCTGTTATTCATCATCAGCTGGACGTAGGTATTGTCGAAGGGCATTTTAAAAAGGAACAGCAACTCAAAATTGAGCCATTTGCAGAGGATGACATGGTCATTGTTGCCGCGCCGGGTCATCCGCTGGCAGCGCGAAATGACAAAGTCGCAATGGAGGATTTGGAAAATGAGACGTGGGTATTGCGGGAATTCGGCTCCGGTACTAGAGAGGCGGCGGACAGTGTTTTTCAGCGCCATAACATGTCACCGGATAAAATTATGAACATTGGCAGCACGCAACCAATCAAGGAAGCTGTTAAAGCCGGTCTGGGAATTAGTTTATTATCCCAATGGGCTATCCAAAAAGAGCTGCAACATGGTGATCTGCAAATTGTCGAGGTAACAGGATTGCCTTATAGAAGACGTTTTTCAATTCTTACGACATCACCCTTCCAAACAAAGGCACTGCAAGTATTTATTGATCTGCTGCGTTATAATAAAGAATTGACCGCATTTAAATCAGATCGTGACAACTAAACCAGTAAAGTGTAATGAGATGCAACCAGTCAGGCATCCAGAGCGACTTTATAAAGAGCACCATTCCGGGCGGAAAAGTGCTCTAATACATCATTTAATCATTCGAAACACAAGCGGTATGCGGTAGCGTACTCCATTATTAGCTTTAAATAATGCAATGATGGTAAATACAAATGCCAAAATGCCTACAACCGGTAGTAATACAAAGCCAATCAGCAATATAACCAAAATACCACTAATAATGGAATAAACCGTAAACGATAAGAAGAAGTTAAAGTATTCCTTGCCATGATAATCAACAAAATCCGATTCGTCCCGTTTAAACAACCAAATAATTAATGGACCAAGCACAGGGAAGAATATACTGACTAAATAGATCAGCATCGCAAACATCCGTTCATCTTTTTCCGGCATTATTTCTCACCTCCCTTTTTATGATTATATGACACACCTTTGGACTCGTTTTAGTTCGGAAGTACATCTCCCCCCTTTTTCTAGTAGCTTAATCATTCGTCTAACGTCATGGTTATGTGCTATACTCTTTCATATTGCCTGCTAATTCATTTAGCGTATACCAGACAATAAGGTGAGGTTTCCATGCAAAAAGTTACCGTAATCTTGGTTGGCTTTGCAAGCGGATATTTGTTCAATCTTTTGCACATACCTGCAGGGTGGTTATTGGGCGCAATCTTTGTCGGGGCCATTTATCGTCTCTTCATAGCTGAAATAACGTTTCCACCGCTGCTCTTTGACACAGCACTTGCTATTATTGGTGTCAGCATTAGTTTATCCATCGAGATCTCCATGTTTCAACAAGTTGCCGGTTTCCTATTACCACAGCTTGTAGCCCTTGTGACACTTTTCGTTGCTTGCTTTTATTTAGCAAAGATTCTGGATAAGTTCTCTAACCTTGATACCAAGACCGCCCTGTTTTGCTGCTTGCCAGCGGGAGCTTCCGTGATGATTGCTCTAAGCAGAGCGTATAAAGCAAAGCTGAGTATTGTTGCCGCGTTTCAAAGCGTACGGATTATGATGTTAGTCTTTACCATCCCTCTTATTGCCGGGTATATTTCACCACTGCTGGATACAAACAAAGTTGATCATAGTGGCCTGGAAACAGCAGCCGAGAACAGCATACCAATGTGGGGCGCTATACCAGTATATATCCTCATTGTCATCGCAGCACTAGTACTTGCTGTTAAATGGACAATCCCGGTGCCTCGTTTATTTACGCTATTATTCTCGGTTTTTTCATTCATTCATTTGTCATTTCATTACCTGCGATGCCTGATGTAATGGTTGGCGGGGGAATGGCTGTACTTGGCGTTATTATTGGGGCTCGTTTTGACCGGGAATCGTTAGTGGAGTTTAAACATATTGGTTGGACCGGATTAGGAATATTGGCTTCCTTCTTTGTCCTTACTTTTCTAACGACGTTTATTTTCTACCTGATGACACCACTGAATTTTACAACTAGTTTACTTGCCATTGTGCCAGCTGGTGCACCACAAATGGCTTCGGTAGCGGCGCTTCTGGATCTGGATGCCAGTATCGTCGCAGCAATGCAAATTTCAAGGCTTGTTGTTATTATTATCGCAGTGCCATTGATTGTTCCCTTTCTTGTCAAACGAACGAGACAGCTATCTTAGTATGAAGCAAATGAATGGACAGATGAAGTCATGATTGGAGGATTATATGAGCGATCGAAATAAAGGTATCATTTTATTATTAATATCTGCATTCGGTTTTTCCCTGATGGCGGCGTGTGTTAAGTTGTCAGGCGAAGTACCAACCGTGCAAAAAACACTATTCCGTAATGCAGTCTCGATGATCATCGCCTTTGGATTTGTCCGACATTATAAGGAACGCTTATTTGGCAAAAAAGAAAATCAAAAATTTCTCATGTTGCGCTCTGCCTTAGGCGCCGCTGGAATCGTATTATATTTTTATGCAATTGACCACCTTGTATTATCCGATGCAGACATGCTGAATAAAATGAGTCCGTTTTTAACGATTGTTTTTGCAGCACTTTTCTTAAAAGAACGCGCAAGGCTTTTTCAAACGATGGCAATTATTATAGCATTCATTGGCACGCTTTTCATTATTAAACCGGAATTTTCCGTGGAAACTATTCCATATATTGCCGGTATTTTCTCAGCGGTTTTCGCCGCGGGTGCCTATACTGTTTTACGCGTGCTCGGTAATAAGGAGCAATTTTATACCGTTGTCTTTTATTTTTCCTTTTTCACCACCATGATTCTGCTTCCGTTTGTCATCATTTTTTATGAGCCAATGACATGGCAGCAGTGGGTTTATTTGCTGGCAGCAGGAATCTTTGCAACCGTTGGACAGTTCGGTATTACAGTAGCCTATAAATACGCACCGGCAAAAGAAATATCAATTTTCTTCTATTCAACAGTCGTTTACTCGGCACTGATCAGCATTGTCCTATTCGGGCAAGTTCCTGATTTATTAAGCGTTCTAGGTTATATCACCATTTTCGGTGCATCCTTCTACATGTTTTTAAAAAATAATGAGGAACACAGGAAACACCAGCACACGAACGCATAAGTGCTGGTGCTTCGTTTAATTTTATGTATACTCTCCCCACACCCTACAGTTGAAACAGGCCAGCACTCATCATACCCTCATGACAATTCCACCCAAGTTACTATGCATTTAACTATGGTTAGCTATGGTCTTTTTTGATATAATAAATTAAAACTAATCTTAGGAAAGAGACGGTTTTCAATATGAAGCTATGGAATAAATATAAACAGACTTCTTTCGTCATTAAAATGGCAATTGGATTTTCTTTTGGTATCCTGGCAGGCATTGTTTTCGGTCAGCAAGCAGAAGTCGTACGCCCGCTTGGAACATTGCTTATTCACTTGCTCAGCTTGATTGCAATACCAGTCATATTTCTCACCGTGGTGCTTGCTGTTGATAAGATGAACGTTACACAGCTTGGCCGAATGGGTGGTAAATTAATCCTATATTATATGACGACAACGGCTTTAGCGGTATTCATCGGACTTGGGCTTGCCTTATGGATCAATCCCGGGGAAAACTTATCATTGCCTGATACAAATGTAGATAAACCGGATACACCGGGTTTTTCGGAAATTCTATTAAAAATTGTCCCGAAAAATATTTTTGAAGCATTTTCTTCCGGGGACCTAATGGCCATTTTGTTTATTGCCGTTATTATTGGGATTGCCATCTCTAATATGAAGTTTTCTAGTGATAAAAAAATGCAGGAATATGGAAACCAGTTGGATACTGTTTTTGCCGCACTTAATGAAATGTTTTATAAAATCCTGTCAGGGGTGCTTTTATATGCGCCAATCGGGGTCTTCGCCATAAGTGCGTCCACTTTCGGGAGCCAAGGCTGGTCTACATTCCAATCCCTACTGAAATTTACAGCCGTCTTTTATATTGGCGTCGCGGTGCTTTGGGCAGTCGTGTATTCAGCGTTTCTGAAGTTTTCAGGTACACGCGTGGGGCACTTTTTCAAGCAGACAAAAGAAGCGTATGTCACCGCCTTCTTCACGTCAAGCAGTATTGCCTCCCTGCCTATTGCTATTGATTCGGCAAAAAAAGCGGGGATTTCGGAAACGACAGCCAACTTCACGCTTCCGCTAGGGGCTGTCTTTAATTCCGATGGCGGCGCGTTAAGAATGGGAGCTTCTCTTGTATTTGCAGCGAATGTAACGAATCTCAACCTTGCACCTGCTGACTTTTTACTAATTGTTTTAATTGGTACATTGTTGTCGATCGGGACAGCGGGAGTTCCAGCTGCTGGTTTGGTTACGTTATCTGCTGTCTTAAGCATGTTCGGGCTTCCGCTGGAGATTGTCGCATTAATTGCTGGCGTCGATGTCCTTATTGGCATGGCCGGTACAGCGTCGAATGTGATTGGTGACATTATCGGATCAGCTGTCGTGGACAAATCAGAACGAAAACGTGCAGCATAAACAAACGAGGCACCAGGGACATTCATAACCGTTCCGGTGCCTCGTTTTTGCTGCCTGTAGATTAACTTTGCGAATTGGCGATTACTATCAAAAGCAATCTTATTCCCTCTTGACTTTTATCCTAATTAGATGTAGCATGTATTTCATAACAATAAAATATTTCAGATTTCTTATCCAGAGAGGTGGAGGGACTGGCCCTTAGAAGCCTCGGCAGCAGACTTACCCAAAAAGTACTGTGCCAATTCCAGAAGCGTAATGCTTGAAGATAAGAGGAGACGCTAGGTTACTGTGCATATTTAAGCCTCTTCTTATTTTAAGAAGAGGCTTTTTAATATGATAAAAGTTAGAGGAGGAATACGAATGAAGCGCAGTTTGGAACAGCGATTGCAGGAAGGAACAGTTATTATCGGGGAAGGGTATTTATTTGAATTGGAGCGCAGAGGGTATTTACAGGCTGGTTCCTTTGTGCCAGAAGTTGCCCTAGACAATCCGGAAGTTTTAAAACAAACGTACCGGGACTATATGAATGCAGGCTCTGATGTCGTTTTGGCATTTACATATAATGCCCACCGCGAGAAAATGCGGATTATCGGTAAAGAAGAATTGCTGGAACCGCTGAACCGTCATGCCATCCGTCTAGCAAAAGAGGTGGCTAAAGAGCACCCCACAGAAGAAGCGCTAGTTGCCGGCAATATCTCAAATACTAATATTTTCGATCCAGAAGATCCCGCTTCCAAAGATGCTGTGCGAAGCATGTTTGCCGAAATGGTTTCTTGGTGCAAGGAAGAAGGGGTCGATTTCATTAACGGCGAAACCTTCTACTATTACGAGGAGGCACGCATTGCACTGGAAGAAATCCAAAAACAAGACTTACCAGCTGTTATTACATTCGCGATGATGGGTGAAAATATTTTACGAGATGGTTATACCGTAGAAGAAGGCTGTCGCCTGCTTTCGGAAAAAGGGGCACTTGTCGTTGGTATGAACTGCTTCCGCGGACCGAACACGATGCAGCCATATTTGGAAAAGATCCGGGAAAATGTGAACGGCTATGTAGCAGGCCTGCCGATACCATACCGGACAACCGACGAACATCCGACATTCTTTAATTTGCCTGATGGCGGCTGTAGTTGTCATTTACCGTTAGAAACCACATTCCCGACAGCACTTGATCCTTTATACCATAACCGTTATGAGCTAGCCGAATGGGCGAAACAAGCAAAAGATATCGGCTTGAATTATATCGGTCTTTGTTGCGGAGCTTCCCCTGCCATGCTGCGCGCTGTAGCAGAAGCAGTTGGCGTAGAAGCAATCAACTCCAAATACTCTCCGGATATGGAGAAACACTTCCTGTTCGGAAAAGACGAAACCTTAAAGAAACATAATGTCGCATATCGGACAAAGGCCTAACCAACAATCTCATCGGGAAACGCTATCGAGGCTAAAGCGTTTCCCGATAGTTTTGCTCGCGATTAGTACGTGATAATCATCAGGATGAAAGCCAGCAAGTTCAAAGCCTAAGGAATGTCCCAATCCTGCACAAGCCTTCGCAACACGCGCGCTTTTTCCTGCCGTTTTTGATACCACATAAATAAAACAGTAATGCCAAGCACAACCAGGCCACAAAGCGTGTATAGGGTCTGATAGCCATAACCTGCTACCACAAGTCCCCAAACGAATGATCCAACCGCAATCCCACCATCAAATAACATAAAAAAGGTAGCCGTTGCCTGACCGCTCCGTGAATGGTGTGTTGTCTGAATTGCCATCGTTTGAAAGCTTGGTAACAACGTGCCATATCCTAAACCAATCAAACCAGCGGATAACAGCAGCATTGCCGCTGTCGACGTAAAACCAAGCACAATAAGACCAACCGCAAAAATAAATAAACATGGAATAATAACATAATTAGGACCTTTTGTATCAAACGTTCTACCGAAAAATGGTCTTGTGCAAATCATTACAATGGCAAAGACTAAAAAGAAATAGCTTGCCGTCGCTGCCAAACCAATCGCATCGGCATAAACCGAAATAAACGAGATAACACTGGCATAAACCAACGCCACCAAACTGCTGATAGTGGCAATCGGCAATGCTTTTGGTTCGATTAAATCCGTTAACGTTAATTTTTTTGATGCAAACGGATGCGCCGGTTCCAAGTCAGCCGGCACATGCACCACAACAGCACAAATAAGTCCGATCACCATTAAACCGCTCATTATCAAAAATAACAATGAAAATGTACCAAATTGTAAAACGGTTAGCCCAATAAATGGGCCAGCAACAACAGCCAAATTCATCGCCATCGCAAAATAGCCAAGCCCCGCACCACGTCGTGCCGGTGGAATAACATCAGCAGCAATCGCCCCCGTTGCAGTAGTCGCCACACCAAATGTCAAACCATGCACAAATCGTAAAATCAATAGCGGGATAAATGACCCCACACCAACATAAACAAAACTCGTAACCGTAAATAGGGCCACACTTATAATAAGTCCCCGCTTTTTCCCGATTTTATCTAAAATGTTTGCGGAGAACGGTCTAATTAAAATCGCTGACACAAGCATGGTGGTTACAATTAACCCACCTTGTGCTTCAGATCCACCCAAATTTTGAATGACATAGATTGGTAACGTCGTTAAAAACGTATAATAAATCATAAATACCATAAATTGCGTCATCGATATCCCAATAAAACTTTTCGTCCAAATTGGTTCTTGCATTGCCTTTCCCATGTAATCCCCCCTGTAATCACGACTTTTACTATTTACACATTCCAACCCACTGTATCTTAAGTAAATAAATACATTCATAACATATTACAGATTAATTGTAGGATTGTAAAGATGATATCGTGTCACTTTTGATGATAGAAACCCCTTTAGAGAAACATCCAAAGGGGAAACGATAATATATTTTAAATCTACAAAGTAAAGCTGCTAACCATCCCTTTTTTAACACACAGTTATTACCGAACAACTAATACCGGAACTTGCGAATGATGAACAACATAGTGACTGACGCTCCCTAAAAATTCCTTAATACCTGTCAGTCCTCTGTTGCCAATCACAATCAAATCACAAGCCTGGTCGGCCGCATGTTGTAAAATGGTTTGGGGTGCTCTCCCTTCCACAGCATAATAATCTATATGGTTGGGAAGTGACGATAGTTTCTCTTTTGTTTCGGTGAGAATTGCGTCACCGTGTTCATGCATTGATTGCTGCATATCCTCAAAAACGTCTTCTATTACATAAGGGGTTTGCGGCAGTTCGCTTGCAAATAGCACATCAATTTGAATAGATGCATTCGTTTTGGCAATCGCCACTGTTTTTTCCAATGCCTTTTTAGCTACATCGGAACCATCATACGCAAACACCATCTTTTCACAAAACATACTTATTCACCAGCTTTCCCAATTATTGATTAGCCGCTTGTGCGTAAACTTCTGTGTGCTTCTGGCTTCGATTTTTCAATAAATAAATACCATAAATAACTACAAAGATTACCATACAAATGGCGGAAAGTCGATACATCATCGCATAGCTGGTTGCAGCAGCAATGGAACTTAGCACTAGCGACCCTATTGCCACACCTAAATCCATAAAGGATAAAAAGGTACCGTTTGCCGCCCCTTTTCGGTCGGATGCCGATCGGTTAATGGCCCACGCCTGAAGCGATGGCTGAACCGCGCCAAAACTTAAGCCGTAAAAGACAGACGTCAGAATCAGCATTGGCACGGTAGTCGTATACGATAAAAGCAGCAATCCAATAAGCATTAAAATTGCTCCCGGAAACAAGACAATGGCAGGACCTTTGCTGTCAAATAATTTTCCAATAAACGGACGACTGATTAAAATCATCAAACAATGCCCGACGAAATAAATCCAACTATTTTCGATGCCAACTTCTTCACCAAATATGGCAATAAAACTCATTAAACCGCCAAACGGAATGGCTAACAATAAACAAAGCAGTGAAGGAAATAGTGCTTTCTTTTCGAAAAGACTTTTCCAAAGGGATTCTTTTTCTTTGCTTGCCTGTTTATCTGGCTTTTCCAGTTTTGGAATCGAAATGCCTTGAGTTAGCAAGAATCCAATAATCATAAATGCCGTTGTCAATATGATGATCATATTAAAATCATAGTGATTCAACACCGAAATACCAATAATCGGCGCAATGGATGTCGCAAGAATAACGGATAATGCATAATAGCCGGTACCTTCCCCGCGGCGGGCGTCCGGAACGTTATCAGACATAATCGTCGCAATGGATGTTGAGGTCATTCCCCAGCCAACCCCTTGAAACAAACGTAAGAGCGGCAACATAGCTACAATGGAAAATGCAAAAAAACTAACGTTAAACAAAACTAATATAAAAAATCCAATAAGTAAAAACGGCTTCCGTCCAATGGTGTCTGCACCTTTTCCTGTAATGGAACGAAAAACTAATGCAGACAAAGCGAATAAACTAACAACCAACCCCGCTTGCAAATCGCTTCCGCCGAGATTTTTTATATAAACCGGCAATGTTGGAATTAACATTTGGAAACCTTGATAAACAAATAAGTTGGCAATAACAATTAAAATAAAGTTTTTTGACCATAAGGTATTTGTTTGACCCATAACTTCACTCCTATTCCCATATAAGTATCAAAAATAACATCTTACTTAGTCTAACAAGGGTTATTGTATATGGAAAATATATATAATATGATAATGGTATAATGAAAATGATATAGGAGTCGAAAGTCATGGATTTGAAACAACTGTACTATTTTAAAACGATCGTGGATACAGGTAGTATCTCAAAAGCGGCGAAGGCCTTGTACATGGCTCAGCCACCGCTAAGTCAAAATTTAAAGCGTTTGGAAACAGAACTGGATGCCACATTAATTTACCGAACAAACCGGCAATGGAAGTTAACCGAAGCAGGTAGTACGTTATATGAGCGTGCGGTAATCATGCTGCAAAAGTCCGCAGATATCGTTACGGAAATCCAGGAAATTAGTCAGGGAGCACGTGGAACGTTGGCGATCGGGGTATCCTCAACATGTATTTCCTATTTACCGAGGATGATCAAGACGTTCAGGGCTGCATACCCTAACGTCTATTTAAAAATTTGGAAAGGGGATTCTTCTTATTTAGAAGAATTACTTCAGGAAGGAATCATCGAAATTGCGTTCATGCTGCTGCCAATGCAACTGGACACATACCATTTTTCCAAGCTTGGACCCGAGCCGTTTGTCATCGCTACACCGACACAATGGGAAGCCCAATTAATTAGGAAAGATATTCAACTTGAGCAAATTGTCCACTATCCTTTTTTAATGCTTGCACCAATGGAGGGGTATGCGGTTTATGAGAATATAATCCAGCATTTCCATAAACACCACCTTTCCCCAAATGTCATTATGGAATGTAAAGATATTTCTACTTTACTGGCCCTTGTCGCTTCAGGTGTGGGACTATCAATCCTGCCTAAATCAGCGATTCAAAAGGCTTTTTATCACGACATTGTGGCCATTGATATGAAGAATTTTGGTTTTTCCATTGAGCCGTCTGTCATTTGGCTTAAAAATCACCGTTTATCAAAAGCAGCAGAGCGTTTTCTGATGTATACAAATAATAATCAGGTCTAGCCTGACTGCAAATTTCTATAGCAACAATACCCGAGCGGGATGAGACCCGGATATGGTATAAGCGGGTAAATGGAAGTAGGAACTTGCCTCTAATAACATGCGAGATAAATTAACCGTTCGTTTTCCCCTTATTCCACCTGCACCCGTTTAATGAATAGAGAGCAAATAAAGCCTGCCAGGGAAACGAAAGCTGCAAAAGCGAACGCATGCTGGACACCTGTAACGATAGCTTCGGCTTGGTCGATGCCAGAAGGATGGTTCACCTGACTTAAGACTGCGTTTTTACTTCCATTTAAAATACTTATCGCGATTGCTGTACCCATTGCACCGGAAGTCTGGATCATAGAATTGACCATTGCCGTACCGTCCGGATACAGGCTTGGATCCAACTGGTTGATTCCATTCGTCTGCGAAGGCGTCGTAACCATGGACATGCTTACCATCAGCAGCATATAAAAGAATATAATGATATATGCACTGTCAAAGGAAGAAATAATAGAAAAAAGCCAAACAACGATGGTGCTGATGACAAATCCTCCAATAACCAAACCTCTTGGTCCATATTTATCAAATATACGCCCATTAACCATCGACATAATGCCGTTAATAATCCCGCCCGGCAGCAGCAATAAACCCGCTTTGGAAGCTGATAAACCAAGTCCCCCTTGCATATACAGCGGTAAAAGAATATTAGAAGAAAAAATAATGATATTGGCAAAAAGTGTCACAATAATGCCCAAGGTAAACATTGGACGTTTAAAAACCTGTAAATATAGCACCGGTTCGTCGATAGACAGCTGCCGGATAATATAAACAGCTAAAGCAATGATACCGGCAATCAAGGCAATCAATACAACCGGACTGGACCACCCTTCCCTTTCTCCAGCGTAACTAATTCCAAACACAATTCCTCCAAAACCAATCGTCGAAAGAACAATAGATAACATATCAATTCGGTGCTTACTAATCTCTGTTAAGTTGGGTAAAAAAGCGATTCCAAACACAATAGCAAACACGAGAAATGGAATAATGATCCAAAATATCATATGCCAGTTAAGATATTCGATAATGAACCCTGCCGAAACCGGTCCAAGAGCGGGGGCGAACATCATGACCAGACCAACCAGCCCCATTGCCGTCCCTCTTTTTGCAGGCGGGAAAAGAACCAAAACCGTATGAAATAACAAAGGCAGCAGTAAACCAGTGCCTACAGCTTGAATCATTCGCCCGCTTAATAGAACAGAAAAGCTCGGGGAAACTCCCGCTACGAGCAATCCCACAATGGAAAAGCTTAAACTGGTAATAAATAGATTCCGTGTAGGAAATCGTTTGATCAGTAACCCGGAAACAGGTATAAGTATACCAAGGACAAGCAGATACCCGGTGGTAAGCCATTGTGCAGTAGAAGCGGAAATATGGAATTCATTAATCAAATCATGGATTGCCATATTTAGAGCGGTTTCACTGAACATGCCCATAAATCCGCTAATGAGTAATGCAGCCATAATCGGCCCCGTTTTCACCTGTTTATTTTTTGCTTCATGCTGGTTTATATCAGCCAACTAGAATCAGTCCTTCACCATTTTCTCACAACAACATGAACGGTTGACTTCAAAACAATTCTTTAATCAACAACCGTTATTGTTTAGTATAATCGGGTCCAATAATGAAGGAAAGTGAAAAGTGCCGAAAAGCTGATGTCACCGTCACAGCTTCTTAGTATAAAAGATGGTACCACCTCATTGTCAATACGGGAACGAAGTAGTCGAGTATGGTGAAAATGTGTCATATGATGTAAACTGGTGATGATTATTAAAACGTAGAGACGTTCTTTTAAATAAACGGAGGGTAATAACATGGCAGTAGATCACGAAAAAATTGAACAAGCAGCACGCATGATGTTAGAAGCAATTGGTGAAGATCCTGACCGGGAAGGGCTGATTGACACACCTAGTCGTATCGCTCGTATGTATGAAGAAGTATTTCAAGGGTTGAACCAGGACCCAAAAGAATACTTTGCCACTATCTTTGGCGAAGATCACGAGGAACTTGTTCTAGTTAAAGATATCCCATTTTATTCCATGTGTGAACACCATCTCGTCCCGTTTTACGGTGTGGCTCACGTCGGCTACATTCCTAAGGGTGGCAGAGTTACCGGATTAAGCAAGCTGGCACGTGCCGTTGAGGCAGTAACAAGACGTCCACAGCTGCAAGAGCGCGTTACCGCTACAATTGCCGACTCCCTTAAGGAAACACTTGATCCACACGGCGTTATTGTTGTGGTGGAAGCGGAACATATGTGCATGACCATGCGCGGTGTCAAAAAACCGGGTTCAAAAACAGTCACCTCAGCGGTTCGAGGCATTTTCCAAACAGACGCGGCATCACGAGCGGAAGTGTTCAGTTTAATTAAAGGAAATAACTGATGTATTTTCTCAGAAGGGTGTACCCGTTCATTTTCAAGCTGATCGGAGAAGCCCTTTTGATCCTCCCCTTGTTATTTATTTCCACAATTATCAGCTAGGAAAACCGGAAAACTTCTATCCCTTTTTAACGTTTTTTCCTAGCGATCCGAGCAGACCTTTGTACACATTGGGTATCTGAACAAGCCAATTTCTCTTTCTTCGCATAGAATATAGTGAAAAAGGAGGGATTAACGTGTGCTGCAACAAGACCTTTCGACCTCGTTTCTGTGTTTTTCCCGGTTATAAATATTGTGGACCAGGCTGCAGTGGGCCGGAACAACCTATCAATGCCGTTGATGCCGCATGTCAAGTGCATGATATTTGCTATCGAAATTTCGGCCCCTGTTATGAATGTGACCTCCTATTTCATTACATTCTGGAACCACTTACCCACTTCCCCTCTAAAGAAGGAAGACATGCTAGAATTATTTATACGTACATGACGCTCCAATTATTTATCAGGCGCCTTTTTAGATGACACGGGTGGAGGCCGTCAAAACTATAGGCCACTTTCCTGCCTACCATGACTTCACCCACGCATCCTTTTTATAGCCGCGTTTCTCCCAATAGTCGACATGTTCATTTTCAATTAGCTCAATTTGATTCAGCCATTTAACAGATTTACAGACATACATTTCCGGAGTAATCTGTCGTACAGGCTCACCATTTTCTCAGTCTGTCGAAAGTCCGGATTGTTCCCTGCATTACCTATTTAATTCAAAGGCTGGCTTGATTTCACCAATTTTTTCTTGTCTAGCATTCTTAACGGGGGCATGATGATACGTTTGTAATTGATCTTTTATTGCATGATTACCAATGTTTAACTGGTGTAACACTTCCATCGATGCGACATCTGCTGCCCTGGCGTTGCCGTCTTCTGCTTTCACTGCTACACCGATGCCGGTATGCCTGTCAGCAAAACAGTGAACACCTTCTGCCCCGCCTTTTGCCGCTATTCTGCCCTGATAAGCCGTCATCAAATCCGTATCAAATCTGTTTGTACCTGCAACCATTTCAGGATAATTGGCCATTGCTTCGCCAACATGCTTTAGTGACTCGCGTCGCATTTTGCTTCCACCCTCCCACTCATCAGGTGAAGCTAACCGGCCAAACGCTAACGCCAAGTTATACAGCGGTAACCTGTGGACGGGTACCCCACAGCCATCAACAGCCATCGCTATGTTAGCTTTGTCATAATCACTCACATCTGCAATGGCGTTAACGATTTGTTGCTGATAAGGATGCGTTTGTTCACGATAGGAGGCAACGTCCATGTTTTGTTGTACGCAGCCTGCAAGCATGCCAGCATGCTTTCCTGAGCAATTGCTGTAAACGGAAGTTAATTCACCTCCATTTTTGATTAACTGTTTGTAGCTATCCATATCTTTCGGGATGTGTGTTCCGCATTGAAGATGGGCCTCTTTTAAATTAATTTTTTGCAATACATTCTTAACTGCCTGTCTATGAAATGGCTCCCCATTATGGCTGGCACAAAACACGGCTAGCTCCCTATCGGACAGATTAAAAGCCTTCAACGCGCCTGATTCAGTAACAGGCAGTGCTTGAAACGGTTTCATTGACGAACGGGCAAAGGTTAGCCTATTTGGATCCCCATAGGACGCCAGCATTTCCCCGTTCGCTTTCACCACTGCTATATGGACGTCATGCGAACTTTCCAAATAAGCACCCCGGTAGACTTGGATTGGCTTTGTAAATGTGTTCATCATCGAGTCAGTCCTTTCTCATTTCAGTGTTTTTCGTTTATTTTTTGCACCAAAAACGCTGCTATTTCTTTGTTCATCCCCACTCATTGGAACCCGGAATCATTACGACCGCGAAGTACAAGCAATGGTACTTTTATGAATGATGACATTGACCTATCTATATGTTTTTTAAGTTTTTCAATTTAATAATAATAGCACACATTGCAATTTTTAAAAATACTTCAGACTTTTTCCTGGTTTTTTAAATAAAATGGGGGGAAATCGAGAACAACTAGATACTAAAACGGGAGAAAGAGGTGTTTTCATGCGCAAAAATAAGTCAGACAAAAAGCATCCAGAAAAACAATCTGGAAAGGTAAAACCGTATCA
Source organism: Lentibacillus cibarius (assembly GCF_005887555.1). Taxonomy (NCBI): domain Bacteria; kingdom Bacillati; phylum Bacillota; class Bacilli; order Caryophanales; family Bacillaceae; genus Lentibacillus; species Lentibacillus cibarius. The sequence goes on along the minus strand of NZ_VCIA01000001.1, from coordinate 2,893,072 downwards.
GGAAATAAATAATGCAGTTTCAGAAAATGAGGATTTACGATCGAGACAGCCAACGCCCCAACCAAAAGACTTTGAGGAGATCGAGTATTAAGTAAAGATGAAGCTGGTGGTAAGTAGTGTTACTTGTTCACCAGCTTATTTTTGTTTATTCAGTGCTGAATCGAGGCCGAAAGCTCACGGAATGTAGTAGAAGCAAAAATAGCAGGCTGATACCAAAAAAAGTAAAGGTTGCAGTGAAAGGTATCTTAAAAAACATAAGCTGTTGAAGACTGGTTACAATGGTTATTATCAAAAAACTAATGACCGTTTTGATCTGTATTTGTTTCATGTTTTTAGATCTCTTATATAATCCAGTGATTGCATTTGCAATGAACCAATAAATAATAACGACGCCAGTTAAAACAATGAGATGTTGGAACTTAACATCAGCAATAAACAGGCTCGTAATGTAACTTGCTAAAAAGAATAGAATAATGTAACTGACATTCAATAAATAAACTGGAATGGCAGGCAATTTAACTGACATCTTCCTCCCCCTTCACTGTCCATGTGAAAAAACAAGGTCCAAAATAGGCCTTAGATACAAGATATGCACCCTGAAATACCGTTATTACGACGACAATCATATGAATAGATGAAGCAACCTGGTTAAGCGAAGACAACTGGGTCATAAATCCGGTGACGCCATTCACGACAATCAATAGAAAAAACATAGCGGAAGCAGGCACTAAAACACTTTTCCTAATGGACATAAATAAAAGATATAATGCGCCAATTACAATCAGCGTATTACTTATTCCATGAATATTATAGATAACTTTGGAAAGCAAATTTGAACTGATTAGCAGTTCGTCAGTTACCATACTGTTTACTATTTTGCTTGCTCCACTGTGTTTAAGAAAAGCCCCGACCGTAACTTCTAGAAAATAAATCGTAAACACCCATAACGCAGGACTAAAAAGCTTTTTATAAGAATGGTTTATCTCCCTGCCCTCATGTGACTTCACTTCAACTCGCTGAAGCGCTACCGCCAGGAAAACAGTACTTGTCAATAGGAACAGACTAACCACCACATCAAGTGTCGTAAACCCAGGTGGAGTTCCAAGTATGACATTAAATGCCCCTACCATGGATTGTATCAATAACAATGCCATCGTAAGCAAAGTCAATACCCCAATTGACGTCTCACCTGTATACTTTCGTTTCCATGCTAGCACAGCATTAATTAAAATCACAAATCCCAATGAACCGGTGAATAGCCGATGAGAATATTCAATTACTTGCTTATAATCCAGGAAGTCAGGAAGGAGATTCCCCTTACATGTTGGCCAATCTGTCCCACAAGCATCCCCGGAGCCAGTTGCCACAACTAAATTACCTATAATCAAGGCTAAAACAGTCAAGACAGCAGTAATCACAGCAAACCGATGTCTATTTACATGCCGCAATTTATTTGCCTTCTCTCTTATTAAAATTTAATCAATCAAAAGCAGAAAACGCTATAAATGAATATACACTCATACGTATATAAAATTATCATATTTTATTTGAAATGCAACGGTTGGTATTGCTTTGTCAAAATAAATTCACATAGGTTCATGATATATTTTTTCCAATTATAAAAATTTAGTATATAATAGCATTTAAAAAAGGATGTGGACAATGCTGTGCTGTATAAGTCACGAACAAAACCAACTGAACTAAGAATCCTTGAATTATTAAACGCTCGAATGAAGCTATCTAATAGGCTTAGGGACCGCTATTTGAGTTTAAAAAAAGGCTATGAAGGAGAAAAGCGATTTGATTCCTTAACAGAAAAGTTGCAGTGTGAATGCCTGATCTTAAATGACTTACTGCTAGAAGTAACCAACACTACTTTCCAAATCGATACTTTAATCATCACCAAGCGTAAGATTAACGCTTTTGAAGTGAAGAACTTTGAAGGTGATCATTATTACACTGCAGATAAACTCTTCAAAAAGCCCAATTTAGAAATAATTAACCCATTGCACCAATTAAGTAGAAGTGAATCTTTATTATGTCAGTTGCTTTCCAACCTCGGAGTCAACCTTCCAGTGGAAACTTCTTTAGTATTCATCAATCCGGAATTCACCTTATACCAGGCCCCAATGAATCAATCAATCATTTTTCCGTCTCAGCTAAATCGTTATTTGAAACAATTCAACGCACAGCCGGGAAAATTAACAAAAAGCGACAAGCAGCTTGCAGACCAACTTTTAACTTTGCATATGACAAAGTCTCCTTTCGATCGGCTGCCCGCCTACGACTTTGACCAACTGCGAAAAGGAATTGCCTGCCCAGAATGCCATTCTATTGCCATGCATACTGAGAAAAGAACATGCGTCTGCCAGAAATGTGGGTGTAAAGAGCCACGTGATGATGCGATATTAAGAAGCAGTAAGGAATATAAAATTCTCTTCCCTGATGAAAAAATGACGACGAACAGGATTTATGATTGGTGCCAAGCGGTAGCATCAAAAAAGGTGATAAGACGAATCTTAGCAAATCATTTTCGTGTGGTCGGTGTTCACCAATGGACGTATTACGAATAACATATGGAATTGCGCTTTTTAGTCGCTCATTACACGAATGAGCGACTTTTTTGTTGAGGAAACGACTACTTCGGGCACTCATTACAGCAATGAGTGCCTTTTTTGGTGGTGGGAAGCCTCGTTCGGGCACTCATTACCCTGATGAGTTTCCTTTTCGACGGCGCTCTGCCTCATTCGGGCGCTCATCACCTCGATGAGTTTCCTTTTCGACGGCACACCACCTCATTCGGGCGCTCATCACCCCGATGAGTTTCCTTTTCGACTGCGAACCGCATCTTTCGGGCGCTCATTACCCCGATGAGTTACTTTTTCGACTGCGAACCGCATCGTTCGGGCACTCATTACACCGATGAGTTTCCTTTTCGACGGCGCACCGCATCTTTCGGGCGCTCATCACCTCGATGAGTTTCCTTTTCGACGGCGCTCTGCCTCATTCGGGCGCTCATCACCCCGATGAGTTTCCTTTTCGACTGTGCACCGCATCATTCGGGCACTCATCACCTCGATGAGTTTCCTTTTCGACTGCGCTCTGCCTCATTCGGGCACTCATCACCTCGATGAGTTTCCTTTTCGACGGCGCTCCGCCTCGATCGGGCACTCATCCACCATTCAACAACGCAAACAAGGGTTTCTTCTTGCATTTCTACCAAAGGATTTATATAATAGTAAAAACTCAACGCAATATTCCTAGCAATGACAAAGGTATAGTACAGTTACCCGCTGGATTTTTAGAGAGCTTGTGGCTGGTGAAAACAAGTACCAAGGTAATTTGGAAATGGACTTTCGAGCTAATTTATTTTGAAAGTGATTCTGCAACAACTGCAGAATAATAAGGGTGGCACCGCGGTTCATTCGTCCCTTTAGACCTGGGGATAAATGGATCTTTTTTATTGTTGGAAGCCTTCGTTTTACATATAGGGTCAACTATAAGCTTAATGATCTTACATTTAGAAAAAACAAGGAGTGAGTGATTCATGCAAACGATATTTTCAGGGATTCAGCCAAGCGGAACCTTAACGATCGGGAACTTTTTAGGAGCCATTCAGCATTTTGTGGGGCTTCAGGAGGAGAATAATTGTTATTTTTGTATTGTGGACGAGCATGCGATTACCGTTCCACAAGACCGGCTCAAATTAAGAAATAACATCCGATCGCTGGCGGCGTTGTATATTGCTTCAGGAATCGACCCGGAAAAATCAACATTGTTTATTCAATCAGAGGTCCCTGCCCACACCCAGCTCGGTTGGATGCTGCAGTCGATAAGCTATATTGGTGAGCTGGAGCGGATGACCCAATTCAAAGATAAATCAAAAGGTGGAAAAGAGGCAGTATCGTCAGCACTGTTAACATATCCGCCGCTAATGGCTTCCGATATTCTGCTTTATAAAACGGACGTGGTTCCTGTCGGTGAAGACCAGAAGCAGCACCTTGAATTGACACGGAATCTGGCAGAGCGATTCAACAACAAATTCAATGACATTTTCACCGTACCGGAAGTAAGCATTCCGAAAGTCGGAGCCCGCATCATGTCACTGCAGGATCCAACGAAAAAGATGAGTAAATCTGATGAAAATGAAAAAGCATTTATCTCCATGCTTGATGAACCGAAAAGAATCGAAAAGAAAATCAAGAGTGCCGTAACGGACTCCGATGGCATTGTGAAATTTGATAAAGAAAACAAACCAGGCATATCTAACCTACTGACAATCCATGCCAGCTGTTCCGGAAAATCCATTGAGACCCTGGAAGCAACATATGCAGATAAAGGGTATGGCGCGTTCAAAATGGACACGGCACAAGCAGTCATCGACGTGCTGAAGCCAATCCAGGACCGGTATCATGAGCTGATTAATTCTGAAGTATTAGATGATATCTTAGATGCCGGCGCCGATAAAGCTTCCTACAACGCTAATAAAACGCTCAGAAAAGCGAAAAAAGCAATGGGACTCGGCCGCGTAAAGAAAAAACGAAAATAGAGAACCATTTACACCACTCATTATCATAGAAAAACGCTTGGAACAAAAGTTTCCAAGCGTTTTTTATTTGGATCGATTCTATTCAGACAACATGTGCCCCTCTGTTTCGTATAAATGGGGTTCATATTTGTCGCAACTATTTCAGCTTTGACGTATTTTGCTGTGTCTCCTGTTCTGCTTCCCACATTTTTTCGAGAAACGGCTGCCCTTTAATCATTTTTGTGCATAAATCCTCATGCCAGTCGCTCCATCCATATTTGACGCCTTCATATAAGGTTTCCCATACAGTATTTTCATTCATATATCGAATATATGGGTATTGCTTCGGGTCCCATTCGGTCAGCCAGTAACGGAGCTCTTGCGGATTATTCGCTGTCCGCAATTGATCAAGTGCTATCATTAGGAGTTGCTTTAGGTTCCTTTCTCTACGGGTCAACCCATGAATAAGTTCCGGTTCCATCGATAGGATGTGGTACTCTTTTTCCACTTTTCTTTCATTGAATGCAAACGATTCCGGCTTTGTCGTTTTAATCATGTCGAATACAAGCTGCTCTTGTCTGGGTATCAGCCTACTTTTACGGACTGGAATTTGATAGCCAATGGTGTCAAATGTAATAATATCAGTTCCGTCTGTGACAACTGCCGCAAATTCAAGCGGTTTTCTTTCCTGACCTTTTCGTACATACGCACGTTTGTAGATTTTGTCCATCATATCATCCGGCAAGTCGTGCAAATCATTTTCAATGTAGTCAAAAAGCGCTTCAGATATGTATAACAACGGAACCTGATCCAACAGCTCAATTCCGTCATCTTTGCGCCACTCGTGAAAATAACAGACATTGTAGCCATTCTCCTCACCTTCAAACCAATTCACCCAGACGTCATGTAAATATAACATAAACAACCCTCGCTTATTGAATGAATCATTTAGGATACATTATGACCATTATGAAAAAAATTATTCGATTCATTGAAAAAAACGCGTGGGTATATCTGCTAGACAATTAATGTTGATTTATTTAATTAGCAAACGACCCGATAGTATATGTTTCTGAATTAAAAATGGTTTGGATACCGAAATAGAGCGATAGCAATCAGTAAAATACCAATAGGAAGGAAATAACACTCCGGCCGACTGGCAATGAAAATAAAATAATCTCCCCATGAAACGCCAACAGGCAAAAAATTCATATACGCAATAATTGTTACCCCGCCGGTTACAGCTAGTCCAAATCCAAGCAAAAACAGAAATAAATAGCCCAATAATCTACACCACCCATGCCTGTCCTTTAATTCATTTTATGCGCGAAATCAAAATTCATGATGCATGTCCACATAGGCAGCAAAAAAAGCTGACCGCGAGAGCAGTCAGCTTTTATTCCTTGCTTATTTATATTTTTTAAAGATGAGCGTTGCATTGTGTCCGCCAAAACCGAGTGAGTTGCTCATCACAACGTTGACATCCTGCTTTCTCGACTCATTCGGCACGTAATCCAAATCACAATCCGGATCAGGCGTTTCATAATTCATCGTTGCCGGGATGATTCCATCGTTAATAGCTTTCATAGATATGACAGATTCTAATCCCCCAGCGGCTCCGAGCAAGTGACCCGTGACTCCTTTCGTTGAGGAGACGGCAAGGTTTGTAGCATGCTCACCAAATACAGCTTTAATTGCTTGGGTTTCATATTTGTCATTCAGTTCGGTACTGGTTCCATGGGCATTGATATAGTCAATTTCTGTAGGTGAAATACCAGAATCTGAAATAGCCTTTTGCATAGCTCGTGCAGCCCCCTCGCCATCTAAGGCGGGCGCTGTAATGTGGTAGGCATCACCTGTTGCTGCATACCCGATGATTTCACCATAAATGTGTGCACCACGGTTAATAGCCGATTCGAGTGTTTCCAGGATTAAAATCCCGGCTCCCTCGCCCATGACAAATCCATCACGGTTCTGATCAAACGGGCGACTTGCCTTTTTCGGGTTTTCATTGGTCGATAGTGCTTTCATAGCAGAAAATCCGGCAAATGCTAAACTGGTAATCGGTGCCTCTGTTCCACCTGCAACCATAAAGTCAGCATCACCGCGCTCAATTACTTTATATGCATCACCAATGGAATTGGCACCGGATGCGCAGGCCGTAGTTGTACATGAGTTGATTCCTTTAGCCCCAAGCTGAATGGACACTTGTCCAGCCGCCATATCAGGAATCATCATTGGTACAAAAAATGGACTGACCCGGCGTGCTCCTTTGTTCAGCAATTTTGAATGCTGGTCCTCGAGTGTCGCCATTCCTCCGATGCCGGAGCCAACCCAGACACCAACACGATAGGCATTCGATTCATCAATAGTCAGGCCGGCGTCATCAACAGCCATTTTCGCTGCTGCTACAGCATATTGCGTGAATAAATCCATCTTGCGCGCGTCTTTTTTATCCATAAAATTCGTCGGATCAAAGTCTTTTACTTCAGCAGCTGCACACGCTGGAAGCTCGTCCGATTCAATTCGACTTATATAATCTATACCGGTATTGCCGGCAACAACATTGTCCCACATTGTACTGACATCGTTGCCAGTGGGAGATACTGTGCCAAGACCTGTCACAACGACTCTTCTTTCCACCATTTTCATACTCCTCCTATATACTTTTAAAATCTTATCGGCCCCAGCGTAAGGCTATTGCACCCCAGGTTAATCCTCCACCAAAGCCAACAAGAACTAGCAGGTCATTATCGTTTATTTTACCACTTTTAACAGCTTCAGATAAAGCCATCGGTATGGATGCGGATGATGTATTTCCATACCTTTTTACAGATGTTGCCATTTTTTCTTCTGCAATACCAAGTCGTTCGCGGGCGGCTTCCATAATACGAATGTTTGCCTGATGCGGGATAAGATAATCCACATCCTCCTTCTGGTAACCAGCTTTTTCGACGACTTTCACTGATGATTCAGGCATCTGCCGTACTGCAAACTTAAATACCTCGCGTCCATTCATGAACAAATAATCTGTTTCCTTATCCTGGTATAAATCTTTTCCGCCCGATCCGTCCGAGCCAAGTTCAAATGACAGAATCCCTTTCCCTTCTGAAACTGGCCCAACTATCGCAGCACCTGCACCATCACCAAACAAGACGCATGTATTACGGTCCTCCCAGTCGGTGATTTTAGACAGTTTTTCCACGCCTACAACCAAAATATTCCGGTGAACGTTTGTTTCGATAAATTGTTTAGCAGTGATCATCCCGTACATGAAACCGGAACACGCTGCACTGAGATCCATCGCGGCAACATTACGTGCTCCAAGCCGCTCCTGCAGCATGCATGCAACCGATGGAAAAGGCGTATCAGGTGTGACTGTTGCAACCAGAATCATATCAAGGTCCTCAGCTTTCATGTTTGCCGACTCCAAAGCATCCTGCGCTGCATAAAAAGCCATATCTGATGTATTGATATTATCATCAGCAATCCGGCGTTCTTCTATACCGGTACGCGTCCGAATCCATTCATCACTTGTATCCACTATCTTTTCAAGGTCTTTATTAGTAACAACGTTCGTAGGTGTATAATGACCAATCCCCAACAAACCAGCGTTCATTATTCCATCTCCTTGCTAACTATTTTTAATAGCTATTCTTATGACTTGGTACTAATTTTAATGTATTCCGGCTGTGCATGCAAGCATCAAAACTTAGTTCTCCCGTTCATTTGGCAGCAGTCTTGTTTCTTTATATGCCTCTATCCCCTCCTGTATTTGCTTTTTGAATTCCTATAACACATCCGGACTAAACTTTCCAAGTGAAATCACATCATCCTTGACCCGTACAGCTTCCCTAACCTTTGTTACACTCCATTTCAGTGCCTAAAGACTTGTACGTTTATTCTAACTTTTCACCCTAAGTTAGTAAACGTATCAAGCCGTCATTTCAATAAAGATCTTTGAAGCGTGCATAATGGGCTTTTACTAGTTGTATATATTCCTCTACCGTTTCATCGCTTCGAATATGCAATAAATTTTCAGGTCTCTCCTCTTCTGTATCTTTGTCTTTTTCTGACCTTACAACTAATTCAGCGGGCATCCTCGTGGCATGGATCCACTGCTGCATACTATTCAGAAATTGTTCTATATAAACAGCTTGTGTTAAAAATTGTTTCGAATCAAACGAAATAAATTCATTTTGGACAAAAATACCTTTATCATTCATGGGCATCCATTCTCCAAAAAGCAGCGGCAACTGAATGGTAACAGGTGCGTGCGTATTCAGTTTCAAGCAGTAATCATCAACAAGCATAGTAACATCATATGAACCGGATGCCCGGGAATACGGTACATGGCGGAACAGCTCATTCCGTCCAACAAACATCGATAAATGTTCTTTTTTATCCGTTGTTATGTCATCCATCCCATCTACACGATACCCTTTTTCCAGCAAATAATTAACAATGTGAAAACCAATCCAATGAAAACAGTTTTGTACAGCATATTTCAATCTATCTTGCTCCTTCCTGAACAAATCCTTTTATTTTTTCTATCGTTTTGATAAACTAAATAAAGATAGTTTAAAAAAATGAGGTGTATGAATTATGCGTTTCTTGTGGTCATTTATATGGGCATTTCTAATTAGCTGTGTTATTTCATATGTATTAACAAGCATGGCTGGCAATGCATTTAGCATGACAGGTACACTAGCGGTTGCAATCATCATTACCCTAGGAGTTTACATACTTGGTGAAGGTGTATTAAAACAGAAAGGCGAACACTAAAATTCCGGTATGCGTCATGCAAATATGCGTTCTGTGTTTCGGTATAACTTTTTCTACGGACACAGCACTATGAACAAACCCTTGCCCTCAAGGTCGTGATGGCAAGGGTTTGTTATTTTAAGGATTCCTATGTCGGCTCTTGGCGGATTAATACCATGGAAGTGTACTTAACGCTACTAATGCGGCTAACGGCAAAACCATTCGTCTGAATCTTCTTGGCCTGTTGCCATAACCATAGTAACCTCCATAGCCGTAACCGGGATAACCACCGTATCCATAGCCGAACCCGCCAAACCCTTGTGGACGCCAATCATTGTCGTGTACCGATTCCTGACCAACAGGCACCGCCATATAAACGTATTCATTATCCAAACCAGTGATGATACCATCAACCTGTGTACCGTCACTTACTTCGACAAGTACATAGGCGTGCATATGATCTTTGCACTCTTCATAGATATGTTGATGATGATGATCCATGTTATCAGCCTCCTCTCCAACTAAACTATTCAATTGCCTAGGGTTTGGTGACTTGTACTGATTAGAATAATGGAACTTCATTTAAATGTACTGCGCATCCGATCGATGGGGTTTTCAATCCGTTGATTGGTTTTACTACGAATTAGTAGCTGGATAAACAAATCAATAACAGGAGGAACATCATGGAAGCAATCAATGCATTTTGGCTGTTAGTAAAATATGTTGTACTTGGACTGTTGCAAGGATTTACCGAACCAATACCTATTTCATCAAGCGGACACCTTGTCATTGTGAGGGAATTGTTTAACGTTTCCATTGAAGGACTCTCATTTGAAATTATGGTGAATTTCGGGTCATTAATTGCTGTACTGGTAATTTATCGCAAAGATATTTATCGGCTTGTCGAAAACACCGTACGTTACATGACAACACGGGCTGCGGATGCAAAAAGTGATTTCCAATTTGTCCTTTATTTAGTTGTTGCCACATTCCAACTGGGATTATTGGTCTTTTGTTTGAAGATTATATTGAGGAAAAACTCAGCTTTGTCTCCGTTGTCGGCGTAACTCTCTTAATTACCGGGGCTGCTTTATGGGTTATCCGAAACTTGCGCGGTCGCAAAAATGACGGTGGTATTACCGTACGTGATGCGATTATTGTTGGACTAGCCCAATCAGTTGCACTCGTTCCCGGCATTAGCCGTTCAGGTGCCACGATTGTCGCAGCCATGCTTGTCGGAATGAAAACGGACACGGCATTGCGGTTTTCTTTCCTACTCTACATCCCGGTTAGCCTTGGCATTACCATGATGTCGGCAAAAGATCTAATTAGTGGTGATAGTGGCTTTAGTGTGGTGGCCATACCAGTGATTCTCGCATTTGCCGCGTCGATTATAGCAACCTATTATTCACTGCGCTGGTTCATGAACATTATGGCCCGGGGTAATCTCAAATATTTTGCTTTTTACTGTTTCGCGGTTGGGCTGCTCGTCATTCTGTTTTTGTAAATGAGCCTGCAAACCAAATACGCAGCATGAACGTGGCTTAACCTTGCAAGTAAAGTTATATCGCCAAATATTATAGCTTCTTATCTTTCAAAAAACATCCAACTGCTCATCAGTTGGACGTTTTTTGTTTTCGTTCACGTTTATGCTGCTCGCGCCATGCTTTGGGAATATACACGCAATACGGTTCGCTTTCCATGTAGTCACCTGTCACATTGTAAGCGCGTGATCGGGAACCACCGCACACATGACGGAACTCGCAGACACCGCATTTTCCTTTGTACTTGTCAGGATCCCGCAAGTTTTTAAACACTTCCGATTCGCGATAAATCACCGGCAATGGGGTCTGACGTACATTACCGCCCTTGACTGGCAGCAACCCACTTGGATATACATCACCTGTATGGGAAATAAATACAAAGCCATTACCGTCATTGACTCCTTTAGGCGCGCGGCCCAATCCATCAATCTGTCCCGTTTTCCCACTCATTAGCGCATCTTCATAGCGGATGGTGTCGTCCGAATGTTGACTTTCACGCATCTTTCCCTGGATAACCACCCGCCGGTAATGCTGGGCAGCGGTTGTTTTAATATCGAACGGTACCCGCTTGGATAGTTTATACAACCAGCGTAGCACTTTTTCATGTTCAGCAGGGGATATCATGTCGCTTTCCTTTCCACGTCCGGTCGGTACAAGGAAAAAGACACTCCATAGAACACAATCAAGGTCCTCTACCATTTGTGCCATCTCTTCTAAGTAATCCACATTGTACCGGGAAATGACGGTGTTGATTTGCAGCGGCATTTCCAGTTCATGCAAATACTTAATCGCGTTCATCGTCAAATCAAATGAGCCCGAGGTGCCGCGGAAATAATCATGAACCTCCGCACAATGGCCATCAATGGAAAATGCCCAGCGTGATAGTCCAACATCTTTGGCTTTTTGCATGGCTTCTTTTGTGACATTCGGTGTGGCCGACGGTGTCATGGATACCCGCACACCCTTTTTCACAGCATAATCCGCAATGTCAAACACATCCGGGCGCATGAGCGGGTCGCCACCGGTAAACACGAGCATCGGATTATCCATTTCATAAATATCGTCAATCAGTTTTTTTCCCTCGTCAAATGTCAATTCCAACGGATGCCGGTGATACTGTGCCTCGGCTCTGCAGTGCAGACATTTTAGTTCACAGGCTCGCGTCAGCTCCCAAATAACGATAAACGGATTTTCATTGTAATCCCGTGGAAACATGTTACCCCTCCTGAAGTATTTCTGCATTTAGTGTAAAAGATTTTCTCGATAATAGATATGACATTTTTCACTTATTGTCCATTTGTCATAAAAAGTACAAAATTTCGCCCCCGGATGAAAAATATCCAGAGGCGACAATTTTATATTTATTTCTTACCTATAGATACGCGCCACATCGACGGACCTTCTTCCAAGTATTCCCAGGTAAATGTCCCTTCTCGTTCAATCATTAATTGATAATGAAGCGGTTTCGGGTCATGGTCATTCGATAGTTCCATAAACTCTCCGGAATTCAACCCATCGAACACTTCAAAGATTTTCGGATGTCTATTACGCGGGTCAATTTCAGGTGCATGTATTTTAGCTGTGAATTGCATTTCTTTCATTGTCAATCCCTCCATCTTTTTGTTGAGCAACTCCATGTTATAATGTGATAACCATTAAAGAAGTGATTGGCGACATCAATTGCTTATGATATTTATCACTGAACAAAAGGCAAAAATGCCCCGGTTAGCGAAGGCCATGCCCGCGGAAAGCGTGTCACCTTTCATGAAGGACAACGGTAGCATGAATGAAAACATAACGTCCATGTTTTACTTGCCTACATCGAATGATGAAATCGACTCACGTTAGTTAGAGTAAAATGTTTATGGGAGAACATATACCTCATCTTTGGTGTTGAAGTCGGAAGACTTCTACGCCAAAGATGAGGCCAGCAAGCGAAGCGCGGTAGTTTAAAGGGTGTTTTACATGAAAAAGAGGACCTTTTCTTGTATAGTTAAGTCTGCTACAACAACAACTATAGAAAGAGGTCCTCTAATGAAAGATATCATATCTGCGCTTACAATGAAAGAATTAGAACAAATTACATACCGTGCATTGCAGGAAAGTTTTTCTCAGGTGATGGCACAGACGTTACAGGAAATAGATGAGGCGATTGCTTCAGAAAGGGATAAGCAACGATTTTATTTGAAGGATAAAAGAACATTAAAGTTTGAGTCCGTCTTTGGGCAGGTGGAACTGAAAAGAAATTATTATCAAGATAAAGAGACGGGAAAGTATGTCTATTTATTGGATCAGTATTTAGCTTTTGACGGCACAAAGGGAATGAGTCCGGTGGTGCAAGATTTGGCTATTGAACTGGCTGTAACAGGCGTTTCCTATCGACAGGCTGGGAAGGCAATGGAGAAGCTTTTGGGCTACCCTGTCATCAGTCATGAAGGTATACGCCAGCAGCTTTTGAATACGGAGGTTGTGCCGGAAGAGTCAGTGCCACTCGAACAGGATGTTGTATTCGTGGAGGTGGACGGGCTTTATACGAAAAGCCAAGAGAAAAAGAAAAAAGGCAAGGAAATTAAGATTGCCAGTGTGCATCAGGGCTGGGAAATGAATGGTAAACGAGCAAAGCTGATAGAGAAGCGACATTTCATTCATGAAGGAAATCTGCCGTTCTGGGAAGAATTTGAGCAGTATCTAATGGCTACTTACGAGTATGATCCGACCAGGCACCACCTCGTTATTAATGGGGATGGAGCGAAGTGGATCACATCCTGCCGGGATCATTTCCAGCATAATGCGACCTTTGTCATCGACCGTTTTCATGTTGCCCGGGATGTGCAGCGTTTGTTTCGGGGTCATTCAAGATACCGCTCCATCCGAAAGAAACTAGCAAGCTATGACTGGGAAGGTTTCATGGTGGAATTAAACAGTGCGGTGGGTACGCTTGAAAATGAAAAGAAGGAAGAACGGCTGGAAGAGTTAATTGCCCAGCTTTCCCAATATCCAGAGGCACTGGGAGATTACCGTGAAAAACTAAAAGAGAGGGGCATAGATACAACAGGATTCCGCCCGATGGGGAGTGCAGAGGGAACGATGAGTGTGTTCGCTAGAAGGCTCAAAAACGGGCGTAGTTGGAGTGATAAAGGGCTTGATAAATTCATCGATATCATGGTTGCCCTCAAAGATAATCTGAAGATAAAAACGCTGCAGGGGATACTTGAACAGACGCAGGAATTAATACAGGAAAGCAAAGAAGAAAAGCCGCCTAAACACTTTGTAGAAAAGCTAAAAGAAAGTGCTGCAGAAGCAACACGCAACAATCTGGGTTATCTGAGGCAGGCTATCGGGAAACCAATTACAGACGCATTAAAAGGATTACGGGGAATTTGAAAAAGTAAAAAAGCACCAACTGATTAAAATGATATAAACATGAAACCGTTACCAAAAGTTGACTAAAACAATACAAAAAAGGGACTTGAAAAAAATCTCCCACAAGTACTTGACTCAATCCTCACGTTATAAAAATTTCACATTTAAAGCAGGAAGTGATATATTGTAAGGTACGAAAAAAAGTTGATTGAACATATTAATGTTAACATACAGCCTTTTACCACAAGCTGTTATAAAGGAGAGTTTACGCGGATTGAATATAGCTACTATACAAGAACTGCTGCAACGATTCCCTTTATTCAAGGATCTGACGGACGATGAAATGCAGTCAATTGTTGATTTGGCTAAACATCGTATGTACCGTCATGGTACCCATATATTTATGCAAGGCGACCCCTTGACAAACGTTTACTTCATCCATAAGGGAAAGGTAAAGATTTATAAAACGGATTTCCATGGCAAAGAACAGATTGTCAACGTATTGCAGCCCGGCGATATGTTTCCGCACCAAGGATTTTTTAGACAGGATGACTGTCCGGCACATGCCGAAGTGCTGGAGGATGCGATTTTAATTTACATTCCCATCACTTCATTTGAAAATTTCCTGATTACACATCCGGAAAGCAGTATTAAATTATTTCGGGTACTTGGAGACATCATTGTTGATTTGCAAGGCCGGTTAGAAGAAAAAATTCTTCATAACACTTATGAGCAAATTATCATGCTTCTATTGCGATTAGCTAAAAGTTACGGGAAAGAAACAAAGGATGGCCAGGTTAAGCTAACTACCCAATTTACAAACAGAGAACTCGCCAACATGATTGGTTCAAGTCGAGAAACGGTCAGCCGCACCCTGACCCAGCTAAAAAAGCAGAAGTTGCTCTCATCCGATAATAACGGTGCCATTGTACTCGATACCGAAGCATTGGAAGACGAATTATTTTAATGAAACAGATCATCCAAAAGAGGTGATCTGTTTTTTCATTTTAAGAGGTTTTTAACTTTGAATCGAAAAAATATAATCGACATGTTCAACCGTGTCAAGCTACCAGTGGACCTCCCATTAGTAGTTCGCCGTCTCCGGTTACTTTTTCATTCCATTCCAACGACCTCAAATCACAACCCTTCATGACAAAATTGTTACGCCAGCCGAAATGTGACACACATCACTACTTCCTATACTGAAAATCATTATCATTGAAACAAACGAACTTCTACTACAGATGGGGTGATGTGATGGATAACCAAGAGAACATGGTGGAACTGGATGTTCGCCAAGACTTGGCCATGAAAAAAGAACCGTTCGACAAAATTATGGGAACGGTGAAAAGTTTAAACAATGGTGAAGGATTTATCCTCCACGCACCATTCAATCCGCTCCCCTTACACAAAATATTAAAACGGCGCGGATTCACCTACGAAACGGAAAAGATAGAAAAAAAGCATTGGAAAGTAATCTACATTAAACAAGAAGGTGACGCAAAATGATCATTGACAATCGCGGACTCGAACCGCCACAGCCGATGATGCGCACGCTAAAAGCACTCGATAAACTGAATGATGGAGCGTCACTATCCATCATCAATGATCGCCGCCCACTATTTTTATACGAGGAACTAGATGACCGCGGCTATGCGCATGAAACAGAAGCACAAGATGATGGCAGCTTTAAAATTACGATAACGAAGTCTGGTAATTAATATGGTTGGTGGGAGTTTACAGTCTAATACGAATATAAAGTTGCCACTGGCGTTTATTCTTTATGCGCTAGCAGCATTTGTTGTTGCACAGATTGTCCTTTTAATAAACAGTGACTTACTAACCATGGGACAATTTCGCATACCGGATATCTGGATGGGTGCCCACTTCCTGCTTTTAGGCTATGCCGTCATGATTGCGATGGGCGCGATGTATCAGCTTGTTCCAGTAGCATTGTTGACACCCATCTGGAATCAGACATTCGGGTTTATCCAACTTATCGTTACCGCAGTTGGTATTACAGCCTTTTCCATACTGCTTGGATTGGCTCCCAATAAGGCATTATACGGTGGAATGATTGCCGTAATCGGGGTTCTCATGTTCATCATACAAATGGTCAAAACCATCAACAAACAGGAACAGAAAAACATGATGACTGCTTTCATTCTAGGTGCTATTATTTTCCTGTCTCTGACAATCGTGGCCGGATTTTTACTAGCATGGAACCTGTCCATTGGCGGGATTGCCAGCCATGGGTCCATTTTGTCATCACACATCACATTTGGTGTAGCCGGCTGGTTTTCACTGCTGATTTTTGGTTTTTCCTATAAACTTGTACCCATGTTCAGTCTGTCACACGGGTATTCGATGAAATGGGCCAAACCCGCATTCTTCACTTACATGACTGGGCTTGTTATCCTTATTGCTTCATTTTGGGCAAAAGTTGCCACACTTGAAACAATTGGATGGATTGGTATGTTAGGCGGATTCTTTTTCTTCGTTCTCGATATTAGAGAAATACTTACCAAACGAATGAAAAAAAAGCTAGACAAACCCTTTTCTTTTTCATTGGTTGCCATAATGAACGGTCTCGGTGTTCATGTGCTTGCCTTTGCATTCAGCGTTTTCGGCATTCACAACATCACCGTCTGGGGATGGCTCATTTTCCTATATGTTATGGGATGGATTGTATTTAGCATTCTCGGCTATTTATATAAAATTGTTCCCTTTCTATGGTGGACGTATAAATACGCAAACAAGATCGGCCAAGAAAAAGTTCCGACGTTAAAAGAAATGATTGATGAAAAGACAAGTGTCATCTTGTTTACACTTTTCATTATTAGTACAGCAGGTCTTACGGTAAGCGGACTTCTGCAAATCAATATAACTGTTTTCCTGTTTCAGGGATTACTTACATTAACATCCCTATTGTATGTATTGTCCATTATTCGTGTTTTAACGAAATAACAGTGAGAGGAGACTACCAATATGTCACTTGAAAACAAAGTTGGTGCAGCATTATTTGAAGTAATTGACCCGGAGCTGGGTATCAACATTATGGACCTTGGACTTGTATACGGGATAGCTGTCGATGTGGAGGACAATGTGAATATTGTCATGACACTGACCACACCAGGCTGCCCGATGCATGACAGCATTAAAGCTGGTGTTGAACGTCGCATCAGCCAAATTGACGGTATTGGTGATATTAACATTGACCTTGTCTGGGAGCCGGCGTGGACGCCAGCCAAAATGAGTGAGCGTGCCCAAGAGATGTTAGGTTTTGCTTAGAGCTGCTGGGCACAAAAGAGTGAAGTCCGGGGAAGATGCACTTTTCCCCGGACTTCACTTTACAAAAAGCTATTGAATCATACAAATAACTAAAAACCGCCTGGCTGAATGGATAGCCAAACGGTAAGGGAACAACATCATCCACCGCTCACCGGCGGAATAAACGCGACGACATCTCCACGCTTTAACAGCGTATCATCTTGGGAATACTCTTCGTTAACAGCAACCATAGCATGATCAAGATTATTGAGTTCATACGATGACAACAATTTTGTTTTCAATTCACTCACGGATAATCCATCTGCTTCCACGCTTACCTTTTCACTGCCGGCAGCTTCCCTCAAATCAGCAAAAAACAGAACATTAATCATCACGCATCTCCTCCTCGGAAGGAATTTTCTTATCATACGATTTGTTTTCTTTCTGATCGCCTATCCATTTTGTGCCATCTTCCCAATGTTCTTTTTTCCAAATGGGTACAATTTCTTTTATTCGCTCAATCGCATAACGGCTTGCTTCAAACGCATCAGCACGGTGCGGCGTTGATACAGCAATGACAACCGCAATGTCTGCTATTTCCAAACGCCCAATTCGGTGCACGATTGCGGTGTTGGCATCTCCCCATTTTTGTTCGATTTCCTCACCAATTTGCGCAAGTTTTTTCTCAGCCATCGGTACATAAGCCTGATACTCAAGATAAAGCGTTCGCTTGTCTTTGGTGAACTCGCGGACAGTGCCAATAAATGTATTCACAGCACCAGCTTCATTCCGGGCAACTTTTTTTATACAGTCATTCGGTTCAATCGGTGTTTCAGTAATCCAATAGTTTTTATCCATCATAAATCCCTTCTTATACGTTCAGCTAACGTTGGTACAAGCTCATACAAATTGTTCATGTCAAGCACAGGATAATCTTGATTAAATGTCATTTTTATATCCCATGTTCCTACTGCTATTATAGCCGATAGATTCTGTAAAAGCGAGCGATCTTCCTCACTTTTAAGGAGAACAATTTTCGGGTATGTTGCTGTTTTATAGCCTTCAACTAGCAATAGGTCAAGCTGAAATTGGCGATACGTCTGGATTAACTCATCCAGTTGCAGCGGTGCAGCTAATGTTAGCTGGGTAATATTCTCCCCTTGGACACCACTAATGACAGAGCCGGAACCCAAGTGGTCATGACTATCTGTTCCTTCAGTCATATCCGGTTCGCCACCATGACCATGATGCTTCAACGATCCGACTTTCCAGCCTTTGTCGGAAAAATACCGGATAAGTTCGTTCATAACAGTCGTCTTCCCCGAATTTTTATATCCGGCAATTTGACAAATCTTCATAAGATAACCTCTTCCTTATAACAAAAGCACAGACGATTTTGCAAGTTAAGGATGACAACGCCTGTGCTATTTTTCTCATACGTCAGAAAGTATAAATTTTGGAAACCTTATAAGAAGCTTCGGCACTTGCTATAAGGCGAGACAAATGCCGAGCTTTCTAATAAAAAAGGCCGATCCACTGTGACATGAATCAACCTTCCTTGGTTCTGCTTTCATCAGTCCGGAATGCCAAGTGCGATCTTCGCGTAACGTGACATTTTATCTTTACCCCATGGCGGGTCCCAGACGATATTGACATCGATTTCTTTAATCTCAGGAATATCTGAAAGCGAACGGCGAACGTCTTGCTCGATATGTCCAGCTAATGGACAGCCCATTGCGGTAAGTGTCATTGTAACAGTACACAGACCCTCATCATTCAAATCAACGTTGTAAATCAATCCGAGATTCACAATGTCAATTCCCAATTCGGGGTCAATGACATTTTCCAGGCCGCCGATAATATTTTCTTTCAGCGCCTCATCCATGAAAAACCCTCCTTCATTGTTCCTATATTTATTTAAACATAAAACAGATGCAATTTTAAATGATTTATATCACATATCGGATAATATGTAAGATATTCTTTGGTAGTTTCGGCTCGGGCCGCGCGAGTTGGGCTCGTCCTCTAGTTTATAAGTATTTTTCAAACCATTTTACTGTCTCTAATATAGCTTGGCGGCTTACTTTATGACCCCGGTTTGATTCCTTAATAAACCTTATTTTTTCCTTATCTGTATAATAGGTGCGTGCTTTATCATAAAATGTATACGAATGGTCGAACGGTACGACAGGATCATTGTCCCCATGCCAGAACAAAACGGGGCGTTCCTGCAATTCATCCATTTGTTTAGATAAATCGTAGTGCGACAATTGATCATAAAGCTCTACAATTTCGTCCTCAGTCACAGGGAGATTGCCCGCTGTTTTGAAACCGTCTACTAATGTTTTGGCATACGTTGTCATTTTTGGAGTGCCCATCAGGATGCCAGCCGCTTGAATCCATGGATATTGTGTCAGGGTTGCAGCGGCGGTAATGCCGCCCATGCTTGTCCCGGCTACACCAAATCGCCCATCCAGCAAAAGTCCTTGTTCAGCAAGCGCTTCTTTGATGTTTTTCAGTTCCTTAACGTTTTGCAGTACAATGTTCCAAAAGGATAGTTGCAATTGTTCCTCGGACATTTCCGCTTCTCGTTCACCGTGATACATGCTATCAGGAAGAATGACCCGAAAGCCTTTGTCGGCAAGTAAATAAGCAAGGGGTAAATTGTGTTCTTTGGCACTGGTAAATCCGTGTAAATAAGTAAGTGTCGGCAATGCATCCTGTCGTTTTTTATTGTCAGCAACGACTAAACTGGGAATCGATGCCAATGTTATATGTTCAATCCCAATCATAATAATTTTCCCTTCTTTCGGTTAGCTGCTATCAAATATCATAATATGGAGTTTTTGTAAAATGCAAACGAATCCTTTACATATTAAAACAAGCCATATAAACTATAAAGAATACGAGGTGAAAAAATATGGAAACGAAACGACATTTAATTGCAGTGGACCTTGATGGCACGCTATTGACCAAAGATAAAACCATCAGTGAACGAAACAGGAAAACACTTCAAAAGGCTATGCTAGACGGGCATATTGTGGTCATTGCAACCGGACGGCCGCATCGTGCCAGCATCGATTATTACCACACACTTGGACTGGACACACCAATGGTTAATTTCAACGGGGCACTGATTCACCACCCGACCGATGACAAATGGGATGTACTGCATAATCCAATGCCACGCCTGACAGCACATCAGATTATTGATGCATGCTACGATTTGAACGTACATAATATTGTGGCTGAAGTGATGGACGATGTTTACCTTGATCAATATGACGAAAGTATCATCAACATCTTCCAAATGTCACGTCAGGATTCACCTTTCACAATCGGAAGCCTAAAAAATAAATTAAAGGACGACCCGACATCCCTCTTAATCCATCCAAAAGAAGAAAATATCCAATCAATCCGTTCCCACCTGGATCACTATCATGCGGAACTTATCGAGCATCGCAAATGGGGGACGCCTTGGAATATTATTGAAATTGTTAAAAAGGGGCTTAATAAAGCAGTTGGGCTTGAAAAACTCGCTTATTATTATCATATCCCGAAAGAACAAATTATTGCATTCGGCGATGAGGACAATGACTTGGAAATGCTCGATTTTGCCGGTGTTGGTGTAGCCATGGGCAATGCGATTGATGAATTGAAAACTGTTGCTCGTTATGTGACAGACACAAACGAGCAGGATGGGATAAGCCTGTTCCTCGAGGACTATTTAAAACTCGAGTCAAAAACTAAGTAATTTTTTCCTGACATAGCTAAACGAAATCAGGTCAAACTATAGGTGAGCGCTTCAAAAGGCGTTCACCTTACTTTTTTGCTCGAAGTTTCCATCATGCGCTACCGGTCGTCACAGATCGCAAAGGCTAGGGGGGAGTACCGATGGGAAAACAAAGTAAGTCCAAACGTTTCACACAGCATAGTGCAGACACAGTCAAGAAACATGCGGAACGATTTCCGTATAAAATGCGTTTCTCTGAAGCAGAGCGCGAACGAACGTCAAACAATGAACCAATGGGAGGGTTTTAAACATGCAACAGCAACAAAACATGATGCAGCGTGCACGAGAAGCTGTTAATGCGCTGACAAATAACAAAGCCAATGCTAACCAACAGGAGAAGCAGGCGGCACAGAACGCAATTCAAGCTGCGAAAAGCCAGGCATCTTCTGAAGAACAGCAGCAGCTCCAACAACTCGAACAGCAGTTGCAACAAAAAAACCAATTGCAATAACCTCACAACTTGAACGGACAAAAAATCAAGTGCGTTACTGATTTGACCGCACATCAATGAAGATACTGCGCAAATTATAACGTACGAGCAACCCCTTTATTCGTATTGTCGAATAAAGGGGTTTTTCTTTTCGTTATGACGGTTTTTTTGCTATACTTAATGCAAGTATGGATATTATGGAGGGAATGAACATGGGAGTACGAGCTGAATCTACACCGAATCCGAATGCAGTTAAGTTCACAACGGACAGCCTTATTTTCCAGGGTGAGAGTAGTATTTCGGTTATGCCGGGTGATACAAGTGAACATGCCATTTTAAACGACTTGATGCAAATAAATGGTGTTGATAATGTTTTCGGGTATCAAAACTTTATTACAGTAAACAAAAACTTTGACGTGGAGTGGGACGAACTACAACCACGCGTCATGGAAGTACTTGAAAAATACGGATACTAAGCAAAGGCTTATTCGTGGACATACATAAAGACAGCAGTAACGAAAAACTGCTGTCTTTTTATTTGCAGCTATCCCCGGCATTATTTTTCAGATGAGCTTAAATCAACCGGGATATGATTCTTATTCACCATTTTTCCATTCTCTGTTTTTCCGTAAAGGATGATAATCGGAACTTCTTCAGCATTTTTCACTTTTTTGTTAAGCTCCATATCTATGTTAAATTCCGACCAGCCTTGGCTATTTTTTTGTAGCTTAATTGACGTTTCCTCTGCAAGGGTTGTATCTCCCTGCTCCAACGTAAAATAAATTTTCTGTGCCGTTGTTTGTGCTTCCCCGGTTAGTTGCACCGTATTTTCGTTCACTGTTACATCCATTTCCCGGAATTGTAATTTTTTGGTTTCGTCTTTTGTTTCCTCTGCATTACTGCAAGCTGACAAAAGAATGACAGCAAACAGTATTACCACCCATTTCTTCACGGCTCCTCCCCCTCGTATATTATGTTTAGGCCCTATCATTTGAGCCCATATTTTCTTACTTTTCCTGCTGGATATAGTCAAAAGTCTTGGACGTCCCGTGATGTTCCTAGATAATGGTCTTAGGATCATTTGGGACAATTCTTTTCCCCCTTGTGGCTAGACCACACGTAAAGACTGTTTCCCAGTGTGCGTTCGGACCTTCCTACTCGCAGGCTGTGCACCCTGAATCTCGAACCTGGGTGTTAGTAGCCCCAGGGCGGCTTTCGAATCAGGGTTAGTACTTATACACGAGGTTGCTGATCGGCGTTCACACTAGGGATATCTCAGGGCGTCCAAGAAATAGTACCAATGATTCTAAATCGAAAGGAGGAGAACCCCCCATGAAATTATTTGCTGGATTAGATGTTAGTTCTTTTGATATCAAGATTTGTTTGCTGGATGGTGAAGGAGAAAAGGTTAAATCCTTCACGGTTTCCAATGACCTTCCTGGTGCTAGTGAGCTTCGGGATACTGTTTTGGAATATTTGCGTGATCAGGCTGTTGATACGCTCAAATTCGGGCTTGAATCCACGTCCGTTTATAGTTTTCATCCATCCATGTTTCTTCATCATGATGAGGCACTCAAAGCACTTGGCGCAGAGGTATTTGTCATGAATCCAAAACAGATTGCGAACTTTAAAAAGAGTTATAGCGACATGGACAAAACCGATGAAATTGATGCGTTCGTCATCGCCGATTATCTGCGTTTTGGCCGATTGCCAATGTCTGTTGTCAAAGAGAGCCAATATGTTGCGCTCCAACAGCTTACACGCTCCAGGTATCAGCTAGTTCATCAGGTTACCAAGGAAAAGCAGCACTTCCTTCAACACTTGAGTTTTAAATGCAATACCTTCAAAGAGGAAGTCGATTCTTCCGTTTTTGGGAATGCCATGATGGAACTGTTTTTCGAGAAGTTCAGTCTGGATGAACTTGCGCAAATGCCGGTTGAAGATCTAGCTGATTTTCTACAAGAAAAGGGCAGAAATCGCTTTGGTGACCCGGAATGTGTTGCGAAATCCATTCAGAAAGCCGTTCGTTCTTCTTACCGTCTGGACAAGGTTGTGGAAGACTCTATCGATGTTATTCTTGGTACAACTATCGAAGTCATTCGCACACTCCAAAAACAGATAAAGGAAATTGATAAAGCAATCGAGCGTATCATGGCTGGACTGCCACAAACGCTTGTCACTATCCCAGGCATCGGGCCCGTGTTTACTGCGGGAATCATCGCCGAAATCGGCCAAATTGAGCGATTTGATGATGAAACTAAGATAGCCAAATATGCAGGCCTTTATTGGCGAAAGCACCAATCAGGCCGCTTCACAGCTGACGACACTTCACTTACGCGTAACGGGAATCAGTACCTCAGATATTACCTGGTTGAAGCCGCCAACTCGGTAAGACGGCACGTTCCTGAGTATCAAGCATATTACGCGAAAAAATACAGTGAAGTACCTAAGCATCAACACAAAAGAGCACTCGTCTTAACCGCAAGAAAATTAGTGCGTTTGGTGGATGTGCTACTACGCAATCACCAAATCTACACGCCAAAAAGGAGCGTGAATGCATGAAGCACAAATAGCTTCTAAATCCTTTTACTGATTACCAGTAATTTCCATTTATTTACTGGTCTAGTTTCCTGATGCCTTTTTTCGCAAAATTGAACCTTGACAATCGAATATTTAGTTATTTTCCTCTTGACATATCACCGCAGGTCTTTACGTTATATTTAATCTTTTCTAAAGAAGCCAAATATGCCTGTTGTTTGCACAATATTGGTGAAAGCGTTAGGATCTACTTCTCCAATAATTCGTTCCAAATCATACAGTTCATACCGTGTGACAACAAGATATAACATGTTTTTGTCCTCTCTTGTATAGGCCCCTTTCGCCGGGAGGATGGTAATTCCTCGGACCATTGTATCATGAATGGCATGCTGCAGTTCTTCCGCCTTATGTGTGATGATCATTGCGGTAACTTTTTCATGCCGTGTATGGATTGCGTCAATGACACTTGTGGTCACATATAGTGTTAATAATGTATACAATGCGTTCTCCGCGTTATACAGAATACCAGCCATAGCTGTAATAATTGCATTAAGCATAAGAAAATACGTACCAATTGGCTTGTCTTTCATTCGGGATAGTACCATTGCGACTATATCCATCCCACCGGTTGACGCACCATGCTTCAGTGTGAGTCCGACACCAACACCGGCTAGAACACCACCAAACACCGCATTTAAAATAATATCCCCAGACAGTTCGACAACAGGCATTATCTCCAGGGCAAGTGTGGTAACAATAACTGATATGACACTGTAAATAGTAAATCCTTTTCCAACTTTTAGCCAGCCCAGTATCGCAACTGGAATGTTCAAAATAAATAGGATAACACCGGTAGATAACCCTATCCCGATAAAGTCATTAAAAATACTTGAAATAAGCTGTGCGGCACCTGTGAAGCCACTCGCATATACATTGGCCTTAATCAGGAATAAGTTCAGTGACATCGCATTTAAGATGGCGCCGAATATGACAATGATTATCCGTTTCGCTTCGACTAAAAACATGGTTCCCCTCCTTTCATGTCAAGTTAATTATTATTTTCGTTACTTTTTTTGACTATCCTTTCAAACCGATTTAGACTATACACAACGAATAGAAGAGGTGATAAGAATGAATCCCGTCATCCTCGCTGATTCAGCATGTGATTTATCTGAGGAACATTATAAAGCATTAAACATTAAAATGGTACCATTAATGGTTCAGCTGAACGGACAAGAATATAAAGATGGCCAGGAAATAATGCCGAAGTCTGTCTATAAAGCCATGCGGGAAGGTGAAATCCCAAAAACTTCCCAAGTATCCCCACAGACCTTTAAAACCATTTTTACATCCTATGCGGAAGCAAAGCAACCATTAGTGTATCTAGCCTTTTCATCCGGGTTATCAGGTACCTATCAGACAGCGAAAATGATGGAGCAGGAAGTAAAAGAAACCTGGCCTGAAGCTGAGCTGCATGTGATTGATACGAAATGTGCTTCTATCGGCTACGGGCTTGTCATCCTTCGTGCGGCCCAACTTGCCAAGGGTGGCGCATCTACTGGAGAAATTATTGAAACTGCCAAGTATCACGCAGACCATATGGAACACGTTTTCACTGTTGATGACCTTGACTATTTGTACCGCGGTGGGCGAGTCAGTAAAACGGCGGCATTCGTCGGATCGCTACTTAACGTCAAACCAATTCTCCACGTGGAAGACGGCAAACTGGTACCTCTGGAAAAAATACGCGGCTCCAAAAAACTTTTGAAACGCATGCTAGCAATCATGGAAACGCGAGGCACCGATCTGTCAAACCAGACAATCGGCATTAGCCATGGTGATGACTTAGCAACTGCCGAAAAATTAGCAAGCATGATTAAAGAAAAATTCGGAACAGATGATATCCTAATTGAGATGGTCGGTTCCACAATCGGCGCACACGCTGGACCAGGTACCCTTGCCCTGTTCTTTTTAAATAGCCCGTATAAATGAGAACAAAAAGTCTGCTTTTGGATTTTGACAGTTTGAGCGGATATATGGTGAACTTGAGCCGATTTCTGTGAACTTGAACCGATCGGCAAGACAGCACCCCTTCAAAGGAAATTATCCGCTGGTTCGGTCAAAACGCCTACCATAAATAAAAAATCCGAACTGATTCAAATCAATCGGAAACATTTTGAATCGTCGTTCGGATTTTGCTTTAAATACTTTTGTCCCGACCGTCTTCCAACATACTAAATTCCTCTTCGTTTGTAAGCTGATCGGGACCGGTATTGCTGGAACGCGCGATTTAAGTAATGGACTGGTGCACTGTAAAGATGGACCAATTGCGTGAATGGAATTGATGCAAATAAGGTGAACGCCGCTACGACATGCAACTGAAACACAAACGGCACACCGGTCATCAGCTCATACTGCGGGCGAAATACGAATAAACTCCGAAACCACGGTCCGATTGTGTCCCTGTATTCATAAGCAACAACCGTTGTATTATAAACGAGTGTTACATAGACACCAAGTCCTGCGACGATAATTAGACTAATCACAGAGAAAAAGTCGGCAAACGTAGCATGCACCCGGACCCTGTCAATCGTCATTTTACGAATGAGCAAAATTACTACCCCGACAACAACCATTAGCCCGGCAAGACCACCGCCATAAATTGCCAGGAAATGATACATGTGGTCTGACACACCCATCCAATGATAAAACGCTTTAGGAATCACCATCCCCATCACATGACCTATGAACGCAAACAGTAGCCCGTAATGAAACAGTGGTGACCCGATCTTCAGCCATTTTTTCTCAAAAAACTCCGTTGACGGTGCAACCCACGATAGCTGCCTAAATGCAAAGCGGTAAATACTCCCAAAAATCATAATGGCTAGCGTAATATATGGAAAGATAACCCACCAAAAAATAGCTGCCATCTTCCCACCTCCTTCCTCGATGTTTAGTTAATGACACGTTTCACAGACTTATCGTCATATAAAGTCCATAAACTACATACAGATTCGACATGCATTGTATTATCCGTACATAATCGGGTAAGGCAATTCTTCTAAATCTGCTTCCTCCCGTTCTTGTTCCATTTTTTCCAAATCAGATTGCGATGGTGTTTCGAACACTTCCTGCATCAGCATGGAAAAAACGAGGTGGTAGGGACTTGTTTCAGGCACTTGGTTAAAAATCCGCTGGGTGACAGCACCAAGGCGGTTAAGCAATCGTTCGTGGTTTATCTCATCGCTTGTGACAGCAATCAGTTCATACAGCAACGGGATATAATCTGCCAGCTCGTTCCCGACACGCTCATACCCGGCTTGGCTAACTGTCTTTTGTAGTCTTATAAGCGCTGCACCACGTTTCGGGCTATCACCGAATTCATGCGCGGAAAGGTACAAGCTTAATTTTTCATTCATGTCAAATGTTTCTACGTACAGTTCCTGCAAATCATGGAGCGGCATGCGGCAGATGGACGCTGCCGCATCCCGAGCCGTTCTTTTAACCGCTTCCGGGCCCTCCATTGTTTCCACCATGACCTGTACATCACGTAAGTCCTCGCGTGTCGGGTAACTGAGTAAGCGCGAGGCGGCCATTAACACGATCTGTTGATAGGCTTCCATTCAATTTCCCCTTTCATACGGATAGGTGACCATTCCCTCAGGCGGGGCAAGATCCTCAAGACTGCACGCCCCCTGACGATAATGCAGGTCATCATCCATTTCCCTGCGCCCGGTTGGAATGACAAAGCGTTCATTATATTTGGCCACTCCTAAAAGACGAGCCATCTCCTCGATTGTCTCTACATCTGTTCCTGCCTCTTCCAGCAATTTGCTTTTTCCCAGTTCGTCAATCCCGCCAACATTAATCGATCGCATGTGTACACGCATGGCGGTTAATTTCAATAGGACTTTTCGAATGACAGATGTATCGCCTGCTGAGAGCAGTGAGGCCAAATAACTGATTGGAATCCGCATCTGGTCAACTGCCGGAATATAGCCATCCGTGTTCAGCTCCTGTTCGTTGGTAATATGATTCATAATCGGACTGAGCGGCGGTACATACCATACCATCGGCAGTGTCCGGTACTCCGGATGCAAGGGAAGTGCAATCTTCCATTTCATCGCCATTTTATAAATAGGTGATTCCTGTGCGCCTTTTATCCACTCTTCGTTGATGCCATCTTCTTTCGCTGCTTTAATCACCTCATCATCAAATGGGTCAAGAAAACAGTTTAGCTGTGCTTCATATAAGTCTTGTGGGTCCTCAACCGATGCAGCGGCCTTCACCCTGTCAGCATCATACAAAACGACACCAATATAGCGGATACGCCCGACACATGTTTCCGAACAGATGGTTGGCAGTCCTGCCTCTGTTCTTGGATAGCAGAAATTGCACTTCTCAGCCTTATGCGTGTTCCAGTTATAGTACACTTTGTTATAGGGACAGCCGTTCATACAGAAGCGCCAGCCACGGCATTCTTCCTGGTCAACTAGAACAATTCCGTCCTCATCACGCTTGTATAAAGCGCCTGATGGACAGGACGCGACACAGGAAGGATTCAGACAATGTTCGCAAATGCGTGGTAAGTACATCATGAACGTTTTTTCATATTCCATAGCGATATGATCCTGCAACCCCTTCACGTTCGGATCGCGTGACACCACTTCACTTCCACCGGCCAAATCATCGTCCCAGTTGGAACCCCATTCCGGCTTGTCCATATAATTACCAGTAATCATAGACTTCGGTCTTGCCACCGGGAGATGTTCTGATTTCGGACTATTTATCAAATGTTGATAGTCATATGTCCATGGTTCATAATAATCGTCCATAGATTCCATATTTGGATTGTAAAAAATGTTCATTAGCTTCGTGATCGGTCCGCCCGCGCGCAGCCGGAGTTTTCCATTTTTTAATTCCCAGCCGCCTTTATAATAATCCTGGTTCTCCCATTCCTGCGGGTAGCCGACACCTGGTCTTGTTTCCACGTTATTGAACCACATATATTCGGTACCTGGGCGATTCGTCCATGTTGTTTTACAGGTAACGGAACACGTGTGACAACCAATACATTTGTCCAGGTGCATCACCATGGCAACTTGCGCTTTAATTCTCAAGCCAATTTACCTCCTTCATCGGTTTGATGACCGCAATCGTATCACGTTGGCTTCCGGTCGGCCCGTAATAATTGAACCCATAGCTTAGTTGGGAATACCCACCAATCATATGCGTCGGTTTTGCCGTAATTCGTGTCACACTGTTATGTGTACCGCCGCGCTTTTTGGTGACCGTTGTACCCGGAACACCCATCGTGCGATCCTGTGCGTGGTACATATAAGCGGTGCCTCTTGGCAGACGATATGTCAGAACAACTCTGGCAGCGATGGCCCCATTCCGGTTGTAAACCTCAATCCAGTCATTATCCTTTAAACCGATGGATGCACCATCTTCTTCGTTCATCCAGACAACTTGCCAGCCCCGGAACAGCTGAACCATTGGTGATGTTTCGGTAAACATCGTGTGGATGCCCCATTTTTGGTGTGGAGTTAAATATCGAACGGTTATCGACTTTTCCTCATGTTCGGGTTCTTTCTCGCCTTTCACATACGGTCCTTTATTAACTGGTGGCAAATACGTTGGCAGTCCTTCGCCAAAGTCGAGCATCATTTCATGGTCCAGATAAAAACTTTGCCGTCCAGTTAGTGTTCGCCACGGAATGCTGTATTCCGTATTTACTGTGAACGGCGAATACCGACGTCCGCCTTTTTCGAGCCCGCTCCAAACCGGTGTTGAAATCGTCTGTCTTGGTTGTGCAGTAAGATCAGCCATTGTGTAAAATGTTTCTTCATGTCCTTTAGCAATGTCGGATAAATCTTGGCCGGTTTTTTCCTCCATGGATTCCCAGCCTTCTACCGCTCGTTTGCCGTTGGTTGCCCCGGACATCAATAAAATTGTCTCGGCCGCTTTCATATCTGTGTAGAGATCGGGATTGCCCTTTCCGATTCCTTCCCGTTTTGATACACCGAGACGTTCCTTCAATTCGTCATACACTTTCGCACCGGGCAGCTTCACGCCTTTCATGCCATATCCTTTTTTTAAGGCAGGACCGATTGTCGTCATTTTCTGGTAGACGTTCGGGTAATCCCGTTTAACCACTTTTATATTCGGCATCGTTTTACCTGGAACAGCCTCGGTTTCCCCTTTTCGCCAGTCAAGGATTTTTCCATTTGGTTGGGCGATTTCATCGGTGGTATCATGACCTAACGGCGATGTTAAAATCTCTTCCGTTTCACCTGGCAAATACTCCTCGGCGAGTTCTGAGAAGACTTTACTGATTTCACGGAAAGTTGCCCAATCACTTTTCGATTCCCATGGTGGGGATATCGCTGCATTAAATGGGTGAATAAACGGATGCAGATCCGTGGTGCTTAAATCATACTTTTCGTACCACGTTGCTGCTGGTAGAACGATATCAGAAAACAGCCCGGAACTGGTCATCCGGAAGTCAACACTGACGAACAGGTCGGCTTTCCCTTCTGCACCTTCCTCTTTCATATGGACGGTTTCCGGACGCCAGGATGTTTCTGATGCGGCCATTACCTGGTCATCACCGCCAATTAAATGTTTGACAAAAAATTCATGGCCCTTTCCACTGTCGCCAAGCAGATTGGAACGCCAATTAAAGAACACACGCGGAAAATTTCTTGGATCATCCGGGTTTTCAATCGACCAGTCAATCTTACCGTCCTTGATTCTATGCACAATGTCGTTAATCACTTCCTGGTCCGTTTGTGCGCCATTTTCCCGTGCTTCTTTGGCGAGATCAATGGAATTCTGGGTGAACTGCGGATACGATGGCAGCCAGCCGAGTCGTGCAGCCAGCGCATTAATATCAGCCGGATGCATGTCATTGTATTTCCCGCCCCAGGCTGTATCTTTAAAAACATCTCGTTCTTCATAGCGGTATTGATCTGTTGCGAAATAAAAGAAGGACGTACCATTTTGCTGTCGTGGTGCACTTCCCCAATCTTTAGCAAAGGCAACAGTTTGCCATCCTTCGACAGGACGAACCTTCTCCTGGCCGACATAATGGGCCCAGCCACCACCATTGACACCTTGAGACCCCGTTAAAAGGACAAGGTTCAAAATCGAACGGTAAATTTGATCACTATGGTACCAATGGTTCGTGCCGCCGCCCATGGCGATCATAGATTTTCCTTCTGTACGTTTCGCATTATCGGCGAATTCCCGGGCCACTTGAATCACATGCTGCTTACGAACACCAGTGATGCTCTCCTGCCACGCAGGTGTGTAAGGTTTTGGATCATCGTAATCCGTCGGGTAGTCACCTTGCAATCCACGGCTTATTCCTGTATGTGCCATCATCAAATCATAAACAGTCGTGACGCGTAGCCTATTCCCGTCTTTATCAGTTATATATTTCACAGGCACACCCCGCCGGACGATATCACCATGCTCCTTAGCGAAATACGGAAACTCTACCTGCACCTCTTCATCAGCCATATGCAGAAAGCTCAGCTCGGGATTTATCGTTGTTCCGTCGTCTTTTTCCAGTTCCAGGTTCCACTTGCTCCCACCATCCCAGCGGTGACCTTGCGTCCCATTCGGTACAGTGGGTTCATTTGTATTCAGGTCCCATACAACCGTCTTCCACTCACCAAGCTTTTCCTGATCGTTCAGGTCATCAGCATGCAGGAAGCGTCCTGACCGATACTCATTGTCCTGTTGATCAACCGTTATCAAAAACGGCAGGTCAGTGAATTTTTTCGTGTAATTCATAAAATACGGTGTCGGCTCATCCACGTAAAATTCCTTTAATATGACGTGTGTCATTGCCATGGCAAGTGCAGCATCGGTTCCGGCCCTTGCCGGCAACCACATATCAGCAAACTTTTCATATTCCGCATAGTCTGGACTGACACCAACGACTTTTGTCCCGTTGTAACGCGATTCCACCATGAAGTGGGCATCCGGTGTCCGCGTCTGCGGCAAATTTGTCCCCCAGATGATGAAATATTTCGTGTTGTACCAATCACCGCTTTCCGGCACATCTGTCTGCTCGCCCCATACTTGTGGAGAAGCCGGTGGTAAATCAGCATACCAGTCATAGAAACTTAGAATATTTCCGCCTATGAGCGACAGAAAACGTGACCCACCGGAATAACTAACCATAGACATCGCCGGAATCGGGCTGAACCCGGTGACACGGTCTGGTCCATACGTTTGGATGGTATGGATGATGGAACTGGCAATCATTACACACACATCGCGCCAATCCGCCCTCACAAAGCCGCCTTTACCGCGTGCCTTGACATACTGCTGTCGTTTATCTGGATCTCCGGTAATATTTTTCCAAGCTGTAACAGGGTCATTTCCTGCATCAAGTTCATCCTTCCAAAGCCGGAACAAATCACTGCGAACGTAAGGATATTTCACACGGACCGGGCTGTATGTATACCAGGAAAAACTCGCACCTCTCGGACATCCCCGCGGTTCATATTCCGGGAAGTCAGCCCCTGTCGTTGGATAATCCGTCTGCTGTGTTTCTGATGTAATAATTCCGTCTTTCACGTAGATTTTCCAGCTGCATGAGCCGGTACAGTTCACCCCATGTGTGGAGCGGACGACCCTATCATGTGCCCACCTGTTCCGGTACATTTTCTCCCATTCGCGTTGTCTGGGGCTTTCTTCTGTCCACCCGTCATTAATACGTTTTCCTGGTTTCAAAAACTTTAAATGCTGAAATAGTTTATTTTTGCTTTGTTCCATCTGTATCACCATTTCCTGCTATCGATTCGAGTGGATTGAATCGTTCACCAACAATCCGGAATGTACCCTTTCCTTCTTCTAACTCTTCCAGAAACGTCTTAAAATCAGGTGCATTTGCGCCAACCAAGATTAGTCGTTCAATGGTTTCATAATCATCTAGTTGATAAATTGCCTCAATCACTTGTGGCTCCAGCGTTCCGAACCGCAACTTTAATAGTCCAATCAAATCTTCGCGGTCTTGTTCGATGGCAGCTTCCTGTTCATACTGAAACAAACAATCCCCTCGCTTTCTATGGTTTGACCATTTTAAAATAGTCTGCTATAAGCACTTCCTTACACGTCTTCTGTACTTCTTCACAAAAAGCCGCAAAGTCACTGTCCGTTTCATGCAGCGCCTTTTCTGGAAAGTCTTGTATCTTCTCCTGTCCAAACCGCTCACCAAAGCGGACAGACACACTTACATAAGCATCTTTTTTTCTGGCTGTAGCCTGCACGTCAAATGAATGGATGTTATGTTCCTGAAGCTTCTCGATTAAACATTTATACGCACTCGGATACATCGTACGCAACAAATTACTGTTCTGTTTTGTCTGTACTGTTTTCAACACGTACACCTCCAGCTTGTCATTTAATGCTCAGGCAAAATTCTCTCTTCCTCTTGGTTATGCAATTCATCCACGAGAATCAGCGCCTGAAAACGTTGCAACGCATGGTATGTTGCACCATCACGTTCCAATATGCTATTTAACTCTTGTGCCAACAAACGCATCAAATCATGATCTCGTGTTAACGCAACAATATGATCATGTTGTTCCGGTGACTGCTCGGCAATCTCTTTATATAAACCTTTTTCTTCTGCATCAGCATGTGCCAGGGTGCGCGTTTCCCAATGTTCCAGCAAAATAAAAGCGGTTTCCAGAGCATCAGCTGTATCTCCGCTTTTCAGCAAGTTCGCATATACATTGGTAAGCTCTCTGGCCTCCTGCAATGCGGCTTCGTGAATGGATGCATGACTGTCAGCTTTACGCAATGCTGGTCCTGCCATTTCATCACTCTCCTTTATTTCCTATTATTACCTGCATCATTGGATGATATACGGAAATGAAGGGGCTTTTTTCCAGGTGTGGTAAATGCTCAGAAAAATTTATTCGCAGTGAGATTCATGTTAGGAAGGATAAACTATCATGATTCTATTATCCCCAGCATATATTTCTGTTAAATCCACTTATACCGAAATGGGGGGGAAATGAATGAGCATTTTTGAACTAATAACGATTTTTGAGAGGGAACGAAACGAACCACCGGCGTCTATCAATGCTCTGTTGGATTTTTATCAGCATAAATATATTACAGGTGATATTGACATCAGTCATTACCGGAACATTTACCATTACTTACATCGACAAGGTGCCATCTCCGCCCATGAATATGCGTGAAGCCTTCAAGAACAAAAAGCAGGAAGCTGTCCATTAGGCATCAGCTTCCTGCTTTTTGTTTTTCCTGTTTATATAGAATATCCCTGCGATAAAGATGATAAAAATTCCTGCTATCGGTACAATTAGAAGCCAGTTCAACCCG
Source organism: Lentibacillus cibarius (assembly GCF_005887555.1). Taxonomy (NCBI): domain Bacteria; kingdom Bacillati; phylum Bacillota; class Bacilli; order Caryophanales; family Bacillaceae; genus Lentibacillus; species Lentibacillus cibarius. The sequence goes on along the minus strand of NZ_VCIA01000001.1, from coordinate 2,858,471 downwards.
GTATCATTCTGGATGACATAAACTTCCGCGGTTTCCCTTGCCAATCCTATTCTGAACTTCCCATTGTCATTTGCCCGGACAAGATTGTCACCAAGCAGTCCTTTCAACTGCTTATCGTTCGAGATGTCGTCGACAATGATAGAGCGTGAATGCGTATCATTATTGATCGCAATAAAGACCGTTTCCCCTTCAAAGGAACGTTTGAACACACTCATGGAACCATCCGATCCGGCAAGTTCATAGTCACCGTGCTGCAGTGCCGGAAATTCTGAGCGGAGTGCGGCAATGCGACCGGCGAATTTTTTCAAATCATCATCCGCACTGTTCCATTGCACAAAGCGATGATTATCACTTAAACTTTCACCACCCATCGGAATCTCAGATCCTTGCCAAATCATTGGTGCACCCGGGGCAGTGTAAAGATAAGTTAATGCCAACTTCCATGTTGTCAATGGGTTTCGGCCATTTTTCAAAAGTTTGGTTGTAAACCGCTCCGTCTGTTTGCTATCCAGATAGTTCAATCCCTGTTTCTTTCCATTTTCAGTCCAAGTATCATAAATCGCTTCAACCGGTGCTCCGGGATCAGCTAGCGTTTCGACCATGGACGGTTGCAATGTATGATCCTCAACAGCATCCAGTGTCTCTATGTCCGAAAGCCATCCGTCATAATTAGCTGGCTCGAGAATAGATGCAAGCTGGAAAAACGACGGGTCTTGCTTATTGATATGTGTTGACAGCTGCTGCAGAAAGTCTTTGTTTGCTTTATCCGCCGCGTGAAACAGGTAACCATCAATGTTTGCTTCTTTTATCCAGAAATCGGCTGTTTCCTCGAGAAATGTCTGGACTTCCGGATTCGTTTGATTCACCCTTTTCGTCTGATCCAGCCACTGCTGGGATGCTTCTGGATTCGTTTTGTGCACCCAATCGGATTTATTCGGATTATCCAGCATCGGATGCGTGTTGGACACATAATTGGTGACAAATTCAAGCACAACTTTGATATCGCGGTTATGTGCCTTTTCTACCAGCTTTTTCAAGTCCGCCATTGTACCATATTGTGGATCAACTTTCCGGAAGTTTTCCACCCAATAACCGTGGTAGCCATCTGGGGCATTATCCATAATCGGGGAAAGGGTCAGTGTCGTATACCCTAGTTCCTCGAAATGACCGAGCTTATCAATAATCCCTTGTAAATCGCCACCATGATAGGCGCGCGGATCATCTAAATCAATCTGTGCTTGTCGGGACTGATCACCATTGTTAAAACGGTCGACAAGAATATTATAAAATATTTCATCATTAACCGTTTCCTTTTCTTCAGCGGAAACCGGGCTTGCTATAACCACGAAAATGACAGCAGCCAGCAGTACTACGATTCTTTTCATATATGTACTCCTTCATAGTAAAATTAACATTCCCTTTCTATTATTGACGATTGATGCCAATAGTCAATCAGGAAACTGAAATTGTCGAAAATCAGTCACTTATTATAAGCTGTTTTCTTCCCATAGATTATATTGGTAACAACTCTTTTTTCAACGATTTAACCAAAAAAGGACCTCTCCCATTTGGAGAAGCCCAATTCGTTTTGCTATATTATGGCAACAAGCCCAGACCAAGTCGGCCAAACCCTAAGATTAATGTAAGAATAAAAGCAATGACAAGTTGAATCCACCAACTTTTTGTAGCTTCTTCTCTGCCGGACTTCAGACTAATCATTTCCATTGCAAAAATCATCCAGATGCCAGCCAGTGCTTTGAAAATGGCCTCACCCATTTGCGGACCATTAAAATAATAACTAAGCAGCGTGCCCCCGGAATACAATATTAGTAGGTAATCCAACCGAAGAATCATTTGCACGATTTTGGCACCTTTTGCTTTGCCTGACTTATTAAGTATAACGACAGCAATAAACAGAATAATTGCCAAAACCCATGCAGTTACATGTAAATGCGTATTCATCTTTTAACTGTTCCTCCTCCAATCATACTATAGCACCTAATCATAATTACCATCTTAACATGTCCTGTTGTAAAATTCATTTGAAAGTTAATTGGAAATCCAACTAAGTTCGGTACGTCCTGTGTGGGCGCCGGCACTAGTACGTCCTGGAATCCGGACGTGGCCTAACCTTGCAAGTAAAAGTTATATCGCTAAATTTTATAGTTTCTTATTCAAGAACAAAACTAGTATTTGCCTTTTCCACCGCAGGATATAACAATATTAAAACTAATGAATAATCCATATTTCTGCAAATCTTTAAAATTCGGATCATAGAAGCAAGTAAAACAGCACAAAAACTGTTATAATAAAAATGCAATGTATTTTTGAATTCGGAGGGATATTATGACTGAAACAAGTCAGCAGATCATTGATCAAACACAGGAATATGGTGCGAAAAACTATCATCCACTCCCTGTTGTCATAGCAAAAGCAGAAGGTGTTTGGGTTCGTGACCCGGAAGGCAACCGCTATATGGACATGCTCAGTTCCTATTCTGCGTTAAACCAGGGACACCGCCATCCGAAAATTGTTCAAGCGCTAAAAGACCAGGCGGACGCCGTTACCCTCACATCCCGAGCCTTTCATAACGATCAACTTGGACCATGGTATGAAAAAATCTGCAAACTAACAAATAAGGAAATGGCACTTCCGATGAACTCCGGTGCTGAAGCGGTTGAAACGGCATTTAAAGCCGCCCGCCGCTGGGCATATGATGTCAAAGGCGTTCAAGAAGACCAGGCAGAAGTCATTGTCTGTGAAGGAAACTTCCATGGCCGGACAATGACAGCCGTCTCCCTTTCATCTGAGGCTGAATACCAGCGCGGATATGGGCCGTTGCTGCCAGGCATCAAAGTTATCCCATATGGTGACGTTGATGCTTTAAGAAATGCCATCACTGAAAACACGGCAGCCTTTCTGTTCGAACCAATACAGGGGGAAGCGGGTATCAACATACCGCCGGAAGGATTTTTGAAAGAAGCGTATGACGTCTGTTCCGCCAACAACGTCCTATATATGGCCGATGAAATTCAGGCTGGACTTGGCCGAACCGGAAAAATGTTCGCCTGCGATTGGGAAGATGTCGTACCAGATGTCCTGATTCTCGGCAAAGCACTCGGCGGTGGTATCATGCCTATTTCCTGCGTTGTTGCTAACAAAGATATTCTTGGCGTTTTTAACCCGGGATCACACGGATCGACATTTGGCGGAAATCCGCTTGCTTGTGCCGTTTCCACCGCATCACTGGAAGTACTCGAGGAAGAGAAACTGGCTGATCGCTCGCTGAAACTAGGCAATTACATGATGGATGAACTGACAAAGATCAATAATCCGAAAATCAAGGAAGTACGGGGCAAAGGCCTATTCATCGGTGTGGAACTCACCGAACCAGCCCGCCCGTACTGTGAAGCACTAAAGGAAAAAGGCCTACTATGCAAAGAAACACACGATAACGTCATCCGATTTGCACCACCGCTCGTTATCGAACAAGAAGATCTTGACTGGGCAATTGGCCATATTAAAGAAGTATTGGCAGGCTAAACATCACCAAAAGGGCAGCTCCACCACATGAAGTGCCTAAGCAAGTTCACTCACTGCGGAGAAAATGCAACTAACATTACAAATAGCACACAAATTGACTTTGCTTAGAAAAACTATTTTCACATTCGATTTAAAGAGTTAAAAACGCTTGGATAGATTATAACTTATCCAAGCGTTTTTTACTTTGTTTTTATTGTCTTACTCCACAGTTGCGCCCTTTAATGAGGCTGCAAAAACTTATTACCATTTACTGCTGATATAGGATCTTTTTTTATCGTGTTTAGTAAAAAGTTCCCAATATGCTTCAGCAATCCGATCTGGATCAAAAAATGTTCCTGATTTCACTGCGCCGCCTATGTCAACCTGCAAGTCCAAACAACAGCTACTGCAACAACTACCAGTAAAGTCATTGCTACTACAACAATGACTTTCTCCCAGAGCTTCAAAGCAAACCATCCTCTACTTATACACTCTGTAACACTAAATTCCTATCATATTTTCGGTTATTCGATTAATGCCCCAATGAAGGCATCACAGGCGCACGACTTATTCCGCGAAAGTGCCCGATTGTGGGAATTTCTCTAACCTATAGTACATTTTAACGTAACTATGAGGTAATTAGAATAAGACAATTCTTTATTGGAAAATTAATTATGAAGATTCCTTTTGAATTAACCCTGTGGGTGAACTTTTTAGCATAATAAACATAATGTTTTTGGCGGTGGATTTTAGCAATGAAATTTATCCTTAGTTCAATTTTTCTCCAAATAATACAACCTTTAATATTTTTAATAGCTGTTTTTATTTGGGGTGATTGGAGAAATTGGAGGAATTATTATCCGACCATTTTATTTATTATTTGCATGGATTTCTTTAGCAGTATTTTAATGTACCCGCATCCTCTTTGGAGGTATGAAGAATCTCTTTTACTTCCAAACCACACATTAACTGACTATTTTATTTCCCTTTCGATGTATCCAGCTGTCGTATTGATTTTTCTTGCAAATTATCCCCAAAAAAAGATGGCACAAATAGTTTGGATTCTTTTATGGATTTTCATTTTTAATTTGAATGAATATATTTCAATTGTATCCGGATTGGGGACTTATCATAACGGCTGGAATTACGCTTGGTCTGTTCTCTTTAACTGTGCTATTTTCCCTACATTACGCCTTCACCACAGCAGACCATTGTGGGCATGGTTGATAGGTATTCCGATTGGGGCATTCATAATCATGTATTTTGATTTTTCAATTGAGATGATGAAGTAACCATTGAAAGGACAGGGATAGGTTCATTGCCCTGGATTAAAATTATCCTTTATTTGGTAAGATTCACCTATAATAATTGCGTCCATTTTGACATAATACGTTCATATAAAACCTGCTCTTTTTAAGAATAACTGGTTGAACAAACAAAAAAAAAGGTGTCAATTCTATGGATAATTTTATACTGCGGTCTCTACTGGCAAGCAGAATTCCTCGCTTTATGGTTTCAAAAATCCGCTTCTGTACATAAACTATATACATAAAAGGAGGAAGTGCGATGCCAGCAAAAGTAGGTGCAGTTAAAGTAAACAACATCGGCAATTCCAGCATCTTTAACATCGGTGACGTCTATTCCATGTGTCCGGAAAGCACTGCAAAAACCTATGCTGGCGGTGGGTCTTTTAATACCGGTGACGGGACATACATTAGGCTTGGACAGTCAAACACGTACGTAAAGGATAATGATAAGGCGGATCAAAATATCCTTTCCTAACAGAATGGAGGTATCCCTTATGCATCTCACTATTCACCAATCCATTTCAATTCAATTCATTAAAGTTGGATCGATATCAAATTCATCTGTGCTACAGATTGGCAGCACTGGCAGCATTCAGTCGAAAGCTGATATTTATAATACAGGCGGTTATACTGAGCCCGCTGAGCCGGCCGAACCGATTGGCGAGTCCGCTATCATCCGTTTGCAAAAACCAGAAACGTAACACTTCGTAAGTATATGCATATGTTGTGTGTAGGTCTTTGCCCAGCCAAAAGGAGGACACCTCATGAACAACTGGAATGACTACATCTACTATCTCCATCAGCGGATTGATGAACAAGACCAGTTCATCCGGTCACTCGAATCGAGAATGCAAGTCATCGAAAATGATAACAACCAGAAAAAAGAGCAAACCGTTGAAAAAGTGGAATACAATTTTGACCAACTGAAAATAGAAAAACTTGATGGGACACTGCATATCGGCCTATCCCCGAATGACCTGAAAGACATAGAAGACCTATCCGTTCCTGATTCTGGCAAGTCTTCGCTTAAACGGCAACTGCTGACAGAGCTAAACGGTTATTTGAATAATAATGGCGAACAACTTATCCGGGAAATGGCAGCACAATACCAAATTGCTCCGGATACCATCGATCCGGCCGTTCTTACAGAGGATATTGCTAAACAGTTGCCTGATCGAATTGCCTTTTATGAGGAAGAGGCTAAGCGTAATCAGCGCAACCTTCATGAGGAAGAGACGAAAACGTATATTGCGGATCAGATTAAACAAGAAATTCGCCACTCCTTAAGCAAATATATGGAAGGGGATGATAACAGATGAATATGGAAGTACACAATTGGGAGCTTTGTGTCGATCAGGTTGACATCGGTACTGTAACAGCATCGTCTGTGTTCCTGATTGGTGATAACGAACGATTTGTGCTCTCGTCTTTCTTTGACACCCCGCCTGAGGCAGCCACCATTGGCACCATTGTTCCTTTATCCGGGTGATGAGAGCATGCAGCAGCGTACATCTTCCGTTCGAAACATTAAATTAAACGGCTTAACATACAGCAGCATCTTTAATATCGGTGACGCCGTATGTGCCCGTACAAAAGCCAAGGGAATAGCCGTTCAAAAAGAAGGCGCCATTTTCTCTGGTGATGATGGCGTGCGATTTGAAAACTATTCCCTATTTGACATGGAAGCGAATTTACCGGAGCAACAACAACCCGTTCAGAAAACCACACTTCAGCATAAAGAAACCATCCATGTGGGGGACATCAACTTATTAGGTGTCAGTCAAGCTGCTATTTTCCAAGTAGGCAGTATCCGCGAAGTGACCAGTGAGGCACGAATCAAACATTTCCGCCGATTAATGGACGACAATACACACACGAACCAAGCGGATTCATAAGCTATCATAGTTCATCAATTTCAACCTAAGAAGGTGTTATTATGCCATCAATGGTAGGACCAATTAAGATAAATAGTGTTGGCGGGGGTGTCGTTAATTTTGGTGATTCTTTTTACCTGTCACCGAAAAGCTCCTCCAAAACAAGCACCGGCTCGGGATCACAGAATACTGGTGATTTTATCTGTACGAATAACGGCGTCAGTTCAACTAACCCACTGGATCCCGATATCAGTGACCAGAATGTTTCTGCCAACGCATAAACGATCTGTCAGTGCTTTAGATGACAGATCGTCTTTTTTATAACGTCAGAAAATATGAATGTTGAAAGGCTAAAAAACTTCGGCCTCGCTATAAGGTGGGGCCGAAGTTTTTCTAAATGGTTATTTAACTGCACTGCTCCGCTTCCTCATAAGCAGTCGTATCGATAAAAAATAACTGGATCACATAGACTAATAACAACGCACCGATAAACAACGACCCCCAGCCAAGTGTTTGCTGCTCTACTTGAAGATAGTTGTTGCAAATTTGACTGTCGGCTCCAATATACAACCAGGCCATCACTGAGAATACGATAATTAAAAATCCAAAAACGACCTTCTGTCCGACTGAACCAATTTTCTTCCAGCTATCCCTTAATGGAACGCCAGCAAGAAACGGTAAACTTACAAATTTAAACAGCTCCACCATTTGTATCGTCAATGCCTCATCCATCGCCCGCGGAACCATCCAATAACTCCAGATAACAGCGAATAAAAGAATACCCGGGATGCCGTTATGGTTCCACTTACTAAAAAACTGAGGGAATTTCAACTGGAAAAAGCGCCCCATCAGCAATCCGGAGATTACTAGAAGGGTCATTTGCATATGCATATGGACAATCATAATTGACTCCATAATGGTCGCCACAGGTGGGAGGACGAGAAAGATAAACAAGAGCATTCCATAAAATGACTGTTTCATTATTCATCGCCCTCCTGTCCCGATAGTATATCATTCACTTTGGCGGCAGCTTCGTCAACTAGCGTATAGTCCATTACTTGCTGCAGATGACCTGATTTACCGATTAAATAAAATGCACTGTTGTGGGTGAAATCACCATTTTCATTCGGAATAACAACGACTCCCAATTCATCAAGAAGCGAATCTAGTTCTTCCCTATCGTTAATTCTGGCCATTCGCCACGTTTCCCCATCACTGTCAAAATAGCCACGGTATTTTGTTAATGTCTTAGGGTCATCTCGTTCTGGATCAAAACTGATGCTTAAAAAAACAATATCTTCGTCAATATATTTTTCCGGTATTTGTTCGTAGACTTGTAACATGTTCATTTCCAGTTCCGGACAAACAGTTGTGCAGCTAGTGTACATAAACGTAACAAACACATACCTTCCATCAGCAAACTCGTCAAACGTGTACGTACGGCTCTTACTGTCTTCCAGCGTAACAGATGGAAATTCAGGTTTGTTTTGCAAGATGTCATAGGTGCGTGCGCTTTCCGCTGTAAATGCGTGAAACCCGTCAGTACCAAAATAAAACAACACAAAGCCAAAAACGATGACAACCACCACTGCGATTGTATTATGTCGGTTTTTGATCATAACGATCACTTCCCAAAGAATTTTAATATAAGCCTGTCTTCACCCTAGAGAACGAAACCCTACTTAACAATTTTTATAAACTGCGACGTAACTTTGTATGAGTGTTAAACCACCGCGCGGAAATACACTACGCTTTCCGTGGGCAGCTGATGAGCCTCCTCGTGCTGGGTGCTCGTCGTGTTGGAAGTGATTTCAGTGATGCAGCACTCCTCGCAACTCGTAGCTTATTCGGTAGAGGTAATGCTCGTTGCACTGCGGGGTCTCATCTAGGCTTTTGCTCCCACAGGAGTCTCCGTGTATTTCCTCCGCTGGTATTGTAGTTGTGATTTTATAATATTCACTTGATACTTAATTATATCTCTATTTTGATGGTTGGTTGGAGTGGAGGCCAGTCGACTCCTGCGGGAAAAGGAAGGCAGGCTAAGATCGCGACGTCCTGTCGCAACGCCTGCACTAGCACGTCCTGTGCGTCGAAGATCCCGCAGGAAGCGGTTTTCTTCCGAGGAAGCTGAAGCGTTGCCCGCGGAAAGCGACTGGCTGGAACGGAAATCAACATACCACTTATGTCGCATTAGATATCAACTACTTAAAAACAACATCATGTGTGAAAACAGCCTTATGGAAAGAGATAGTCCCAAATGAACGGACTATCTCTTTTACAAGTAACATATTACCATGTTTTGATTGGCGGTGATCCTGGAGATCCGTTCACGACAAAGTCTACGATTGGTACGACATAAGCCATAGCAACAACCATCAGCATCAGGATAATCCAGAGACTCCAACGTTCTGTCCAGAGTGGTGTTGGTAATGCATCATCTTCAGATTCACCAATTGGGAATTCCGTTTCGCCTTTTGGTGCAAAGAACATCATATTGAATACGGCATATACTTGGATGATGATGCCCAGAAGAAGCAATGTAGCACCAATTCCCATCACATATTCGTATGGAATCCAGCTCAGTGCTGTCTCATGGTCACCATAAGTTGTATAAGATGTCCGACGTGGGTCACCCAAAAGACCAACCATATGTTGTGAACCAGCCATCAGCAACATTCCGACTGTCCAAACAATCGTTTGAATGATCCCTAATTTGTTCATTTGCGGTGTCAGCTTGCGTTTTGAAATGAACGGAATCAAAAAGTAACAAATACCAAAGAACGTTAGCACAACCGACACGCCGACGGTTATGTGAAAGTGTCCGACAACCCAGAGTGTATTGTGAATAACTTGATTTATTTGGTTACTTGTATTGATTAACCCACCTGCACCACCAGGAATAAAGGCGATCATTGCAATCATCGGTGCTAGGAAACGTACATCGCCCCACGGCAGTTTCTTAAGCCAGCCGAATAATCCTTTTCCACCGTGCTTGCGACCTGCACGTTCCATGACGGCGAACATCGCAAATGCTGTCATAAGAGATGGGAATGCGATGGACACACTCATAAACACGTGCAGAAACTTAATGGATTCTGTGATTCCCGGATCAATAATCTGATGGTGGAATCCTCCAGGAATATTTAAAATAACAAGTAAAATGACGACAACCCTTGCCAGTTTATCACTGAACAGTCTTCCTCCAATAATTTTTGGGATTGCTACATACCATGCTGATGTGGCCACAATATACCAAATATTTACGAGTGTGTGGCCAAAACTCCAGAATAGTGTCCGGCTTACCATCACATTTACGGTTTCTTTCCAACCGAGTGACCATGGAATTAGCGTCAGCACTTCATAAGTTACACCAAGACTTCCGAAAAACCATAAAACGAACACACCCATGGTAAAGAATGCGAATAATGGTGTTACTTGACCTTTATGGTTTTTACGCCAATGATTATAGTTAATGAATACACCGAAACAGTTCGACCAGATTCCCAGTACAACAAATACCAGTCCAATATAGAATACAGGTGATGCTGCCATTGGCGGGTAGAATGTGTATAAGACAGACGCTTCATTGAACAGAATTGTTGCAACAACAAGTACAACCCCGACTAATATTAGGCCAAATCCTGTCCAGGCCATCTTACGGACTTTCGGAAGCAGTCCGCCAATTGTATGCGAAAACCCTGCATATAGATAGCCGATTGTAAAAGCAGCTGTAAAAATTAAAATTAATAGAATACCATGCGCCGTTAAAACCTGATAGTAATTTAGAAACGCTGGTAATTCCATAAGCCCGGCCCGCTGCAGACCTTGAAGCAGACCGAGAATACCGCCGATAAGCAATGTAATAAATGCTGTTGATAAATAGGCCTTGGATATGTTGGCATCGGCAGTATTTAATCCAAATATCTTCTTCGGATCATCACGAATAACATCTTTTAGCGGCTTTGCCATGCTATCACTCCTTTACTTCACCGTAATTTCAGTAGACATCAGCTGATGCCCTGCACCGCAATATTCATTACATAAAACGAGATAATTTCCCGGTTCATCAAACGTATGGGTAATTTTTTGAATACGACCAGGCATAACCATGGCATTTATGTTTGTTCCGGCAACCTGAAACCCATGTGTTACATCCTTCGATGTCATCGTGAACGTAACTTCTGCTCCTGCAGGTATTTCAATGTCACCAGGATTAAATGAAAATGTCTGTAAAGTCATGATTACTTCATATTCATTTTCGCCTCGCTTGTATACGCCAGGTTCATCAAAAGGTTCTATCTCGTCGACCTTTTGCGGGTCAATTGTTTCCATATTACTTGGCGGATTCATACCGAGCGCAAACCCTTGATAACCAACGATCACCATAAAAATAATAAGAATACCACCACTTAACGCTAACCATATCTCTTCCAGACGATGCATACTGTTTCCCCCCCTTATACTCTAGCCATATACAGTGCGAATACACCGGCCCACATGACGACGATAATAGCTGCTACAACTAAAACCGATGCAAACGTACCTTTTAAAGATTTTTCATCGTAATTATTTTGTGGAGCGTTCTGTTTTGAAGCTTTCATACGAAAACCTCCCTCCCTCTTAACTAAGTTCATTTACATCATAGTAATTGAGAGTCATTATCGAAGTGAACTGCATCACTTATTTATGTGATTTATATTACACTTTTGTTTTGTGGGAAGGATGGAGGTTTTTATTTAAAAAAAATTAAGGCCAAACCCTTGATTTGCCAAGGATTTGGCCTTAATGAGTCCTGGGAACGCCCTGTAACAATTTTGTCACAAGTGCTGGGCTACATTTCTAACTCGAGCTGTCGGGAAAAGAAATAAAGATGCACCGCTGTTACGGGTTTCTTCCAGATGCGTTCCAATGCTTCTTTATAAAGTTCCATTTGCACATCATAACGCTTGCGTAGCGTTTCTTTTGTCTGCTCGGTCACATCTACGGTAATGGTGTCTGTTTTGTAATCTAAAATTGCCCAGCCATCGTTCATTGGTATGACACAGTCGATCACACCTTGAATCAGTACCTGTTCGTTTGTATCACTCGTCCAATCAGCATAGACTTCGCTCGCGGGTAAGGACAGGCTGAATGGAACTTCCCGATAAACTTGTGCCGCGTTCATGATTGTTTGACCAATCGTTGTGGTGAAAAATTGTTCAATGGCCTCGGTATCAATCGCATCCGCTTCCTGCCTTGTAAGAAATTCTTTTTCCGCCAATGATTCCACAAATTCGGCGATCTTGTCTGATGGCATCGGTTTGGTTAGTGGAATATGCTGCATAACGGTATGCATTGCGGTCCCACGTTCGGCAGCGGTAATTTCTTTTTGTTTTTGCATAAACGCCGGCCGTCTGGTGATTGGCGGCTGAAACTTGGCAATAAACGCATCACCACTGTACTCATCCCTCTGTTCGCGCTGTCGCTTCAGCTCGGTAACTGTCTGTTTGGAACGGGCTTTAGCCGCTTGCTGGTATGGATATTGATACGACAGACGGTTGGCCACCGCTTCAGTATAGGCATTTTCCTCTACCTCCAACGGCTCCCAGTTTACTACTTTTTCCTGAAGCTGACTATCTGTCACTTCGGTATCATCCTCGAGATTGATGTAGGAACTTCCATGCACAACGGTCACTTTCCACTTTGATGGGTCAAGACGGATGGCTTCAAGTACCTTATCCGTGACTTCCACTGTTCGTAATGCATCATTCATCTGATGCCGGATTAACGCAGGTCCGACCCAATCCAAATACGACTTTGCTTTCACACGATCATGTGCCGGAAGTATCCAATCGGAATGATCGAGCATCTCCTCCCACTTTTCCTGCTTCTTAGCGAAAGAAGCGACATTGCCGATCATCAGCAGTTTCTCCTTCGCGCGCGTCATGGCAACGTACAGAACGCGCATTTCCTCGGCTAGTAACTCACGCAATTTTTTCTGTTTCATCGCATGAAAATACAACGTTGGATAGGTGATCCGTTTCACCGGATCGATATATTTACTGGCCATACCAAGGTCTTTATGCAGTAAATAACGGGCATTCAAATCCTGCATATTAAACTGTTTATCCATTGCTCCAAGGATGACAACCGGAAATTCCAGCCCTTTACTTTTATGGATTGTCATCATCCGGACCACATCTTCCTGCTCGCTGAGTGCACGTGCTGCACCTAAATCATCGCCACGCTCCTCCATCCGCTCGATGAACCGTAAAAATCGGAACAGCCCGCGGAATGATGTCGTTTCATAACCACGTGCCCGGTCATACAACGCCCTCAAGTTAGCCTGTCGCTGCCGTCCTCCCGGCATGCCGCCGACAAAGTCGTAATAGCCTGTTTCCCTATAAATCTGCCAAATCAACTCGGAAAGTGCTCCTTGGCGTGATGCGAGACGGTACCGACCAAGGTTTTCCAAAAAGTGACCGGCTTTTGTGGCTGTCTCACTTGTATTGCGCCGGTGATAAATGTTTAACGCGTCATAATAGGTTGCCTGTTTAGCAGCGAGACGTATCTGCCCGAGTTCTTCCTCATCCATTCCGACTATCGGTGATTTGAGGACGGAAGCAAGCGGGATGTCCTGTCTCGGGTTATCAATGACTTTCAAGAAGTTCAGCATGACTTTTACCTCAATGGCGTCAAAGTAGCCGGTGGAAAGATCAGCATAGACGGGTATGCCTTGTTTTTTCAGTTCATCCATAATCGTCGGTGCCCATGTCATCGAACGTAATAGAATAACGACATCCCGGTATTGCATGTCCCGCTGCGCATCGATTGTTTTATCATACACTTGTAACGGGGCATTCTCGTTTTGGCCTATCCATCCTTTGATTTTCTCTGCATATGCCCTGGCCTCTAGCTGGGCTTTTTCCAAATCCTTATATTCCGCTTCTTCCGGCGTGTCTTCTTGCTCATCCGGTGCTTCCCTGTCGATCATAACCAGTTCAGGTTCCGGATCTGCATGCGGGAGTAAATCATATCTATCATTGCTATATATTAATTCCGCATCTTCATCATAGTTAATTTCACCTAATTCCTCATCAAGAATCTGGCGAAAAATGAAGTTGGTGCCGATAAGCACATCTTTCCGGCTGCGGAAATTACTGGACAAATCAATGCGCTGGGCGTGATTGGTATCCGTCGCAAACCGTTTATACTTATCGATAAACAAGGAAGGTTCAGCATGACGGAAACGGTATATACTTTGTTTCACATCCCCAACCATGAACATGTTACCGGGCCCGTCCTGATCACTTATCAGCGACAGAATCGTTTCCTGAACAAGGTTGGTATCCTGATACTCATCAACAAGCAACTCCGTGAATTGCTCACGCAGACCGAGAGCCACATCAGAAGGCTGTACATGGCCGGGTTGTGATGTATCATCCATCAACAGCTGCAGGCAATCATGTTCAAGATCGGAAAAATCAACAATCGCCCGTTCGCGTTTTTGTTCGGTGAAACGGTACTTAAACTGTTTAACAAGCTCGGTTAGTTGTCTGATGACGGGCGCCAATTCCTGCATGTCACGCACATGCCCTGCCAGATCACGACTAAACCATCTATCCTTCATATCATTCCAGCGTTTTTTGTAACGGTCCCGTAATTTTTTAGCTTGATCCTTTTTCGCCTCATCACAGTCTGCTTTTTTTCCTGATAATCGTGCAAACGCACTGGAAACCATAAATGTTTGCAACGCATCCCAAGAATCAAGATGGACCCGTGCTTCCTGCAGATTGGCAAAATCAGCTTCAATTGTCTCCGCATAGTGGTACGGACCATCCGTTTCTCTCGTCAAGTCCATCGCCAGCTGCATCTCCTGCTGGATGGCGTCTAGCTCATTTCGGACCTCGTTTTTAATGATGGCTAGCCAGTCGAGGTCATCCTCTCGCCAGTTATCTGGGATATCATACACTTCGGAAAGACGATCCAACCATGCTTCCGGCCATGGATTCTGCATAGCAAATGTATACAATGTCAGAATAAGCTTTTCCACATCTGCATCACTGCGGTCACTGGAAAAACGGTCCACAACAGAAAAGAAGTCTGCCTGTGCCTGCCCTTCTTCCCCGTACCATTCCTCAAATAAGTCATCGATTACTTCCTGCTTGATCAGATCGGTTTCCATATTATCAGCAATCCTGAAGGCTGGATCAATATCAAGCAGATACGTATATTGCCGGACAATATCAAGGCAGAAGGAGTGCAATGTTGATATGGATGCACGCTGCAGCATGGACAACTGTTTTTTCAGATGATTGGACGACGGATTTTCGGCCAATTTGGCTTCCAGGGCTTGCCCGACACGACTGCGCATCTCCTGTGCCGCAGCATTCGTAAATGTCACGACAAGAAGTGAGTCAATGTCGACCGGGTTATCCGTTCGAACTAACTTTTGGATAATGCGTTCCACGAGCACGGCTGTTTTCCCTGATCCCGCGGCAGCTGCAACAAGGACATCACTGCCATCTGTATAAATTGCTTCTTCCTGTTTTTGCGTCCAGGCAGCCATCACGATTCCCCCTTATAACGAAGCTTGTCCAACACTTCTTCGTCTTTCATATCTGGCAGCTTCCGGTAATTATTTTCCTCTAGCGTCGGATCGAATTGGCAGACGGACAGAAATGGGCAATAGGTGCACGGAACTGTTTGCTTATATTGATACGGGTTCAGATGGACACCGCCTGATGTTATATCAATACCGGCCTGTGTCATCAGATGATGGATATGATCTTGCAGGCTTCTAAATGTGTCGCTGTCGGCAATTTTAGAGTTACTGTGAAATCCGCCGTTCTTTTTCACACCGGCAGGAATCATCTGGCTCTTGCCTGATTCGAGTGACGTATCCATCAGCTTGACGATTTGCTCATCTGAGAGTAATAGCCCTTGCATTTTATATTTTTTGAACAGTTCCTTTTCTATTTCAGCATCGGTCATTTGTCTGCTGGTAGAAATCATCGGGTTGTGTACATGAAAATAAAGTACCCCGGCTGGTGTTGCCTTCACACCGAGCCATTGTTCGGATTCGGACAGTACAACATCCAAATAAGTCAGCATTTGCAGCGCCAGTCCGTAATAGACTTCTAGCAAATTCAGCCCTTTTTCACTTGATTTATAGTCGATAATCCGTAAAAACAATCCATCATCATTCTCTGCTTTATCTACACGGTCAATCCGTCCGCGCAGCATCAGTTCAAACCCATTCGGCAATGATAACTTAACCGGACCAAGCGGCTGCTGATCACCGAAACCAAGTTCAAGCCCGACCGGTGTGAACGCACTGTTCCGGGCTTGTTCGCTTAAAATGTATGTTGCCCTTGTAATCACTTCCTGCAGCTTCTCCTGAATATATTTATACCGATTGGAACTGTGCAAAATCTGGTGCTGCAGTGCTGGTGCCAGTTTTTCGACAGCCTGGCGTGCATAGCCCGCACTATCCTTTTTCGTCAGTTGGGCAAATTCCCTTCCCTCAGCCTGAATCCATTCGGTGATTTTTTTCAGTGCCTCATGAAAAAGTTGACCAATATCAGGGGCATCCAGCTTATACGTTTTTCGTTCCTGCAGGTTCAGACTATAGTTTGCAAAGTGCTGATACGAACAGCGGTAATACGATTCCAGCCTGGAGACACTCGCTTTCACCTGTTTCGGATACAGTTCGTCCATCGTCTCTTTCGTCAAATTCGCTGGGCGGTTCTGATAGTACAGGCTTTGCAAGATCTTATAAGTTGTACCGTGTTTTGGCTCATGTTTTATATACCAGTTCAAGACATGCCACCATACATCTTTCACTGGATAGCCTTTCCGGACGCGGGCTAATTGGGCAGTCAGTGCAGCCCTTGTCTTTACAGGCGTCGTAATAAATCGCTCGGCATCCACCAGTTCATCGGGATCCTGCAGCAGCAGATGTTCCGAACATGCCGGAAACAATTCTTCCAGCCGGTTAATGAGCTGGGAAGGCATGTTAGACTTTCCTTCCTCATCACTCAACGGATAACTGACCCATAAATAATCATTCGCCGCCGTAAACGCCAGATACATATAAAACCAATCATCTAGCAGCTGGCGTTTACTGCTTTCCGCTAGTTGCATCCCAAGCGCCGCCAGTGTGTCACGCTCCTGTTCATTGATCATGCCGTCCTCGGCCGGCTTCATTGGCCATATACCATCATTTACCCCAAGCAATAACGAACACTTCATGCCACTTATCCGTGACCGATCAATCGTACCAACGATAACATGATCAATGCTTGGTGGTACGTGGGCAAATGTCAACGATTCAAACCCAGCTTCAATCGCCGAACGAAATGTTTTCAGTGACATCGTTTCGTCCCCTGCCATCTCGACCATTTCGTCGAATAACTGGATCACTGCATTCCACACTTGTTCCTGCTCCCGCGCCTTTTCGATTTTCCCTTCTTCGTCGTACATTTGCTGCATCTGTTCCAATCGATTAGGTACATTCAGCTTCTCCAGCAATAGATAAACGACTTCACACCGGTCCTGTACCGTTTTTGCCTTTCGAATATCACGGTCAAACGCCTGCAATGCCTGAACCACCTGGCTGCGATATGCGTTTATCCGTTTTTGTGTTTCCTTTTCTTTATCGGTCTGGGCTGACTGATCAAACCCGCGAAAACGCTGAAAGATCCATTCTTCATCACCGAGCCAACGTTCCCGTGAACGAATGCCGTATTCCAATACATAGTTTTCCAGTTCATCAATTGCGTCATTATCCAGTGGGTATTGTGAATCAACAGACGGAATGAAGCCTGTCTTTAACACACGGAAAACAGCATCATAGCGCCAATTTCCATCTGCCATTTCCAACACGGACCGAATCAGTTCAATCAATGAATGGTTAAGCATCGTACGTTTTTCATCAATAAAAACCGGAATGTCATGATCATTGAAAATCGTTTCGATCAAATCATGGTACACCTCGGTCTGCCGGATGAACACAGCTATATCACGAAATCGATAATGTTCTTCACGGACGAGGCGGAGAATTTCCTGGGCAGCACCTTCTAATTCTGCTCGCGGATGAACCGCTTCAGCAATTTGAATGGGCGCCTCCCCTTTATAAGCCGGTGCAGGACGTGTGTCAAAATGCTGTTCCAGATGGGAAAAATATGGACGGTTGCGCAATTTTCCTTCTTCAACCTGAAACACCTCTGTCCCTTCAATAGGAATACCGTTCGCCTCCGCTGTTGCCTGAAGCGTATAATACGTGTCTTTCGTTTGATAGAACAAGTCCAAGTCCGAAGGCGCGTCACCATCCGGAAGATTGGTTATCAATGACACCGTTACAGTACTGCACGTTTCCATGAGCGCTTCTACAACGAGTAGTTCTTTTGGGGACAAACGGTGGAAACCGTCCAAATAAATGGTTGCACCGTCGAGTGATGGCGCATCTTTTAGCTTGTCGGCCAGCAGCTGCAGTTGATCTTCACTATCTACATATTTTCCATGCAGTGCCATAGCTAATTTTTCATAAATATAAGCTAAATCATTCAGCTTCCCTGCTAATGCAACCTCACCGGGCTCCTGGTGAACAAATTGCTTCATCTGTTCTACTTGCATATAAAGCATGTCCGGTGTAATGCGATAACGTTTGAACTCGGTGATCATGCGCTCAAGTTGTTCCAGAAATCCTTGTTTTTCCAATGTTTTTTGAAATATATTCCAATCAGTTTCTTTTTCCTCGATGATTTTCCGGAGCATCATCTGTGTACCGACCGAACTAATAAATTGCCTTGTTCCGCCGCCGGTTTCCTGCAACACGCGATAAGCTAGCCGTGAAAAACTGATCACCTGTGCGCGTGTGCTTCCTTTTACTGTTTCGTCCTGAAATAGTGCATACTCCTGCTGAAACGTCATCTGTTCAGGTACAATATAATAGATAGGCGCACCTTGAGGATCATTGACCAGCGCTTCTTTTATTTCTCTCAGAATTCTGTCGTTTTTGCCGGTTCCGGCGCGCCCTAATAAGAATCGGAGTCCCATCGCTTCCGCTCCCTTACCAAAAAATAAACCTATTCTCATTTTAGCAGAGAATAGGTTTGATGGCACTGATGTTATATGTAATCCCTTTTGCTATTATCTCGTTCAGCCAAAACTTAACTGGAGATCCGAAAATGGCCAGTATTTAATGTCCACTTTTCCAACAACCTCATCAATTGGGACAAAACCAATTTTGCGGCTGTCTAGGCTATTTCTTCGATTGTCTCCCATGACGAACAATTTCCCTTCAGGTACTTGTGTCTTTCCGGTTGTTCCTTCCAACGTGAAGTCGTCGGTATATGGTGTTACACTACTCGTTTTCTTAAACGACTTCAGAAATGGTTCTCCTATATAGTCTCCATTAATATACAGCTTATCACTTTTGTAAACAATGCTGTCTCCCGGCAAACCAATGACCCTTTTTACATAATCATCCCTTTCATTGGCATGGAACACAATAACGTCAAATCGGTCAACATCAGTCAGATTGTAAACTACTTTATTAACCATGAGCAGATTTCCATCATAAAGGGTCGGCTCCATCGATTCACCATTCACAATATAGCTTGCAAACAGCTGTGACCGGAAGATAAATGCCAAAGCAACAGCCAATAAAATAATTGGAATAACTCTCCGTATATAACTTTTTCTCATACCAGTTTTCCTCCAGGGTCTGTCTTGTAGAAATAGCGGGTGCTTCCGCTTTTTTAACAGCATACCCCGGTTATTTACTTTTTAACCTGTCGCTTTTCTGAAATTTCTTTTTCAGTGATTCTCCTGTTCAGCCGCCGTTCAAGGTATTTACCGAACACCCAGAACAGCAAAATGCACACCCCGACAACAATGGTTTTAACTGGCTTCGTGGCAAATTCCAATATGCTTGACCCAACATACGCGATGGAAAAAATCATGACCGATTTCCCCATTAGGACAGCAAGGATAAATTGCTGCATGCTTATTTTAGATAACCCTGATACAACATTGATGACCGACGAGGGTGAGAACGGAAAACACATCAACAGAAACAAAGGACCAAAGCCATGGCGCTCCACCCAGTTGGTTACCTTGTGGACTTGCTTGTTTCTGCGCATTGCTTTAAATATGCGCTTGTCCCCAAGCCGGCGAATCACTAAAAACACCACAATCGAGCCAGCACACGACCCCAGCCACGATAAAACGAACCCTTTCCAAAGGCCGTATGCCGCTGCATTAGCAAAAACAAACACAACAAGCGGCAAAAAAGGCAAAAACGCCTCTATAAATGGCAAAAGAATGCCCGGCAGTGGACCAAGACTTTCATATTCATTCAGTAATTCCAGGATATATTCATCCATTTTCTCCTGCTCAAGCCATAGTCTCCAATCCATCAAGCTGACGTTCAGCAAGTACATAGCATCATTGTCCCCTCACTCATTCCACGCATCTCTTTCACTGTATTTAGTGTTTCTATTTTCATTTTAAAATAAACTTCTAAATCTGCCTAGCAGAATATTCCTTGGCCTCTTTCTTGTCATTTTAGTGTATTTTTTTATTCATTTATCATATAATGGTTTTAGAACAAATGTTCGTTATATGGAGGGGTTAACATGCGTTGTCTGAATGATGAAGAATTGCAACTGGCTTCACGGTTTTTATTTCTATCCATGGCAATAACTGTCATACAGCAGGATATCCAGCATGTCCAGGCGGGAACATTTAAAATAAAGGAACCATATCTTGACATGCTGGAGGCGATGAACACGGAAGCCACGAATGAGCGCAAGGATTTGCGGAAAATGATGCGAGATAAAAGCATGCGGGTCGTTACGCTAAATAAAAATGATTCATTCTCTTCCTACTTATTCCTTTGTAACGGTCGTGAAGAAAAACGGAATTACTTTAACCCGGCCATCCGCAAAAAGGTGGAAATAATTATAAAGGAGCTTATGCATAAGGCTCTGCCACCATATCAGCGTTATTCCGTTGCACATACTTCAGCCGATTATCAAGAAGATACCGATACTGGGCCGTCCGCTGCACCTGATTGAGCATCGACCCAAAGGAAACATCCAGAAGCATAGTCCAGCCGTTCTTGAAAATAAATTCCGTTTGCCGATGAGGGTACTGATTCATTTGTTCAACATGAGAATGCGCAATCCACGAGCATTTGGGTTTCATCGGTGACGCGGTGGGAAAGAAATACATGCCACATGACGGGTCAATGGAAATCGGAGCTTTATGGGTAATGCCACAGATACCACGAGTGCCCTCCTGCCGACCTTTTAGACTTGATCCAAAAAACTTACACGCATCTTCAATAATCTTAGTGGGGGACTTATGCACAATGAATTTTTCCTGTTCTTCCAGTACAATCGTCCTTGGATCACCGTTATCATCGTAATCGGCTACGATGGCCATTGTGAGAGGGGTGACTTCATATGATGTAAGGTAAACATTATTTATCATATAACTTATCCTTTCTTTTACATGAAAAGAAAGAGGCCTGTCTACAATTTACCAGATTTATTGCAAAAATGATATAGAAATGTTCATTTTCTTAATAAAATTGACAAAAATCCGGCAAACACTTTAGCCGGATGATTTAGGATCATTTACATTTTGAAGCTGTGTAACGGGGTTCTGTTTGTCGCTATCCTGTCCGGGCATAATGTCGAACCCCGGATTTAATAAGGTGAATGTATCTAGTTCCGGTTGATCCTTTTTATACATTGCTACCAACTCCTTTTTAGCGTTATGTTGCACAGGTTATGGAGAATAATACAAAAATGTGCAGCGAATATACGAAAAAAAAGCTGGAAGAATCCATAAAAACAGCGGATATCTCCTGATTAGGATTAAGGGGTGCAATATTTACTGATTGGGTCAAGCTGTCACAATTCCGGCTCAAGTTAACCAGATATCCGCTCAAACCGTCACAAATACAACTGTGTTTTGCTCATCAGCCGCACCCCCGCAAAAATCCAGTTGATTTATTTCCTTTTGCCCAACCTTTTTCTTCTAAAATTAATAAAGCAAGCCAACGAAGTCTTCTTTAGAAATTTTGCCAAGATAGTAGGAAACATCAACATCGGCGAGCGCTTCGTCAATTGCCTTGCGCTCATGACGGATACCGGTCAGCTTGTCTTCTAATTCACTAACGTCACCAAGTCCGAAAAAGTCCCCATAAATTGTGCAGTTTTCGATCATGCCGTTTTTCACGTCGAGCCGCACATCGACAAGACCCCCGTCAAATTTATGTGATGCCTGTACGTTGAATTTCGGGGATTTACCAAAGTTCCATTCCCACTTCTGATAGCGGTTTTCCGAGATTTTGTAGATTTCATCCCAATCCGCTTCGGTCAATTCATGGCGCGGCACATCCTTCACATCTTCCACATCGAAAATATATTTAAGAATCAGTTCTTTAAACGCTTCCATTGAAATTTTTTCATCAAGATATTCGGAAATGTTGGCAACACGACTGCGAATCGACTTAATTCCTTTTGATTCAATTTTTTCTTTATTAACATTTAATGCTGCTACAACATGCTCAATCTCCGAGTCGAGCATTAGCGTCCCGTGGCTGAACATGCGCCCCTTGGTTGAAAACATCGCATTCCCGGAGATTTTACGCCCTTCAACGGCAAGGTCATTCCGGCCTTTCATTTCTGCGGGTACACCTAATTTATTCAACGCATCAACAACTGGCTGCGTAAATTTAGCAAAATCCTGGAAACTTTCCCCGTCATCTTTTGTAATAAAACTGAAGTTGAGGTTCTGTTCATCATGGTAAACCGCACCACCACCAGATAGGCGACGGACAACCTTGATGTCATTTTCCTCAACATAATCTGTGTTAATTTCTTCTACACTGTTCTGATTCCGCCCAACAATGATCGACGGTTTATTGATATAGAACAGTAAATATGTATCCTTTTCACCGAAATTTTGCAAAATATACTCCTCAATCGCCAAGTTAATCATTGGATCGGTTATTCCCTGATTATCAATAAATTTCATAGCTATACCTCCTCTATTTAAATGATTCGACAACAACAAGTTTAAATGAATCGGCCATTCCAATCAAAAATTATGGCCTTTTTCCCAAACAAAACCTTCCCGTGCCAAATGAATGTTCCCAGAGAAATGCGCACTAGCTTCTGTCACTAAATCCTGATTGTCCCTATACTGCGGCAGATGACTCAGCAATAGTTCGCCGGCATTTGCTCCAGCTGCAATCGTGGCGCCTTCTTCGCTTGTCATGTGTCCTGCCTGTGCACCGTCTTGATCCGCATAAAAATTGCAGTCCGTTATAAGAATATCAGCATCTTTGGCAAAATTCGCCCATTCTTCCTTAAATGCCGTATCCGCGGTATAAACAATCGTTGCATCTCCATCTGTTATCCGCATCCCGAAGCACGGTACCGGATGGTTGGTCTTCAGAAACGTGATGGAAAAAGGACCGATCGTCAATACCGACTTTGGATCATACGCAACACCCTTTGTACACTTATGGGTTAATTGGTTAAAACCTGCCTTGTCTTCTGTATGGCCGTATATCGGCAGCGTATCAACCGGTCCATTAAGATATGATTGAACCAGTCGCGCGTACTGTAAAACACCGATGTCAGCAATATGATCACTGTGATAGTGCGACAAAATCACTGCATCCAGATCCATCACATGTTTTCTTTTTTGCAATTTGGACAATGAACCACTGCCGGCATCCATCAACAGTGTGAAACCATTTTTTTCGAGTAAATAAGCCGAAGTAGCGCCATCCGGGCCAGGATAACCACCCCAAAAGCCGATTATAGTTAGTTTCAATAGTATTCACTCCCTTTTAAATTTTCTTTTAAAATTTGTTGTAACACAGTATTGACATTTAGCATACTGTTATATTACAATAAGTTTAACAAATCAAAGGGGGATGCATATATGATTAACGTTATTGAGTTTTTCCGAAACCTGCCAAAGAAGAGATGCCACAAATGCGGTGATATCATGTATGAAAAGGCAGATTGCTACGGCAACTTGTGTGACGACTGTGACCATCCAGCTTTGTAAAATAGAGACGTATTTCTAGTGTACGCTAAAACCATACTATCCTTCCATTGATACAGCTATTCATACAGCTGTATTTTTTTGTGCAAATGGAGTTCTTCACCAAAAAATTATCGGAAAAATATATTATTTCGGTTATTTATAATGTATAATTGGTTAGAGAAACGAAATAGTTAACAGGGAGGAGAAAACATGGTGGCAACAACCACAAAGCGAAAAACACGTTCGGAAGTACCTGCTGAACAAACATGGGATTTAACTGACTTATTTGCATCCAAAGAGGACTGGGAAAAAGAATTGAAAGCTATCCAAGCAAACGTCAGTGATGTCACACAGTATAAAGGCAGACTGACAGCAAACGCCCAGAACCTGTTAAATGGACTGCAAGCATACGAAAACTTTCAAAAACGGCTGATTCGCGTATCGACGTATGCAAGCCTGAAATCCAGTGCGGACGGATCCGACCCCGAAAATCAGGCCGATTCTGCCAAAGTAGCATCAGCCATGGCCGCGATAGGCGCCAAATTGGCCTTTGTTGAAAATGAGCTGCTGCAATTAACGGGAGAAGCCATCGAGCACTTTATATCCGTAGAACCGGCACTCGAAACCTACTGGAAAATGCTTGCAGATATCCTTGAGAAAAAACCATTTACACTCGCTCCGGAAATCGAGGAAACGCTTGCCGCCCTTGACGAGGTACATAGCGCACCATATATGATTTACGAGCGGAGCAAATCATCAGACATGCAATTTGACGCTATCAAAGACAGTAATGGTGACGAACTGCCGATGTCTGCTGCACTTTATGAGGACAGCTATGAATTGTCTCCTGATACAGAAGCAAGGCGACAAGCATATGACTCCTTCACGAAAACGTTGCGTCAGTACCAGAACACGTATGCCGCAACCTATGCAACCGAAGTAACCAAACAAGTTACGATGGCACGTTTGCGCTCCTATGATTCGGTTACCGACATGCTGCTACACCCGCAACAGGTGACTAAGGACATGTACCATAATCAGCTTGATGTCATTCAAAACGAGCTTGCACCGCACATGCGCCGGTTTGCCAAACTAAAACAGGAAAAGCTCGGCCTCGATGAGATGCGTTTTGCCGATTTGAAAGCGCCACTTGATCCGACATTCAATCCGGCAACAACATACGAAGAAGCAACCAATACCATCCTTGAAGCACTTCAGGTGATGGGGCCGGAGTATAGCGACATTATGCGGCAAGGTATTCATAACCGCTGGGTTGACCGGGCAGACAACGTCGGAAAACAAACCGGTGCATTTTGCTCACCTCCATATGACGTTCATCCATATATACTAATCACATGGACAGATACCATGCGGGGTGCATTTGTTTTGGCGCATGAACTTGGGCATGCAGGACATTTTTATTTAGCCGGAAAAAATCAGTCACTTGTCAACACCAGCCCATCCACGTATTTCATCGAAGCACCGTCAACAATGAATGAATTGCTACTTGCTGATCATTTACTGGCAAACACGGATGATAAACGGATGAAACGCTGGGTCATTAGTTCGCTGCTTGGAACGTATTACCATAACTTTGTAACCCATTTGCTTGAGGGTGAGTTCCAGCGACGTGTATACGCCTTGGCTGAAGAAGGAACACCATTGACAGCAGCCGTTCTGAACGAACAGAAGAAGGCAGCACTGGAAAACTTCTGGGGTGACGCTGTAACCATCGATGACGGCGCCGGACTGACATGGATGCGGCAACCACATTATTATATGGGCCTTTATCCGTATACCTACTCAGCCGGGCTGACCGTTTCCACCGCAATGGCTAAACAAATCCGAGAAGAAGGTCAGCCTGCCGTGGATCGCTGGCTTTCAGTTCTCAAAGCCGGCGGAACGTTAAAGCCGCTCGACCTAGCTAAAAAAGCCGGCGTCGACATGTCCAAGCCAGACGCTATTAAAGAAGCTGTTGCTTATGTCGGACAGCTCGTTGATGAATTGGAAAAAAGCTATGAATAGAAGGATAGAGCTCCAGCTGGGACTGGAGCTCTTTTTGCATACAGTATGTTCCTGTAGGTTTCGGGACAAGAACTGCACCCGTTCGATATAATAGAATAACGTACACCCCGTTGATTTCCGTTCCAGTCGGAAGCTTTCCGCGGGAGTCGCCGTCTTTCACTCCAATCAACTGGGAGTCTACTTTTAAATTTTTTCGAACCGCGCCTGATTAATGAACAAGTATTTATCACAATCTTAACTTCAATTAGTAGCCTGTCACAACAGTATTCAGAATGACAGTAAAATGATTTTGTCCCACCGGTATTACATTTTGAACAAAAATATTATACGACCCGGTTTCTTCTCTTTTTTGATTAAGCAATTCACCCAACATATTGGCTAAGGATTCAGATTCCTTCAATTCAATATCGATAAATTGTTGATCTTCCATTTTATTAATCCCCTTTTTGTGTTCTACTGAATTTTACTACGGATAATATATATTTTGTTTCACCTGGTCAAAGGTCTTCTGCGTGTAACTTATGAGTCTTATAATCAATTAACAAATATCGAAATCAATAAACTGATTGCAAAGAGGGCAAGTGCAATCTGTATGATTATGTACATTGTAAATTCAGCGGTTAGAAGTTTTCTTTGCTTTTTAGTTTTGTCCAAATGTCGTAAAAAGAAACCTGCACTAATAATAAGAGTTAAGTAAGAAATCGTACGTAATGCGTCTGCCAAAATGACCAAGGGTATCAACTCCTTCTGACCCTTATTTACGATAGTGGCTCGATTCTTGAAGTTATTAATCAATTAAAATTTCAATTTCATCTTCATTCTCATCCACCAGTTTTTCTAATAAATTATGATATTCTTCTCCAAATTCCTCTATCCAATTTTCATCATTAACATCTGCTTCTGCATCACCTAATTTCTCCTCGAGATAGGTATTGATATAAGCATTTCGTTCATTAATTTTATTTGCATATTCTCTTTGGAAATCTTCTGGTGTCATATCTAATTTTTTAGCTTGAGCTTTGGCAAACTTACGAATTTGCTTTCCACCTTCGTCTTTTTTTGTATTTTTAGGAGGAAGTTTTTTGAATTCATTACGGTTTTTTTCATCACTTAAATTGCTAGAAATATCAAGGTCCATTTCTTTTACCTCTTGTTTTACCAATTCTACTTCTATTGCCGATTCAAGATAATCTAACGCAGTATCATCAGGATATAAAAAACGTAAATCACCTACTGTAATCTCTTGACCTTTTACAATCGCTGCTGCTTCATTATCATCGTATTTTGAAAGACCGCTACACCCAACCATAAAAATAAAGGGTATTAAAATGGATAACTGTACAACTTTTAACATTTAAACACCCCCTTGATTCTCCAATCTATTCAGATATTACCGAAGTAACGCATGTCTTTTGCGCCTGATCGTCTTATCACATCAATTTATTTCGCTTCTTCTTTACTAAAGATTCCAACCAACAACATGATAAGACCAATTATGAAAATTAACGGAAAAATATACCACATCATTAATGCTGCCCAGCCGTTTTTAACAATCACTGCATAAGTTAATCCAATCGAAAAAGCCAAAGCTGGTGATATCGGTAACATAAGAGCAATGCCCCACACTTTATATTTTGTTTTTTTCGGCTTGCCTTCACTGAGCAGATAAGCGATAACTGTACCTAACAAAGCAACAGCATAACCAACGGCAATCGCCATTCTTACAACCCCCCCATTGTTTAAAGCGTTCTAGCTTATTAGTTGACTCGGTTTACTGAAGTCGAAATTTTCCATATTATACTTCTTAGACATATCATACTCAAAGAGGTGGAATACTGGCAACTTTTAAAACGGTGTGTCTTACTAAAGATCATGGTTGGGACAGAGCCATTATTCAGAAACAAAAAAAGCGATATATAAGAAGGGATGCCAATGCCCGCCCGAACATATCCCCCATATCAGAAGATTAGTGTGTAGCCTTCAAAACTGCTTAAAGGAAATCAAGAGCACGTCTCGAAACCAATTTGGCGCTTGAAACCGGACGAAACGGGCTCGAGAGCACGTCTCGAAACCAAATTGGAGCTTAGAACCGGGCGAAACGGTCTTGAGAGCACGTCTCGAAACCAAATTGGGACTTGAAACTGGTCGAAATGGTCTCGAGAGCGCGTTTCGAGACCAAATTGAACCTTGAAACTGGTCGAAAAAGTCTTGAGAGCACGTCTCGAGACCAAATTGAACCTTGAAACTGGTCGAAAAGGTCTTGAGAGCACGTCTCGAGACCAAATTGGAGCTTAGAACCGGGCGAAAAGGTCCCGAGAGCACGTCTCGAAACCAAATTGGTGCTTGAAACTGGTCGAAATGGTCTCGAGAGCACGTCTCGAAACCAAATTGGGACTTGAAACTGGTCGAAAAGGTCTTGAGAGCGCGTCTCGAAACCAAATTGGAGCTTAGAACCGGGCGAAACGGTCTTGAGAGCACGTCTCGAAACCAAATCGGAGCTTGAAGCCGGCCGAAATGGACTTGAGCATCCATATTTTGTACTTTCTGACGTTATAAAGAAAAATCCGAACGATGATTCAAATCGAATCAGTTCGGATTTTTCATTCTATAAGTCTTCCATCATTCATCTATCGCAGTGAACGTTCATTACTTCGTTTCAATCCTGCAAAAAGTCCAGAACGTTTGCCACTGCTTGTTCCCCTTGACCGATACAGTCCGGGATGCCGACACCTTCATAAGAACTTCCTGCCAAAAATACGCCAGGGAGTTCCATGCGCATCGATTCACGAACGTTAGCAATCCGTTCGTTATGGCCGACAGTGTATTGTGGCATCGCTCGTTTCCAGCGGCTGATAACACTGAATTCCGGCTTTTGCGTAATATTCATCGTTTTATTTAAGTCATTCAGCACGATGTCGGTGATTTCTTCATCCGAGAAATCAACCACAGATTGGTCATCAGGCCTGCCAACATAACAGCGGACAAGGGCTTTTCCATCTGGTGCAGCATTAGGCCATTTTTTATGTGTCCAGGTACAAGCTGTAATCCGGTAATCGCTGTTTCTTGAGACGACAAAACCGGTTCCATCAATATCCTGCTTAATCGCTGATGCGTCAAAGGCCATCGCCACATTCGCAACCGATGTAGATGGAATATCTTGGAATTCATCAAACAGATCAAATTGGCTGAACACTTTTGGCAAGGTGGCATGTGGTGTCGTCATTACAACGGCATCGGCTTTATACACGTCACCGTTATCCAGTAGTACGTGATAGCCATGATCCTTTTTCTCGATGTGATCAACCCCGGCATTGCACTCGACAATATCACCCAGACACTCCTCAAGCCGTTCGACCAGTGTTTCAAGGCCGTCTTTAAACGAGAAAAACATCCCCTGTTTTTTGTCGGTTGTTTTGCCTTTTTTCTTCTGTTTCGGCTTTTTTTCCATCGTGGACTGGAGTCCTTTAATCAGACTGCGATGTTCCTGTTCGAGCTGGTAGAAGTTCGGGAACGTGGCCATAATGCTCATTTCATCAATATTACCGGCGTAAATACCCGATAGAAGCGGTTCAACTAAATTTTCGACTAATTCATTACCAAAACGGCGCCGGAAAAAGCCTCCTAATGACTGGTCAGCTTGTTTTCCTCGTGGCAGGACGAAATCCATCCCAGCACGCAATTTTCCGGCAGGAGACAGCAATCCTGAGAATAAAAACGGCCGGACTTGTCTAGGAACCCCCATAAACGAACCCTTTGGCATCTTATGCAGTTTACCATTAACGAGGATATACGACTGTCCTGTTCCATTTCGTACAAGCTGATCACGAAGGCCAAGTTCATCCGTCAATTTTACTGCAGGCTGCTTACGCGATAAAAATGAATCTGGTCCTTGTTCAATCACAAATCCATTTTTCCTAGTTGTTTTAATTTTACCGCCGAGCCGGTTACCCGCTTCAACCAGCTTCACTTCATACGGCAAATCTTTTTCAGTTATTTCTTTTTGCAAGTAATAGGCAGCAGTCAATCCTGTGATACCACCGCCTGCTATAAGTATCTTTTTCTTCTGGCTCATTGGACTTCACGCTTCACTTTCTTCATTACGACATCGGCAAGGGTTGCAATAAATTGCGGGTGGGTATTTGGCATTTCCGGGCGGTGATAATTCACACCAAGCTCATCGCAAACCACTTTGCATTCGTAATCATTGTCATACAACACTTCCAAATGATCGGAAATAAAACCGACCGGTGCATACACAAATGATTCATAACCTTTCTGTTCGTATAGTTCACGGGTCAAATCCTGCACATCCGGTCCGAGCCATGGATCAGGCGTATTGCCTTCACTTTGCCAGCCAATCGCATAGTTTTGAATACCGGTCTGTTCGGAAATGAGTCGAGCTGTTTCCTTCAATTGTTCTGGATATGGGTCCCCGTCTTGCAAAATCTTTTCCGGCAAGCTGTGCGCGGAAACGACAAGAACTGCTTTTTCCCGTTCTTCTGCAGACATATTTTCATAAATCCCGCTAATCTGGTCGGCCCAGTACTTAATGAAGCCTGGCTCATCATACCAGCTTTCAACAGACTCAATGGAGATCCCATGTGTTTCGGCGGTGTCATTGGCGCGTTTGTTATACGATTTGACACTAAACGTGGAATAGTGCGGAGCGAGTACAATCGACACCGCTTCCTCGATACCGTCTTGTGCCATTTGCTGTATGGCATCCTCAATAAACGGATGGATGTGCTTGAGCCCGATATAGGCCTTAAATTCAATTTCATCCTGCATGGCATTCAGCTTGGCTTCAAGCGCTTTCGTTTGTTCTTCGGTAATTCTGGCTAATGGTGAAATGCCACCGATTGCTTTATAACGGTCTTTTAAATCCTGCAGCTGCTCTTCCGACGGCTTTCTTCCGTGGCGAATATCCGTATAATATGGTTCAATATCCTCCTCCTTATACGGCGTCCCATAGGCCATGACTAAGAGCCCTAATTTCTTCTTTCCCATTTCGCAACACCTCTTTCATCTCTGTTTATCGCGCTGAGTACGCTTGGATAAGCTTTGTCAACTTTTGCAGTGTTTCCGGCTTGATATCCGGAGTGACACCGTGGCCGAGGTTAAATACATGATTTCCGTCCTGCATGCTTTCATCCAAAATTGTCTTGGTCTTTGCCTCAATCGTTTCCCAATCAGCAAGCAGTACGGTCGGATCGAGATTTCCTTGCAGTACTTTCGTTACACCCATCTTCCGTGCTTCAGTAATAGATGTACGCCAGTCCAGACCGATCACATCTACTGGAAGGTCATTCCACTCCAGCAGCAAGTGCCGTGCCCCGACACCAAATACAATCAGCGGCACCTGTTTTGCACGCAATGCTGAGAAAATACGATTCATGATTGGTTTAATGTAGTAACGATAGTCCGCAGCACTCAATGCACCAACCCACGAATCAAAAATTTGAATAGCGCTGGCACCGGCATCAATTTGTGCCTTCACATAGGCAATCGTCATTTCTGCCAGCTTATCCATAAGGGCAAACCAGACATCCGGCTGACTGTACATCAATGCTTTTGTTTTGCTGTAATTTTTGGACGGACCGCCTTCAATCATGTAGCTGGCCAGTGTAAATGGTGCACCACTGAAACCAATAAGTGGTACGTTCAATTGCTCCTTGGTCAGCAACCGAATTGTATCGAGCACGTACGGCACATCTCGTTCAGGATTAATCATGCCGAGCCGTTCGACATCCTGGAAGTTTGCAATCGGGTTATCAATCACCGGACCGATACCTTTTTTAATTTCGACATCCACACCAAGTGACGGCAACGGAGACATAATATCCTTATACAGAATCGCCGCATCCACCCCGTAATGCTCAACAGGTAAGCGGGTTACGTACGCACAGAGTTCCGGCTGGTGCGTAATTTCAAACAACGTGTATTTTTCCTTCAACTCACGGTACGCTTTTTGCGACCGACCTGCCTGACGCATATACCAGGTAGGTGTATAATTTGTTTTTTCACCTTTATAGGCTTTAATAATTGTGTCATTAATGTTCGTTGTCACCTATTTCACCCTTTATCCTAACCTTAGTCACAGAAATATGCACTGTTCATCCACTGTTCACTATATCGATTTCTCGTACGATTGTATAGAAAAAACAGCTATTGTCACCAATTTGTCTAAATCAAAGGGATAGTTCCACCGTATTTGACTTTTTCCCTTCTGTATTCGTCAACGGATTAAATGGTACGACATAATACCGGGATGAGGCAAAGAATGGGAGACGCTTAATCGTAAACATATTTCCGTCTTCTACCTCACCAATCTGCTTATCTTCCCCTTTTTCTTCTCGATAGATATGATAGACTATCCGCTCATCGTTTGCTTCTGTCCATTTAAGTGTACCTTTCAGCAAGGGGATACCACCAAACGAATAATCGCCTTGCAGTGTTATTTTCGTAGGCAATTCAATCGGCTCCGGTAATGCCGCAACATTTTCCGGCTGTTTGAATGCTGCGGTCAAAGACTTGTGTTTATCCATTTCTGTTAAAATAGCTTTTGTCAGGCGGGTCGGCGCCGCACTGCCTTCTGTTAAGTAATGATGTTCATCCGATTGGTCATACCCCATCCACATGGCACTAACGTATTCCGGTGTGAAACCGGCAAACCAAGCATCTTTCACCGCATCCTTAACATGTGGATGTTTCGTTGAGCCGGTTTTACCCGCCAATGCTTTCGGAAAATTGCCGGCACTTGCCGTTCCATCCTTTACGGTAGTTGCTAATATACTTGTTATATTCCACGCTACTTGCGGGCTGAAAACACTATCGGTATTCGGATTAGCCTCATGCATAACTTCACCATCCCGATTCAGAATCTGCTCAATAGCATACGCATCAATCCTTTCACCGTTGCTGGCAAATACCCTGTAGCTTGTTGCCATTTGCAGCGGGGTCACCCCTTTAGACAGTCCGCCCAGCGCAATAGCCAGTCCTTTATCTTTAATGGGCATCCCGAGCTGATCTAAATAGTCTTTTGCATATGGAACGCTGATTTCGTTCAAAAGCCAGACAGCGGGAGCATTTTTCGATTCCACAAGCGCTTGATAAATGGAAACAGATCCAGCATACTGCCCGTCATAATTTGTCGCTGTATAGCCATCGATTGCCTGCTTTTTATCTTGGATCATTGTGTACGGCTGATAGGCTTCTTTCATCATGGCAGGTCCGTACACGGCAAGTGGCTTGATTGCCGATCCCGGTTGGCGTTTAACGGTTACACGGTTCATATCACCGAACTTATAATCTCTGCCTCCGATAGCTGCGGCAATTTCTCCCGACTGCTGCTCAAGCATGACAAAAGCACCTTCTACACCATCCGTGTTCCCGGGGAAATAATTTTTGTTCTGAAATTTACGATAGGCTATCTGCTGGGCTTCCGGTTCGACAGTGATAACAATCCGATAGCCGCCGCGCCGCAGTTCTTTCATGGATACATGATATTTGTCAGCTGCTTCCTTCACAGCAAGATCAAGGAAGCTGGCTGCCCACGGTTTCGGTTCATATTCCTGCACGTCCAGGCCAAGTGTTTTACCTTGCGCCTGGACAGATTCTTCTGTCGAAATATTCCCGGTATCCACCATTGCCTTGAGCACAACGTTTCTTCGTGTTTCAGCCTTATCTGGATGTCTAATCGGCGAGTACCCATTCGGTGCTTTCGCAAGACCTGCCAACAGTGCTCCCTCTGACAGGGTCAATTCGCTTGCCGACTTATTGAAAAATTTTCGGGACGCAGCTTCAACACCGTATACACCTTCCCCGAAATATATTTCATTTAAGTATAATTCCAATATGTCATCTTTAGATAAATTGCGTTCTAAATGAATGGCAGCCATCGCTTCTTTGGTTTTACGCATCCACGTTTTATCATTGTCAAGGAACAAATTTTTAGCCAGCTGCTGTGTAATCGTGCTTGCGCCTTCCACTTTATCCATCGCGATGATATCACGATAAACAGCCCTGACAACCGACCGAAAATCAATCCCTCCATGGTCATAGAAACGCCTGTCCTCAATCGCGATGAACGCCTTCTGTACATATTCGGGTATGTCATCCATTGTGACCGGTATTCTGTTTTCATTATACAGTTTTCCAATGACTTCCCCTTCACGTGTCTCAAACGTTGTGGTGGCATCGGGGATCAAGTCCTCCTCATCAACCACAAAATTGCCGCCGAACAATATAGCAGCATATCCAATTATTCCAAGAAGAACAAGAAACACGAATGAAAGCAAAAGCCATTTTAATCGTTTCATTGTTTTTATCAACTCACCTCATTAATAGTATACGACAATTTTCGCATCGATGAAAGAAATAGTATCCCTATCACTTGACCAGTGTTTTATACAGAAATTGAGTCAGTGGCGCTCTAAAATAGATGGCTACCAAGTTACACTCCGGATAAGAGGTTAGCGCCCCTGCTTTTCGGGTATGTTACACTAGTGGTAAGTGAAATGAAAGGAGCGTTACTATGAATGCTTATATGACGAATGGGACATTTGAATTCTTAAAAAAGCTTCCCAAGCAGCATCCTGATATCAGCTTTTACTTTATGAAGGAAAGTGCGAGCACGTTAGTGTACTACGAAGGGAAAGGAAAAAACGTATTTGCTTCCGGAAGGGCTTACGACATCGTCATTGATAATGGTGATTTGCAAGTTAACGGTTTCGTTGTCATGAATAATATCCCAGTTGCCGATGAAGGCAAGGCAACGTTTGAGGATAAATTCAAGCAACGGCAACAAGACGTAGAAACAATGCCTGGGTTTCAGGCATTCCGTCTACTGCGGCCGAAGAACGGAAATACGTATGTCGTTTTGACGCAATGGGCATCAGAGAATGACTTCGAAAACTGGAAGAACTCAAATCAATTCAAACAAGCTCATAAGGGCGGTGACGCGAAACCACCGGCATACTTTTTAGACAGACCATTTATAACGAGCTACCATATGGTTGAAGTCGAGTAGTAACATGCAGGATGTTCTCAGACTTATGAGCGTATACACAGAAGGAGCAAGCTGCATCAGCGCTAGCTTGCTCCTTCGTCACTTCCTTTTGAATTTACAACATACTCATTGAAAAAGTCCCGAAACAATTCGTTCGGTTGTGCGCCATTGACACGCTCCACTTCTTCCCCATTTTCATAATAGACAAGGGTCGGGGTGCTTTCAATTCCGTACGTATCCCACGCATTCTCGAATTCTAGTAGGTTTACTTTTTTCATATCGACACCCATTTCTTGCG
The DNA here is from genome assembly GCF_005887555.1 of Lentibacillus cibarius. NCBI lineage: Bacteria > Bacillati > Bacillota > Bacilli > Caryophanales > Bacillaceae > Lentibacillus > Lentibacillus cibarius. The sequence continues at coordinate 2,823,377 of NZ_VCIA01000001.1, read as the reverse complement.
CCAGCGGTACTAATCGCGGTGTCAACTTCTGACAGTGCGGGCATTCAGGATGATAAAAATAAATGAACATATCCTCACCATTTTCTAGCTTTTCGTCTAAATCATCCGGTATAATCTGATTCTGATAGTTCGGATTATCCAACTGATCAATCGTCGCCTGATCCAACCTATCTTTCCCATAAGGATTGTCCTTGTCGCCAATCGCTTGCTCATTTTTTAAATCCACAACAAAGTAAAGTGCGATAAAAAGGACGATAATGATTCCTAATATGATAAACATTTTCTGTTTCACGTTATTTCCTCCCGTGTTTTCTCAAAATAACCATATGCAATACAAATATAATCATAAAAGCAGTACCAGCTAGAAAAGGAATGGTGATAAAGCCGAAATAGTTAACGTAGGTCGTATTGCATGGTATCGCACCACATGAACTGCCGGCTTCATGCAATGCAGGCAGTTTTTGCACGAAGTAATGATAAATGGAGACAACCATCCCAATCCCACTTAAAATAAGGCCCGGCAGTGCAATTATTACATCTCTTTTAATAAGTGCGGTACCGTAAATGATTACTAATGGGTACATTAGAATCCGCTGATACCAACACATTTCACATGGGACGTACCCCATGACCTCGGAATAAAACAAGCTACCCAAAACGGCAACAAGCACCTGTGCCCATATAAGCAGTAGCATTGTTTCCTTCGTGTTCGTATCTCCCATGCCGGCAGCCTCCTCAAGGCAATATACGCTTGTATTATACAGGAAGGCGTATTTTAGAATCAATCAATTAATGTTATTGTTTTTTGGGATCTGACAAGTATGCGCGCGACACGGTATCACAGGGGTGCGTCAAGTCCATTTCGCACGCAGCCATTTATATACATAAATCTGTCCTAAAAGAAAAATAAACCCAAAGATAAACCCAGCTAGAACATCAGTTAAGTAGTGCACATTGATCACATAGCGACTTAAACCAATCAATAAAATCAGCAAGGCAAGCGCGAATTGAATGACAACAGCTTTTTTGCTTGAATGTAATTTTTGCGCCAGCAGGTATGCCAGAAAACCGTAGCAGACCATCGGAATCATCGCATGCCCGGATGGAAAACTGTACCCTTCCGCATGGGCTGCAACCAAAATGCTTGGCCGTTCTCGTTCCACTAGCTGTTTAATCAGGATATTCAATCCGTGCGATGATAACGTCCCAAGTACAAAAACGAGTGCCGGCAGCCAGTCCCGAAAAGCACGCCATAACAGCATTGATACAATAATAGTAAACGGCGTCAGAAAAGTGCTTGATCCTAATTCGGTTATCCAGCGAAATACAGTATATATAGTCGTACCTGCTACTTCTTTTGCAAAGGTACGCGTCAGTTCATCAAGATATAAGGGTTGCCCGCTTATAATACGAACAATCCATATACCGGTAATGATAAGGATCATGGCGAACAAAAGTACGACAATATAATTCCGTCTTGTAAACATACTTACCCCCCTGCATCTATTCTTTATTTTAATTCATGTTTTAATAACGAAAGAGTGTGGTATTATAATTATGTGCTCGCATTAATAACGAAAGGTTGGGATGAGTTATGGATCAAGATTTACAAAAACTTATTGACGGACTAAATGAGGATTTAGCACATGAGTATGCTGCTGCCATTCAGTACACGTACAGTGCCTCGGTTGTTTCCGGATTATACCGTTCCGCGCTGAAACCTTTTTTCGAAAGCGAAATAAATGATGAAATGGGCCATGCCTTGTATTTATCAGAAAAAATCAAATCACTGGGTGGCACACCAACAACAAAAGCTTCAGACATTCCACAGCCAACAGAGGTAAGGGATCTATTAGAGGCTGCACTGGAATCGGAAAAGGATACAATTAAGCGATACGAAACACGTAAGCAACAGGCTGAACAACTAGGTTATACCGAACTTGTTGTTAAACTGGAGGACATGATTGCCGACGAAACGGGTCACAAAGAAGAAATTGAACGACTACTGACCGACCCTCGCGTCAACTAAATATACACGAAAAGGACTGTTCACCAGATGCAGTCCTTTTTTTCATTCCTTTGCATGCACTAACTAATTGGTGTTTGCCTTTAACCCTTACCGATGTGTCACACTTCTCCTGACAATCGCTCACTTTTTCAATCCGCTATATATCACTATGCCAGCCAAAGATGTTATAATATTAAAAAAGGATTAGAGGGGGCTTTTGCTTTGCTTCAAGCGATCCATAACAAATTGGACGAATTGTATCCGGAAATGGTTGATATACGACGTTATCTGCATCAGTATCCGGAAGTTTCATTTCAAGAAACCAAAACAGCACAATACATTGCCGATTACTATGAAAAACTAGGTATTCCCTATGAAAAAAGTATTGGCGGTAACGGCGTCATTGCAACACTGACAGGCGGAAAACCGGGAAAGACGGTTGCGCTTAGAGCTGACTTTGACGCGTTACCGATTCAGGATGAAAAAGATGTACCGTACAAATCAAAAATGGATGGTGTCATGCATGCATGCGGCCATGACGGACATACTGCATCCCTTTTAACACTTGCCAAAACAATGAAAGGCTTTCAGGATGAATTGCCCGGGACCATTCTCTTTCTCCATCAGCATGCGGAAGAATACGCTCCAGGTGGTGCTAAGCCAATCATCGAATCTGGTGCACTGGATGATGCTGATGCAGTGTTTGGAACACACTTATGGGCCACCACACCACTCGGCGTCCTGCAAACATCTAAAGACGTTTTCATGGCCGGACCGGATCGCTTTGACATAACTGTCCAAGGCCAAGGCGGGCATGGCGGCTATCCGCACGAAACGAAAGATGCCATCACTATCGGATCCCAACTCGTCTCACAGCTACAGCAGATTGTCTCAAGACGGCTCGACCCATTGAAAACCGCTGTCATCTCGATTGGTCAATTTGAGGCCGGGGATGCGTTCAATGTGATTGCGGATAAAGCAAAACTCGTTGGAACCGTCCGCTATTTAGATAAGGATGTGCAGGACCAGGTTATGAAGGAAATGGAAAAAATCATCAAAGGCATTTGCGTCGCGAATGATGCAACATACACATTTAACTATGAAAAAGGCTATCCACCGCTTGTAAATCATGCAGAAGAAGCGGAACTGGTACTTAAAGCTTCCGAAAACGTTCAAGCTATTCATACGGCCGAAGAAGTAAAACCGGTCATGGCCGGGGAAGATTTCGCCTACTACACCATAGAAAAACCCGGAGCCTATTTCTTTACCGGTGCGCAGAAAGAAGGGAATCCTTACCCGCACCACCATCCTATGTTTGATATCGATGAACGGGCGATCCCAACCGCAGCCAAAACACTTATAGCCGCTTATTTTGAATATCAGAAGCAATAAAACAAGGGTTCGTTTATATATCCTAACTTTTGCATAAACTTGCCAGTTAGTTTAAGTATAAGGTTTCACCATCCCTGGATAATCTCTATTATCATTTTAACATAACATGATCGCAGTGAATTCTATAGTGAATATCACTGCGATCGTTTTTGCGAATGGCTTATTTGCACCTCTGAAGTTTTCACTGGAATGAAGTGAAGGTGTGAACTTGATCATTTTGATTGTGAACTTTAGCGAATTCGCTGTGAACTTTATCATTTTAATTGTGAACTTTAGCGAATTCACTGTGAACTTTATCATTCAAGCCATGATTTTCCTATATACATACCCACGAATAAACGCGAAAATAAATAACATCCCTATAGCTATCATGGCAAGCGCACCAATCCATTCCTGCATAACCACAAACAGGATAGTATACAAAACCGTCTGAATCAAGGCAAGCGAGTACAACAATTTGACTAGTGACCGCTGCCGCACATCCAAGGAAACGGGATACAAGTCCAGCCACATAACGGTTCGATGATGATAATACAGTGTAACCATCTGGAAACTGCTCATATAGAGAAACAACAGCGCAAACAAAAGCTGCAGCCACATATTCGGGACAAAATATATGAACAGCCCACCGATGACCAGGAGCCTGGCGTACATCCCTAAATAATCGGCACTGCGAACAAACGAAATCCGGTATAAATAGTCAAATGTATGTGTTCTGGTAAATGGCACACGCTTGACGAATGTAACCAGCCAGTCACGACGCTTCACTTGATTTTTCAAATGCGGGACATCCGTGAACATGTTGGCAAGCCGGTAAAACGTCTGCATGCGGCCGCGGTCTTTTTTCAACAGCAAATCCCACACAATTCCCGGCTGTTTTACAGAAACCCGCCAGTCATACAAAAAAACAAACGCAAATAATACCGTCGTGACGGCTGCCCACAACATCTCACCACGTACTGCAAAATAAAATATCGCTACATTCAATAGTGTCCGAGCAGCCTGGTCCACTTGTCGCACACCGGGTTCCCTGATTTTCAGCATCCACCAGGTGGCAAGCAAGTTCCAGGCTTTGAAAATAAGTACGACAACCAGCGTCCATAAATAAACGCTGCCCGCTCTGTCCGGATAAGTCGCAGCATACAGTGGCCCAAATGCCGCACCCGCCAGCAGTACCAAATAAAGCTGGACAACAAAACTGTAGATCAATGCATCCCTAAAATACGGTCCCATTTTATGTTCGGCAGCAATTAGAAACACAAGGTCTGGCTCTTTCAACAGTGTGCGGGCCGGGCTGTAACTGACTAATAACCCGAATGTGATTCCAATAATCACGGCCGTTGGAAAATTCTCCGGAAGCGCTGCCAGCCATTGCTGATAATAATATGCTAACGCAGAAATAAGAAACAGCATTGCAAAAGCGATATGTCCATTAAAAATATAACGCAGATAGCGGCTTGTCTCCTTCATATGCGCGGAAAATCGCTGCTTAAAAAGATCATGTGCGTTAAACATGGCTATCTTCCTTTGTCAGCTCCACGTACAAATCATCCAGCGATGCTTCAGGCATGGCAAAATCCCGTCGCAATTCGGCAAGTGTCCCATCAGCTCTGATTTTTCCGTCATGCAAAATGACAAATCGGTCACAATTTCGTTCCGCCGTTGCGAGAATATGCGTTGACATTAATACACCTGACCCATTGGCTTTCATTTCATCCATCCACTCTAAATACGATTTGATGCCAAGTGGGTCTAATCCAACAAAGGGCTCGTCTACAATATATAAAGGCGGTTCAATCAAAAAGGCACACATAATCATCACTTTTTGCCGCATCCCTTTGGAAAAATGCGTAGGGAACCATTTAAGTCGTTTTTCCATGCGAAACGCCTTCAGTAACGGATTGAGTCGTTTTTCAAACACATCCTCGGAAATATCATAGGCCATTGCGGTTAGCCTTAGATGCTCGTATAATGTCAATTCATCATATAATACCGGCATTTCCGGAATATAGGCTATTTGGTTTCGGTACGTATTAGGATTTTCTTGAAATGTTTTCCCGTTAACAGCGACGTTACCCTGTTTCGCCTGCATCAACCCGATAATATGTTTAATGGTGGTACTTTTACCTGCACCATTCAGTCCAATCAGTCCGACGATTTCACCAGGATAAACGCCAAATGATATACCATGAAGCACATTTTTATGCGTGTATCCGCCATGCAAATCAGTAATGTGTAGCAAAGGTTCCAAAATGTCTCCTCCTCGTCCTAGCTAGCTAAAATTTTATCATGTTTCGCAAATCATTCCAAAACAAACTCATCGACAAAAAAAATGTATAAAAAACAAATAGGCCGGCAAGACTACGTAATGAAGCCAAGAGGATGAAAATGATCACGTAATTTCGTGATGCACACAAATGAGGTGTTGGCGAAAGGTAATTAAATGATTGGCAAAAGCCGTGTGTCGTTAGGATGCAAAATATCATTAACTTCGTGATGCACACAAATGAGGTGTTGACGAAAAGTTATTAAATGATTGGCAAAGCCGTACGTCGTTAGCAACGTATCATTAATTTCGCAATGCACACAAATGAGGTGTTGGCGATCGATAATTAGGTGATTGGTAAAAGGATCCGAGGCTATGCGTCTAAAGAGATGCAAAAGTCGAGTCCAAAAAGCACCATCTAATGCTTAAAACCAATTGTGAGACCATCTCAACCATTTGAGATGCTGACAAAGCGGTTCTTGTAATTCACGTTAAAAAGCGATAAGCGATTTAACAAATTACAAAAGTCCCCAACGTTAGATGTTTGACATCCTCTGGCTTCCTAAGGCAGGCCGGCTCACAACCCGTGAGTCCGGCCTGTTTCTCTTTTAACTCACCCGAGTTTTTCTAACGGATTGCTTTACTTCTCCCCCTATTTCTATATACAATAAACAAAAATGGGTTAGGAGTGATTAATTATGGCGCATGAAGATTGTATTTTCTGTAAAATAATTGACGGTGAAATTCCATCGGCAAAAGTTTATGAAGATAAAGAGGTTTACGCATTTCTGGACATTTCGCAAGTAACCAAAGGGCATACACTCGTCATTCCGAAAACACATACAAAAAACATTTATGAAACACCACCAGAAGTTGCAAGCAAATTGTTCGAACGCATTCCGAAAATCGCCGCAGCTATTAAAAGTGCGTATGAACCTATTGGCATGAATCTGTTGAATAACAATGAGAAGCCGGCTGATCAATCAGTCTTTCACTTACATATCCATTTGATTCCGCGTTACGGTGAAAATGATGGATTTTCGTCAAACTGGACAACACACACTGACGATTACGAACAAGCAGATCTACAGGAAATAGCACAAAAAATCAACGCATCCCTTTAGCTTTTTGAAAATTACTACTGTTTATCCGAGATATTTTATGTTATACTTATGATAAGCTTTCGCAGCTGGCAATGAGCGCACAGTTGGAAGGTAACTACTAGCTTAGCCGAGAAGAGGAGAGGTTAAAATGAATACACGCGTTTTAGTACTTTTATCCATGTTATTGGGGATTGGAGCAGTACTGCATTTTATCATTCCACCGTTCTTTTACGGAATGAAGCCTGACATGCTGCTGTCAATGATGTTTCTGGGAATCATGCTATTTCCAAAGCCGAAATATGTCGCTATTTTATCTGTTGCAGCCGGTGTCATTTCAGCTTTGACAACCCAGACTGCCGGGGGACAAATTGCAAATATGATTGATAAACCTATCACTGGCTTACTGTTTTTCGGATTAGTACTTCTTTTGAAAGACCGGTTGAGCACAAAAATAAATGTGCCTGTATTGACCGCAGCCGGTACGATGATTAGCGGGTCCGTATTTTTAACAGTCGCACTCTATATCATCGGATTGATGAACGGTGCTTTTCCACTACTGTTTGCGACAATCGTCTTACCTGCCGCTCTTTTAAATGCGGTTTTCATGACTGTCGTCTACCCAATCGTTCAATCGATTCTAAAACGGTCTCAGCCAATGACAGCAACCTAAAACGTACTTTTTATACCCCCTGGCATAAGCTTGTCAGGGGCTTTTTTCCGAAAGTCAATTTAACAGTCGAAAAAGTAATTGAATCTTTTCGGAAAAACGTAGATAAACTTACTGAAGGGAGCGAAACATATGGCAAAGGGAAAATCATTTATTATTGGTATCATTGCCGGTGGTGCAATTGGTGCTGCCACAGCTTTATTAAGCACACCGGAATCCGGTCAGGAGCTTCGTAATCGTGTCAAAAATCAGAGGTTAGAATGGAAAGACCTATATGAAAAACTGAAAAACGACAGTGTTCAGTTAACAGAACAACTTACACAAACAACCAAAGAAGGAGCCGTACTTATTAAGGAATTAACACAGGAGATGAAAAATTCCGTTGAAACGTGGAAAAAAACGTTAGAACCACACCAGGAAAATATTCAGGAATACCTGTCCCAAATTGAATCAAGCCTTAAGGAATTGGAAGACAACGTGCAAAATAAGTCTTATTAAACAGTAAGTCCTTCTATTCCACATATATAGAAAAGCTGCCCCATTGTACGGGGCAGCTTTTCTTATACATTATTTTATACCATAGGACTTACTCTAAGTCGGTTGTCCATTTTTCTATAAGATCCTGATTGTCTTCAATAAATTGCTTTGCTGCATCTTCTGGTTCGGCGCCATCATTAATTTTTACAAGCAGCTCATTCTCAATTTCTTCGTTATAATCTTCTGTTAAACGTTTAAGAACTTTGTATGCTGCCGGAGAATCTTCCTTAAAGTTTTTATTGGCGATTGCACCGACTCGGTCACCATCACCACCGTAAACTTCTTTAGGATCATCAAGCATTTTTAGATCCAGTTCAGCAAACATCCAATGTGGTTTCCATCCTGGAACAATGATTGGTTCTTCGTCCTCAATCTTTTTCTGCAGTTGGGAAAGCATAGCACCTTCAGATGATCTCTGCAGCTCCCAATTGTCAAGGCCATATTCTTCCAATGCCGTTGTCGTATTCTGCATAATACCAGCACCCGGGTCAATACCAGTGATTGTCCAATCAACGGCTTCACCAAGCTCTTCATTGTCTTTCAAATCCTCAACGGAATCAATATCCATGTAAGACGGTACCGTCAGCGCAAGTGGCGCTTGATCCACGAAATTGCCAATGTCTTCAACATCATCACCAAATTTCTCCTGATATGACTTGTGTGTTGCCGGAAGCCATGAAGCAGTCATAAATGCCGAACCACCGTTAGCAACACTTGACCACATCGCACCTGCGTCAACCTGTTTTGTTTCCACAGTGTAGCCAACGTCTTCCAGCACCTGCTCAACTAAAGGTGTCCTGGCAATAGCTCCTGCCCACGCAACATATGGAACCTCCAATTCTTTTTCACCAAGCTCTACACCACTTGCACTGTCCCCTTCATCACCGTTGCCGCTGTCGCCGGAGTTATCGCTCTCTCCTTCATTATCTCCACCGCCACAAGCGACGAGTGTAACTGCCAAGAGAAGGGCGGCAGCAAGGCCTAATAGTTTAAGATTCTTAAACATAAGAACCAATCCTCCTAAGATATAATAATTTATATGTTCAGACTTTCTACATCATAATGATGCAGAAAGCCCGTGAACACGCTAGTTTTTACTACTTGCTCCTTGCGTAATACGGTCAAGCAACATCGCAAGAATAACAAGAGACAATCCGCCTTCAAAACCCGGTCCGATAGCAACCTGGGTTACAGCTCTGTATACGACCGTTCCGAGACCAGGTGCACCTACCATCGATGCAATAACAACCATCGATAGTGAAAGCATGATTGTTTGGTTAATACCTGCCATAATCGTTGACATAGCTAGCGGTATCTGTACCTTCGTTAACCGCTGTCCAGTCGAAGAACCAAACGCATTAGAAGCTTCGATAAGCTCTTGGTCGACCTGTCGGATACCAAGGTTGGTAAGCCTTACTGTAGGTGGCATGGAGAAAATAATTGTTGCAACAACTCCAGGCACCATACCAAGACTGAAGAAGACAACCGCCGGAATCAAATACACAAAGGCCGGCATCGTCTGCATAAAGTCAAGCACAGGGGTTATGATAGCCTGTACAGAAGCTTTCTGAGACATCCAAATACCAATTGGAATCCCAATAATCATAGAAATTAAAACCGATATAACAACTAGCGAAATGGTTTCAATCAATTCCGGCCAATAACCGAGATTGTTAATGAGACCAAGTCCTATAAGTGCAAACACACCTAATTTCCAGTTTACTACCCACCAAGCCAGTAACGCAATCAATATGATAAGTACGATCGGCGGTGCCAGGTCCATTAAATCTACAAAACCTTCTGTTATAAACTCAATAACGGTGGAGATGGCATCAAATAAAGCTGAAAGATATGTTGTTAAAAAGTCGACAAATGATTCAATCCAATCCGCTAACGGCAGTTTCGGGAATAGTTGACCAGAATTATCCATGGATTACTTCACCTCCATTTTCATTTAGCACTTCATTATCACCGGCCAGTGCACCGATGACAGAGCCACGGACAATAATACCCACAAGCCGGCCTGATTCATCAACGACAGACAGTGGTGCTTTGTCATCAGCCATTGGTTCAAACGTATCCGTTAGCAATGTATCCGGGGTAACTGTCGGTATATCTGTTGTCAAGACTTCTTCAAGTCCTTTTCCTTCTTTTGCTGCCTCAGCCGCCTGGTCTGCAGTCACATATCCGAGCAATTTCTTCTTCTTATCCACAACGTAAATAGTGGATACTCCGCTGTCTTTCATAAGTTTTAAAGCAACATTAGCCCCTCTATCAACGGTAACATTCTCAGCCCGCTTCATCACATGACCGGCAGTAAGTACCTTTGCCAAATCAACATCTTCAACGAAACGCTCAACATAATCGTTGGCCGGGTCCATTAAAATTTCTTCGGCCGTCCCGACTTGCACAATGCTTCCATCTTTCATTAAAGCAATTCTGTCACCAATACGCAGGGCCTCATCTAGGTCGTGTGTGATGAAGATAATGGTTTTATGCACGGACTGCTGTAAATCCATCAATTCATCCTGCATATCTTTACGGATAAGTGGATCGAGAGCACTAAATGCTTCATCCATTAGAAGAATTTCAGGATCATTCGCAAGCGCTCTTGCCAGACCAACACGTTGCTGCATACCGCCTGATAATTCACTTGGGTATTTATCCGTATACCCACCTAGTCCAACCAGCTCAAGTGCTTCTTTTGCTTTTTTCGCACGTTCTTCTTTATCAGTACCTTGAATTTCTAAACCGTACTCTGCATTTTTTTGAATCGTTTTATGCGGTAACAGTGCAAAGTTTTGGAAAACCATGCTCATTTTCCTTCTGCGCATATCCCGCAGTTGTTCTTTGTTCATTTCTGTAATATTCTCATCACCAAGCCATACCTCACCTGACGTTGGTTCAATCAACCGGTTCAGCATGCGAACAAGTGTGGATTTCCCGCTTCCGGACAATCCCATGATGACAAATACTTCACCGTCCTGAACTTCAAAGGAGGCCTGGTTAACACCTACCGTCATTCCGGTCATTTCCAGAATTTCATCTTTTGACTTATTTTCTTCAAGATGTTTAACTGCTTGTTTCGGGCGTTTGCCGAAAATCTTAGTCAATTGATTCACCTTAATTTCACTCATGCTTTCACCTCGCTTGGTTTCAAATTGTTCGTTTTTCTGTTTCCTATTCTGTTTGTATCCAAGTTGATAGATATCACTGGAATATCTGCCAGTTGACTTTGATAGATTCCATCCTTCACTGTGGAGCTATCTGTCACACTGTTCTCCCCTTTCCTTTTTGCGGTGCTGCACGACATGGATCATCGTCTTGCAACTTTTCTATCAGATTAAATTTTAAAACAAAACTAAATCTATGCTTTTGGCCGCAAAAACAAATTTAACTAGTTCGCATCATCCACTCTTAATACTATATATCGAAAAGGCTATAAATTACAAATAGTAAATACCGTTGATTTTGTACGTTTCATTTGTACAGTTTGTTCTGTACGTAATTATATAGATACATGCTTTTAATTTCTTTGTTTTTCGCCATATTTCTCATCAATATCGTGTTTTTATTATACTGAATTTTAATGTAATCTTTATATAGCAGGACATTTAGGGGGATTTTATGCGTGGATCTACCGAACAAATCACAAATAAAATTATTATGGAATTTGCCAAAACAATTGAAATGTTTGGCTTAACGCCGGTGGAAGCAAGACTATTTGTTTATCTGTATTTACAAGAAACACCGCAGACACTGGATGATATGGGAGAAGCACTGGGAAAAAGTAAAACATCGATGAGCACGAGTATACGCAGCTTGTCTGACGCAAATCTGGTTACCCGTGTCTGGAGAAAAGGCGTACGAAAAGATTTATATGAAGCTAATAATCAATTGTTCAAAACATTTATGAATAACTATGTAAACAGATGGATTGAAGCATCCAGTCATCAGAAGGATTCACTTGAAACCATACAAAGAGAACTTGACCAGAACAATGGAGAAAACACCTTGGAAATCGTTAACAGCCTGAACGACATTATCGATTTTCACAAACAAGTTGAGACCTCGTTTCGCCATTTGGCCGATGAATCATAGCATTTCGGCCATTTCCCTCCCCTAATGTTAAGACAACCATTATCAGCACAACCTTCCATACTTATTTAAAATCTGCATAAACATTTCCATTAAAGAAGGATAGTATCCTTCTTTTTTTAGTGCGATAATTGTCGCATCCGGATTCAACTTTTCATTCAGCATACCCGCAAAATGGACCAATAATGATGTGAAATCCATTAAACCTTCTTCCTTTTGCGACATATACTGTTGGTGCAGCTTTTCCAAAAGCGCAAATAGTTCATTGTATTCTTGCTCAGTTATGTTATTTTCAATCACCATTCTGATCAACGGATACTGATCCATGTCCAAAGTTTTCACTAGCATTTGCAGGTGAAAAGCAGTTGTTGCGTTATCCTTTTCATTTCCCACTTGAACCAGCCCCCTGCCGCATTTATCTGAGCGCTGTCCACCCTTGGTATGACAGCGTTTTAGATTGTTTAAAAAAAGATCATATTTTTTCCTGAAAACCTATTGCTTTTTATGCCTTTCCGTACTATTATCTTAGAGGAAAAATGGATTAATGAATAATAGGAGGGGATCAAAAATGAATTGCTTGAAAATCATTAATTTGCATAAACAATACGGAATGAATCGATTGTATCTGCAATCATTTTTGACTGGCCTCTTAGCCTTTGTTTTCCTGTATGTACCCATATCCATTAAGCATGGAACGAGTAATTTAGACGAATTCGGCATTTTTCCGCTTTTGACAGCGATTCTGTTCATGCCGTTTATACACGTGTTCATGCACATGTTACCACTAATTATGATGAACAAACAGGCAAGACTAATTTACAAACAGAATATTATTTTCTTTTCTAATATTAATTATTATACAAAAAAATATGTATCTAAAAAAGTATCATTGCTTGCCGCAGTTGCACCAACATTGCTCATCACTATACCCGGTGTGATGGCTGCGTACTTTTTCAGTGACTATTATGTATACTTTTTAATTTTTACTTCGATTCACATCGGAATGACCTTTACAGACTTTCTGTATATCCTTTATATTGCTAAGGCACCAAAAGAAGCTTATATTGAAAACAGTAATAATGAAATTGCCATTCTAATAAAATCTTCATAATTAATTGCAATCCGGGTACCGTTTCCCTGAGTGAAGGCGCAAGTTCCCGGATTGCTGCCTGTAAATCGGCTACAAATGCCGATTTTTTTATGCCCTTCTTTAATTTACTCTGTTCATGCTGTTCATCTTTTGGTACAGTATAAACAATGGATAATTTCGTATGTTTTGTAAGGGGGTAATTGCATGACGATGATTTTTCCATTTTACGCAGTATTTGTATTGTTCATTTTTAACTCACTCACTTATCAATTCTGCATGAAAATGGAGATGAAAGAAAGAAAACAATCTACCATGTTTCGCTTTACGAATATAATGATCCTGATATTACTCATATCCTCTTATATGAAAGTACTAAACGCGATAACATAATATAGATTACACATTTATCACACATTTTTTTGAAGCATTTATGTTATATTAAAATAGTGATTTAACAAGTAACAAACGAATTAGGAGTGTTCACTTATGAAAAAAATAGCAATCGCAGTGACATTAACAGCTAGCGTATTCACATTGGCTGCTTGTAACTCTGGTGATGATTCGAAAATAGTGGCTGAAACAGATGCAGGCAATGTAACAAAAGATGAATTTTATCAAGAATTAAAGGAACGTTATGGTGAAGATGTCCTCCGGGAAATGGTTACGGTGGAAGTACTGGACGACAAATATGATGTATCCGAAAAACAAATTGACAAAGAAGTGCAGAATGTTAAAGATCAGCTAGGCAACCAGTTCCAAACAGCGCTCAAGCGGCAAGGTTTTAAAGATGAGCAGGCATTTCGTAAAATGCTTAAACTAAGCCTACTGCAGGAAGAAGCCGTGGCTGAGGATATGGATATTTCAGAAAAAGAAATGAAAGAAAAATATGAGCGTATGAAAACCGAAGTGCAGGCACAGCACATTTTAGTCCAAGATGAAAAGACGGCTAAAGAAGTAAAGAAAAAACTTGATAACGGCGGAGACTTTGCAAAACTCGCCAAAGAATACTCAGAAGATACAAAGACGAAGGATGAAGGCGGAAAACTTGGCTATTTCTCCACTGGAAAAATGACACCGGCGTTTGAGGATAAGGCTTATAGTATGGAAACAGGTAAAATCAGTGAACCCGTTAAAACCGATTATGGTTATCACATTATCAAGGTGACGGACAAGCGTGAAACGGAAAAAGACATCGGTTCATTTAAAGATAATAAAGACGGTATCCGCCGTGACATTATTAACCAACGGATGGACGTGCAAAAAGCCCGTGAAAAAGTTAATGGGCTACTGGATGATGCTAATATCGACGTAAAAGTAAAAGATTTAAAAGGCATATTCGCCCAAAAAGCATCCAATCAGAAAGATAAAGAAGAAGATAAGTAATTTAAACGAAAAAAAGCTGATCCATAACTATGGATCAGCTTTTTTTAGAGATTTAACAGCAGCTAATGTGACAATTGCCGCCCTTTTTGCTTCTGCCGTTGTTCACGTTCCTGTTCGATACGATCGATATAGACCTGACCTTCTTGTTCGATATAATAATTTTCCAGTTTGCGCTCAGCTCGCATTGCTCTGAACGCCATATATCCGGTCAAAAATATAAAAAGGATTATCATGAAAACCCACCAAGGCATTCCGAAAATCATACTTAGCCCCCTTGTCCATCATTTTTATTTTATGTATATGAATACGTGGGCTAAAAAATGACAGTCGCTTCACAATTATGGGGGTACCTTTCTAATTATCTTCAAATAGGGGCTTATAAAATGACCGGTTATCGAGTGCAAATAATCGGTCCGTAAATTCTCCCGGTTTTACTTTATCCAAGGCGCGGTTCAGCATGTTCATCCGTGCATCAACCAAATCAATTAAATGCAGCAGTTCCGCCTCTCTGATTAACGGTGGCTTCGGGCTTCCCCATTCCGCTTTACCATGGTGGGATAAGATTAAGTGCTGCAGAATCAATACTTCCTCTCCATCAATTTGTAATTCTTTAGCCATATTTCCGATTTCTTCGACCATCATAGGAATGTGCCCAAGCAGTTTCCCTTCCAGTGTATATGAAGTGGTAACGACGCCTGAGAGTTCCTTCACTTTCCCAAGATCATGCAGAATAACGCCTGCGTACAGTAAATCCTTATTTGTTTCCGGATACAAGGTATGCAGCTCTTTCGCCAGCGACAGCATGCTGACAATATGGTGAAGAAGTCCTGATACATATTCGTGATGATTCTTTGTCGCCGCTGGATAGGTTAGCAAGCCCTCCTGATACTTTTTCACGAGCGCCCGTACCATTCGTTGCAATGATGGGTTTTGCATTTCAAAAATCGCTTCTGTCAATTTTTCCATGAGTACTTCCTTTTCCACCGGAGCCTTTGCGACGAAATCATCTACCTGGACACCATCGCTCGCGTTGGATGGCCGGATAGAAAAAATTTTCAGCTGTGGCTTCCCGCGGAACTGGTTCACTTCACCAGTAAGCCTGACAATTTGTTCCGGGATAAACACCTCTTCGTCCTCTTTCGTAATTTCCCATAACTTTGCTTCAATTTCACCGGTCGCATCACGCAGGATTAATGTCAAAAATGGTTTCCCATTGCTGGCAACGCCTCTAGCGGATGATTTGATTAAAATAAAGTCATCAAATGCGTCACCAATATGGTAATGTCCTATCCCCTTTTTCAAAACAGTTCCTCCCCCTCTGAAACAAAGGTACTGGAGCCGGACGTAGCTAGCTTGGCCAGTAAAAATTGTATCACTTTATTTATACATTTTATCCTTATAAAAAGGATTGATCGAAACGCATCAATCCCTGTGTTCCTCTTCATCATGTCTTGGCAAGTATTCAAATATCTTGCCTGAATCTACAAGCTGGATAAAGTCCATCAACCATTTATAATAATTCTTCGCATATTCCAACCTGTCAATATCACGCTTGATTTTACTCTTTAATTCCTCGTCTTCTGTTCGACGATCAATTTTTCGCAACTCGCGTATAGCTTCATTTGCTTCTTCTATATTTGTTTCCGTATGGTGGCGCCACCGGTTTGCGAATAAAGATGTGAATGATTTATACCAGTCTTCCTCTGATTGGTACAAATCTTTACGGATGCCTCGCCGAAATGTCGATTCAACCATTTTCATATCCGACAGAGCGCGAACACCGGTAGACATACTGGTTTTGCTCATCTCCAGGGCATTGCGCATATCATCCAATGTCATCGGTTCATCGGAAAAATACAAAACACCGTACAACCGCCCTATCGAGGAGGTAATACCGTATAAACTCATGTTCTTGGCAATAACCTGAATAAATTTCTCGAGTGTTTCTTCATACTTCGCTGCTTCATTGGAAGTATTTTCATCGTTCTGCATTGGAATTCCCTCCATATGCTCTCTTTCTTTTTTTATGACTGCGGACAGCCTTCCGTTTATCTGAAATTAGTTTACCATTTATGGCAAGGGAATGCGAACAGAACTGTCGGATTCAATCAAGCTCGCATCTGTTGCGGCTTCTACCACACTTGTCTTACAAGTAAACAATATAATCTGTTGTCGCTGGGACACCTCCGACAACAAAGCTATGACCTGTTTTGTCCGAGAAGGGTCAAAGTGAACAAATGCATCATCAATAATGAACGGGAGACGATGTTTTTCACTCATCACTTCACTAATTCCCAATCGTAGGGAGACGTACAACTGATCAATCGTTGCTTGTGAAAGCTCGTTTACATCATACCGTATACCATCTCTGGCTTCAACTCGAAATGGCTTGTTTTCTTCAGGAGGATAAATGGCATTGTATGCTTTCTGTGTAAGTTGGTGGAAATAATATGTCGTTTTGTCCGTAACTTGTCCCATATAATTACGACGATAGTTCCGTTTTGTTTCTGTAAGCATTTCCTTAGCGGCTTTCAACACCGCCCATTCCTCAGCTAAGCTTTCAAGTTTTTCTTGTTCTATTGTAAAGCGGTGCAGTGCCTCGGAGTATGATTCTGACGTCTCCAACGCGGCAAGTTCTGCATTCATATCCGCCCGTAACTCCCGTTTTTTTTCAATGGTGCGCTCGAGTTCGTCAATCCGGTCTGATTCGCTTTCATATGCTGATTTTAGTACATGCTCTTCAGACAGCTCCATTGTAATGAAGGTTTCATAGTCATCCCCCGGTAATATTCTTGCCAATTGATTGTCCAATTCAGACATTCTATTGGCATATTCCTGCTTTTCCTTCAGTTGCTTCCCTTTTTTCAGGTATTCCTCTTGGGTATCCGTTCCGGCGACGGTCATCAGTTGTGTCCACGCTTCTTCATACACACGCATTTTTTTCTGTACTTGTCGCCTTCTAGCTTCTGTTTCGGCAATCCATTGATCATACTGTTCCATTCTGGCTAAATCATCCCGATATTTTTGCAGTACATGCTCCATATCTGCTAATTTATCTTCCACCGACTTACCAGTATCTTCCCAATTCATATCACGAAAAGTGCGTTGTGTCCAGTTTTCAAATTGCTTGCTTTCCTGTAGTCGTTTGTCATATTCCCATTCCTGCTGCTCTTTATCTTGCTGCAAATCAAGCACATGTTTGAGCGTGTGATAAAATGCCGGCCAATAAGCTATTTCAATCCGTTCCAAAAACGGATATTGCCTATACTGATTCGCAATTTGTTTAGTCAAACGGTTTTCGCGTTGGTCCAGTCCCGACTGCTTTTCTTCCCATTTTAAAATCTCCATTTCGTTTGACTGTAGTTTATCTTGCACAATAGATAATTCCTGTTTCTTTTGTTCATTTTCTGAAAGAAGTTGTTCCGCTTCCCGTTTCATTTCTTCGGTCACTTGACTGGATTGTGGATGCTTGGATGTAAACATCTTTTCAAATTCGCGGAAAGACTGTTTTCTCACTGCCCACTGCCCGATAGATACAAAAAAAATGATACCAGCAATCCCCCACAGATACATGGCACCCTGCATAACCGCTGCAACCATCAGAGCAACACACATACCAATTCCGACAACAAGCCAGTTTAAAGCATTCTTTTCTTTTCTCTGTTTCAACTGATTCCACTGATTCGTCTGTTCGGCTAAGTCCCATTGCATATGTTCCTCACGATGGTATTGACGGATTGTTTCCTGTAGCGCATGTTCCTGTGCTTCATCTGTCAATGACGCCTGCAACTTGTCTTTTTGCTCATTCAGGTACGCTTGCTCTTTCAGCAGCTGTTTGTGTTCTCTCTCCAGCTGTTCCTTCATCACAACAATCTGGTCATGATCACGTTTCACCTGATTCCATATCTTCTCAGCAGAAAAAGGCAATTGCAACGATGTTAAATCGTCGACGGAAATGCCAGCATTAAGCTGATTCAGTTCTTTTCCGATTTGCCACGCTAGCTTCTGTATAGCTTCCTCATATCGATGCAGCTCTTGTTGACAATCAAGCCAGTTCTGTTTTCGCTGTATAATCGTCTCCAGCTGTTCATAAACATCACTATGATAAAAATCATTCCGGATAGCATCCCTTTTCGTTTTATATTCTTCTAAGTTATGCTGAAGCACGGATAATTCGCTTTTCATCGGCATCAAGTATTCATTCAGTTGTTCAAGCCGCTCGATTCCATTTTCCGGAAAAGTTAGTTGCTCCGGGTAGGACTGGTATTGTTCTTTCACTTTTTGATAATCTTTCAGAACAGGGAAAGCTTGTAGTTTCTTGTCCAGCCGAAAAACAGCATCTTTTGCTTCATCCAACTGTACCTGCAACTGCTCCATCTCAGTTGTCAATTGGTTTAGCTTTTCCCTTTTCGTCCGATATTCATCCTTTGTTTCCCGATATTCTTGCAACGATGAATATAGCGTATCCATCGATGTTAACTGCTGATTGATGGTCGGCTTTTTGCCAAATGGTTTGAACAAATCCCCCAGTTCTGCCTCCAGTTGCTTTTCCAGTGTATGAATACTGTTGGAACCGGTCATTCCGATACCGAGTAGTACTTCGCCTACGTCATCTTCTTTCATGTGTCTGATATCCAGCAAATCGACAGCGGAAAATGTGAAAATGGATTGGTAGGTTTCTTTCGTCATTCCGTTCAGCCGCTCCTGCAGCCATGTTTCTCCGTGTTCGTTGCCATCCGGCGTATAGCATACCGCCTTGCCATTACGCACGTCATGCAGCCGTTCGATAGTATATATACCAGCTTCAGGATCCTCCACTGTTAGTCTTCCTCCCATTTTGCTGCTCGTCTTTGGCCTGTAGTCGGCGCGTTTTTTAGGAGGCATGCCAAACAGCATGAATAAGAGAAACTGCTGAATTGTCGTCTTTCCTGATTCATTATTACCATATATGCAAATGAAGTTATGATCCGTAAAGTCTATCGTATAGTCAACCCATTTACCAAAACCAAAAATTGTCGCCTCTTTTAATTGCACATTAGTCACCTCCCTTGTCGAATAAACCTTCAACAAGCAGCTGTTTGGCCCTTTGTTTCACACGCACTTCCTGTTCCTTGGACATGGCGTGTAAATATTTTTTCGCCTGCCTATGTCGGTAGAGGTCGTCTAAGTATGATTGGATGTTCGCCTCATTCGCATGTCTGAGTAATTCCCCGGCAAAATGCCCACTCCGCTTTAATGCTTGGAATGAATTAGTTTCTGTCCAGTCAAACGTATAGCGGTATATGTATGTCCAGTCGTTCTGGTGCACAAACGCCTCATTCACAAGTTGTATCATTTCATCTGCAGCTTGCTTCCATTCCCGGAAATGACTTTCGGCACCGCTTAATGTTAGTTGTATTAATGCCGGTCCACTATTCCCCCGCGCTTTCTCTATCTCCTCACGAATGACTGTCTCAAGTTGGTGTGCTTCATTGCAGCAGGAAATATCAATGGTCAGTTTGTTGAATTCAATGGATTGTAGCGGCAGGAAGGTAAACTGCGTGCCTTTCTCAGATAACACAACATGATAACAACCCTTTTTCCCCGACTCCTTGCTGTTTCTCCCTTGTATATTGCCGGGATACACAACCGGTGGAGCCGATTTAAGTACCTCCCGCTGATGGATGTGTCCTAGTGCCCAATAATCAAAATCCGTTGCGGTCAGGTCTGCCAAATGGAACGGCGCATACACATCATGTTCTGTATTGCTGTATAAACTACCATGAAGCATGGCGATATGGTATGGAATATTCGCCCAGGATACCAGCTCATATTCCCGCGCTTTTTCTGCTGTGACCGAACGATTTTCATAGCTAAAACCGTAGATAACCGCCAGCGTTTCCTTATTTTTTTCATAGGTGAAATGGGTTACATTCTCATCGGGAAAAACAAATACATTATCCGGATAGGTTATTGGGTTACTATTACCACCAATAAAATCATGATTACCGTGCGACATATATACATGAATGTGATGTTGCTTTAGTTTTTCAAATGCATTTCGCAGCCGGACTTGTGCTTTCAAGCTCTGTTTTTCATTATCATACAGATCTCCCACAAGCAGTACAAAATCCACCTGTTTATCAATTGCCGCTTGTACAAGTCGGTCTAATGCCTCGAAGGTACTGTTCTTCACTTTTTCAAACATGCTCTCCGGAATGTGTGAAAGCCCTTGGAACGGACTGTCTAAATGCAAATCCGCTGCATGGATAAACGATATCTCCCCCATACCCCCTTGCCTCCTATCGAACGTCTTCTTACCATTATTTTACCAAAGCCATGAAACGAATGCACGTTCTAATATGATGCCTGATTATTATTTTGAACAACATTTTCCTTCTCTCTTATCCTTTTTTATGGTATGTTTATTATAAAATTAGTTTTAATCTTTTAACATTGAGAATAATCAGCCTTCAATAATCAATATAAGGAGGTTCATAATGAGGACATATCATTTGACTGTCTTTGACAAAACCGGGGAGAAACTGCTTGATGAGTCATTTGAAGCTTCCAGTAATGATGAAGCGAAGAACATCGGTCATCAGAAACTTACCGAAAAAGGGTACAACAACTATACCCACCGCTGTGTCGCACCGAATGCAAAACTCGTGCTATTCCACCGTTAAAGAGTTGTAATAAAAAAAGAGCCCGTAGCTTCTTATGCCGCGGACTCTGTTTATTTTTTATTCGTTTGAATCGTCTTCCGGGTTGCCATACAGTTCTTCGAGCGGTTTGGTAATAATCCGGCTGACGTCATTAATGACAACGTTTAAGCGCTGTTCCTCTTCCATCAAATTCGAGATATCTTCATGCTGCTGCACTAATTCAACAACTTTACGTGCTTGTTCTACTTCTTCTTCGGAAATTTCCTGGCCTTGCATCTGCTTTTCCTGCAATTCCATCTGTGTATTCCTGAAGTTGTCGAACATTTGCTTTGCGTTTGGATCAGCCATGACAGCCTCGTAAGCTTGCTGTAAGTTCTTGAACTCATCACTGTTACGAATCGCCTTTTCTAAATCATACGCACTATCATAAATATTAGCCACAATAGATCCTCCTTCATTTTTGGCTAAACTAACTATAACAGACGTATCCCCGCATGTATACCTTTCTGGATTAAGCATAAACATGTAAAATTCATTTTTATGTATTAAAAATATTACTATAATATAAAAAATATAAGGGAGAAGAGGCTTTTTTCATGATTGATCAATTGCGTAAAATTTTTTCTTCGGCCATTTGTTATCACGATACTTCAAGAAATGACCTTAACAGATACGGCTATTCGTGCAGAACGTCCTAGCCACTGTGAATTGGTAACAGCACCACATCCAATTTATGTAAGAAATACCAATATAAGTATTAATGAAGGGGAAGCCATGAAAGACTTCCCCTTTTGGTGTCAGTTATTATTGTTAGAGGGAAGCCTCATCCCCCCTAAAGCCATCAGTTATTTATTGTTGTCCACTAAATTGAGACTGTGCAGTCTGAACCAGGCGCTTGGTAATTTCACCACCAACAGAACCGTTAGCACGGGAAGTAGTGTCAGCACCAAGGTTCACACCAAATTCTTGTGCAATCTCAGTTTTCATTTGGTTAAGCGCTTGCTCTGCTCCAGGAACAACTAATTGGTTTGAGTTTTGACTGTTGTTATTTGCCATGTGTTATCACCTCCTGTACGCATTATTGTGAGCAGAAACGGAAATCTTATCATAGATTATCGCTGGTAATTGTTTCTTAAAAAAGCTCACTGACCCATGTAGGGTTGTGAGCTTTTTAGTGACGTCGGAAGTATAAAATATGGATGACCTTACTTGCAAAGTTAGGCCACGTCCGGCTTCGATGTATAGGACGTACTAGTGCAGGCGCCCGCACAGGACGTCGCGTTCTTAGCCTTCAAGGGCGCTTACGCCTTTGTTACTAACCATTATTTTGGATAGGTCATTTCTTTCGGATTGACATAATCGTCAAATTGTTCTTCAGTCAATAGTTCTAGCTGAACGGCGGCTTCTTTTAATGTTGAATTATCGGCGAATGCTTTCTTGGCAATCTTAGCTGCATTCTCATAACCAATATGCGGATTTAGTGCAGTTACTAGCATTAAGGAATCACGCAAATATTTCTCAATTTGTTCATGATTCGGCTCGATGCCTTGTACACACCGTTCGTCAAATGACAGAATGCTGTCTGCAAGTAACTGAGCGGACTGCAAGAAGTTATACGCAATGACCGGTTTGAACACATTCAGTTCAAAATTGCCTTGGCTAGCTGCAAAACCGATAGTAGCATCATTTCCCATTACCTGAGCTGCTGCCATCGTGACCGCTTCACTTTGTGTTGGATTGACTTTTCCCGGCATAATAGAGCTTCCGGGTTCATTCGCCGGGATAGAGATTTCGCCAATTCCGCAACGTGGTCCGCTTGCCAGCCAGCGTACATCATTAGCGATTTTCATTAGGTCGCTAGCAAGTCCTTTAAGTGCACCATGCGCAAAGACGGCTTCATCGTGACTTGTCAGTGCATGAAATTTATTTGGTGCGGAAATAAATTGTTTACCAGTAACCTCACTTATAGCTTTTGTAACTGCCTCCGAAAAATCCGGGTGCGCATTTAGTCCTGTTCCAACCGCTGTCCCGCCAATGGCAAGCTGTTTAACATGATGTAAACTTTCGCTGATCATCTGCTCGGATTTTTCAAGCATCCGATGCCAGCCGCTTACTTCCTGTCCCAGGGTCAATGGTGTTGCGTCCTGTAAATGGGTACGGCCAATTTTAACGATATCTTGAAACGCATTCATTTTTTCATGCAAGGTATTTTTCATCGTTTGCAAGGCAGGAAGCACCACATCTTCTAATTTTAATGCGAACGCAATGTGCATTGCCGTCGGATACGTATCATTGGAGCTTTGTGATTTATTGACATCATCGTTTGGATGCAGTTGCAACTCACTGCCTTGTTCTTTTAGCCAATTGCTCCCGGCATGTGCAATCACTTCATTTACATTCATATTGGACTGTGTACCGCTTCCTGTCTGCCATACAACCAACGGAAAATGTTCATCAAGTGTGCCGTTTATGATTTGATCTGCAGCATGGGCAATTGCCTCTGCCTTTTCTTGTTCCAAAAGCCCTAGTTCACTGTTAGCTTTGGCAGCACTTTTTTTCAAGATGGCAAACGCTTTAATCACTTCAGCTGGCATTTCTTCATTGCCGATAGGGAAATTTTGCTTACTCCGCTGTGTTTGTGCCCCCCAAAATTTGTCAGCGGGCACATGTATTTCTCCTAATGTATCTTTTTCCACCCGATATTCCATTTGTATTACCTCCTTATGTATCATTTGACCCAATCTAATTGTAACAAAAGTTCAACACAAATGGTTAACAGAAATGGCGTGAATTAGTCACAATATAAGCGGCTGGTCGCTGGTCGCTGCTATTATGTGGATTCTCTACTGAAATCTTACTATATCCTTAACAGGGCTGTGTTGACTCATTCAAAAAAATGCCCTACCGCTTTAGGGTAAGGCATTTGTGCTGAAAATCGGACTTATTTATTCCCAAACAAAATTTCTGTATTCCTTGCTTAATCGCAGGAATTGTTCCTTATTCCCTGTATCAATGGAATGATTAACCGCTTCTTCCAATTTCAACTTATTCCAATTAAAACATAGTTCATCCAGCACTAATTGTGCATTCAGTCTCAACTCGTAAGAAATCTCCCGTTTTGCATAAAGTGTTTTCCCATTGTAACGATAAAACCGGTATCCTTCTTTTTGCCGGTTCATGGAACACTCCCCCTCGTTCCTTTTTTCCATTATCCTAAATTTTTCAGTAATTTGCAAGGGGTAATTAACAGATTTAAGTAAATTTTCTATATTTTCAGTTCGTAAAATAATCAATGGGGATGTACACTGATGTGTCAGAATCCCCACTGATTGCAATTCATCAAGGGTTAATGTTCCGATATCCGAGAAAACCTGCAATAAGCGCGAATATGGTTAATAGACTGGCCATCCAAATAATATTTCCTTTCATCATAACAGCAATCACGGGTGGACCAGCGGCAACTCCGATAAACCGCATGGACGTGTAAATGGATGTAATGATCCCTCGAACCGTCTTTTCCAGACTTTCCGTAATCAGTGCGTCAAGACATGGAAGCGACATGCCAATTCCAACGCCACAAACAAAAAAGACGGACAGTAAGTAAACTGGATGGTCCATAAACGGAATTACCGCCACTGATGCACCAGCAAGGATAATGCCGATGAATGTCACCCACTTCATGACGGTCAGTTTTCCTTTAATCATCCGTCCACTAACAAATGAGGCGATCGATAATGCCAATAAAGGTATCGCCAGTAAAAGGCCTTTCCATATCCCTTTGTAATCGTATTTATCTTCAAGAATGCTCGATAAGTAAAATAAAAAACCAAACAAAATGAACATTAAAATGGCACCAATGAGAAAAACTGCCACCAACCACTTACCATGCTCTTTGAACACATCTTTTGCCATCGATAAATATTCCTTGAAATGTGTCCCCTGTTCTTCCCCTCCCTTATTCTTAACCAGGAAGCTAACCATCAGAACAGAAATAATACATAAAACCGGAATTGAATAAAACGGAAGAAACCAGACAAGTGCCGCGAGTGCCGCACCTAAAATCGGACTTAACACTTTACCGACCGTATTGGACGTTTCAATAATGCCAAGCGTTGAGCTTGCTTCCTCGTCATCTTTAAATATATCCCCTACAAGCGGCAATACAATTGGAAACGCTCCTGATGCACCAATCCCTTGCAGAACTCTGCCGGCTATGACAACGAGAAATGCTTGATCCATTACTTGTGAGGCCCATCCGGCCACCAATCCTCCAAGACCTGTGATAATCAACGCAGGAATAATCACTTTTTTCCTGCCGAATCGATCCGACAGAAAACCTGCAATTGGAATTAAAAAAATGGCTACAACTGAATAAGTTGTAATGATATAACTTGATTCGAGCTTGGATATGTCCAGTTCTTTTTCCATCACCGGTAAAATCGGGATGAGCATCGAATTTCCCAGCGTCATAATCAGCGGGATTGTTGCCAATGAAAGGATAATCCATAGTTTCTCCTGCTTTTTAAGGTGACTTCCCATAAGATTCAACATTCCTTTAACTCAATAATCAACACTACCTTTACTGTTTACATACCGTGTCGAATTATCCAAGTCAGGGGTCATCCATATTTTAGCAGGGTGGATTAAGACAAATAATCCATATTCAAAATCACATCGTTAAGAGAAATACTGTAACAATAGCACCGGCAACGACTAAAATGACATTCAATCCCAAATATGCAAGGGCTACTGCCACAGCTCCACCAATAAGACCAATCACCGGTTTATCAGGAATAACCGTCATGATTCCGGGAAAGATAAGTGCACCTAAAGCAGCAAATGGAATAGCATTCAGCCAGCGATTCATCCAATCCCGGAATTGCAGCTTATCAACAATAAATGCAGGAATGACCCTTGGAATCATCGTTACAAGAGCCATACCAATGATGATGGCTATAATCATGAAGTCTCCCCCTTCAATAGAAATACGCCACTTAATCCGCCTAATACCGTGCCGGCTACAATTGCCCAGCCGTCACTCAGGAATTGATTAAAAATGGTATTAATCAGCATCGCTATAACGGCAACCAGCCCAACACCCCACTCTTTTTTCACCGACGGGATGAGTAAGCCGATGAACATCGCGTATAAAGCAATGCCCATACTCTGGCTTAATTGTGTTGGAATGATTTCACCGAGCAGCCCACCTAAAAAAGATCCGCCAACCCAGGAAGCATAAGCTGTCAGAATAAGTGATGCATAAAAGTAAGCACCTTTTTCTGCGCTTGCTTCTTTCGTATGCAGTGCGGATACAGCAAAAGTTTCATCGGTCAGTCCTAGTGATAAGGGGACTTTCCATTTCAAGCCTATATCCCGCAATCGATTCATAAACGACAGACTCATCACAAAATGGCGGAAGTTCAGCACAAAAGTTGCAACGATAATTTCGAGTGCCCCAGCACCAACGGCAATCATGTTTGCTCCCATAAACTGACTAGCACCAGCAAAAACCATAACACTCATCAATGTCAATTCCATCAGTGACATTCCCGATTGTTTCGCCAAGACACCATACGTAATCGCTATCGGCAGGTATCCGAGCATAATCGGAAGTCCAACAGTGAAACCCTTTCGAATCATATGTATTGTTGGGGATGCATGCTGTTCCTCGGCCAATTCTGTATCCATTTGGTACCCCCCAATTATAGGTCATGTTTATTTTATCTTACCTTGAATTTTATCTGTGTCAACTCATAAAAAGCCCCCTTAAAGTGATTTTTAATCATCGATAAGGGGGCTTTAACGGTTTTATTAAATGTCGTCCTTTGCAGCTGATATGTCACTCATCGTTCCTACATAATATTGTGGGTTACCTTTGTCGTTGTTCAACTGACTGATGGTTAACCATTCTACATATATTTCGCCATCTTTTCGTTTATTCCAGATTTCGCCTTCCCAATATCCTTGTTCATGAATGGTTTGCCACATTTTTTCATAAAATGATTTATCATGTTTTCCAGAGCTAAGAATGCTTGGTTTTTTTCCTATTGCTTCCTCTTCTTCATAACCTGTAATTCGTGTGAAAGCAGGGTTTACATCCTGAATAATGGCATGCTTATCAGTAATCATGATCCCTTCAGCAGTGCCTTCGATAATTTTCCTTTCTAAACTTAACCTGTCCTGATAATACATATACACGACGATAACAAAGCTTACTAAGGCAAACTCGGATAACGCCATAAATCCAATCGCATAATGACCAGTTAGATTAAATACGGTACTCAATACGATGGGCGGAAAGAACCCACCTAATCCACCAATAGCAGCAACAATCCCGTTGACGACCCCTGCTTGCTTAGAAAAGTGAAGTGGAACAAGCTTAAATACAGTACCATTTCCAATACCGGCGAAAACAGCAACTGATAATGTGCCGACTGTATATAGCTCAATCGTCGGTGTGAAAGACAATAGTACACCGGAAGCACTTATACCAAGAAAAATAATCATTAATATAATATGCGCATTCAACTTATCAGCAAGGAATCCACCAACTGGACGAATTATTGTTGCCAAAACAATAAATCCTGCCGTACGAAGCCCGGCATCACCAGGGGTCAATCCATAATTATCAACTAGAAAATTGGGTAAGTAGACTGTAAATGCAACGAAGGCACCAAATGTAATAAAATAAAAGAGACTTAAAAACCATAGTATTTGGTTACGATAAACACTTTTTAACTGCTCCACCATGGAGACCTTTTCTTTAGCCTCGTCTTTATCACCTAAAAAGAAGTTAAATACAATAAACACGAGCATTAACACTAAATATAAACGGACAGTATTTTCCCAACCGATAGAGGAGGCAATAACCGGAGCACCGAACGTTGTAATCGCAGTACCCGCATTTCCTAAAGCATAAATACCGTTAACGAAACCGTGTTTATCCTTTGAATAGTATTTTGGCAACGAAGTAACCCCAATGGAAAATGTTGCTCCACCAACACCCAAAAAGAGTCCGCTAAGAATTAAATCAAAGAAAGAATCAGCAATGCTTAAATAGAACACAGGAAATAAAAGTACAATAAAACTCAAAATGAACATATTTTTCGCACCAAAGCGATTCGTATAAAAACCTAACGGAACGCGCAATAAAGAGCCAAGAATAACTGGAACTGCTGTAACGAATGACAACTGGCCGGATGTTAATTGTACTTCTTCATTAATAATCGGCATGAGTGAGGAGATTAATACCCATACCATAAATCCCGCAATAAGACTTAATGATTGAAGCGATAATTGTAGATTTGGCTTATTCATACTGACATACACCTTTCTTTTATACAGTTTATTGCAATAAAACAGAGCCGATCATTAACTGACCGGTAGCAGTTATACGTAAGGTTATAGCCCTCAATAGTATACCCCAATTAGCAAAACGGTAAACAAATTCATACAGTTGACTGCTGCACTCAAGGTGCGTGCTATTATAACATTTTTCTCGTGTTTCAAGAACTAAAAAGAAAGGCAATAAAGGTCAAGGGGAATTCGTGTAAATATTTAACTCACCCCTCTATCAAAAGCATATTGACAACTTCCCGCCGTACCGTGTATATTCGTAGTAATCTCTAACCGAATATAGCATCCGTGAATGCGCAGTAGATTTTTACCGGGCAGCAAACAGCGACAGGGTGGTTGGTGCAAACCTTGGCAAGTAAGGATCGAATTACACATTCAGATTTTAGCGGATATGTTTCATGAGCGGAGGGGTCAACCACAAATGATGGTTTAGTGACCCTTCAATCAGGGTGGTAACGCGGAGTAAGGCTTCGTCCCTATGTGGGATGGAGCCTTTTTTATATGGCTGTATCTAAAAAAACATAAGGAGGTTGTTTCAGATGTTTCCCATCGAACCAAAACACAAGCCTGCTCTTGGTGAATCTATTTTCATATTCTTTTTAACAATCGGTCTTATTAGTTATTTTCTAATTGGCCTGGGAACACGACCCCATATTCCAATTCTTATTGCTATTATGCTTATCGTCATATACGGGCTTAGCAGGAAAATTTCGTTCAAAGATCTGGAAGAAGGAATGATAGCCGGTGCCAAATCCGGCATGGGGGCCATCTTCCTGTTCCTGCTCATTGGTATACTCATCAGCAGCTGGATGATCAGCGGAACAATTCCAGTGCTCATTAGTACCGGTTTCTCGTTAATTGGTGGTACCTGGTTTTATGCGATTGCGTTTGCCGTCACCGCTATTATCGGGATTTCGCTCGGCAGTTCCCTGACTACCACGGCCACGATTGGTGTTGCCTTCATCGGCATGGGGACTGCCATGGATGCGTCCATGGCGATTACCGCAGGAGCCATCGTATCTGGGGCCTTTTTCGGTGATAAAATGTCACCGCTGTCGGATACGACGAACTTGGCGTCAACAATTGTTGAGGTGGATTTATTCGAGCATATACGGCACTTGAGCCTGACAACGATTCCTGCTTTTATCATTTCATTTTTGTTGTTTGCCATGCTTTCACCTAATGCCTCAGTGGGTATAGAAAATCTGGATAAATATATGGCCGGCCTCGAGGAGACGGGGTTGATTTACTGGACTTCCTGGATTCCGCTGATCATACTCATCCTAGCTACCATTTTCAAAGTGCCGGCTTTTATTTCCTTGGCTGTAAGCAGTATGACAGCCACCATCCTTGCCAGTATAACAAGCGGACTGGCATGGACGGAGATATGGGCAATCTGGTTTGATGGCTATACAGGCTCAACCGGTTTTGAACCCGTTAATAGCCTCCTGACAAAAGGTGGCATTAACGATATGCTATTTACCATCTCTCTTGTTATCTTGGCACTCGGATTCGGTGGTTTACTATTTGTCACCGGAATTGTTCCGTCTATATTGTCCGCATTTCAGGAAAAACTGCAAAAGGTTCGAGCAATTATATTGTCAACAGCAGCATCAGCTATTGGTGTAAATGTGTTGATCGGGGAGCAGTATCTGTCCATTATGCTTACAGGGGAAACGTTTAAAGGCGTGTATCAGAAAGCCGGATTGTCTAACAAGGCACTGTCGAGAACGCTAGAGGACGCTGGCACTGTCATCAATCCGCTTGTCCCTTGGAGCGTCTGCGGTGTATTTATTGCAGATGTTCTCGGTGTTCCGGTACTGACGTATTTACCATTCGCCTTTTTCTGTTTGCTTAGTCCGATCATAACCATATTATTTGGTGGTAAAACAATCATCAAATCACAGCGGACATCGACAAAGTCAGAGAAGCTAAATTAATATTGCCGTTTTATGCAATCGGCGTCATCATATGAATCATCCTTTGACAAAAACGCCAAAGTTTAACATGAAAACGCCAGAGTTCATTGAGAAAACGCCAAACATTGCGGTCTATAGTAACGGATATCCGAGTAACTTCATTTAAAAAAGCTCTCCTCACTAAAGGAGAGCTTTATTCTAGAATATCCGTCAATTTACGTAACCCGTTCAAAAGCCGTGGTGATGGTCGGCAAAACAGCGATTCTTCCAGTACATGGATACGATCATTCTGAATGGCGTTCATTTCACTCCAGCCGGGCCTTTTCTTCACCAATTCCGGGCGCATTTTTGACTCCTGTACACCCACCCAAACCATGCAAATATGATCCGGATTACGCCATTTCACATCATCCCATGTTGTTTGGACGTTTGCTTCGTTTTCTGTGTCGAATATATTTCTGGCACCTGCCAATTCACTAATTTCTGTGAGCCAGTTGGGGCGCCCTGGTGTGAAAACAGGCTTGGGCCACCACTCCCAATATAAGGAAGGTCTTTCTCGTTTTAACGATGCCTGTTCTCGAAAAGCAGCTATCTCTGTACGGAAGGCTGCCGCTTTTTCTTTCCCAAGGTTTTTAAGTCCCAGTGCATTACCGACTGTTTCGATGTCATCGGCAATTTCCTCGAGCGAATTAGGATTCATTGTAACAAACGGCAGCTTTCTTTCATTCAGTACCTCAATATTCTTTTCCATCCCCGGAACACTTAACGAGGCCAGGATCAGATCCGGGTGTAGTGCTTCTACCTTGTCCATATCAATGGAAAGGTCCCGACCAACTTTCGGCAATTGCTGCATCTCTACCGGCCAGTCCGAATAATCATCGACACCAACAAGCAGGTTGGTTTGCTCAAGATAGGCCATGATTTCTGTATTACTCGGACAAATCGATACAACGCGCAAATAACCCCCCCTTTCGGAACATACGATTACTTATCCTGATCGGTTGTCAAGAGAGGTCCGTCTTGCGTAATGACAACGGTATGCTCGTATTGCGCGGACCGGCCTTTGTCAACTGTTCGCGCTGTCCAGTTATTACCGTCCATCTTACTCTGCCAGCTACCCTCATTAATCATCGGTTCAATCGTAATCACCATGCCTTCTTTTAACCGTGTACCTTTATTCGGCAGACCGAAATGTGGGATGTGCGGTTCTTCATGGATGGTTGGTCCTATTCCGTGACCAGTGAAATCCCGAACAACCGAGAATCCTTCTCCTTCAGCATACGTCTGAATGGCATGCCCAATATCTCCAATTCGATTGCCGGGAAGTGCTTGTTCAATACCTTTGTAAAGGGATGTTTTGGACACGTTTAATAGCCGTTCGGCCGCATCGTCAACTGTTCCTACTTTGTATGTCCACGCAGAATCAGCTAATCCGCCGTTCAAGTTTACGACCATATCGATGGTTACAATATCCCCGTCAGCCAATTCTTCCTCCCGCGGAAAACCATGACATATTTCATCGTTAATGGAGGCACAAATGGCATATGGATATCCGCTATAACCTTTTTGTTCAGGGGTTGCACCATGCTCTGCCAAAAACTTCTCTGTAAACGTATCAAGCTCCATCGTTGTAATCCCCGGCTTTATCATTTTGGCTATTTCTTTGTGGCATTTGACGAGTAAATCTCCTGCTGCCTGCATCTTTTCAATTTCGCGCTTACTTTTTCGTGTAATCATTTCTGACTTCCTTTCTGCAGTTGATGTTTGTTTGCGGAGGCTAGACATGTCACCCGTAGATCTGCAAATATATAGCTATCCTGTCGATGGCTGATTCGCTAGAAAATGCAGAGGAATCAATCATCCCCTGCATATTTACGGTAATAGCCCATAGCCGCCTGTATATGTTTTACTGATGATAATCAGCAAATTAAACAGCACAACAGGTTGGAAATGGACTTTTACCTAGCTTAACCGCAATTAAAAATAGTCTTTCGCATCATAAACTTTGCCATTAATAATATTCGTTTCATCCGTTAAAATGTCAACAAGTACCCCGCCAATAACATCCGTGTCTTTCAGCATATTATTTTGCTTGTATTCCCTGAAATTGTCAACTTCCTTAAATTCATTCTCACTGCTCGCGCGAATTTGTTCCTGCATCTGCGTATCCATCACGCCAGGGTTGAAGGCGATGACTTTGCTTGCGGTATTTAATTCATCCTGTTCAAGCGCGGCTGTTTTCGTATACATATTCACACTTGCCTTGGATGTGCAATAAGCGCTCCAGCCATATACAGGTCGTTCCGCTGCACCGGATGTAACAGTTGTCCCAATAAATCGCACATCTTGTTCAGTAGCCTTTTGTAAAAATATATTCATCAATACCATTGGCGCTATCGCATTCACACCGATATGGTACGCTAAATCAGTACGTTTTACATTCATGGATGTATCGATTGGTTCGAGTACAGCAGCATTATTGATCAGATATACTGTCTCGGGATCCTGAAAAAAAACAGACTCACTGATTTCCTGTGCCACCTCCTCTGTTTTTTCAATATCACCCAAGTCACAAGAATAATGCTGATACGAGACATTATTCGCTTCAGCATAATCATTTAACGAATGATTAATGCTTCTAGAAATGCCGATCACATGCACGCCTGATTCCAACAAAAGTTTGGCAGCTGATTCACCCAACCCTTTTGAAACACCGGTAACCACTGCATAACGCATAAAAAATTGATCCCCCTAAAATTGAAATATGATGGTATCTTTTCATTTCGTCTGTTAAACAATTCTATTCTGTGATAACGATTGCTTGGCTGCCCATTTGTTCCCACGTGGTTTTGAAGTCTTTCTTTCTGACTCTTTGATTTTTCTGGCCATAAGGATTATTAACATAAACATAATTCTCATCATAACCGGTAACGACGGCACTATGTACATCAAAAGTTACATCAATTTCCCCGGCGGGTGTATGCCAAGTCTCAAAATCCACTGATGGAGAAAAGTCCACCGTGCTGATTACCCACACAGGTAGCCCATAGGATAAATAGTAATACAATAACGCTATGGGGGCACCAGTTAGATCAATAACTTTATCACCGGCATAATCCTTTGCAAGGCTGTATATTGGTCCATGATAAACACTGAGCCCTGGACCACCCTCCATATTCCCGACAAAACCTTTATTCGGATTGCCCTTCTGACCGTTTTCATACGTTAAAGGGACACGAGGAATTTTTGCAGCCAATTCATTTTTAGTTGTTTGAAAACCATGGTAATTTAGCATCATAGCCAGGCTGGTGACTTCACAGCCATTATATAATTTTGGTGCATCCATTTGATTAATCAGCGGTACATCGATAGGTTCTGTGCTGACCGGTGTCTTTTCAGCAAGTTCTTTCAGGGATGCCATTTCAACCTTCGAGACAGCTTCGATATTCGGAATGTCCATCATCTTTTTTTCTCGTGGACTTGTATTGTGAACGGCATTCGCTTCTGACCAGAGCGTTGTGTGATTACATGCCATCAATACACTGGAAAGCAACAGCAGCACGAACAACTTTTTCATTATTTAAAGGTACACCTCTGTTAAGCAATAATATAATCTGTTTTATCGGTCTGTACCATATACAAAATCTACAGTCTTAAGTCGGACAGGGACTAATCACCACTCATTTTTTATTGATTTCATCCCAATAACGAGCTAGCGTTTCCATCCCTTTATCGAAACTATCCAGTGGAAAGCTTTCATTAGGTGAGTGCAGACGATCATCCGGTGTACCAAAGCCAAGTAATACAATCGGAATGTTATAGATGCTTTCAATCCATTCCACGACAGGGATGGACCCGCCCATCCGTACGTAAACTGTCTCTTTTCCGAATGCCTCGGTATAGCTTTTCGCTGCCTTTCTTATTAATGGATGATCCGGATCAACCTTATATGCCTTGGCCGACAACTTTTCTTTTTTCACATCGACCGTAACACCAGATGGCGCTACCTCGTGAACATGCTTCTCCAGTAACGATTGGATATGTTCCGGGTCCTGACCAGGGACAAGTCGGCATGTGATTTTAGCACCGGCCTGCGAAGGAATAATTGTTTTCGTGCCTTCACCCTGATAGCCACCGAATATACCGTTAATTTCAAACGTCGGCCGTGCCATCGTATGTTCTTTAGCGGTGTAGCCTTTTTCGCTTACCGTCTCTAAAGCACCAGTCAATTCGCGGTAGTCTTCTCCTTCCACTTTCGCAATCAGTTCCCGTTCATGTTCAGAGAGCGGCTCGACGTCATCATAAAAACCTTCCACCGTAATAACTTCTTCCTCACTTTTCATCGAAGCAAGTATGTATGTTAAAGCCATCGCCGGATTACGGACAGCCCCACCGTACATACCGGAATGCAAGTCGTGGTCAGGTCCGGTTACATTAATTTCGATCCCGGTAAACCCTTTCAATCCGTACAAAATCGTCGGTTGATTCTGGGCAACCATTCCTGAATCCGAGATGACGGCAAAATCAGCACCGAACTGTTCCTTTTTGTCATGGAGCATCTCATATAGATGTTCACTGCCGATTTCCTCTTCACCTTCGATACATACTTTAACATTTAGCGGTAATTTTCCTTCCGTTTTCATATATGCCTCAAAAACGGCAAGGTGCATAAAAACCTGTCCTTTATCATCACTTGACCCGCGAGCATACAGCCGGCCATTCCGCACTTCTGGTGTGAAAGGATCACTTTTCCATTGATCAATCGGGTCAACAGGTTGCACATCATAATGACCGTAAAATAACACAGTCGGTGCATCCGCTCCAGCCTGATTATATTCAGCATACACAAGCGGATGCCCGCCGGTATCCTGTTGCTGCACATGTTCAAATCCGATGTCATTTAAATACTTTTCCAGAAAGGCTGCTGCCTGTTTAATATCTTCTTTATGTACACTATCGGTGCTGACACTCGGTATAGATAAAAAATCATACAATTTTTGCAGCAACTGTTCACGATTTTCGGATAGGTAATTGATTACCTGTTCACTCATAATCATTCCTCCATTCATTTTGTTCCATTTTAGCATATTACGCCAGAAAAACGAATAGAGCAGTTGACACAGGAATTAACACCGTTGCGCAAATAAGCAGCCTTCTGTAAAACGCTTCCTTCAAAAAATAAAGTAAAACCTCATTCAATCAACGGAAATTTCGACGCACAGGACGTGCTAGTGCAGGCGTTGCGACAGGACGTCGCGCTCTTAGCCTGTCGACGCACAGGACGTGCTAGTGCAGGTCGTGTTATTATTGGTCAGGCTGCCCGCTACCTTCTTTCACATAGGTGGTTTACCCACGTTTAAAAGTAAGGCATGACAGCCCGTTCATGCGTCCTGACATTTTATGGTGGGGCTTAACCTGAGGTGTCAAATAGCTTCTTTGTGATATTACGTTAAGATAAATGGTGGGCATTTAACAGTCTGCGCATGGTTAAAGGTTGGTGTATAACAGCCTGTATCACACTTCCTCTGCGAAGACTTGCCGCCATTCATCTTTTCCAGCTAACATCTCTTTGGCAATGGTTTGCGCACCTAGCAGACTGTGACTGGCCGCCCACCCGCATTGTACTTCATTGCATGCTGGGACTTCCCTGGCTTCGAGAATATCATATAGCGTTTTTTCAAGTGCTTTTACAACATCATCATAACTGTCATTATTCAGAACAGCTAAGTAAAAACCGGTTTGGCAACCCATTGGACCAATATCCAATACATTATCCAAATGATTCCTCATGTTTTCTGCTAATAAATGTTCAATTGAGTGCAGTCCGGGCATATCCATATGCTCTTTATTGGGCTGTTTGAAACGGATATCATATTTATAAACCTTGTCGCCTTTTGATCCGGTGGTAACACCTACAAGCCTTACGTACGGTGCTTTCACTTTGGTATGATCAAGATTGAAACTTTCCACGTTCATTTTCTCTGCCATGGATGGATCGCTCCTTTCCTGTTCGCCCACTATAATCTTTCTGGGCATTATAAAATCTATATTCAGAATAGCAAAAATAGAGGGATTTGTGAACGCATGCGCATGGGACCGTGGCTGATGTGGTCCTATTAAAAAACGAGTGCTCACACTTATGTGGGCACTCGCTTATCATTCATTTTACATTTTAACGTTTATTTTGTGGAAATACTCGTTCAATCATATTACCCATCTGGTCGAAAAGACCTCTAACTGGCTTTCCACTGTCAACATCGTCAGCATAATTGCCGGCAAGATCAAAGAAGTCAGGGTTTGTCGATACATAAACGTTATCAACATCCGAATCGACTGATTTAACAATTCGAGTAATTTCATTCTTCACTTCATCGGTAACCTCTTGTCCACGGTCACGATTTATGTTAGTGGCATTGTTGTTATTGGTGTAGTTGTTATTATCAGCCGTATCGTTATTGTTTCTTATATTGTTATCGTTTCTCACATTGTTATTGTTTTTCACATTGTTATCATTGTCTAATCTTGCAGCAACATAAGCATTGTTATCTGTTTTCATAACATAGACATTCTTGATTCCATCCACTTCGTCGGTTATCCGATCGGCTGCTTCATCGGCCAGTTCATATTGATTTTCACCGTTATTAATGTTATTGCGGTTATCCCTATCCCGTGTACGGTTGCCATTGTTGAATTCATTAACATTATCGTTACGGTCGAACCTATTGTCTGCGTCTCGGTCACCTTCATAACGAGTCTGTTCCACATTGTCGTCACCATTATTGTTGTTCTGAGGGTCATCATTGTCTGCTTGGCACGCACCCAGAACAAAAACTGCTGCAAATAAAATGCTTAAAATTTTCCACTTCATTTTAAACTCAAGTCCTCCTTTCGGTTTACTTTTAGTATGCAGCAGAAAACATCATTTATTCGCTCACAAAAATTGGAAGATACACCATCAATGCATCAGACAATATAATTACTATTCAGGGGACACTATAAACTGATCCTTTTCAATGGAGGAGGGTACAAAAATGGAAATTCCGGATTATGACAAAGCCTTATATTATACGTTGTGGGGCCAATGGGATGAACTACTGGTACTGATGGTACGAACAGAAGATGATATGTTATCCAAAAAAATACAACTTTTTCTCCATGCTTACCATTATTCACCTGATCAAACAAAAATTATCGACTCACACGACAGTTTATTGTATTATATTGACCATGCCATGAAATATACACCACCGGTAGCCATGGAAATATAGCACGAAAATGCACCAGTCTTCCTGGTGCATTTTTCATTAGTTATGCTGTTCTTTAGCTTTAAATACCATACTTTTCCATAGTCAAGCATATCTGCCCTCTTCAGAATGAAATACCGCAGCATTAAAGAATTGGATGTATTGACGATTTCCATCACAATACTTTTTTCATAAAGGCACCTTGAGATACTCCCTAAGATAGGTAAAGTCTCCGGTCAAAATGATAAAAGTGGCTAGAATAAATTTCCTGCTCCGTTCCAGTATTTTTTTGCTGACGTGCACTTTTTGTGTCAGGTTCTTAATCGGCAATTTCTTCTTTCGCTCTACATAATCCTTTAGAACAGGCTCCCTAAAAAGTATTTTCGCTACAGTTATTGCGGTTCGTCTGGCATCTTTATGCTTTGGTGAGGCTTTGGCCAGTTGAACAAGTGACAGATCATAGGATTGCAGTTGTTCTTTGAAATCGATCATTTCATCTCTTATGTACCAAGCCTTATTCAGTCATGATAATAATTAATAGGAATAAATAATCCGACCTTGCCGTAAGAATCATGTTTTAATGTAGCAAATACAACCCCAATGACATCACCGTTTTGATTGATCACCGGGCTTCCACTGTTTCCCCGGTAAACAGGTGCTTCCATCATGACAACCGGCTTTTCCCAGTCTTCAAGGGTAATATAATCCAGCACCGTACCCTTATTAGCAATCCCGCTAAAACGGAGAGGGTTTCCGATGAAATAAATTTGCTGCTTATCCGGCTGCCACGATTTATCTGTTGCCAAATCAAGGTGCGATAGATTTTCGCCATCCACTTGGAGCACTGCCAGATCAACATCTGGGTACGTTTCCACGACGTCACCGGAAAATAGCCCCTCTTCCGGAAATGCCACCGTAACAGTTTTCTGTCCCTTGACGACATGATGATTAGTAAGAATGGTCCCATCAGCAGTTATGGAAAATCCGGTGCCTCTCCCGTCATCCGTCTCCACAACCACGACCGCTTCTTTATAGGACTGAATGTTTTCCTGGGTCGATAGTTGAGCTGATGTGATTAAAAAATCAATGGCCGGAATTGAAAAGGTCTTTGGGAGAAGGGCGCCAACATTTAACAACATTACGATGGCAATTAGCAGGCCACCCATTTCGGGAATGGACGCTTTGGTTTCTGATGCTGTTCATGTTGTGACTTTTCTATGTATCTTTTTCGTTCCTGCTCCACAAGTTCGTATAGTTCTTCTTCATCAAGCTCTTCATATAAATCGTCATCAATGATATCGCGATCATCTTTTCCTTTATTCATGAGACCACCGCCTAAGAAAAACTCGACACTCGCCTCATCCTATGACGAATGTCGAAGTTTTTATTATAAGGTCATCCATATTTTATCCTTTCTGATGTTAGAAACAAAATTCATAAGCCTCTAACCAACGAAAGCAAAAAATCCCACTTTCAGTTTATCATTTTACCAGCAAAAATGATATTTAATGGACGACCTTTTTGCGGCGCATGTTCACGACCAAACACCCGAGACTGAACAACGCTAGCAGAATGAATCCTAGATAATAGCCGCCTGTCATATCCCTGAACATGCCTAACACAATTGGTGGGAAGAAACCGCCAAGACCACCTGCAGCACCAACAATTCCGGTTACAGAACCGGTATTCCCTTTGGAGACCATCGGCACAATTTTAAATACCACCCCATTACCCATGCCTGAAAAAACAGCAATAATCAGACAGAATATCGTAAATAAAATGATATTTTCCGATGTGAACGCAATGAACCCTGCACATATAGCGACAATAAGAAATATAATGGTCAAGATTTTCTTAGGATCAAGTTTATCGGCTACCATTCCACCCAATGGACGGATAAATGTTGCTAAAACAACGAAGATTGCAGCTCGCTGTCCGGCATCGACCGGTGACAAATTATACAAATCTTGGAGCAGCGTAGGTAAATATAGACCAAGCGCCACGAATACACCAAACGTCAAGAAGTAAAAGAGGGAAAGCATCCAAGTCTGTTGATGTTTCAAAGGTTCCAGCGCACTTTTTAGTGTTTTATTGCCTTCTTGTTGCCGATCCTTTGTCCCTAAGAAGAAGATAACAGCCATAATGGCAATAGCGATTGCTAGAATTCGAAATGCCCAATCAATACTATACGAAGCAACAATGGCCGGAATAATAAAGCCCGCTACAGCTGTTCCGATATTCCCAACACCGGCAATTCCTAATACTAGTCCCTGTTTCTCAGGCGGATACCAACCTGATACATATGTAATAGCAATCGCAAACGTTGTTCCACCCATGCCAATAAAAAATGCGAAAAACAGCATCCAGCCATACGAATCAGCAAAACTGGCACCGAGCAGCGGAAGAATCAGAAACAGCATAGTCAATGTATAAACATATTTGCCGCTGAATTTATCGGATAAAATACCTAATGGAATCCGCATGATGGATCCAAGAATCGTTGGTACGGCTACTAGGACACTCACTTGGGTTGCGGACAGACTGTAAAGCATTTTAATTTCCTGTGCCATTGGTGATATCATAGACCATATGGTAAATGATACAATCATGGCAAGTGTTGAAAAGACTAATGCGGAAGTACTTCCTTTTACTTGTTCCATAAATCGTTCCTCCTTGGCTTTACTAATGGGAAACAAATTCTTCTCCCTTGCTTGCAAAAACAATTTTAAGTAACATGCTACTAGGGCATATGTTTTCCCCTTTTAACATGGTGAGCTCATTATAGCAATTGACGTAATCGCGCTTGTGATTTATATCACTTTATTAGAAATAAATGTGACACATGGTTAAAATTAACATGATTGTGAAACCATAATATAACTAGGAGGACTAAAAATGCACCTTGATGAAATGCTGACATACAATCGAAATTTTGTAGAGCAAAGGGAATATGAACCGTTTCAGACCGACAATATTCCTAATAAACGGACAGTCATTTTTACTTGCATGGATACTAGACTGGTTGATCTGTTGCCAAAGGCACTGAATATTCAAAATGGCGATGTCAAAATGGTTAAAAATGCCGGGGCTATTCTTCGCAAATCATTTGACAGTATAATGAAAAGTATATTAGTGGCAATTTATGAACTGAAAGCTGAACAAGTCATGGTTATCGGACATCATGATTGTGGGATGTCACATATCGACACAGATGCCTTCAAAAAAAGAATGATGGAGAAGGGTCTATCAGAAGCAACCCTGCAAACGATCGAACATGCCGGAATTGACCTGGATAGCGAATTCGGAGGCTTTGACACGATTGAAAAATCAGTAGAAGAAAGTGTTTCCGTAATACGAAATCATCCACTGCTCCCGGCCTACGTAAGCGTACATGGGCTAACCATTGATCCTCAAACAGGTAAGGTGGAACTCGTCACTAGAGGGGATTGATGTGCATCTGGCTTAATCAACGTAGTCGTTACTATGAAACAGCGTATAGTAGAAAAACTTGAGCCTAGCCTTATAGCAAGTATCGAAATTTTTCCTTCCTTTATATAAGGGCTTTGAAAATTTATACTTCCTCAAGTTACAAAAAGCCGGCCTCTTTTGCTAGAGACCGGCTTTTTGTATAGAATTATCCGTGATATTCAACGGTTTCGTCAACATCATCAGCCGCTAGTCCCGACAGAACGTGGACACGCAAGATAAAGCCGACTAATTTATCTTCTTCATTTACTACTGCCAACGGAAAACTTGACTCAAGTGTTTTCGTAATCAGGTCGTTCACATACTCATCCTTTTGAACAATTGTGATGTCCGTGCGCATCACATCTGGAAGTGTTTTCTTTTCTTTTATCCCTTTAATCGCATCATCAATGGTAACAATCCCTTTTACATGACGACTACGATCAACAACGAAAACACTGGAAATACCGTTTTCCTCCATTTCTTTTCGTGCAACTTGCACCCCATCTTTCATGGAAACAAGCGCATTAGGCGTGATCATGATGTTTTCCGCCTGAAATACTTTTGACCGGTCGATGTCCCGAATGAAATCGGATATATAATCATTCGCAGGATTCTCGATAATCTCCTCTGGTGTTCCAATCTGATTAACTTTCCCGTCTTTCATTACAGCTACCCGGTCACCAAGTTTGAATGCTTCGTTGACATCATGTGTGATAAAGATGATTGTCTTTTGCAATCGCTCCTGAATATCCAGGAGTTCCAGCTGCATTTCGCGTCGGATTAGCGGATCCAATGCACTAAAGGGCTCATCCATCAACAGGATATCCGGATCATTGGCAAGTGCTCGCGCTAGACCAACACGTTGCTGCATACCACCAGATAATTCATCTGGGTATTTATCTTCATAACCTTTCAGACCGACACTTTCAATATTTTTTTGGGCAATCTCGCGTCGTTCTTCTTTTGAAATATTACGTACTTCCAAACCGTACTCGACGTTCGCCATAATCGTCCGGTGATTAAAAAGGCCAAAATGCTGAAATACCATGGCCACTTTCTTCTGGCGGACTTCCTTCAATTGTCCACGGCTGGATTTAACTATATCTACTCCATCAATGAAAATGGAACCGTTCGTCGGCTTATTCAGTAAGTTAAAACACCGGATAAGTGTTGACTTACCACTTCCGGAAAGGCCCATGATGACAAAGATTTCACCTTCTGAAATCTCCATCGATGCATCATAAACACCGACCGTATGGCCTGTTTCAGCTAGTATTTCATCTTTGGACAT
This sequence comes from Lentibacillus cibarius, assembly GCF_005887555.1. Classification (NCBI taxonomy): domain Bacteria; kingdom Bacillati; phylum Bacillota; class Bacilli; order Caryophanales; family Bacillaceae; genus Lentibacillus; species Lentibacillus cibarius. Next base: position 2,780,911 of record NZ_VCIA01000001.1, on the reverse strand, counting down.
GCCGTTTTTCACCTTGGGAATCACCGACTTCGGTTTTGGTCCAAATATCTTGGATACATGCTCGAGTTTTACTTTTGCAGTCATTAGCTTACCCTCCTGTGCTTTTGAAATTTATCAGCTAGACCACCGAAGACACGGTCAATAATAATGGCAAGGAATACAATACTAATACCAGCTTCAGCACCAAGTGCAATATCAATCTGATTAATGGAAACCAGCACTTGTTCCCCAAGACCTTGAGCACCAACCATCGATGCTATAACGACCATTGCCAGGGCCATCATTGTTGTCTGATTCACACCTGCCATAATCGTAGGGAGTGCCTGTGGGAGCTGTATTTTAAACAGCATTTGCCATCTGGATGACCCAAAAGATTCGGCTGATTCAATCACTTCCTGGTCAACGCCCCTGATGGCTAATTCCGTAAGCCTAATAACGGGAGGGATAGCATAAATTAAAGTTGCAAAAATGGCGGAAACATTTCCTAATCCGAAGAAAAAGATAGCAGGAATTAGATAAACAAAAGTCGGCATTGTCTGCATCGCATCAAGAATTGGACGCATGACCGTCGAAAACCCTTTGCTGAAAGCCATCCATACCCCAAGTGGAATACCGAGTGCCAAAGAAATAATAACTGCGGTCATAACAATAGCAATTGTCGTCATCATATCTTCCCATAACCCAAACGTACCAACCAAAAACATAAACACACCGTAAAGAATACCTGCTGACAATGTTTTGAAATACCATCCAAGTAGCACAATAAGCACAATAAACAACCACCATGGCATTCCTACCAAAAATTGTTCAATACCATTAATAAAATTGGATGAAATGATATAAATAAACTCAAACAACGCATCCAGCGTCGTGTTTAAATAATTTACAAAGGATTCAATGTAATCGCCAAATTTAAATGTTATATCCGGAAAAACATCCATCTAACCCCACCTTTTTCTATTAAAATTAGGAAAGCAGCCAGCCAGTGGGCCAGCTGCTTTTTACAATTATTCCATAGCGTCCTTGACTTTTTTGGCCACGTCATCAGGAATCCAGCTAGTCCACACGTCTTCATGTTTGTTCATCCACCACATTGCTGCTTCTTCCGCCGAAGCATCTTCATTGTCGTTCATATAGTCCAATGCTTCTTCGGTCAGCGCACTGCTAGTTTCATAGTTTTTTAGAAAATCGACCACATCGGGCGCCGCTTCAGGTATGTCTTTATGGACGGCAACAACGACATCATTAGGCGGTGACTGTGTTGCTTTTGTTTTTTCGTATACTTCAGGATCATATTCTGGTTCCTGCAGCAATGTTAAATCATACTTTGCCGTCACGGCAGTCGGTGACCAGTAATACCCTACCCATGGTTCACCGGATCCATATGCGTCAGCCAATGATGCGACAATAGCTGCATCGGATCCTGGACGAAAGTTTACAAACGAATCATTTAGCCCGTATGATTCCATTTTCTTTGTGATTGCTTTTTCGATTTGCCATCCACTTGGTGCATTAATCAAACGTCCTTTTCCCGGTTCTGCCGGATCTTCAAATAGTTCCGGGTATTTCTTCAGATCTTCAACGGTTTTTAAATCCGGTGCCATTGGTTCGATGCCACGCTCTTCGTCACCTTCAATGACGTATGTAGGAACATATAATCCCTGATTATTATCATCAAAATTAACTGATACCTTCTCAAAATCGCCTGCTTCTATAGCTTCCTCGTATACGTCTTTTATGTTATCGGTCCATACCTCCATGTAAACGTCAATATCGCCTTCCCGTAATCCTTGGATGGTTGCCGCCGTTGAGCCGGGTGTCACTTCCGTATCAATGCCATAACCTTCTTCAATGATTTTCTGAGCGATGGAGTTGTGAACCCTGATACTGTTCCAGCCTGCATCAGCTAAAACAAGCTTATCCACTTTTCCTGATTCACCTTCAGCGCTGGATCCGCTACAAGCAGATAACACTACTAAAACAATAGTAGAAAGTAATAGTAATATTTTCTTCATTTAATTACCCCTTTGTCATTTATTATTTTAAAAATTACTGAAACAAAAAGTATCCTAATGACACCTTGGATAGCACTGTCCCTGAAGGGTGATCGTGACATGGACGAAAAGAAGTACAATGTGGAATGGATTACCTTGACACTATTAATCATAATAAACAGAACTATTTTCATCAAACCGCAAAAACATTGATATATCGCGATTAACGTAGGAATAATAACAATAATTTACAATAACATACTAAAACTAGCATTATTTTTCATAATACTCCATTTAACATTAATATTTACCAATTTCACTTTTCAAAACTATTATAATTGGAATATTTATACATTAGCATAAGGACTAATGTTTTTTTGAGCGTCCGTTACAATGAAACGATATTAATAAAAAACTGCCCCCAATAAATTGGAGACAATTTTTCAATGCACTTTTATGCTTTTATTGAAATCTTTTTGCTGATTCCATTTTCAACATTTCAATGCTTTCGTCCGCCAGCTTGCTTAATAATTTCAATCACACGACTTTTCGCCTTTTCACTATGGTAATTCTCCATATGGTCAATCATAACTGGCGCCTGTTTTTTCAGCTTATGTAATTCCTGAATAAGCGAATCGTTCGTTAGATCCACTTCTTGCAGTACATTGGCGTAATGTTTTTCCTTAAAGGAATTAGCATTAATAATCTGATCTCCCCTGCTTGCCGCTCGGGACAGTGGAATTAAGAGCATGGGTTTGCGCAATGCCAGAAATTCAAATATGGCATTTGCACCAGCACGTGACAAGACAAAGTCAGCTGCGGCAAACAAATCCTTTAATTCCTCATTCACGTATTCAAATTGAATGTAACCAGTTTGTTCAACGGAGGGATCTGTTTTACCTGAACCACAAATATGGGCAATCTGAAATTCGGGTAATAACTGTGGAAGGCTTTCCCGGACGGTGTTGTTAATTTTTTCGGACCCACCGCTTCCGCCCATGATAAGCAGAACAGGTCTTGTTTTTGTAAATCCGCACATTTCTAATCCTCGGGCTTTATCCCCTTCAAAGAGCTCATCCCGTATAACTGCACCTACATATTCTGCCTTTTTTTCCGGAAGATAGTCCATTGTTTCTGGAAACGTGGCCAGCACTTGTTTCGCAAATGGGATTGCCAGCTTATTAGCAAGTCCTGGTGTGAAATCAGATTCGTGAATAACTGCTGGTACCCCTCGCACTTTTGCCGCCATGATAACTGGCACGGAAACAAAGCCACCTTTGGAAAAAATGACCGATGGCTTACGTTTTCCAATAATGCGCCATGATTGCATCGCTCCTTTTAATACTTTGAACGGATCTTTTACATTTTCCTTTGATATGTAGCGGCGAAGTTTACCAGTTGAAATAGGATGATACGTAACACCATCCAGCGATTCAATCAGTCTGCGTTCGATACCTTGTTTAGAACCTATATAATCAATTTCCCAGCCCTGTTTCTGAAACACTGGAATAAGGGCTAGATTGACAATGACATGACCGGCAGTACCCCCGCCAGTAAACATAATTCTTTTTAGTTTCATCTGCCAAGCACTCCTTCTTTCACAGCATGATGTAAAACGGTATGATAATTTTGGACTCATACTGCTTCTTCCATCCTAATGCAAAATTATATAGAAAGGAAGAGAATTATGCATGAACACCGTGCAAAAATGTATTCACCTTGTCTATCAAAAAAAGAATCGCCCACTATGAAGGCGATTCTTGCACGATTAAAACAGGAACTGAGTTATCTATGGGAGTACAGTGGGCAAAAACATCCTCTAAAGAAACAGTCCCGCAATGGTCGCGGAAAGAATCGATGCCAGCGTTGCACCGATTAACAACTTCATTCCGAAGCCGGACACATGTACCGCTTTTTCACTGTCGATACCCTGGACAGTTCCTGCAATGATGCCAATCGATGAAAAGTTTGCAAAGCTTGTAAGGAATACGGAGACGATACCTACTGTTTTCTCGGTCATTGATCCAAACATTTCCTTGAATTCAAGCATGGCAACGAATTCATTGGTGACGATTTTAGTACCCATGACACCACCAGCCTCGATGACTTCACCCGGAGAAATTCCCATTAGAATGCCAATAGGCGCAATAATATATCCAAGTATCTCCTGTAGTGTTACACCCGCGAAAATGAACTGAATGAGCCAATTAACCAATTCTAATGAAGCAATAAAAGCAATTAGCATGGATGCTACAATGAGTGCTATTTTCCCGCCGTCCAATGCACCATTACTCATCGCTTCAAAAATGCTTTTATCATTGGACACATCTTTCACATCAACGACATCTTCTTCTTTAGGTACCCGCACCGGAGCAATAACCGAAGCCATAATCAACGCACTGAACATATTTAGTGGCAATGCAGCGAGCACATACTGTGGTGGAAGTATTTGCAAGTACGATCCAACAATAGATGCAGAAACCGATCCCATCGCAGAAGCACTAACAATATATAAACGATTATTATTTAAATGGTGAAATTGCGTCTTAACTGCTAGTAGAGCCTCTGATTGTCCAAAAAAAATGCTGTTCACCGCATTAAATGATTCCACTTTCGGCAAGCCGGTGATTTTCGACAATATTCCACCCAAATATTTAATAACTGGTGGCAAGATGCGCAAATACGTAAGCACAGAAAGTAGGGTCGAAAAAAAGATAATAAGCAGAAGAACGTTAAAGAAGAAAACACTTCCACCTTCTGCTACCTGAATGCCACCGACGACAAAGCTCACACCTTCTTTACCAAATTCAATCAATTTGTTAAATCCAGCTGAAATCCAATCGATAATGGTACGCCCAATATTCGTATTGAACGTAAACCATGTAATAATCAATTGCGCTATCAGCATAACGGAAATGCCTTTAAAATTAATATTCTTCTTATCATTTGACATGATATACGCTAGTCCTAATACAATGATAATTGCTAGTATACCAAAAATAATATCCACTTGATTTACCTCCCAAATAATTTGAAGCGATTTCATCTTTCATGAAATTGCTTACAAATTACGTCTTTTTTCGAGGTCTATTATAACAGGTTGTCAGACGTCCAGCAAATTAAAATTTTACCAAAGTCATCTTTTCATCTCCCTTAGTAGTTCCCTGTTATAGGAAACTTTAAAAGAAAAACTAATAAAAAACCTCCGCAAAGATTGCTCATCAATGCGGAGGTTATATATTTACTGTGAAAAACTATTAGCCTTCCAGCAGCAAGTCGTAAGGGTCTTCAAGCAGTTCCTTAATACGTACAAGGAATTGTACTGCTTCTTTCCCATCCACGATCCGATGGTCATAAGATAATGCAAGGTACATCATTGGACGAACCTCAATCGAATCATCAGGCATAACCATTGGACGTTTTTGGATGTTGTGCATACCAAGTATTCCAACTTGCGGCGAATTAAGAATAGGTGTTGATAACATGGAACCAAATGTACCGCCATTTGTAATCGTAAATGTTCCACCCTGTAGTTCTTCAAGTGACAATTGTTTATTGATTGCTTTTTTGCCTAGGTTACCAATTTCACGTTCAACCCCGGCAAAGTCTAACTTGTCTGCATCACGAACAACTGGTACGACAAGTCCTTCTTCTGTAGAAACAGCGATTCCAATATCATAGAATTTCTTCAATACAAGTTCGTTACCTTGAATTTCAGCATTCAGCAGTGGGAAATCTTTCAATGCACCAATTACCGCCTTTGTAAAGAAAGACATAAAGCCTAATTTAATATCATGCTTCTGCATGAAGCTTTCTTTCCGCTGACTGCGCAATTTCATGATTGCTGACATATCCACTTCATTGAACGTTGTCAGCATAGCTGCTTCCTGCTGCACATTGACAAGACGGTTAGCAATCGTTTGACGACGACGAGACATTTTCACCCGCTCAACCGGCTTATCGAATGTTGTTTTCTCCGATTGTTTTGGTTCTTCTTTTTTAGCCGGTTTTGCCTCTTTTTGCTCATTAGCCCCTTTTGCATGCGTATCAACATCTTCCGGACGAACACGGCCTAATGGGTCATTAGCCTGGACTTTACTTAAATCAATACCTAGTTCACGTGCGCGTTTACGGGCGGCAGGAGAGGCAATGACATCCGTATTGTCAGCTGATTTTTCTTCCGCTTGTGCGGTAGTTTTCTCCTGTTGCGATGTTTGTTCTGTTTCAGTAGTTTCGTTTGCCGTGTCATCAGAGGCACCCGCTGCATCAGCACCAGCTTCCCCATTTTCATCCACTTTGGCAATGACGTCACCTACTTCCACATCATCACCTTCATCACAAACAATTTCTGTAATAACGCCAGCGTAGTCCGTGTTCACTTCTACGTTTACTTTGTCGGTCTCCAGCTCGACGACCGGATCGCCCTTTTCAACCTTATCACCTTTTTTAACAAGCCACTCGGAAATAGTACCTTCTGTAATCGATTCGGCAAGTTCCGGAATCTTAATTTCGTTCACTGGAATCTCCTCCTTCTGACGGGTTGATTGCCTTCTGAATAATTTGTTTCTGTTCTGTTTTGTCTACATTTGGTTCTCCTACAGCAGGTGATGCTCGACGCGGGCGACCGATGTAACGCAGTGTCTGTCCCTCTTGCAGCAATTCTCGTAAATGATCATTCACAAAATTCCAGCTGCCCATGTTTTGCGGCTCTTCCTGCACCCAGACAATCTCTTCCAGGTTCGGAAGCTCTTTTAGTTCTTTTTCAAGCTGTTTTGCAGGGAATGGATAAATTTGCTCCAACCGTAGAACGCGCAACCAGTCGAATTTTTCATCCGCATTGGCAATTGCCTCTTCAATATCCACCATTACTTTACCGCTACCAATAACTAAGCGCTTGGCATTCTTCTTGCTCACCTTTAAATTTGGCTGATTCCGCAGCGGTTCAAACTTGCCTTCTGTAAATTCTTTCGCTTCCGATGCAACCCGCTGATTACGCAATAGGCTTTTCGGAGTCATTAAGACAAGCGGCCGTGCTTCCTCTCTACCGCGCATAGCTGCCTGCCGACGAATCAGATGGAAGAATTGCGCTGATGATGTCACATTAGCAACAATCAGGTTATTCTCCGCTGCAAGCTGCAAGAAACGCTCCAGGCGTGCACTGGAATGCTCTGGTCCTTGTCCTTCATATCCATGCGGCAATAGCATAACGAGGTTGGACTTGTCACCCCATTTCGCGCGTGCTGCTGAAATGAATTGGTCAAATATCACTTGCGCCGCATTTGCAAAATCACCAAACTGTGCTTCCCAGATAACAAGTGTATTAGGTGCCTGAACACTATAACCATATTCAAATCCTAAAACACCTGCTTCTGAAAGCGGGCTGTTGCGAATATCAAAGGAAGCTTGGGTGTCCTCAAGTCCATGCAGCGGGCTGTATCTATCCCCTGTTTCGGCATCGTGGAGGACCATGTGTCTGTGTGCAAACGTACCGCGCTCTGTGTCCTGGCCGGTCAAGCGGATTGGGATGCCATCATTTAAAATGGACGCATAGGTTAAGGCCTCACCGGCACCCCAGTCCGCTTTATTCCCTTCTTCAAGGACATTCTCACGTCGCTTTAGAATTCGCTCCAACTTCCTGAATACCGTAAAGCCTTCAGGACGATTTTGCATATCTTTGTTCAATTTCTTTAATTTTTCCAATGGGATCGATGTATCGAACTGGTCCAGCCCGTTTGTTAAAGCTTTAGGCATCCGTTTAGCTTCGGCGTCGCCACTATCGTTTTCTTTCATGTTTTCATAAACTTCTCTTAAGTTGGCTGTTACCTGATCTTTCATCTTCTTCCATTCATTCGCTTCAATAACATTTTCTTGTTCCAGCTTTTCTGCAAAGACTTCTGCTGATGTCAAGCGGTTGTCAATATCTTGATATAGTTTCGGCTGTGTTGCTCTTGGTTCATCCATTTCATTATGACCATAACGACGGTAACCGACTAAATCAATTAAAAAATCTTTATGGAACTTTTGACGATATTCATAGGCAATAGTTATTGCAGAAACACATGCAACCGGATCATCAGCATTCACGTGAATGATCGGAATTTCAAACCCTTTGGCTAAATCACTTGCATAGCGAGTGGAGCGTCCATCTTGCTGATCAGTTGTGTAGCCAAGAAGATTGTTGGCAATAATATGAAGTGTTCCACCTGTTTGATAGCCCGGAAGTCCTTTGAAATTCAATGTTTCGGCAACAACGCCTTCCCCGATGAACGCTGCATCACCATGAATAAGTACCGGCAGTGCCTTTTTGAAATCCTGGCTGGGATAACCTTTCTGGTAACGATCATCTTGGGCTGCACGCGCAAATCCTTCAACAACCGGATTGACAAACTCTAAGTGAGATGGGTTGTTGGCAAGTGTAATCCGTGTCCCTGATGGGTTATTCTCTTCTTTCACATCTTTTGTTGCACCAAAGTGATACTTCACATCACCTGTCCAGCCATAGTTAATGCCTGTTGAGCCCTCTGAAGGGATTAGTTCTTTATCAGGCGAGTGATGGAATTCGGAAAATATTTTGTCAAACGGTTTACCCAACACATGTGCCAACACACTGAGTCGTCCACGGTGGGCCATTCCCATCATAATATGTTCGATATTATCATCAATGGAATTTTTAACTACCTCGTCAAGCATTGGGACCATTGATGCCAGGCCTTCAATGGAAAACCGCTTCTGACCGACGAACGTTTTCTGCAAAAATTCCTCAAAATTCTCTACCTCTATCAAACGCCGTAAGAGTTCCGTCTTCTTGTCATCAGTAACCCCTTTATTAAACCTGGCTGATTCAATATAATCCAGAAGCCATGCCCGTTCGTCATCATTATTAACATGGTCGTATTCAAACGTAATCGTACCGGAATATAGCGCTTTTAGCCGCTCGATAACCTCTAATCCATCATCAACACCACTTGGCGCTTGCTCCCAAAGCCAGGAAGCAGGTATACTCCGTAAATCCGCTTCCGTCAATCCATATGTCTCCGGCTTGACTAAATTCGTTTCCCGTTCGTCTCGTCCTACCGGGTAAATGTCGGATTCCATATGCCCAAAACGACGAATAGCCTCAACAAGTTTCATTGCTGAGGTTAGCTTTTTGACATCTCCTATTGCTGGCCCCGATTGCGTAACTTGTTGGGAAGATCCCTTTTCACGACGTACATGGTCAGGGGCACCATGTTTGTCAAACAGTTCCTTCAATGAAGAATCTACTGCTGCCGGGTTCTCCTTGTATAATTCATACTGTTCCTCAATATAACCCATGTTTGGACCATGAAAACTCTCCCAGAATCTTTCTTGGGATTCTTCACTTTGTGCCACGTCTAAAACCCCCATTAGAAGATAACTTTATCCCCGTTATGTAACGGCCTTTCATATCCATCTTTATTATAGACCTCTGCTTCATGTTCATCAACTAATATACTCTATTTTACGGGCATAAACAATAAGTGATAAGGGAGTTTTAAAAATAAAACAATTCGTATAATATGACAATTTGACAAACAATAGGATTGTAGTTCACATCCTAGCTATAATTCTGTATAATAAAGACATACTAAGATGTGAACACATACGTTTACGAAGCATAAAAAGGAGGGTGTTCCTTGAAGCTTGCATTAATAATAGGCGTCATCATAACTTTCCTCGTTTCCTGTTTCACTTCAGGATATGAAGCAAAACCAGGGGTACCTAAAAAGAACCAGTAAAAGAGACCAAACGAAATCGATCATCTCCCGGGTAATAAGAAAGCATCGGCATATCAGCCGATGCTTCTTTATTACATATAGAACAAAAAACCTATGATAGCCTCAAGAGGTGAAACGAATAGTAGAAAAACCCCCACTAATAAAGGATTCACCTTTTTGCATGACACGATAAACTAAGCCATTCCCGGAAAACCTTGTTGCCGCAACACTTCAAAAATAATAATAGCAGCCGAATTCGACAAATTCAATGATCGTATTTGATCACGCATTGGAATCCGTAAACATTGCTCCTCTTTCCCTACCAGAAAATCCGGTGGAAATCCGGAACCTTCCCGGCCGAATACAAACAGCATATCCGTTTCGGGATTGCTGAAGTCATAATCGGCATAATAATTAGAACCAACGTTTTCAATATAATAGAATGTGCCATTTGGGTAATTGGCATATACGTCCTCAATGGAATCATGTTCCCGGACATCAGCGGACTGCCAGTAGTCCAAGCCCGCACGACGAACCATTTTATCACTAGTTGAGAAACCCAACGGACGAACCAAGTGCAACGTTGCACCGGTTCCCAAGCAAGTCCTGGCAATATTCCCTGTGTTCGCGGGTATTTCTGGCTGGTATAGAACAATATGCAGACTCACGATTATTCTCCTCTTTCCTCATTAAACTTTTCAAGCAACGCTATTATTATACCATTACTCACCTATCCGGAAAAATTTATATCGTGTATCTGATGTCCAAGCGAGTGAGTCTTCGTATGACCAATATCTGTGGCGACTGTTGTTTGTATGCGCATTGACAAGCGGCATGCCATCCGCATCTTTTGCTACAACAATCGTATTATGATCCCATCTGCCATCACCTTCAAAATCATAGCAAATAATATCACCGGGAATAAGTTCACTTGCCGACTCCAATTCTTTGCCTTTTAACCCTGTAGTAGAACCGCTCAAATACCAACGTAATGAATGTGCCACTGCCCAGCTGTAACTCCAATTGTCATCCTTATACCACCAGCCATTGCTACGATCAGGGGCTCCGCGCATAGGAGCACCTCCAGCTCGCATGCATTGTGATACGTAATTGGTGCAGTCGACATCAAACGTCCTGTATGCCGGATTGTAACTGTTCCACCACCGTTCAGCATACTGGACAGCTGCACGCCGGTCGTAGGAAAACCGCTGTTGTGACCGATGACCTCCCGTGGCGTTTATACTGGGATGTGTTGTTTCTTTTGGAGAAGTCATTTCAGTCCTGCGATGTTCGGTGACTTGCCCATCTTCCAACTGGAATCGAAGCGGAATCACTTGCTCCTCCCTAATAAAATGATCGCCTTGTTTAATCAAAAATGACATATGCAGCAAATATTGGCATTCTGTCCGATTATCATACCTAATTGTTTCGAATGCCTGCCCCTTACCACTAACACGAACAATCTCTGCTCCCCGGTCCCGGTACACTTCTTTTTTACGTTGCCACCAATTCATTTGATCATTGCGCTCCGATTGGAAAAACTGCACCCACACATCTTTTATTTCTTCCATAAAAAATCCCCTCCAATACTAATGTATGGAGAGAATGATTGTCCAAAGCACTAATTGCAGCAGTTGTTATTCATGATTTTTTTCCAGCGTCAGCAAAAACTCCTTCTTATCCAGTCCGCCGCCGTAACCAACCATTTTTCCGTTCGCACCTACTACACGGTGGCACGGAACCACAATCGATATCGGATTTTTATTGACGGCACCCCCTACAGCACGCACCGCTTTAGGGTTGCCGATTGCTTGTGCAATATCTTTATACGCAGTCGTTTCCCCATACGTAAGAAGGTTGAAAAGCGCCTGCCAAACTTGTGTCTGAAATGGTGTTCCGTAAAAACTGAAAGGAAACGAAAATGTCTTTCGTGTACCTTGAAAATATTCCAGAAGTTCATGTTTGGCCTGCTTCACCTGCTCCGGGCTATGGACTAACCTGCTATCCGGAAAATACCGTTTTAACCACGATGCCAGCTTGTTATTCATCAAGCGTAATGAACCATAATCAATCCGTACAATTGCTTTCCCATTGCTAACAACGAACATGGTCCCAATTGGTGTGTCTATTTGATCATAATAAAGTGTCATAACAAAAACCGCTTCCCCTCAGAATTGCTAGGTGGCTGGCGTCTCTTTAAATGCCAGCCCTTTTTCCATTTCGGCTAGTACTTGCTCATCCGTCTCCTTGTCCATGGCTTCCTTGATTGCAACAAATCCATCATCTGTCCCAATCTTTCCAAGTGACCATGCAGCTGTACCACGAATCACCGGACGCGGATCATTGTTCATAACAGCGATTACTTCATCGACAGCCGTCTTATCTTTGTAATGTCCAAGTGCAATCAGCGCATTTCGCTGTAGTGGTTTCTTACCGCGCCACGAGCCGGCGATATGGCCAAACGTCGCTTTGAATTCCCGGTTTGAAATTCTGAGCATCGGTTTCAGCTTTGGTTTAGCAACATCAGGCTCCGGCTCAAATTCCGGATGGTTGTGAAAGTCGACATGTTTGTTATACGGGCATACGACTTGACACGTATCAAACCCATAGATGAAGTTACCGATTTTCGGGCGGAATTCATCCGGTAAAAAGTCTTTTGTTTGGGTTAGAAACGCAAGACAGCGCTGGGCATTAAGCTGTCCGCCTTGCACAAGGGCACCGGTCGGACAGGCATCCAGGCATTTAGTGCAGGAACCACAGCCATCTTCCAGCGGGGTGTCTGGTACAAACGGGATATTTGTAATCAACTCACCGAGATAAACATACGAACCGAATTCCGGCGTGATGATAGCCGTATTTTTTCCACTGAATCCGATTCCGGCTCTTTCTGCAACAGCACGGTCAGATAATTCACCGGTATCAACCATGACTTTTGTACTTGCCTCCGGTATCTTGTCCACAATGAAGGCGGAAAGTTTTTCAAGCTTGTCCCGTAATACTTTATGGTAATCCACCCCCCAGGAAGCACGGCAAAATACACCACGCCGCTCTTCTTTGGTACTTTTTGGTCCATTTTTAATCCGGGAAGGGTAAGCAAGGGCAATGGATATAATCGACTTTGCTTCCGGCAGCAGACGATCCGGTTCTGTCCGCTCCTCCACCGATCCCTTTTCAAAACCGGATTGGTATCCAAGCGACTGCTGACGTTTCAGCCGTTCTTTTAGCCCTTCAAATACATCTGCTGAGGCAAATCCAATTTTGTCGATCCCGATTTCTTTGCTGTAATCAATGATTTCCTGCTTAAGCTGCTGGGTATTCATTGTTTTGCCTCCCTTTTCTCTTGATGTCAGTGTGTCTGTTTAATTGAAGCCGTGCGCATTCTGTTTAACACTGCGGCAATCTCATACCTGCGCGGACGTGCAATATCACCGGGGTGCTGGTCTTTGAACACGGTGAATGACGCGAGCCCCTGTTCATTCATTTGCTGTTCGATATCATCAAGCAGACGATGAAGTGTCTTTCCCCCTAGCGCATTAGACCGGTCCAGGTATTGGATGATTTCCGCAATCATTCTTGTCTGGGAAGCATCTACAAGCTGCTCGGTGTCATGAAACGTTATATCTGACCGCCCCATGACAATCGTCGTCAGCCCTTTAGCCTGGGTTTTCGACTTATTTCCTTTCCTCGTCTGCAACGATTGCTGCTGGAAAGTCCGATTGCTGATCGTGCCGAATGATTCATCCTCCATTGACTCCCGATTAATCGGACTGGCTGATACAATCGACTTTGCCTGATCTGTCACATCATAAGGGACATACGCCTCCATCATGATGACTTTATCAGCAACATCAAAGTAATCACCCGATCCCCCATGACGAGGATAGTGGAAACATCCAGCTGATCACGCATTTGCTTAATCTTATCAATGAATGGTGTAATCGGCTCTTTATCCTTATGCACGAGTTGCTGCATGCGCTCATCGCGAATCATAAAGTTTGTGGCACTGGTATCTTCATCAATAAGCAAGGTTGTAGCACCAGCCTCCAGTGCCTCCATTACGTTCGCAGCCTGTGAGGTACTTCCACTGGCATTTTCAGTCGAAAAGAAGTGCGTATCCTGCCGGTGCGGAAGATTATTGATAAATGGTGAAATGTTGACACCTGTAACTTGCCGTCCATCTTCCGCCCGAATTTTCACAGCGTCCGGATCGGTTAGTACATATTCGCGCCCGTCACCATTTGTATGGAAATACACGCCGCGTTCAATCGCTTCCAGTATCGTGCTCTTGCCATGATAGCCACCGCCGGCTATTAATGTAATGCCTTTTTTGATAGCCATCCCGACTATTGGTTCAGCCCGGTGCGGTACTTGAATCTCTACCTCATTTTCCTTAGGGCTGTGAAACGGTATGGCCTTTTTTAGTGGTCTATTGCTAACACCGCTCTCCCTTGGCAGCACAGACCCATTGGCAATAAACGCAATCCAATCATTATTGCGCATTTCCTTTCTAATTACTTCTTGCTGATCAGCCAATTGTACAGCGGCTTCTATTTCATCATCTGTTATGGAAAAAATAGAAGATTGCAAGATGGCAGGAATAGCTTTTGTAAACAGTTTCTCGGCTTCTCTGCCATTAATCTTCCGCCCGTTTGCCGGCAAGCCAACCGAAATGCATACAGTAATCGACTTGGAATCAGCCTGGACTGCACTCCGCTCCAACACTTCCTGGCCCGGACGGTCAAACTGAATATTGCCGCTTTTCCCGGATCCTTTAATAGAAAAATTCCCTTTCGCAATGGCCGCTCCTACTTTACGGGCAAGAATATCCTCAGTTGCAATCTCCCGCACATACGAAGCAAACCAGCTTTCCTTTAGTGGTCGTTTTCTATTAGGTATGACCACCCGAATTTTGGATGGCGCTGCAAACGGATCTCCCTGAACATAATCAATATATAAATCGAAATCGGAAAATTTATAGTGTCCTTGAATACTTTTATACGCTTTATAACCTTTTCCATCAATTTGCTGCAATGTCTGCATTAACTTCTTCATAAAAACCCCTCAATTACTGATAGTGTCAAATTCAGAATACATGGTAGCAATGACAGTTTCAAGTGTAGCGGATAAGCCAACATAGGAAATCCAATGAAAAAACGCAATGCTTCGGATACTGCGAAACACTGCGTTAGGACTTCTATGTATGGAGCGGGTGATGGGAATCGAACCCACGACATCAGCTTGGAAGGCTGAGGTTTTACCACTAAACTACACCCGCATAAAATATGTAACTTTGTCTTTTTTTGTCGGAACAGAATATAGTATACCACTTTAAAGAAAAGGTATCAATAACTATTTTAATTTTTTTGTATGAAGGGCAAAACGGCCTTGAGAGAAGCGCTCTCGAAACCTTTTTCCACCAATTTAGGCGGTGAAATGGCCTTGAGAGAAGCGCTCTCGAAACCTTTTTCCACCAATTTAGGCGGTGAAATGGCCTTGAGAAGCGCTCTCGAAACCTTTTTCCACCAATTTAGGCGGCGAAATGGCCTTGAGAAGCGCTCTCGAAACCTTTTTCCACCAATTTAGGCGGTGAAATGGCCTTGAGAAGCGCTCTCGAAACCTTTTTCCACCAATTTAGGCGCCAGAATGGTCTTGAGAGGCGCTCTCGGAAGACTGTCGGCCGTTTCAACGACTTCCATTCACAGCACACAGTTCTCTACACCACATTGATCACAGGCAAGTAGTCGTTTAAAATAAGTCATATCCTTTAACAGAAAATACTTGCCATCATTTCCAATAACGCCTTGTTTTTTCCATTTGTTTACGATTCGACTGACAGTTTCCCTGGATATGGCAATGTGTTTGCTGATATCCTGTATAACAAGTGGCTCCGTCATCCGAATGCCATCAGGCGTAACGACTCCATACATATTTGCATATCGTACAAAAAACGATGCAACTGCCCCTTCCGACCCAAATGCTATATAATCACGGAGTTTAGCCTTGCTTGCATCCAGTGATTCTGCAAGCCAACGCAAAAAGTGGAGGCTCAGCCCACCATTTTCAGATAAAAGCTTTTCTGCAGTTCCCCGTTCAAGGGCATACAGCTCACTTCCTTCCATTGCCTGGGCTGTATGCGAATAACTGCCTCCTCCAAAGACGCCTATTTCACCAATTCCATCATTCTCGCCACGTGTAAAAACGGTTAGATGTCTGTTAGGTCCAACGGTTTTAAATACCTGAATAATTCCTTTTGCTATAAAATATAAATAATTGGCAGGGTTTTTTTCCTCAAAGATGTTAGCATGTTTCCGGAAAGTCACCGGTTCAGAATATCTCATAAGCAAATCACGTTCTTCTTGCTTAAGCCGTTGTAAAATAGGTTCCATATTTGCACGCTCCTTCAGTATCCTATATCCATTATACAGGAAAGTAAAACGTTATAGCGTGATATTTATCACAAAAATTTACTGCTTTACAGATTCTTATGAAGCGTATAAAATAACGTTACATTTGAAGGAGGCGAATGCGTTGTCTGTCTACCCTATTACACTATCACAAACCAGTTTTATTCACCGCGATAAGCTGACATATCCATTTGAGGAGCGTGGACTGCAATTTGGTGATGGAATCTATGAAGTGATCCGTATCTACGCAGGAACCAGTTATTTACTTACAGAACATGTCGACCGTTTATTCCGATCTGCCGAGGCCATCAGGCTAAACTTGCCATTTTCCAAACAGAAAGTTATGAACCTATTAATAGAATTGCTCAGCCAGAATAAAATGACCTCAGATGGTATTATTTATCTGCAAGCAACTCGTGGTTCAGCGCCACGCACACATGCATTTCCCGGGGACGTTCCTGCAAATGTTTATGCTTATGTGCAGGATATGCCGCGTAAAACAGAACAGCTAACCAACGGCGTTTCCGTCATTACACAACGTGATACTCGCTGGGAAAACTGCTATATTAAAAGTTTGAATCTTTTGCCAAATGTCCTGGCTAAGCAGGCAGCGCAGGAAAATGGCTGCTATGAGGCACTTTTCCAAAAAGATGGCATAGTGACAGAGGGCAGTTCATCAAATGTGTATCTTGTAAAAGACGGTACTATCTACACCCACCCAGCAACAAGAGCCATTCTACACGGCTGTGTCCGCATGCGGGTGGAAGAATTCGCAAGTTATTTAGCCATTCCGTTTGTCGAAAAAGCATTCACAACCGATGACATCCTGGACGCCGATGAGTTATTTCTATCAAGCAGTACCTCTGAAATCATGCCAGTCATCATGGTCGACGAAAACCAGATTAACGATGGAAAACCAGGAAGCATCACCAGACAACTCCAAGCAACATATGAGCAGGATGCAGCCGTCAGTCAAACGGTCATGTGAGCCTTTTGCCTTTGCAAAGGGCTTTTTTATTTTATAGAAAATTAAATTGATTCGAAATGTGAAATAGTTTACCATTAAATTAACTGGATTTTCACAGTAAACTAGATAATTTTTTTAGTATTTAAAGAAGGAAAATTCGCAACACTACAAGGAGGAAAAAATATGAGTAATCATTCAAAACGTGCACTGACAGCAGACGACCTAAAACGGATTAATGTAGTCAGTGACCCACAGCTCAAGCCTGACGGAAGTGCTTTTGCCTTCGTTTCTACAGTTGCTAATGACGATAATGACTATACGTCACAGCTTTTTTTACAATCGCTTGAAGACGCACAGCCAAGACAGTGGACATTCGGTGATGCTAAAAACATTCACCCACGCTTCTCCCCCGATGGTAATATGATGGTCTTTCAATCGGACCGGAGTGGTGTTCCGCAGCTATGGCTCGTACATACAGATGGTGGGGAAGCAAAACAACTGACAACTTTCAAAAATGGTGCCGTTGATCCGGAATGGTCCCCGGATGGAAAACGGATCATTTTCAATGCGCCACTAGAAGAACAAGATGATGTATCCAAGCAACGAGAGCTATCTGAAGACGAACGCAAGAAGGAAAAAGAAGAAAAAAGTAAACAGCCGCTTGTTGTTAACCGGCTCAAATACAAATCAGATGTAAAAGGATTTCATGATGACAAGCGCACCCAACTAGTCCAGTATGATCTGGAAACTGAAACATTTGAACAGCTGACAACTGCACCTACCCATCATCATTTGGAAGATATCGCTCCAGACGGGAAGCACATTTTGTTCAGTGCCAATCTGGATGAGGATGAAGATTACGAGCTAACGAACGACCTCTATCTGTTAAACCTGTCAACAAAAGAAACAACGATGCTAACCAATGGAAACGGCCAATACGGAAATGCGCGCTTCTCGCCAAATGGAGAAAAAGTTGCCTGCTTTGGTCACGAGTTTGCATATAAAGGGGCCACGCTGAATGATTTATACATCTTTGACATTGCGTCCGGTGAGCGCACGTGCCTCAGCGACAAATGGGACTTCCAGTTAGGCGATGCAATGATTGGTGACACACGTATGGGCCAATCTGAAGCCGGCCCTGTCTGGAATGCTAACGGTACACATCTCTTATTCCTTGGGACGGATTCCGGCGCAACCAGCTTATACCAGGTAGACCTGTCAGGCGAATGGAGCATGGTGTACGAAAATAATAACCATGTATTTGGGTTCGCCAACAACAATGATGCGCTCGTCCTTGGCATCAGCAATCCGACAGAACCCGGTAACTTCTACCAGTTGAACCGTGACGGACAAGTCACACAACTAACAGATGTCAACAGAAAATTTCTGAATGACGTGGCGTTAAGTGAACCGGAAACATTAACTTTTCAAGCTAATGACGGCTGGCAAATCCAAGGCTGGCTCTTGCGTCCGTATGGCTTTGAACAAGGTAAGAAGTACCCGTTTATTCTGGAAGTGCATGGCGGACCACACGCCATGTACGGGCAAACATTTTTCCATGAAATGCAGCTTTTGGCCGCCAAAGGGTATGTAGTATTGTACACCAACCCACGGGGAAGTCATGGATACGGGCAAGAATTCGTTAATGCGTGCCGTGCAGATTACGGTGGAAGCGATTATACTGACTTGATGGCCGCGGTTGACTACGCATTAGAAAACTATGATTTTATCGATCATGACCGGCTCGGCGTTACCGGAGGCAGTTATGGCGGATTCATGACGAACTGGATCGTCGGCCATACCAACCGGTTTAAAGCAGCTGTCACCCAGCGTTGCATTAGTAACTGGCTAAGTTTTTACGGTGTAAGCGACATTGGCTATTTCTTTGCTAAATGGGAACTAGGTAAAAGCCTGCTGGAAGACCCGCAAGCATTGTGGAATTTCTCTCCATTAAAATATGCCGAAAATATGGAAACACCCTTACTGATTGTACACGGGGAAAAGGATTACCGCTGCCCAATCGAGCAAGGCGAGCAGCTGTTCATAACTCTAAAACAACTGCGCAAAGAAGTAGAGTTTGTCCGCTTCCCTGATGCTAATCATGAATTAAGCCGCAGCGGCAAACCAGACATGCGAATCGAACGGCTGCAGCACATCACACGCTGGTTCGAACAATACCTGTAAAGTGAACAAGGGACGCCCTCTATTCTTAGAAGGCGTCCCCTTATTCTAGCGCGAAAAGTTTAAAAACCTGTATGTTTTCCCACTACTGCCAATCCGTATATTCCGATAAAAATGCATTCAATTTATTAATATATTTCTCCTTAGCGACGACAAACGGCTCTCCGTGATTGGCATTCTCGACTGTCATCAGTTCGGCGTCACTTTTCGTATTTTCATAAAGTTTTTCTGACATATTTGTCGGAACAAATGTATCAGACTCACCATGAATATATAGAATCGGAACGTCCGCTTTTTTCACCTGATCCAATGCTGAGGCCTCTTGCAGTGAATAGCCTGCCCGCATCTTCGCAACAACACTTGTCGACGGCAGGAATGGAACAGATGGCAAATGGAACATCCGGTCCATCTGGTAGGCAAACAAATCGTAAACGCTCGTGTACGGACTGTCTGCAATAACAGCTTTTACATTATCCGGAAGTTCCTCACCGGAAGTCATTAAAACGGTCGCCGCTCCCATCGACACACCGTGTAAGATAATTTCCGTGTCTTTACCGTATTTGGCAATAATCTGATCAATCCAATCCAGATAATCAAGCCGATCATGCCAGCCAAAACCAATATAATCTCCTTCACTGGCACCGTGCCCTCTTGCATCAGCAGTGAAGATATTGTAGCCCTTCTGTTCAGAATAATACTGCCCAAACAACCCCATATCCATCGCATTGCCAAGATAACCATGCGCCATGACAACCACTTTATTGGAAGGTTTTTCAGGTTCAAGGTAGTAGCCTTTCAATTCCAGTCCATCATTTGATGTCATCGTCCACTCCGAAAAGTCCTGCTGATCAACCCAGGTTCGCCAGTCCCCTTCCAGCAGCACTTCCATCGTTTCTGCGGATACTTCAAGGTCCTCATTCCCTTGCAGAAAATCTTTTTTATTGCGGTCGATAGCCAACTGATAAAAATAAAAACTTGCAACGATATCTATGATTAATAGGATAACGAATAATCCTATGCCTATTTTCAGCCACTTTTTCCGTTTCACGTGACGCCTCCTCTCTAACACTTTCATTCTAACGCTATTATACAAAAAAATGCAGAGGTTTTCGGCATTCATTTAATGGTACTTATTAGAAGTCAGCGTAAAACCTTAATTTTAATTTGCTAAGCTGCAACATTCTATTGATGCGGAAGGCCGCGGTCTCTTTGAACGAAAGGTTTATTTAATATAAATCACCGGCAAAGGGACCGCTGCCGGACACATCAGTTGAAACCAACACGCTAAGCGTTACACCGATTTCCGTTTTTGAGGAGATGCTGAGGACAACGTTATTTGCATAAGTCCGAAGTATGTCCACTTTGCAAAAGGAGAAGTCTTATATCAACTGGATCAATAGCCATCCTAAAAAGACATAGCTCGCTCGTTGACAGATCAAGATTCCTTTCGAGCTGACAGGTGATGGGAATTAGTGGACAAAATATCTTTGAAGATTTGCTGGAAATGAAAAAAGCACACGTGCGTGATGCCGTTGAGCGTACGGGGTTTCAAAAGCATTTGAATATAATTCTCGTACCATCGTAAACATCGGAAAACAAAATACTCCACTGAATGCCATGCCAAACCATAAAAATGGAAACATGTAATACTCGGCAAAACGCATGATTAACAAATTCCGATACGGCTCCTCAACCAGTATATATTGCCAGAAAAACAATTAGAAAAACTCAGGCCTAGCCTCGTCTTATAGAGAATGCCGAAGTTTTTCTTATAAGGTCATCCATATTTACACTTTCTGACGTTAAAAAAAAGACACAGCCCACAAACTGTTGCCAAACAAGAATCCTTTCAGCCGGTTCATGTGATGAGAAGAGAAGTGCACCCCCGTGCAAAACCAAAACACACCAAAACAAGGAATAGAGAACCATTCGGGAATGGCCGGTGAATGCTAACCGACAGGCTGCCGTATACGAGCGGTATCATGATCAGTATGATTTCGGTCCAATACCTGGCCATTTTCCTCCCCATCCCATCAAGTGATTAGAACATCCGGATGATCCTTCTCAAAAGCAACCGCGCCATGTATTAATGCAACACCTCATCGTTATCAAATTCCTGTAAATCCCTGTCTCCAGGCCTGTCTGTCCGCAGTTGCCCAATAAACAGCTTCAAGGTCCGTTCATTCATCCAATTCGTCCCCCAGACATCATCATTAGCCATCATGGTGCCCATCAGCCAAATGCGTCTGGCAGTAATGAGCAGCGGAATACTTTTGAAATCATCTGATGCCAAGTTCCGCTCGGCCGTATATCCTTCTAAAAACGCATCCCAGCAGTCTTTTTCCATATTTTTATAGTTGTTTAGCAAATTCCACCACGATACAGCGATATCATATCCTCTGAATCCGGTGGCACAGCAGTCGAAGTCAAATACCTCGATACCGTTGCTGGAAAGGTGCATATTGTGGTTATGAAAATCGCCATGGCAAAAGTCTTTTTCCAAATCAAGCGCTGCCAAATCAGCCTTTGTATTCTCCACAACCGCATGCAATAGATTGACCGCACTTTGCCCAAGGTAACGTTCAAGTACCGGGGAAATGATTTCAGCCGGTTCATCCAATAAATGCTGCATATCCAGCTCAAAGCCTCGTTCGTACACAGATTCGAAACCAGACGTTAATCGATGCAGTCGGCCAAGTGTCGCACCGATTAGCTCCGCGTTTTCCACATTGATCAGTGGGCGCTCCCCTTCTGAATAGGTGAACAGTACGCCATAACGTAATCCTTCAGGCGCCTCCACTTCATAGATGTAATCATCGTCATGCTTTTTGATTGGATACGATGCACGAAATCCTTGCTCGTAAAGCTGGTTAAGCGCATCCAATTCAAAAAGAATCGCCTGCTTATCCCGCCACCCGGACCGATAAAGTCGGAAAATATAGTTGTTTTGTTTTTCGTCCGTTATACGATAGGTGTCATTTAATCCCCGTGCTAAAAAGTCACATGTCACACTACCCTCAAAGCTATGACCGGTAACTAGTTGTTTGATCGTTTCTGTGTCAATTAGTGCGTGTTTTACGTTAATTTGCAATATATAATTCCTCCAAAGCAATCAAAGCTTCATTTTTACCGGATTTTCGTATAACCTCTAATGCAGAAACATCACCATATGTTCCTCATCATAATAATGGTCACCTGCTTTAACAGCACCCTTATGTACGCCAAACGGGACAAACCCCAACGCATAACAAAAACGTTCCGCCATCTTTTTGTTTTTATCGTTGACGACAATCGACAGACAAATCTGTTCCACACCGTCCAACGACTTCGCATGATTAATAGCTGTCTGCATCAATTGTTTCCCGATTCCCTTCTCGCGTTCAAACGGGGTGACATACAAAAACCTTAAAGTTGCACGGTGATCTGTTTTCTTTTTCTTCCCCCTGACGAGTGTCACCACACCTACCAGTTCATCTTCTACAAACGCCCCAAACGTAAACGCGTTTACCGACTGCAGTCTCACTTTGTACACGTAAACAGAATTTCTTTTTATCTCGCAATAGCTGGCAGTATATGTTTCAGGACTGTTCAGCATTGCTTCCAGACAAAGATCGCGATATGCCGCTGCGTTATCAAGTCCAAGTAAACGAATATCGATAACAGCCCCGCTCCCTTCGCTTTTTTATCATGTATATGAACCTTGTCCATCCATTCATGCATTATTATTTATGAACATGATAACGAAAGGCTGTACATCGGAGCCGGACGTGGCTTGATGTTGCAAGTGAACCTTTTTACAGCGTTCAGCCTTATTTTGAAAAATCCCGGCACAAGACCGGGACACTTTACGTTTCCTCATAAGGTTCGTATTCATCACCGTAATACCGGTTGTAGCGCAGTTTGAATCGTTTAAACAAATGAACGGTTAGCACTTTGATGATGGCGAAACCCGGAATCCCAAGAATCACACCAATAATACCAAATAAATTTCCCGCAACCAATAAAACAATAATAATGGTTAGCGGATGGATATGCATGGTTTTGCCCATCACATTCGGCGAAACAAAATTACCTTCCAAAAACTGAACTGCCGCCCAGACAATACCTAATTTCAGCAGCATAATGGGGGAGTCGACCAGCGCGATAATAATGGCCGGAGAAATAGCGATAATTGGCCCGAGATATGGGACGACACTTGTTATAGCGGCTATAATCGCAAGGGTAATCGCATAATTCAGACCGATAATCAAATAACCAATATATAACAAAAGTCCAATGCATGAAGCGACGATAATCTGCCCCTGTATATAGGAACCGACCTGTACATCCATGTTATACAGAAGTTCGTCAGCATCATCCCGGTACCTTGGCGGCAGTAGCTTCAGACAGAATGCCTTAAACTGTTCCCCGTCTTTCAACAAGAAAAAAAGAATGAACGGAAACGTAACAATGGCCACCACGACACGAGTAATGACATTGGCAATATTTTGCACGCCTTCAACAGCACCGCCAAGGGATTCCATCACCCGGCTTGTCAAATTGCTTAAATTGGAAGTGACCCATTCATACCCCTGCTCATAATAGGGTGCCAAGAAGGAATGCTGAATCCAGCCTTCAATACCTGCACCCATCTGACTGATGTAGGTAGGAAAGTTTGCCGCCAAATCCTTCACCTGTGACTCAATCGCTGGTGCTGTCAACAGAATAATTCCGGTAAGAAGCCCACTAATACCTAAGATAAGGATGATAATACCCCATATGCGGTGAATGTGTAGCTGTTCCAACAGATTGACAATCGGATTTAATAAGTAATAGGCAATAAAGGCTATAATCATTGGCGGTATAACCGTGGAAAATATTGTAATGATTGGGTCAAAAATAAATGAAACATTCGAATAAATGAAGATTGCAATACCAATCAAAATTAACAGGATCAGCCCGTAAAACAAATCACGACCGCCAATAAATTTCATAAATCGGCTTGTTTTCATCATCCATCCCCCTCGTTAATCAAATTATAGATGATATTGAGAAGAAATTCCATCATTGATAAAGAGAAGTTTTCCTTCACCATTCATTGGTTGATGTGCGTTGCTAAAGCGTTGATGTCCGCTGCCAATCCGTTGATGTGCGTTGCTAAAGCGTTGATATCCGCCGCCAATCCGTTGATGTCCGCTGCTGATCCGTTGATGTGCGCCGCTAAAGCGTTGATGTCCGCTGCTGATCCGTTGATGTGCGCTGCTAAAGCGTTGATGTTTGCTGCTGATCCGTTGATGTTCGCTGCCATTCCGTTGATGTTTGCTGCTAAAGCGTTGATGTCCGCTGCTAATCCGTTGATGTTCGTCGCTAAAGCGTTGATGTTTGCTGCTGATCCGTTGATGTTCGCTGCCATTCCGTTGATGTTTGCTGCTAAAGCGTTGATGTCCGCTGCTGATCCGTTGATGTTTGCTGCTAAAGCGTTGATGTGCGCTGCTAATCCGTTGATGTCCGCTGCCGAAGCTTTCCTTGTCCTGTGCGTCAAAGTTGGATGTGGCTTAACTTTGCCAGTGAAATATGTATTGTGCTTTCTGAAAAACATCCGATCACATAACACAAAAAACCAGCTCCCCAAAGGAAACTGGTTCATCATTGACGTAATCAACAGCCACATTTGCCGTATTTTGAAATAAAAAGTTTTAAAACCACCACTTCGCTAAGTGGGTGTTTGCAGAGATCTTCCTGTCTTCCACGCGATGGAGGCACGACATTAGAATCCCGATATAAAACTCCCTATTCATCTGTTAGAGGTTAAAACTTAATTAAATACGAACAATGTAGCTTATATTTATATAATAACGGATGTAGCTTTTAAAATCAATGGGAATTTTAGCCTTTCAGAAAAGCAATTCATACACTTCATTTAATTGTTTAGCACGTACATCATCTTCAGCATTCTGGGCATAGTTTAATTCTTTCCCGACTACGCTATCAAGGTATGCCATTTCCTCTTCACTTAGGCTTTTAACAAATTCCTCCTCATTAGTAAAGTCATTTGCCTCAAGCCTAGCAATAATTTGTTTCGTCATTGCGTTCTCACTTGTGTTTGCCAATGATTCACGTAAAAAATGCAGTGTATTATCGATCATTATCACCCTCTTTTCAGCCAATTTGCGATTATATTTTCGTATTCTTCTTTTTCGCTCGTTGCTCAAGTTGGCTGTCAGGCTGCTGATCTGCTGCATCTTCGCTTAAACCTTGCTTATTAACGCTCGTTTTCACTTGACGGCTTTTCCAATTATCTTTTTTATCAGCCATAATAACACCTCCAGTAATTTATTGTTTGTTGGTAGGAGGTGTTTTATGCTGAAGTATGATGAAGCACGATTTATCATCGCCGAGTTTCCGCTCCAAAATCTGGTGTTTTTATGCTGAAATCTGGCGTCTTTGCTCCAAAATTTGGCGTTTTTATGCTGAAATCTGGCGTTTTTGCTCCAAAATCTGGCGTTTCCGCTCCCGAATTTGGCGTTTCGCCCCCGAGTCTGGCATTTCTCTACCGATCCAACACTACACGCGTATCGGCGAACATATCGTGGATTCCCTGTTTTTCTTCAGTGAATGCAACAGATAAATAAAACAGGTTCATAAACCAGAACACGCGGTAAATGAAGCGCCCGATAACCTCGCGAAAAAGCAAATCACTCCATTTTAACGGTTCCTGGTCTTCTCGAATGACACGCAGGCCAAAAATCATTTTCCCTAATGTTTTTCCGTAAAACTTAGTCATCAGCACAAAGTACAAATAAAGGACAATCGTGCTGGCTATGCCGGTTACGGTCCAGAACCCGACATCCATCTCCCCACCGTCGATGAATTTAAATGGACTGAGCAGGATGCCGTTAATGCTGAACACGATTACTAAATCCGCCAGATAAGCCCAAAAGCGCATCCAGAACCCGGCGTAGTCATGATGATTGGTTATCGTTACGGCTTCTGTTGTTTCTTGATTTTCACTCATTACGGCACCTCCCTACTTCGAATATAAGTACATTGCACGTGGCCCTGCAGATTGACGCAAGAGTTCCTGAAGTGCAGCTAGATCAGCTTCCTTGCCGAACATGCTTTTCACTGTACCGCCGAGAAATTGGTTTAGTTCAAATCCGCCTTTATATTTAACGACTTTTGCATTCGCCCAATCAAAATCTTTCTTCATCATAGCGATGGTATCTTCCTTTGAACCAAGTGCATCGACTAGTCCGTTGTCGGCGGCCTGCTTACCTGTATACACGCGACCATCCCCGAGTTCACGAACTTTAGATTCGGACATGTCACGGCCTTCAACGATTACTTGGACAAAGTCTGCGTACATATCGTCAACCATGCGCTGAAGAATATTGTGTTCTTCTTCGGTCATTTTTCGAGATTGGGACATGATATCCTTAAATTTCCCGCTCTTAATCGTGTTAAATTCAACACCGTATTCATCGGCCAATTCCGCAAAATTAAAGTTCTCCATAATCACACCGATAGAACCGGTCAGCGTCGCGGGATGCGCCACAATTTTATCGGCCGCAGCGGAGATATAATAACCACCGGAAGCGGCTGTATTCCCCATCGATACGTAGACAGGTTTGTCATATTCTTTTTGTAACTCGACGACTTTATCATGGATCTCATCACTTTCCACGACGCCGCCACCCGGTGTATTGACGCGTAAAATAACACCGTCAACACTAGTATCTTGCCCGACATGTTCAAGTTTTTCAAGAAAGCGTTCATGGTTATAACCACCGGAATTCAAAAGCGATGATGTGGAAATGTCCTGAATGACACCATCCAGTTCAAGTATAGCTATTTTATTCCCGGTCCCCTTTTCAATCACCTCTTCCTGGAATTTCTGTCTCGGCATATCCATGACTGACTCCACATCAGCTGTAAACACACTGGACATCAACCGAAATCCCAGCGAAACGAAGAATAAAACTGCCGCAATTCCTAGTGCAATCCAACGTTTTTTATTCAATTCTGATATCCTCCATTCTATATGTGCATGCTATGTATACATTAATGTTACTATAGTTATTACCAGAAATTCATCATCCAAAAGAAGAGAGGGAATATTTCATCCTGTTCCCCCTCCTGCCACCCGCTCGTTTAATAACCTTTCAAACGACGCTCAATATCAAACGACGCTCAATACATTTCATAATTTTGCCCGGTTTGCTTACCTTCCACACTTTTTACATACCCTCTTGCTACTTGTGCGGCCGGTACCGGGATGAAACCGGAAAAGAAATCACCAAGTCTATCCCATGTTTCCTGTACGATATTGGGACTTACACTGTTAATCCGGATCCCTCTTGGCATTTCAATGGAAGCTGACTTCACAAAAGCCTTCACACCGCCATTTGCCATGGCAGCCGACGTCCCCATTGGAATCGGATCATCCATCATGACACCGGTCGTTAATGTGAAACTGCCGCCATCATTTACATATTCCTGCCCGAGCAGCACCAGATTCACCTGGCCTTTCAACTTGCTTTCAATCCCTTTTTCATTTAGCTCCGGTGTTAATTCAGGAACAGCCTTGAACGTCGCTCCTCCTGACGCATTGACAACCGCATCTACACGACCAACCTGTTTATACATTTCTGCAATACTATCCGGACTGGTGATATCAACCGAGACATCCGCCCCATTTCTTCCTGCACGAACGATTTCATGCTTTGGCTCCAGTTGTTCCACTACTTTCTGCCCAATTGTACCACTCGCACCAACAATAAGTATGCGCATGATTAACACGGCTCCTTTTGAGTTATTGAACGTACAACGTTGCGCTTTTTTTCGTACGTTTTGCTTTCGGTGGGAAGTAGCCTTGTTCATAGATTCTTCCCTTTGACATATGACACTTCTCTAGAAATATATCCAAATCCCTTGTCCCATATGTCTCGAAAGCTTTGATTAAAATTTTTGCCGCAACGCTTGCATCTTCCAACGCATGGTGATGGTCAAAACGAATACCGTGATGAGCGGCAACTGTATTTAGTTTATGGTTCGTAAGTTCCGGCCATACGCGTCTTGCTATATTCGCAGTACAAAGATAGTCCAGTTCCGGATAAGTAAGGTTAAAATAATCCAGCGTATGTCGCATCACACTCATATCAAAACTGGCATTATGTGCAATAACCATATTACCGGCCAGATAACCGTGCAATGTCGGCCAGAGCTCAGCGAAAGTCGGTGCGTTGATTACATCGTCCGCTTTAATACCATGAATACGTGTATGAAAAGCTTTAAAGTGCGTCATAGGATTAATCAGGCTGTAAAATTCGTCGACAATTCCGTCCGCATTCGCAACGACAACACCGATGGCACATGGACTGTTTCTTTTTTCATTGGCCGTTTCAAAATCAATGGATACAAACTGCATGATGCCCTCCCCCCTTTTCAAGTAGTCTCTTCTCCCTATTATAGAAAATAGGCTATTGCCATACAAATGGACAAAAGCCTATTGGAAATCACTATTTCAAATTAATATTTTCTCCGAGGGTTTTTGATAAAGAACGCCATCACAAGCCCGACGACAGCTATAAATCCGACAACGAGAAAGGAGATGTTGACACCGTGGACAGCACCCTCTAGTCCTTGATCCGGATTCGCTGCGTTCGACATGACGGTAACCATCAACGCCGTTCCCACCGCTCCTGAAACTTGCCGCATCGTATTGTTCATTGCCGTTCCGTGTGGCATCATTTTATCAGGCAGCGTGTTCAAGCCAGCCGTCGTAACCGGCATCATGACCATCGCCACACCAAACATGCGGACAGCATTCACAGTAGCGATAAATGCAAAAGTTGTTTCTGTTGTCATGATCGTAAACATGAACGTTGTTGCTGAACAATAGCCAGGCCAATAATCGCAAGCCATTTCGCCCCGAATTTATCAAACAATTTTCCGGTTATTGGGTTCATCAGCCCCATAAGCGCAGCTCCCGGCAAGAGTGCCAGCCCTGATTCAAGCGCTGTGAAACCAAGCATGTTCTGCATCAAAATCGGCAAAACAGTCGCAGCACCAATCATAGCCATGAACACAACCATGCCAAGTGCGGTATTCAACGTAAACATCCCATATTTGAAAATCCTGAATTCAAGGATTGGCTCCGTGAGTTTAAGCTGTCTAAAAATGAACCATGTCAGCGCAACAGCACCTATAACCATCGCACCAAGCACTTGTGGGCTCCCCCAGCCTGATGGATCCGAACCGGCCATACTGAATCCATACAGTAAACCACCAAAGCCAAGAGATGACAGCAGGATGGACAACACATCGACTCTTGGGTTGGTACGTTCGGTAACGTTTCTTAATAAAAAGTACGCGATAATTATATCAATGACGATAATCGGGAAGACAACGTAGAACAAACTCCGCCATGGAAAGTGTTCCACCAAGTAACCGGATAGTGTAGGTCCAATGGCCGGTGCGAAGGCAATGACCAAGCCGAACATTCCCATCGCCGAACCGCGTTTTTCAACCGGGAAAATAAGCATGAGGATGGTCTGCATCAACGGCATGATAATTCCGGCACCAGACGCCTGAATAATTCGACCAACCATGAGCAATCCAAAATTAGGTGCAACGGCGCAAATAAGCGTACCAACACCGAATAACCCCATCGCCGTAAGAAATAGCGCCCTTGTCGTAAAACGGTTAATTAACAGCGCTGTTACTGGTATCATGATTCCATTTACAAGCATGAAAATGGAAGTGAGCCACTGGGCAGTACTTTCTAAAAGATTTAAATCATCCATAATTTTTGGAAGCGCAGTCGCTAGCAATGTCTGGTTCAGTATCGCTGCAAACGCACCAGAAATAAGAACCAACATAATTGTATTTCTCTTGGTTTGCTGAGGTGACTGCTGTGTCTTCCCTTGTGCTGTCATAAACAATCCTTCTTTCTTTAATAAATAAAAATTTTGCGCGATTCCTCCAGTAAGGGGTATTTTTAAAACACATCGTTTAATTGTACCAGAAATCAATGGTGGAAGGAAGCGTGTAATTTTTTCCTCCACAATAGACTGCCAACACCGCACTGGTTGCTACTGCCGGATGAAGTCTGCTGAACCCCCACCGGCACAATGAAACATATACCAATGCCTCTGGCGATTTCTAGTTTTTTCATTCTGACGTTATAAACATATAAAAACACAACTATGTAAAATACCAAATGTTATGGCGTCCATAAAGTAATATGCATAAAATGAAAAGCCAGGACCGGTATCACCAGAACAACGCCGCCATTGTACGATTGTTATATTCTTTGAAGTTCCCAGGTGAAACATGTAAGATGTTTTTTTATAGTCCTGCCTCCGCTAAGTTTAATCAAACCCCCATCAGGGAAAAAGCGTAACAAATTATCCCTAGAAGGTGGTGTTGTTATTGGCAGAGGAAATTTTCGGACCGTTTGATTCAGTGGAAGATACAGTCAAAACAGTCAACATACTGGAACTAGAAGGTTATAGCAACACAAACATTACAATCTTCGCGCATGAAAAATACGCTGAGAAACTTAACAACCAAACAGATGTAAGCGTAACCAGCTTTGAATCTGATCCAACTCAGGACGAAGCATTCCTCAACAAAATTAAAAAAACGTTCTTCAATGACATTCATGGAACGCATGACTTGTACGGACACCTGTTAGACAGAGGACTTTCAGAAGGTCAGGCAAAGGACTACAGCAACCAAGTCCAATCCGGGAAAATCATCATCACGGTAGAGACCGATTGGAAAATGGGAAATGACCCAACCGATGGCACAATAAAAATGAAAGAAAAGGTTGATCATCTTTATCAATAGCGGCATTCCTGGAAGGGTAATCGGCATAAGCAGCTATATACCGAAAAAATTACTGATATATAGGCAGCATTAATTAGAATGCTAAACAAACCCACAAGGGGACGGATTTCGCGTTTTAAAAACGTTGGAACTGTCTCCTTGTTTTTAATTTATCTTATTTTCCTTTTTCATTTCTCATCTCTACTCCATGGATTCAGCTTTTATCATCCCCACTTTTTGAACACGAAAGAAAAATTTTTTCTACGTCATTAAAACTTTTTTTGCAGCTTATACGTCTATATTGTGTAGCTTAAGAGATGCGTATCGAAATTAAAGGAGCTCTATCTTCATGAAGAAAAACAAGCTAGATGATCAAGTCATTTCATTTATTTTAGATAACAAGAATAGCTTTTATCGGTTAGCCTTTAGCTATGTTAAAAATACGGAAGATGCCTTGGATATTGTTCAAGATTCAATTGAAAAGGCGCTTTTAAACAAGCATTCGATAAAAGACAAGCAATCTATTAAGAGTTGGTTTTATAAAATCGTGGTCCACAGTTCGCTGGATCATTTACGCAAAAATAAAAAGTTATCCTTTATTGATAATGATACCTTCGATACGTTCTATCCAGCTAGGAATGATAACTGTCCTGACATTGATCTGGAGCGGTCGATTGATGAATTACCCGTGAGTTTAAAAAGCATCATTGTCCTAAGGTATTTCGAGGATTTGAAAATCAAAGAGATAGCAGACATTCTCGAGGAAAATAAAAGTACAATTAAAACACGCCTATATAAAACGCTGAAATTATTACGACTTAAGATGGATGACGTGCAAGAATGATAAATGTTGGAGGCTACGATGATGGATGAAAAATTAAAACGGTTAAAGAAGGAATATATGAATACCCCTATTCCAAAAGAGTTGGATGATGTTGTCCACGATACATTGAGGTCTAAACAAAAAAAGCCGAAACGCCCTAATCCGAATTGGTTCATTGGTTTGGCGGCAGCTGTAATGCTTTTTGTATTGACCATTAATACAAGCCCGGTAATTGCAGGTAACCTCGCAAAAATACCTGTTGTAGGATCGGTTATACAAGTTTTAACAATTAGTGAGATACACGTACACGAAGAAAACTATGATGCGGATATTACTACACCGAATGTGCACAATTTCGACAATAAACAAACGGAAAATAGCCTTAATCAAAAGTATATTCAAGAAAGCAAACAACTATATGACGAATTTAAAAATGAAGTGGGAAATCTGAAGAAAAATGGAGAAGGGCATTACAATGTGGATGCAAGTTATGATGTGATAACGGATAACGAGAAGATCCTCTCTATTAAACGGACCGTTCAAAAAACACAGGCCTCATCTTATGAAACGATTAAATTCGATACAATCGATAAACAGAAAGAGATGTTGCTTACACTTCCGATTTTATTTAAGGATGATAGCTATATTAGCACTATTAGTAATGTGATTAAAGACCAGATGCGTGAGCAAATCCGAAACGATGAAAACAAAGTATATTGGGTACGTGGCGCCGGGATAAACTTGCCTCCTGAAGGGGTATTTGATCAAATTGATGCAAATCAAAGTTTTTACATTAATGAAAACCATAAGTTAGTGATTGCTTTTGATGATTATGAGGTGGCGCCCGGTTATATGGGGACAGCAGAATTTGTTATACCAACTGAGAAAATCGCCAATGAATTGGAAGGGGACGCTTATATTAAGTGAATAGGCGGTACCGCGTAAAATGCTGAATGCGAGAATTATATTGTGATTGTTATGTGAAACCATCAGCCTTCTCGGTATGGCTGATGTTTTATTCCGCGAATACGGCGAAATTTGTCAACTTATGAAGAAAAATCATTTTAAGACTCTAACGCATCTAGATTGGAAGATAAGGAGGACTCATAAATGAACGGACGTAAACGTTTAAATAGATTAGGAAAGATAACCATTCTTTCCTTGGTAACATTAGCTATTGTAGTGGTAATGGGAATTATAGGGCTTATGAAAAATAAAGCGGCCGGGCAAGAAGAATCCGAAGTATCCGCAACTCGTGTATCCCAGTTAGCTGTCTCTTCTGCCCAAAAAGAGAAATATTCCGATTCCGTGCTCCATGAAACAATCTTGCAAAAAAAAGAACAGGAGCGCAAAGAGGCTCTAGCGAAAAAAAGA
The DNA here is from genome assembly GCF_005887555.1 of Lentibacillus cibarius. Lineage (NCBI taxonomy): Bacteria > Bacillati > Bacillota > Bacilli > Caryophanales > Bacillaceae > Lentibacillus > Lentibacillus cibarius. The sequence goes on along the minus strand of NZ_VCIA01000001.1, from coordinate 2,747,621 downwards.
GAGAAACAACACCATGAGGATCAGCAAGAAAAAGCTATTTATTTAACATTCGATGATGGCCCATCGCCTGCATCCGATCAGCTGTTGAACATTTTAAATCAATACAATGCCAAAGCAACATTCTTTACGCTGGGACCAAATATCAAAAAGTACCCCGAAGCGGTTAAACGCATGGTAGATGAGGGGTACAGTGTTGGTTTGCACGGTATGACCCATCGTGTCCGGGAAGTGTATGCCTCACAGGCGGCACCGGTCAATGAAATGGTTGAAAACCAACGTATTTTACAAGAAGTAGCTGATATCGTAACTAACCTTGTCCGTACCCCTTATGGAAGTGTTCCTTATTTGACGGAAGAAATGCGAGACTCTCTTCATCAGAACGGCTTTAAATTATGGGATTGGAACGTGGACAGCAAAGATTGGGAACTTAAGAATAAACGGTATGTAACCCATACAATAAATAAAATTGAAGAGATGGAAAGGTCCAACAAAATACCAGTCGTGCTCTTGCATGATAAACCAGCAACAATCAAATATTTACCAGAGCTGCTGTCGTATTTGGATCAAAAAGGCTATAAAACCAAAAAAATAACTAATGAGCTTGTGTCCTTAACGTTTCCATGTGCAGGGCGCTGTCGTCCCGTTAGTTAATTGGAGGTAATGACGTTGGTGAAACGATTCGCGATGACAGGTACGCTCATTGTATTGATGCTTTTTGTTGCTGGATGTAACAATGAGGAGAAACGGACTGTAACCATATATCAAACGTTAGAAAAGACAGCATCTATTGAAAATGGCTTTGCTGAAAAACAACAAACCTCAGTGGACGTTGGACAAGAAGAACAGGCAATGTATAATAAAATTATTTCACTAAAATTTGAACAAAAAGACGAAATGAACCAGCTTATTAACGAAGCTAAAAAATTGAATAAAAAACAAAAGAAGCTTATTCAAGAAGCTAAAAAAAGATTTAACAAGGCTTACCAAACTTTTACACAAATTAAGCAGGTTGTCAAAAAGATGGATGATCCTAGTGAAAAAAAGAAAATTACAGCGATCATAAACTTGATGGAAGAACGTAAAGAACTTGTTGCGTCCTACTACGAACAATATGCAAAAGCACTTCGCTCTAACGATCAGCTTTATGAAAAAATCCAAAACAATGAACTAGATGCTTCAATCGTTGACAAGCGAATTAATAGCATTAATCAACACTATAAAACAATGAAAAAACAAGAAAAAGAATTTAATCGTAAAACAAAAAAGTATAATCAAGAGCGACAGCATTATTATCAAACATTGTAGTTAGTCTTAACGGATAAGGCATTTATTTGTTAGTATGCAAACAAAGGATGCAGCGGACCAGTCATGGGTAGATTTAGGTCGTGCGGGCACAAATCTGCATATCGGAAGGAGTCTATCTTGATGAACAAAGACTTCATTTAGATTTTGTTAATGGGGATTGATATGGTCGTTATCACCCATACCGCACCATTCAATCCCCAACCTCCCAAACATTTAACTGGTATCAGTCCACCCGGAGAAATATAATGAAAGAAAAAAAGGGTGTTAATAGCATGTGTCTTATCAATTTTCATTTAGGAAGTCATCCAGATTATAAGCTCATCATAGCCGCCAATCGGGATGAATTTTATAAGCGCCCCACCGCTCCGGCCGGATTTTGGGAAGATCATCCGCAAATTCTCGCCGGACGCGACCTGGAAGGTATGGGCACCTGGCTCGGTGTGACGAAAAATGGTCGCATCGCAGCATTAACCAATTACCGTGATCCTAATGAAAAACAGCAAAATAAAAAGTCCCGCGGTCATATCGTGCGGAACTTTCTAGCAAGCAGCACACCGACACCGGATTTTCTCGAACAACTGCGGTGGGAAAACAAATCATATGCAGGTTTTAACTTGCTCGCCGGTACTCCCGACCAATTATTTTACTATAATAATATTCGCCATGACTTTTATCCAGTGACAGCCGGTACACACGCGTTAAGCAACGCATTTCTTAATACACCCTGGCCGAAAACAATCAAAGGTAAATCAGAACTGGAGCATTATATTAACAACACCCCTTCCTTATCACCTGACACACTGTTCTCCATGTTGTCCGATGCGGAAGAGGCTGGCGATGAGCAGCTTCCTGATACTGGCGTGGGCCTGGAGCTGGAACGCAAATTATCACCTTTATTTATCCAAACACCAAAATACGGGACCCGTTCGTCAACTGTTTTACTTGTTGACAAGGAGAACCATGTTACATTCGTAGAGCGCACATACAACCAAGGTATATTTGCAAACGAGCGCCGGTTCACGTTCCAAATCAACTGACTGCCGCCGCATGCTTGCCAATTTTCGCTCGTACGATGACGACTCGAGTTCGGGTGCGCTGTCGCTCGAGTTGAGGCCCGCTTCGCTCGAGTGCCAGACCGACCTAATGCTGTATTCAAAAGGGGCGAACAGCACTGTAGCACTGTTCGCCCCTTATCCTTTATTCTCTAACTCCTTTTACTTCTGCATATCCCGAATAGCATCTGCAACAAATTGTACCTGCGTTCCAACGACAACCTGAATATTATGCTTGCCGACGACATTAATGCCGGGTACGCCTGCAGATTTGATTTTGCCCTGATCAACTTTATCCATATCCTTCACTTCAACTCTCAGGCGGGATACACAGTTATCAACGGTCCGGACGTTTTCGTCACCGCCAAGACCTTCGTAAATCGTTTCCGCCATAACGGTTGTCTCGTCTTTGTCTGCACCAACCGATGCAACCGCGTTACCGCCTGCCTCAGCCTGTTCTTCACTATCTGAAGCCTCATCTGCCTGCACGTCATCATCACTTTCACGTCCCGGGGTCTTTAGATTGAATTTAGCAATAAGGAACCGGAACAAGACATAGTAAATAACCGCAAACACCAAACCTTGCACAACCAACATGAGTGGCTGGTTGGCAATAGGAACACCGAGACTTAGCGTGTAGTCAACCAAGCCGGCACTAAAACTAAATCCTGCTGTCCACTGAAAGAATGCTGCAATGGCTAAGGAAAGTCCTGTCAGCGCCGCGTGTACGACATACAGTGCTGGAGCCAAGAACATGAATGAGAATTCAAGTGGCTCTGTTACACCAGTCAGGAATGATGCAACAGCTGCTGCCATCATTAAGGATGCAGCTTGTTTTTTCCGATTCGTTTTAGCCGTATGATACATTGCCAGAGCTGCTGCAGGCAAACCAAACATCATAATTGGGAAGAAACCTGCTAAGTAGCGTCCAGTAATACCTTTTACACCTTCACTTGCCCAGAAATTCGAGATGTCACTGATTCCTGCAACATCAAACCAGAAAACCGAGTTCAATGCGTGATGCAATCCTGTCGGGATAAGCAAACGGTTAAAGAATCCGTATAATCCTGCACCTAATGCTCCCAAGTCACTAATCGTCGTACCAAATGTAACTAAAGCGTTATACACAATTGGCCATATAAAAAGTAAAGCCAGGGAAACAACCATCATCACGGCTGCACTCATAATTGGCACGAGTCGTTTACCGCTAAAGAAGGCAAGTGCGTCCGGCAACCTGACATGACTAAATCGGTTATACATAATCGAGGCTATAATACCGGATAAAATACCGATAAACACGTTCTCGGTATTTTCAAACGCAGCATCGACAGCGCCTTCCTCAATACCTTTTAAACCAGCAACTCCGCCTACATCCAATAAATTAGTAACAACCAAAAATGCAACAAGTCCACTTAATCCTGCGGCACCATCTTGCTTCTTGGACATCCCGATGGCAACACCGACGGCAAACAGAATCGGTAAATGATCAATTATGGACAGGCCACCATTTTTTAGGAATGTCGCAATTGGATTTCCCTCTGCAGCCTGCAAAATCCAGTTCCCGATACCTATCAAAATCGCCGCAGCCGGTAATACCGCTACCGGTAGCATTAGCGAGCGACCGAGATTCTGCAAGTATTTCATCATTTTCGTTTCCTCCTAACATTATTTAAGATTAAAACCTATAACCACATCACGCCTTAGCTCCGGATGGCTGCATCTTTACATCTGAATTCGGTTATTAGAAAAACTTGGCATTCGCCTCGCCTTATAGCGAGTGCCAAAGCTTTTCTTATAAGGTCTTCCAAAATTTATGCTTTCGGACGTTACAAAGTATGATTCCATTATAAATGTCTTCTGTCAGAACCTAGAATGACCGCAGTCGTTCAATATGCAGCGTGATGTAGCCCAGTTCCTCTTCCGGCAATTCGATTCCGTGTGAAGCGGATAATTTCTGTGCTGCCTGTTGTGCACATTGATAAGAAACATGATACTTCTGTTTAATCATCGTAAACATCTCTTGATCCATCACATGGCTGTCAAATTGCTTTGCTCGCATTAAAGCAAATTGTAAATGAGTCACAAGCCGTTCATACGCAATATCCGCCTCATCAATGGTAATATTCAGGACGTTTTTGATCACCTGTACCATATCACGCACCATCGACGTTTGCCGGACCGTTTCGTGGATATCACCTCCTTTCACTTTCATCGTGTGGAGATAGAGGGCTATAAAGGCTGCTTCATCGCGAGGCATATGAATACCACACGTTTCATTAATATGCCGGATTGCCCATAAACCAATGTCAAACTCCTGTTTATACAACACCTTAATTTCATGAAGGAGCGCATTTTTAAGCTGGATACCATTCTGTTCCCGTTCGATGGCAAATGATATATGATCGGCCAACTGGACACGAATATGATCGTTCAGTTGTGTATTCAGATGATTTTCTGCATATTCCATAATATCCTTTGCCACGGAGAAATGCGTTTCAGGAATCCGGAGCAGCAGCTGATGCATTTTCTCATTTTCTTTTAAAACGAATAACTTCTCAATTTTATTTGCATTGATCACATCGTTTTTTCTTTTTTCAAAACCAAGACCTGAGCCAACAGCAATCTTTTCTTCCCCTTCATCTGCAACAATCACGGCATTGTTATTAAGTATCTTACGGATTTTCATCGAGCTGCCCCCCTTTCCCCGGGAGTTATTTTTCTGAAGCGGTAATAATAACCGTTTCACCGGTTTTTGCTTCCGTTTCGTCTGTCATCGTGTATTGCTTTCCTGTTTGCTGATTATTCGTCACAACAACTGGGGTAATATCATTCTCCGCATTGTCCCGGATATAATCCAGGTCAAATGTCAGTAGCGCATCTCCAGTAGAAACTTTATCACCCATCTTCACTTCTGCAGTAAAACCTTGCCCGTTCAAGCTAACCGTCTCTAAACCAATATGAATGAGAATTTCAGAACCATCTTCGGCCCGAATCCCGACCGCATGCAACGTATCCGGAACTTGCACAACCTCACCATCAACCGGTGCACAAACTTTCCCGTCAGACGGTTTAATGGCAATACCATCCCCCATCATTTTCTGGCTGAATACAGGGTCAGGCACCTCTTCCAAGGCGATGATTTTCCCATTAAGTGGTGCGTATATCTTCGTCTCCGAATTTCCCTTTTTGAATAGATTTTTAAACATATGATCAAACTCCTTTTCAATAATTGTTTCGGCGGTTATTAGTATGTGCTAAATGTGGCAATATAAAAAGGCATGGCAGTAAATGAAGGAGACAATCCCCTTCCATATACCACCATGCCTAATCTCATCAGTAACATGTGATCACTATTCATTTATTCGCTTTCATTATATCATTCCATTTAACGAAAAGCAAGAACCGTGGGGACAGGGTATGTGTCAATCTTTTCTCGATGTGGTTGTCACACCAATATATTTGGCACTCTATTTTTGTACACGTTTTCCGGCTACCGCGCTGTCGCTTGGTGGCCTGCATGTTTTCGTCACGTTCCAAAACCCGGAACCTGACAAAAACATGCAGGGTATTACCTAAAACTCTTCATCAAGTTTCCTATCGCTGATGAATGGGCTGTATATAAACTGATGGAACCTTCTTTTGCGCCAATCGATGGGCGTGTTGGCTGATTCAAATACTCCGTCATGCGAACGGTCTTTTCAACGTCTCGCTGCTTGCGTGCGCTTCGTTTTTGGGATGTGAGATAAACATCCCGCAACGTGTTATTGAGGATACCCTGTTTTACTTTCACCATAGCTTCACTGCCTTCTACGCTCCAATGCATCCCCCGTCTTTTCATCCGGAAAGAAACGCGACGCTGATTGGATTCCATAGCCCCTAAGCCTCGTGCGTCTTCTGGCGGGTCTTCCACTTTCTCACGCCAGTCAAAAATACGATCCCAATTGTGCTGAATGTAAGTTCGAAAACCGTTTACCTTTTCTACCTGTTTTGCGTTTTCCAGGGTACTTTCGTATGTATCCAGCCAAAGTATGAACTGTTGCCAATCGTGTTGTTTTAACGCTTTTCTTATCCCGTCCTTAAATTCACTCTTTTCACCGCCTAATGCCCGATTTAACGCCTGAGCTACATGGTAAGCGTCAAGTTGATTCAACACGGGATAACGGGACTGGGAAAAGGCTTCCTGGAACCGTTCAGCTGTGTAGCCCTGCCCGCCATCACTATTTGTCACAACCTGCGTATTCTCCAGCGAATAACCATGGGCCGCATATGACTGCACCTCTTTCCAAAAGTCATCAGTCGGCTTCGTTGTCATGATTACGTGTTGATTGCTGAGTGAGACCCGTTTGCCATTTTTGACCCAGCCTTCATGCATAATCGCATGCCGGACCTCATGGCTTTTCTTTTTCTTTGTAGAACGGACAAAAACGCCATCTGCCTCTGTATATAAATAGTCAACTTCTTTTCCCTCCGGAAGGGACGCTGCTTCCTCCAGTTCAGCCGCCAGTTCCACATCAGCCTGGGACTGCGCATCTCCAACACGCTTCACGATACTCCCGACTGTTTGATGACTCATCGTTACGGGGGTCCATTCCTTCAAAGTTTGGACTGATGCACGATACGTGCTCTCACTAGCCAATTCAGCCACTTTTACCTCCGTCAGGGGACTGTATCGTTGACTTTTCCGAAGACCAGCCCACTCATCAAAGGGATAGTGAGAATCACCTTTCAGGTCATGCATTAATGTATGCCGAAAACGAACTGCCCCAAACGTGAATTGAACCGTTTTCCAATCTTCACGCTCGACAGTCCAGCCCAACTTCTGTTTCTCAGCTTTAATCACCTTATTAATCTGTGTGAACACTTCCCCCATCTGGGAAGCAAACACCTCATACATATAGAGTCGAATGCTTTCTTCCAAATCAACTAAGTTGTTTGTTTCCTTTATTAATGCGTATAATCTTGATATAATAGTTTCCATGAGAAGGCCTCTTTCGAAATGTATTTGCCCGTCAAAGCATACATTTATGATAGAGTGCCTTCTCTTTTTTGACTAGAAAATTGCCTCAGGTGGCCCCGAGAATTATTTTACACATATGGGGACAGGCTCTTTGGTCCACTATTTATTTCCAAGAGGTGGGTCCGGGCTATGACCCTGTCCCCCACCGTTTCAAAGGGAAAATTTTGCATTCATGTATGGTTCACCGTTACAATCATATCAACTCATCATTACATACGGTATATGGACCTAAACTATTTACAAGAAGAACGGGGCTGATTATATGACTTCCAATAACAGCACATATGACGAAGAACAGCAGCGAGTTAATCATGTTATTAAAACCATTGATGAAAAGGCTGAAAAAACAATTGACAGATCCACAAGCATTAAAGAAAGTGTTATCGAACTGCGCAAGAATTTCTGGGAGGATGTAACCGTCAACATCGATGAACCGGACGATGTGATTGAAACACAAGCTAGCATTAAACAACAGGCGGAATTACTTACCCAAAAAGAACAGTCCCACGGTAAGTTGGACGATGAACTTAAAACTTTAAAGCGGCTGCGTGAATCACCTTATTTCGGCCGCATCGACTTCCACGAAGATACGGAACAAACCGCGGAACCAATCTATATCGGTATCGCCTCCCTGATGGATGGTAACAATCAAGATTTCCTTATATACGACTGGCGCGCACCAATATCTAGCCTTTATTACGATTATTCACCGGGAGAGGCGCAATACGAAACGATGGAAGAAACCATTAACGGAGAAATTACCCTGAAGCGACAATTCATTATTCGGCAAGGCTTGATCAAAGGGATGTTTGACACTGGGGTAACCATTGGCGATCGGTTGCTGCAGGAAGTGCTCGGCAACAACGCCAGTACCAAAATGAAAAGCATTGTCGCCACGATTCAAAAGGAACAAAACCGAATCATTCGGAATAAAGGGAATCAATATCTGGTTGTTCAGGGTGCAGCCGGTAGCGGAAAAACATCCGCCGCCCTGCAGCGAATTGCTTATCTCATGTATGCGCACCGTGACATCCTTGGCCCTGACAATATCGTGCTATTATCACCGAATCCGCTATTTTCCAGCTATATTGCCAATGTGCTTCCGGAACTCGGTGAAACGAATGTACGACAAACGACATTTCTGGACTATTTGGAAGACCAGATCAGACATCCTTTCACCATTGAGTCGCCATTTGAACAAATGGAGTACGTCATGACTGAAAAGCAGGACAATGCCATTCGGATGCAGAACATCGACTGCAAATCAGATCTGACGTTCATGCGGTTAATCGATGCATTTATCGACCATTTAAACAAACAGGACATCCAGTTTCGAAACATCACATTCCGCGGGGAGGTGCTCATTTCCAAAGAACAAATCCGCGATTACTTTTATTCGCTGGACGAGACGATTACCATCCCGAACAAACTAGAACTAGTGGCCAAGTGGCTGCTGCAAGAAATACGAGAAAAGCAGCGCAATGAACTGGATAAAGACTGGGTGCTTGAAAAAACGGAACTATTGGATAAAGAAGACTATCAAGACGCATTTCACCAGTCACAAGAGCAAGCCAAACACGAAACAAACGAAACCGTCCACGAGGAAAGTATATTAAGAAAGGAAGTTGTCAAACGGGTTTTCGCACCAATTAAAAAGAAGATAAAAGCGCATCAATTCGTTCATGCAGCCGCCACCTATCAACAGCTATTTACGAATTGGACACCGGACGACCCGCCGGTAAACTGGGAGGCGATTCGCACCTATACAGCCGGCCATTTAGCGGAGAACTTTTTGCCATGGGAAGATGCAGCAGCCTATCTTTATTTTCAATACCGTTTACTTGGTACGCCTCTTGACCGGTCTGTCCGTTATCTTGTCGTTGATGAAGCACAGGACTATGCAGCATTCCAGTTCACCTTGATTAAACATATTTTCCCAAATGCTAGAATGACGCTGTTGGGTGATATCAATCAGGCGATATACAGTTATATGGCGGATGAAAATCCACTTGTTTCAACAGGGCCGGGCGAGGCATCCTATGAAAAAATCACATTAACCAAAAGCTACCGGTCGACAAGACAAATCGCCGAGTTCACTATACCGTTTGCACCGGGCAGCGAACGAATCGAGCCGTTCAATCGGGAAGGAAACAAACCATTGCTGATTCGGGAAAATAAGGAACACTTAGCCGAAACATTAGCGGCAGAGACGAACAGGCTTTATGAAAATGGCAGTGAAACAATCGGCATCATTTGCAAAACCCAAGAAGAAAGCAATCAAGTTGCTAACCTGCTGAAAGACAAGATTGCATTCACACAAATTGACGAGTCGACCGGCAATTTTTCTAAGGGACTGCTCATACTGCCCGTTTACCTAGCTAAAGGCATCGAAATGGATGCTGTTATCATCCCAGACGCATCCGCTGATAAATATGACAATGAAACAGATCGAACACTGTTTTACACAGCCTGCACCAGGGCCATGCATGAGCTGGTTATGGTCAGTGCCGGCGACCCAGCTCCGTTCATCAGCGAAGCACCACAGGAAACATACCGGGAAGAACAGCGCTAATCCAGCGTTATCATGAAATGCAGTGTACGTGCACTGCATTTTTTTGTTTGCTCAATCATCACGGGACCTTCCTCGGCGGCGTTGATCACTCATTCACCCGATGAGCGACCAATCTACGCCCACCGCTCCGCAAAAGGGCGCTCATTTACCCGATGAGCGACCAATCTACGCCGCTCGCTCGGCAAAAGGGCGCTCATTCACCCGATGAGCGACCAATCAACGCCGCTCGCTCGGCAAAAGGGCGCTCATTTACCCGATGAGCGACCAATCTACGCCGCCCGCCCGGCAAAAGGGCGCTCATTCACCCGATGAGCGACCAATCAACGCCGCTCGCTCGGCAAAAGGGCGCTCATTCACCTGTTGAGCGACCAATCTACGCCGCCCGCTCGGCAAAAGGGCGCTCATTTACCCGATGAGCGACCATTCCAAGCAGCTATCTCGCAAAATGGGCGCTCATAACACCTCCAAAATAAAAATACTTGGATACGTACCCAAGTATTTTTTCGAAAGCTTTATTCTATTTGTCGTGTGATTTAACAGTGAGCACCGGCCTACTTATTTAATAACCAAAACGGGGCAGTGTGCATGCTGAACGACTCGTGTACTGACACTGCCTAACAGTAATCTCTTCACCCCACCAAGACCACGACTGCCGATAATAATTAAGTTAATATCGTGCTCTTCAGCATACGAGCAAACTTTTTCCCCTGCGTTACGTTGGGCAACGTCAATTACCACATCCGTATAAACCGTTATATCATCAGCTTGGAATTCTTCTTCTATTTCTTTCAGTTCAGGTCTCAGATTATCCGCTAACTCCCATTCCATGCTTCGTGCAACTGCCACATTGGCGCTCGGACCTGCTTGTGTCACAACCGATAGGATATATACCTCTGTTTCCGGAACTCCCCTCGCCTGCAATTTCGCCTCATTCAGTGCTTCTCGACTCAATTCAGATCCATCATATGCAACTAGTATTTTTCGTTTCATTTGGCACTCCTCCTATTGCAGATTCAGGAAGAACTATTCTCCTCCTATTTCAAGTATACCAGTAAATAGACTGACTGGCTGTAATTTTTTTAAATATTATATGACAATTAATAATACAACTACTTACTATTTTCCCGTCAGCAGTGCTATAATAACGTTAGAAAAACTCTAGTTTAGCCTCGCCATATAGCGAGTGCGAGGTTTTTCTTGTAAGGTCTTCCAAAATTCACATCTTCTAACGTTTGTAGTAATACCATGTAAAGGTCCGTGATTCCTCATGCCAACGCTTAATTATGGAACAACTGCTATTGATTATATTCTTCACCGGCAAGCACGCGCTGATTTGAAAATTTCCGTTACACTTGTGGGCGGTGTAGAAGTTTACGCACCAGAATCCTTGGATGAATCCGCTATTAACCGTCATCTGCAAAAAAAAGCATCATGGATCCAGCATAAAATTCATAGTCTTAGACAAGTAGAAACAAAAATCACACCGTATGAATTGATCAGTGGCGAAAAATTACCCTATCTCGATCGTTACTACCAGCACAAAGTTCACCGCGATCATATGCCTGCGTGCCGGTTACGTTTTTTCCAGGGGCGATTTGTAGCTGAAGTCCCGATTAACATGTCCCAAGATGAAATCAGTCAGACGCTAAAACGACAGCTAACGCAATGGTATCGCAGACAGGCGACCAAACGGCTGCATAAACGAGCAGCCTATTTTCAATCACTCATGAATGTCACCCCCAATTCCATGCAGACTCGGACGCAGCATAAGCGCTGGGGAACATGCACACCCGATGGGGACATCTATATTAATTGGCGGCTAATTATGGCACCTGCAGCCGTGTTCGATTATGTGATTGTACACGAACTAGCCCACCTGATTATTCAGGATCACTCTCAAGCATTCTGGAAAGTCGTCAAGTCTATCCTCCCCAACTATGAAAACCAAAAAGAATGGTTGCGCATTAACGGGATGAAACTACACTGCATATAAGCGTTCGGGCTCGCTTGCCGAACCGCGTTGTACGAGCAGCTGATTGACGGGCTTTATGTACACTTTTTCGTTTGAATCGTACAAACATAGAATCCATTTTGAAATAATCAATCAACATGGATTCTTTTCAACGCTATATTCACTCTATTAGCAATTATGTCTCCGTATCTTCCACAGGTAACAACTCAAAAATTTCACCCGACTCAATGGAATCTGCTAGTTTACGTAACCAGTGGCAATATTTCTTGTAATCCTTTAACTGTTCAAGGTCTTGGCTAGCTTTATCTTTTAAGTATCCTTCGACTGCTTCATCGGCTATGACCTCCTTAAGTTGGGTTTCCGCGTGTTCAATGGCGGCAAGGTTTAACTCAGCTTCCCTTCTCCATTTGTTTCCGAAAAATTGGCCAAAATAATTGAAGAAATTTTTCTCAGCCATGAAGTGGTCCTTCCTTGAGCCTTTTTGCCATATTTTCCGGACAATGTTGATTTCCTGTAAATTACGGACCGCTGTACTCATACTAGGTTTGGTCATACCGAGCTCATCTTTCATTTCATCAAGGGTCATCGGTTGCTGTTTAAAGTACATGGTGGCATAAAGTCGGCCAACTGACGGTGTTACCCCGTACAAATCCATCGTTTCGGCAATCGCATTCACGACTTCCTCCTCAGCACGGTTAATTTTTGATTCAGCTGAGTATTTTTCGTTTTTCCCCATAGATACCCTCCTTTTTGTATGTTCCCTCATGAGATGCAGTTTACTTGACCATACCACAGATGTCTAACCAGCGCACATTCTTTTAGGTTTTCGTTGACACCTTATAATCAGTGGAGAAAAATTTTCATCCAAAATGACACTTCACTCTTTCATCATTCGATTATAATAATAGGAAGGTTTATCTTCATGACATAACGCTTATCTTTTGAAAAAAACATAGAATGAGGAGAATGAACATGAATTATATAAAAGAACTAAACGCTTTTTATCAACTAATGGACTTCCATCCACTATCAGGGGCGGCTATTGCGTTATGGAACACATTGATGCACTTTAATAATCAGAACGGATGGCAACAGTCGTTCTCTGCCCCCGATTCCATCATTGAAATAACATCCGGCATTAAAGGTGCATCCTTCCAGTGTGCACGCAATGAGCTGCGGGAACAAGGGTATATTCATGTGACAACGTGTGAAAGCAACGAGACCGCCACGTATCAAATGATTTCCCTGATTAAGCCATTGCACCGGATAAACAGCTTATCGGTGACAGAAGAGGGGCAGCATATCCCAGCTTATGATGAACAACCGCACACGCAACATGTAGCAAATGACGAGATGGCGCAATCAGAACCACAAGCGACAGAAAGATCTGAACAATCTGCAAATGACGCAATGGTTGACCTAACACCGGAAGTCAATGCAATCCACAAGATGGAGGACAATGTGAAAGACAACGCGGTCCACTATACGGAGGACAACACAGTCCACAAGAACGTGAATATCAATATGAAAGACAATACGGCCCACTTTATGGAGGACAACATGAACCACAATACGGACCACAAGGTGAACCACAATGCGGACCACTTTGCGGACCACAATGCGGACCCATTAGTTAAACAATACATAAACAAAAATAAAACAAAACATAAACCAATAACAACAAATGCCTTCTGGTTCAACCGGGATTATTTTGGTGTGGTTAAAAAATTGGCTAATAATCGCCGCCATTGCACCAACAACATGGAGTGGTCTAGGCTCTTTGGTCCTTGCAATATGCACCAACACTACGAAACGCTACATGACATAGCGTTCGTTTGTCATGGTCAAACAGCCCTTTCGTTACCCAGCAATATGCTTATAGTGCACTTCAGCCAATTCCATGAGTTGTCGTGCCAAATGTTCCACCTGCTTCGACGGACAGTTGCTGGCACGGAGCTGTCGCTTGATTCGTTTACGCATCTCCCGTTTCACATCGTCTTTAAACGTCCAATCAATCACTGCGTTGTCCTGGAAAATTTCCGTGATAATATGTGTCAATTCTTTCACGTTTTCCTCTATCGATCGGTTCGACGAGCACATGCGGTGTTGTCGCATACACATGCTCCTCAATCAGTTCCTTTACCTTCGCGCCGCAGTCGGATATATCCATGCCTGTTTCCACATGAAAGCGCGACTTGGCGAGTTTGCGAATTTTACCGAGCCACTTCAGATCATCAACAAAGTTTTTCGCTTTCGGATTCGGCAATACCATGTCCATGCTCTCGGAAGATTTCTATATATTCGCTGATTCCCATAAGTGGGATTCTAATTCAGACAACGTCAATTTTCCCATGTCCTACTTCCTCCATTAGCAGTCATATTTAGGTCTATGATAGCAGAAAATGGGAAGGCAGACTATATGTTTGCGAAAGTTGAAAATAAAGGGGATAAGGACGAGTAAAAGATTCGGTATAGCCATCACCTTTTATCCCGTTCTAAGAATCATCGGAAAATACTGTGGAGTTCTTTCCTTCACGTAAAATTGTTCCAAATTTACAAAACCTCATTACGTCCAACAAATTGACTGAAAAGTTGACAAATAAGATAGCAGTGTTAGGATATTATTATATAACAGTTTGGTTGCCGCATGTCTGTTATTAGGCAATTTCATACCAGTGTCCCCAAATTGTACATAAGAAACAGAAGATGAAGGTATTCATGTAAGCCCCCTGACTATGTGATTATTTGCAGCGAATGAGCTAACCAATCATTGAAATGGAGGTCGTATGTAATGGAGAAACCATACTTAGTAATCGAATGGAATGATACGGAAACAGATGCAACAGGCTGGCTGGTCATCCACAACTTTGTGAAAGGATACACATCAGGCGGAATTAGAATGCACCCGCAAGTTACCAGGCAAGAAGTGGAACATTTGGCCAAAACGATGGCCTACAAATATGTAGCTTCGGAAAGTACAACGACAGGTGGATGCAAAGGCGGAATTGCTTATGACTATAAAGCCTCGGACGCCAAAGAAGTATTACGTAGGTTTGTGATTGCTATGATGCCTTATATCAATTCCGATACTACTGATGTAAGTGCATCGCTCGGGGAGGACCTCGGTACAAGCTATCATGATGTGCTGAACGTTTTTAAGGAATTTGACTTTGACCTTCCCATCACAAAATCGATGAAACAGGATGAAACGGTACAGAAAGGGATAAACGATTACAACGAATTATTGAAAACAAAAATCGACGGGCTTTTCCTGGATCATGCTGTCACAGGCTATGGTGTTGCTTTCTCGGCTGATGAAGCATGGAATTTAAAAGGCGGGAATACTAACGCCCGTGTGGTGATTCAAGGATTCGGCAGTGTCGGGGCAAGTTGTGCACTTAAATTGGAGCAGCTCGGCTATAAAATTGTAGGAATATCAGACGCAAACCTGCTTGTAACCTGTCCAGAAGGGCTTGACGTTAACAAGCTTATCGAATCGAAAAATGAATACGGTGAAATGGATCAAGCATCATTCGAGCCTCACTACGTTGTACAGTCCAATAGCGAATGGCTTGATGTCGATTGTGATATTGTCATTCCGGCAGCATTAGAAAATGCAGTAAATGGTGAAAACGCCCATAAAATCAAGGGTGATTTAGTTGTAGAGGCAGCGAATAATCCCGTCTCCAAAGAGGGAGATGATATGTTAAGGGAAAAAGGAGTCGACATCGTTAATGACTTCATCGCCAACCTTGGTTCAATTCGATTTTATGACGCCATTCTTTTCGGACTGATTGAACCAGAAACACAGGCTGTTATAGACGATATTGATACATTATGCCGCAAAAATGTTCGCAAGCTCTTTTCAGAGGCTGCAAAGAAACAAGCATATCAACGAAACATCGCAAAACAACTATTTAAACCAAGCGTCAGTGACACACCGGGACCGGAAAAAAAGTATGCCGCTGTGAGTGGGAAGTAATGTAGATCTTGCATCTATTATATAGCCAGTCTTCAAGTTAGAGGCTGGCTTTTTGACAGAAAATGCGTATACAAAAACCACTATACAACAAAACAAAATCCCCCAACCGTTTATGGTTGAGGGATTTTGTTTTCATTCTTTTATGCAATTTATAATGAATTGACATCCATCAATCGCTAAGGCAATTGATTTCCGCTTCCTTATGAAGAGTCTATTTACGCATGGTTTCTATAAAATTAAGGATATTTAAACCAAACAATTTCAATGCCTTTTTGGAACCATCCACGCCATGTCCAGCTTGAAGGTGTTTAAAAATGGCGCCACCAAGAACAATATTGGTCAGCAGCACGCCAATTCTCGCAAATTTTTTCCCTGATTTGGATATGATTGATATAAATAAAAATACGGAACCAATCAATTCAAGAAGGCCTGTAAACTTCATTGCATTCCTGGATAAGTTAAAGCCTTCTTTAAATTGCGCTGCAGCTTGGTCATCATTTTGCACCTTTGGCAAACTGCTTTGGAAAAGGGTTTTTGCAACATAACCATTGGAAAAATGTTGTAGCATATCTGTTCACTCCTGAGTCTATTGTGTATTTTCCTAGCGTTTTTCCACATTTAATGACAATGATAAAAAACATTAACAGCACATATCATACCAAAATCATCTGCAACATCCAAAGGTATTGCTTGCAAGGCCCTATTCTGCTATCTCTTTAATGGAAGGCTGCTGTGTAAACCATGAAACGGCACCGGAACAGATCATTGCACGGGTGATGAAAGCCGGCGCTTGTATTCAGTTTGAGCACTAGCATTTATTCCTAATAGGCGCCCGATTGCGAAAGAATCTAAAAAGAAAACCCTAACGGATTGACCGCAGGGTTTTTGCCATATAGCTTTATTGAATATCGATTTTACGAACATTATCATTCTGCTCTTGTTCTTTCTTTTCTACCGTGATTTTTAGCAAACCATCTTTTAGCTTTGCATCTACCTCTCCATCTGGATTAGCTTCTGCTAAATATAGAGATCGTTGCATGGAGTCGTAGCGTCTTTCTCTGTGGATATAGTTGCCATCCTCATTTTTCTCATCCACGTTTTCTTCCCTGTTAACTGAGATAGATAATCTACCATCTTCGTTTAAATTTAAATCTATATCATCTTTTTCCACACCAGGCAATTCTGCTTCAATTAGATATTTGTCATCTTGCTCTCTTACATCAATCTTAAACGGATCATTAACTAGATTTCTTCTGGCAAATGGTAAATCGCTAAAAGCCTCATCAAAAAAGTCGTCAATCATATTAAAAGGATTTTTAGGTGTTAGGCTTAGATTATTGATGTTGCGGTTCTTCCTGTTGAATGGGATTAATCCTGCCATAACCAATCACTCCTTTTTAAATGAATATAGCATTAGCACTCAATTTTATACGACAGAAGTGAAGTTCACGTTCCTAAAAGAGATATTGCTTCAATTGAAGTGCTTGCTAATCTTCATCCAAAAGAGCTTTGCCTTTTAGCCTTCTTTTGTTTAAGAAGTCACCCATCATACTAAAAGGAATGAATGTAGTCATAACAAATCAACTCCTTTGTTCTGATATCCTCTTTTTAGCACTCGGACTAGCCGAGTGCTAATTTCTATTTTTAATATACAACATATTCCAGATTTTAGTCAAGAGGTTTACCATTAAAGCTCCCGATTGCGTAAGACAGTTAAACCATTAGTATATGAAAATTTGGTGTTTTAGATGTTGGTCTTATGATCTTTAAAAAAGATATAATAAGCTATACATATAGTTTACCTTATTCAATATATAAATTACATAAGTTAATATATACATTACATTTAAGCGTAAAAGAGAGCGTAAAATAGTTTGTGTAAATGAATATACCTAAACGATGGTCATAGAAAAAGGAAGACCTTTTCCTGTAGAATAGAGTTAGCACACAAAACCCACAGGAGGTCTTCCCTATGAGTCATCTTACTACAGATTTGCTAGAAGGACTAGCCCAAAAGCAGGATATTGAAGAAATTTTTCGCCATCACTTGGAAACAGCCATCAATCAGCTTTTAAAACACGAATTAACGGCTTTCCTGGACTATGAGCCTTATGAGCAGGCCGGCGTTAACTCCGGTAATTCCCGTAACGGGTTCTATGACCGAACGTTCAAAACGGAATACGGCAGCCTTGAGCTGCATATTCCCAGAGACCGCAACGGTTCCTTTCAGCAACAAACGCTGGCGCCTTATAAACGTTCTAACGACACGCTGGAACAATTTGTAATCCATTTGTACGAAAAGGGCATAACGACGGATGAAATTGCTGATTTGATCGAAAAAATGTATGGTCAACATTATTCCAAACAGACCGTTTCAAATCTGACACAGCTTGTGTCAGAAGATGTTCAGGCATTCCATGAGCGAACCCTGGAGCGACGTTATGTGTGCATTTATCTGGATGCCACCCAGATCCCGATTCGTCGTCAAAGCGTTGAAAAAGAATCGGTCTATATTGCCATTGGCATTGCAGAAGATGGCGGCAAAGAAGTACTGGACTTTACCATTGCCCCAACGGAATCCGCCAATGTGTGGGAGGAGTTGGTACAGCACTTATCTGAACGCGGTGTTGAACATGTCCTTCTCTTTATTTCGGACGGCTTGAACGGCATGACAGATGCCTTGCATCGTGTCTACCCAAAAGCCAAACATCAGGTGTGCTGTGTCCATGTTTCCCGCAATATCGCTAACAAAGTTCGTGTGAAAGATCGTGCGGCTATTCTGGATGATTTCAAGGCTATTTACGAAGCTGAGGACCGCCAGCAAGCTCTTAGTGCCCTGGACCAATTTCAAAATAAATGGCACAAAACGTATCCTCGCGCTGTCGACGCAGTGATGAGACAGGATCGCTTATTAACGTTCTATGATTTCCCGGTATCCATCCGTTCCAGTATTTATACCACAAATCTCATCGAAGGATTTAACAAGGAAATCAAACGCTACGTCAAACGCAAAGAACAATTTCCCAACGAGGATGCCCTGGAACGTTTTCTGGTAACCCAATTTTTGGATTACAACCATAAATTCGGTATGCGGTGCCACAAAGGATTTGGAAAGGCGAAGCCCGAACTACTGCAGATGTTTGAAGCGCTGGAAAATCAGGCTTAACACCGCCATCCTTGACCCTGCTTGCGGTCGTGGTGGTGTGTACATGGCGGCTGGGCAAAATAAAGCCCTCAAGGGGCTCCATCCGCACACCGAGCGTACCACGACCGATCTCTTCTACGTTCTCGCTGGCCGGGTCCCTGAACCCAACACAGCGAATCACGAAGAAGAGGCGCAGGGTCAAGGACAAGCAGCTGCCGCTGTGGCTTAGAGCAGCCACCTAATCTTGAAACTTTGAAAAACAATGGCTAACCTTCTACAGGAATAGGGTCATTTACACAAAATTATTGACGCCCCCGCGTAAAAATGAAGCTATCTCCGTAAGATAGCTTTGAAATATTAGTGATTTCATTGTTTTATGATAATCTGATCCTTTTCTTCAATAGTGGTCGCTAATCTTTATTAATGTTGCGCACGATTATGTAAGTATGTACCTATTCTTTACTCAGCCTCTTGTATATGTCTGGGCCAAAGTAGGTGATTCCCCAGATTCTGGCCCAATTTTGAAATACCGTTATGCCGCAACTGTGCCCAGTTGTTGAAAACAATCACAGTATAAAAATAACGACTAACAGACCTAGTGACGTCCAAACAAACGAATAACCAATTTTATTTTCATTAGAGATAGTATTCTTTTTTGCGTTGTGTACAATTGCTAAAACAGTTGCATTAATTAAAAATAAAATATAATAAATTAACGCATATATTATCCAACGATTGATTTGTGTCACTTCACTTAACGGTCCTGTCAGAAATAAAATAAAAACTATGATTACGGATATTCCAAAGATAACGGGCATTATAATATACATTTTATCCCATAAACTGTGCCTTAAAAAAGTGTCGCTTTTCTTAGTTTGAAAGTACATCATTAAGCTAAACAAACCAATTACTATTACTAAAAACAAAGCCGTCATCAACATTGGTATATTTATTACGTCGGTTGAAGAGAATGGTACTCCTATATCTTTCTTAAACATATCCGC
Source organism: Lentibacillus cibarius (assembly GCF_005887555.1). Classification (NCBI taxonomy): domain Bacteria; kingdom Bacillati; phylum Bacillota; class Bacilli; order Caryophanales; family Bacillaceae; genus Lentibacillus; species Lentibacillus cibarius. The sequence goes on along the minus strand of NZ_VCIA01000001.1, from coordinate 2,727,572 downwards.
TATATACGCCAGAACCACCAGTAGCATAATAATAATACCTTGAAACAAAGTCCATCGTGAAAAGAATATAATGTATCGCTCCCTTGCATAATTCCGTTTGTAAAAATGCACACATTTGAATTATATAAAATGAAAGTAATCTGTCACGCCATAAATAACCGTTCCTAAAAGGGCTACCATCTTAAACGTCCCCTTAAGTATTTTTTAATTGAAGCATAGCATCTTTGCTCTTATTTGTTAATTGTCTTATCTGTTTATGGCAGAATAAAACTACATAATTCGGCAGCGTAAAAATACACAACTGCCATTATAAAAAAAGAGCCTTGCCAGTCATCCCAAAATCTATTAACCTCCTGCATGTAAAGTCCAATAAACATGGGGGAGGAATGAAAGGATGCTAGCAATGGCTCAAGTTAACTATATCAATTTTTTACGGGAGGAGGAAGGGCTATCCATCAATTCCCTGGCAAATCGGCTCGGCATTAATTGGCGAACCGCCAAGAAGTACGGGGATCGGGAGGATTGGAGTCCGGAAATCAAGAAACGAATCAAACGTTATCCGATTCTGGGCCCTTATTTGGATATTATCGAAGCTTGGCTGACGGAGGACCTGTCCCGGAAACGAAAACAGCGTCACACGAACATTCGTATTTACCAGCGTCTTCGTGATGAATGCGGTTATACCGGAGGAGTTCGCACCGTTACAGGCTACGTCTCCAAGCGAAAGAAGGCATTGGCCCAAGATGAGAAGAAAACCTACAGTGAGTTGATTCATCCCGGAGGTGAGGCCCAGGTAGACTTTGGCACTACGGAGGTTATTTACGATGGCAAATGGCTTCAGGTCAAATACCTCGTGATGTCCTTTCCATACAGTAACGGTGCTTTTTTGGTGGTGTTACCCAGAGAGAATATCACTTGTTTCCTGGAAGGGCTCAAGCAGCTTTTCACACTGGCAGGAGGCGTTCCGCGTAAATTATGGTTTGACAATCTATCGGCCGCAGTCGTGAAGATCAAAGGCCATGGCGAACGTGATTTAACCGAGATGTTCCAACGTTTCAAACTTCATTACCGGTTTGAGGCTGTCTTCTGTAATCCGAGGGCCGGCTATGAAAAGGGAAATGTGGAAAATAAAGTCGGAACAAGTAGGCGGAATTGGTTTGTGCCCATTCCCGTCATGACGTCTTGGAAACAGATTAATCAAGAGATGAGACAAAAAGCCGAGGAAGCGATGGAAAAGGAGCATTACAAACATAACCAATCTGTCCGTTCCCTGTGGGAAGAAGAACAAACGAAGCTTTTGGAGTTACCTCGGGATTCGTTTGAGGTTGTTTGCTTCGAAACAACGAAACTAGATAAATATGGCAAGATTCACTTGGATCAGGAGCGCCTTCAGGTTCCTGGAGGAAGCGCTCAGCAGCTTGTTTCACTCAAAATATATTGGGACCGTTTGGAAGTCCTGAATGAAACGTATGAAACATTGGCTACTCTCCCGCGTCCGTTCAGCCTGAAACAGCAGGAAATCGACTGGATGCAGGAATTAAAACAAGTGTTGCATAAGCCGAAGGCGGTTCCTTACACGATGGTTTACTCAGCACTCCCTGAAACGCTGAAGCGATACTTGAGTGTGACTGATCTTCCCCATCGAAAAAGGCGAATGGGGTGCCTCATTCAATGGCTGGGCGACGGATACCATGTGGATCAGATTACCATAGCCCTTGACCATATATCCACTGGACTTTGGGGCGAAGAAGGCATTGTCTATCAGGAATTGTATCGTACAATACGTCCGGAAGCACCGGACTATCTGGAGGAATCCTATACACCTTCCAATTTAAGGGATTACGAACCGGCTCTGGATGCGTATAACGCGCTCATGGGAGGTAGGTCATAATGGAGATGAACGAACGCATTCAGATTTACTGTAAAAAGCTGAAACTGGGACGTATCGGCGACATTTATGATCAAATCGAGGCCGAGACATATGAAGAGTTCCTTCTGCATTGTTTGGAAAAAGAGGTGCAGGCACAAGAACATAATAAAGTGCAGCGTTTAATCAAAAAGGCTGGCTTCAGCCAGCTGAAGACGTTGGAGGATTATGATGAGTCCTGGGCACCGGAACTTCCTTCAACGGTTACCATGGATGCCCTGAAGGACTTATTCTTCCTGGAAAACCAACAAAATGTCATGATGGTGGGTTCTGTGGGGACGGGAAAATCGCATCTGTCCACCGCATTAGGGGTTGAAGCGTGCCGGAGAGGAAAAGAGGTGAGATTTTATCGCGTAAACGACCTTGTTTCCAAGCTACTGGAAAAGCACCGTAACGGGACATTGCATCGATTTATGCAGGGATTCCGGAAAGCCGAATTGATCATCTTGGATGAACTCGGTTTTGTGCCCTTTCATAAAGACGGTTCTGAATTGCTTTTCAGCTTGATTGCCGAGTGTTATGAAAACATAAGCGTGATCGTTACCTCCAACTTGGAATTTGGGCAATGGAACACGATATTTGGCGATAAGCGTCTCACAGCGGCTATTATGGACCGGCTTGTACATCACGCTCATATCATCACCTTCGCAGGTGAGAGCTATCGACTAACAAATGCTTTGTCAAAAAGTAAAACACTTGAATAATCGGCTATCACGACGGACTATTCGAACCTTGAAAATATAATAAAAAGCGAAAGCTTCATTGAGGTGAATGGGCTGGCAAGGTTATGTAAAAATTACTGCCATTTTATGTACTTTTTACTTGCCAAACACACTTATCCATTCGATTAGGATAATTAAAGAGAGAATAGCCATAAAGGTGCCATCTTTAAGCTTTTCTTGGGGTTAGAGTAAAATGTTTATGGGAGAACATATACCTCATCTTTGGTGTTGAAGTCGGAAGACTTCTACACCAAAGATGAGGCCAGCAAGCGAAGCGCGGTAGTTTAAAGGGTGTTTTACATGAAAAAGAGGACCTTTTCTTGTATAGTTAAGTCTGCTACAACAACAACTATAGAAAGAGGTCCTCTAATGAAAGATATCATATCTGCGCTTACAATGAAAGAATTAGAACAAATTACATACCGTGCATTGCAGGAAAGTTTTTCTCAGGTGATGGCACAGACGCTACAGGAAATAGATGAGGCGATTGCTTCAGAAAGGGATAAGCAACGATTTTATTTGAAGGATAAAAGAACATTAAAGTTTGAGTCCGTCTTTGGGCAGGTGGAACTGAAAAGAAATTATTATCAAGATAAAGAGACGGGAAAGTATGTCTATTTATTGGATCAGTATTTAGCTTTTGACGGCACAAAGGGAATGAGTCCGGTGGTGCAAGATTTGGCTATTGAACTGGCTGTAACAGGCGTTTCCTATCGACAGGCTGGGAAGGCAATGGAGAAGCTTTTGGGCTACCCTGTCATTAGTCATGAAGGTATACGCCAGCAGCTTTTGAATACGGAGGTTGTGCCGGAAGAGTCAGTGCCACTCGAACAGGATGTTGTATTCGTGGAGGTGGACGGGCTTTATACGAAAAGCCAAGAGAAAAAGAAAAAAGGCAAGGAAATTAAGATTGCCAGTGTGCATCAGGGCTGGGAAATGAATGGTAAACGAGCAAAGCTGATAGAGAAGCGACATTTCATTCATGAAGGAAATCTGCCGTTCTGGGAAGAATTTGAGCAGTATCTAATGGCTACTTATGAGTATGATCCGACCAGGCACCACCTCGTTATTAATGGGGATGGAGCGAAGTGGATCACATCCTGCCGGGATCATTTCCAGCATAATGCGACCTTTGTCATCGACCGTTTTCATGTTGCCCGGGATGTGCAGCGTTTGTTTCGGGGTCATTCAAGATACCGCTCCATCCGAAAGAAACTAGCAAGCTATGACTGGGAAGGTTTCATGGTGGAATTAAACAGTGCGGTGGGTACGCTTGAAAATGAAAAGAAGGAAGAACGGCTGGAAGAGTTAATTGCCCAGCTTTCCCAATATCCAGAGGCACTGGGAGATTACCGTGAAAAACTAAAAGAGAGGGGCATAGATACAACAGGATTCCGCCCGATGGGGAGTGCAGAGGGAACGATGAGTGTGTTCGCTAGAAGGCTCAAAAACGGGCGTAGTTGGAGTGATAAAGGGCTTGATAAATTCATCGATATCATGGTTGCCCTCAAAGATAATCTGGAGATAAAAACGCTGCAGGGGATACTTGAACAGACGCAGGAATTAATACAGGAAAGCAAAGAAGAAAAGCCGCCTAAACACTTTGTAGAAAAGCTAAAAGAAAGTGCTGCAGAAGCAACACGCAACAATCTGGGTTATCTCAAGCAGGCTATCGGGAAACCAATTACAGACGCATTAAAAGGATTACGGGGAATTTGAAAAAGTAAAAAAGCACCAACTGATTAAAATGATATAAACATGAAACCGTTACCAAAAGTTGACTAAAACAATACAAAAAAGGGACTTGAAAAAAAATCTCCCACAAGTACTTGACTCAATCTTTCTTGGGAGCTTATTTTACTTCCATCTAAGTGCATATTAATATAGATTTAAATAGTTTTTCTAAAGTGTGGTGAACATTTTGTTTACAATAATGCTGATTGAAGATGATGAGACATTATCTCAGGAAGTGAAAGAAAGGTTGTCTCAATGGTCTTATAACGTGGTTGGGGTCGTGGATTTTGGTAATGTGCTTGAGGAATTCACGGTGAGTAAACCGGATTTGGTCATTATTGACATTCAATTGCCGAAGTTCGATGGTTTTCACTGGTGCCGATTGATCCGGTCACATTCAAACGTGCCAATCATCTTCCTTTCATCGCGGGATCACCCGACGGATATGGTGATGTCCATGCAGCTCGGTGCGGATGATTTCGTCCAGAAGCCGTTTCACTTTGATGTGTTGATTGCAAAAATCCAGGCGACTTTGAGGCGGGTATATAATTATAATACGGATACCAAGCTGGAGTTAAAAACGTGGTGCGGGGCAACGATTGATTTTGTGAAGGGTACGGTTTCCCGTGATCAGAAAGTAATTGATCTCACGAAAAATGAGATGTATATATTAAAGGTTTTGATTGAAAGGAAAAATGACATTGTGACACGGGAGGAACTGATTACAAGCCTCTGGGATGACGACCGATTTGTGAGTGACAACACGCTTACTGTGAACATCAATCGTCTGCGGAAAAAATTGACTGAATTGGGGCTGGGTGATGCGATTGAAACCAAAGTCGGACAAGGCTATGTCGCAAAGGAAGAGACAACAAGATGATTAGGTTATTTTTAAGAGAGCGCCTCAGCTGGATTTTGATTTTTATTTTTTTCCAGCTTCTTGTCCTGTTAATCGGCTACCTTGATGCCGGAATTCAAATGAATTCAGTATTGTACTTGATGTTTATAACGTCACTTTTCTTTGGTGTTTTCCTGGTTGTTGCTATCATAAGGAAACGCGGTTTTACAGAGCGCTGAGGAATCAGGGTCAATCATTTGATTTAACAACGATACCTGAGGCAGGAAGTCCGTTTGAAAAAATGGCTTCTGACATGATTCAGAAGCAGAATGAGGTATACAAAACGCAGCTGGAAGAGCTACATACAAGTGTGGAACAGGAAAAAGATGATATACTGAGCTGGATCCATGAGGTAAAAACACCGCTGACAACGCTGCAGCTAATCATTGAGCGTGTTGATGATCAGGCACTTAAGGGGCAGCTCATGTATGAATGGTTAAGGGTTCATTTGTTGCTGGATCAAAAGCTGCATCAAAGGCGCATACCCTTCATGCAAAATGATCTTTTTATTGAAAAGACGGATCTGGAAGCATTAATGTTTGAGGAAATTAAAGCATTGAAACTGTGGTGTATGCAAAAAGGCATCGGTTTTGATGTCAATCTTCAGGTGACAGAGGTGCTGACAGATACGAAGTGGTTTGGTTTTATAGCCAGGCAAATTTTAACAAACGCTGTTAAATACAGCGAAGCGTCAGATATCATAATTGATAGCTTTATGGAAGAGGAGCGGTGTGTTCTAACGATTGCCGATCATGGGCGTGGGATTGACGCGAAAGACTTGCCACGTATTTTCGACCGGGGGTTTACCAATACGGTTGCGCATTTCGATCAGACCGCAACAGGCATGGGACTGTATCTGGCCAAGCAAGTGGCGCATTCGCTTCACATCACGATAGACGTGTCATCGAGATTGGGGGAGGGGACAATGTTTACGTTGACGTTTCCGAAAGAGAATGATTTTGTCGAGATTGCAGGCATGTGACGAAACTGTCACATGCTTTTTGGTTATTGTAAGAAAAAGTGAAGGAGAACCGGCTGTGATGTGGGTAAGATAGAGGCAGAAGGAGGGAATGACATGGCAATACTTGAAGCAATAAAAATTTATAAAACGTACGGAAACAAGTTTAATAAACAAGAGGTGCTTCGTGCCCTTGATTTACAGGTGCAGGAAGGGGAATTCGTGAGCATTATGGGGGCATCCGGCTCCGGGAAGACGACGCTTCTGAATGTACTATCGTCCATCGATCGTGTTAGTCAGGGGACGATTACGATTGAAGGGCAAAATTTCAACCAAATGAAAGATAAACAGCTCGCCGAATTCAGAAAGCATCACCTCGGGTTTATTTTTCAGGAATATAATTTGCTCGATACCTTAACGGTGAAAGAAAACATTCTGCTACCGCTTTCCATTAAAAAAGTGTCCAAAAAGGAAGCCAACAAGGCATTTGACACGGTCGCCGCAGAATTCGGGATTGCGGATATTGCCAATAAATATCCAAATGAAATTTCCGGCGGACAAAAACAGCGGACATCTGCAGCAAGGGCGTTTATCCATGAACCGAGCATCATTTTTGCTGATGAACCAACAGGTGCGCTTGATTCAAAGGCCGCTTCGGGTCTGTTGAATAAGTTAAGTGACTTAAACGCCAAAAGAAACACATCAATTGTTATGGTGACACATGATCCGCTTGCAGCAAGCTTTAGTCAGCGTGTGGTGTTTATAAAAGACGGACAAATTTATACACAGCTTAATAAGGGTGAGCAGACACGTGATGAATTTTTCCAAGATGTCATCAAGACCCAGGGTGTTTTAGGCGGGATTAAGTATGAGCATTAATCAGATCATTTACCGCAATCTGAAGAAAAACATGAAGAACTATTATGTGTATATATTTGCATTGGTCTTTAGTGTGGCATTGTATTTTGCCTTTGTGACTTTGCAATATGACCCGGCAATGGATGAGGCAACAGGCTCTGTCAAGGGTTCAGCCGGGTTAAAAGCCGGTTCTGTCATGTTGATCGTGATTGTTTCAGTCTTTCTCCTGTATGCCAACAACCTGTTTATCAAACGACGAAGTAAGGAAATCGGGCTGTTTCAATTGGTTGGAATGACAAAGGGTACGATATTCCGGGTATTAAGTGTGGAAAATTTAATGCTGTATATCGGATCGCTCTTGATTGGAACCTTCCTTGGGTTTTCGGTTTCGCGGCTATTGATGCTCATTTTGTTCAAAGTTACAGGTGTTGAGGATGTGGCAACACTTAATTTTTCCACAGAGGCGCTGGTCCAGACGTTGGTTGTTTTCTCAATCATTTATGTGCTGATTATGCTGATGAACTATATTTTTATTAGACGGCAGAGCATATTGGCGTTATTCCATGTGTCGTCCACTGCAGAGCAACGTGTAAAGAAAATGACGCCATTCCAGATGCTGTTGGGAATTTTTGGTATTGGTTTAATCGTGTTTGGCTATTACTTGTCATCACGTTTGTTCAGCAGTGACTTTTTTGGTAATCAATTATTTATTGTCATGTTGATGATTTTAGCATCAGTGATTCTAGGAACGTACCTTTTTTATAAAGGATCTGTCAGCTTTATTTTCAATATGGTCCGAAAGCAAAAGGGTGGTTATTTAAATGTAAGTGACGTCCTGTCACTGTCATCGATTATGTTTAGAATGCGATCAAATTCGTTTCTTTTAACGGTGATTACGACATTGTCAGCACTGGCAATTGGGCTGTTATCGCTTAGTTATATTTCTTATTATTCTGCTGAGAAGACGGCAAAGGACAATATTCCGGATGATTTTTCCATCCCATATTCTGAGAATACTTCAAAGGCGCCTGCACCAGAGCAGTTCACCAAAGCACTGAATGAAGCGAATATTGACTATACAACAAGACATGTTGATTTATTGGAGAGCGGTGTTGACTTGTGGAATGTTATTGAGTTGCCGGATGAAGCGGGTGGCGATGAACCCGCATTTGACGCACGTGATATGACAATGACTGTCATTGGTGATGATGATGTGACCGATTTGGATGTTGATAAAAAAGACGTCATTTTTGTTAATCTAATAAAAACAATGGAGAGGCTTATCCCCTTTAAAGAACAGGGGGAGATTACGTTAAGTGGAGAACAGACATCAATTGATTTAACGTTTAAAGGATTAAAGGATATCGCTGCAATCCCTTTATGGTTGACCGGTGGATTCCCGGTTGCTGTAGTGGATCAATCGGTTTACGAAGTATTGGCTAGTGACAAGGATCCTGAAATCGAGCAGGAATTCACAGATATACCGGAGTCAATATTTCAAGCAACAGGAACGTGGAAAAAGCGGATGAGATTTTTAGTGAGACAGGTCTTAGCGAGTGGGCCGCATATGAATCAAGGCACGAAGAAATCATTAATCAGAAATTGAACGTGGGAATGATGATGTTTATCGTGGGTTTCTTAGGATTGGCATTTCTCATCACATCCGGGTGTATTCTATACTTTAAACAAATGGACGAAAGTGAAGATGAAGAACCAAGTTACACGATTCTCAGGAAGCTGGGCTTTACAGAGGGCGACTTGTTAAAAGGCATTCGCCGCAAACAATTATTCAATTTTGGAATTCCGCTTGTCGTCGGTTTGTTACACAGTTACTTTGCGGTTAAATCCGGCTGGTTCTTTTTCGGGACGGAAATGGTTACCCCGATGGCGATCGTCATGCTGATTTATACTGGATTGTATTCTATCTTCGGGACGCTGTCGGTACTGTATTATAAACGCATGATAAAAATGCGTTAACAGACTCAGTTTGCGGTAGAGAAAAACACTAATAACATGTGAAACATCACATATGTCACTAACAAAAAGGGCTGGTACATAGTTAAAGTCTATGATACTCCACTTATAGACTCAATCCATTTGTCCCAGTCCCTTTTGTGTGTTTTCTTCAATTCCACTATTTCTGGTATACTGCATATAATGGCGTAATTCCAGCACAACTTTGTTCCAGAGCCGATTGTCGTTTAGTCAGCGCCATTATAATAGGTTTGACATACAGTATTCATCAACGTATTTATCATCAATACATAACGAGTGTCTCCCATAACAATATAGACTGAGTGCTTCATTCGTTTCGCATTTCCACCAACGACCATTAGGAATCCTCTAGTAAGGCAATCTATCATTTCTTTTTTCGCATTATATCGAATGGTTTCACAGGTGTATTAACTTTCATTTTTACAATCATCATCGCTTTTGGCGCGCGTTCTATTGGTACATCTGTTTCATCCCATAATTGTTCAATGGTTTGGTACGCATGTGTGAACCCAGGGCCATAGAACTCTACTACATCACCTACGCCAAAGTTGTTCCGCTGCTGAATTGTAGCAATTTGTGTTTCCGCATTGTATTCTAAGACTTGGCCAATAAATGCATAAGCAGGGATTTTACGACGTTTACCAAATAATTGTTCGTTTTCTGTTGGAGTGCCATAATAGAAACCTGATGCTAATTCACGCTGGGCCACCTTCCATAACTCATTTTCCCATTCCTGTTTAAAGACATAGTTTTCAGGGTCACGGCAATAGGTGTCAATCGCTTTACGATATACATTGGAAACGGTGGATACATAATGTATGGATTTCATGCGCCCCTCAATTTTTAAACTGTCTACTCCATTTTCTACCATATCAGGTATGTGACGTATCATAGACATATCAACAGCACTCATGGAAAAGTCTTCTACTGGGTCTCCGGCAAGAACAGATGTCTGTTCACCAGGGCGGGGTATTTCGAATAAATCATATTTCCAACGACAGGATTGTGAGCACCCGCCACGGTTCGCATCACGATTAGACATATGATTTGATAATGTACAACGTCCTGAATAGGAAATACACATGGCACCGTGGATGAATGCTTCGATTTCTACATCTGTATTTTGGCGAATTTCTTTAATTTCCTCCATACTAACTTCTCTTGCTAATACGACACGCTCTAGTCCTTCTTGATGCCAGAAGTTCAGTGTTTCATAGTTGGTCGCAGATGCTTGCGTAGATAAATGAATCGGCAAGCCTTCCGCTTCAATTGCACATATCTCTATTAACGCTGGATCTGATACAATAACAGCATTAATTCCGATATCCCTAAGTGTTCGGAAAAACTCACCTGCTCCTTCCTCATCCCCTTCATGTGTGACCATGTTTGCTGCAACATACACTTTGGCGTGATGATGTTTGGCGAAATCAACGCCTTCTTTCATTTCGTCATAAGAGAAATTTCCTGCTCGACTTCTCAGCCCAAATCGATTTCCACCAATATAAACAGCGTCCGCACCATAGCGAATGGCAACTTTCAACTTTTCAAGTGTTCCAGCCGGTGCCAGTATTTCCGGTTTTTTTGTCATTGTTTTCATATGATATCTCTCCCTATTGCACTTCACTAGGATCTTTTAAGAAAAATCCCTCATCTAATGTTCGTTCTTTTGGATGATGTTGCATGAGTTGCTCGTTTAACTGTTGCATTTGTTCCTGTGTCCATTTATCGTCTAATAACATTTGTTTCGCTTTCACAAAAAGACGAGCAATCTCAACATAATCTTTTCCTCGTGTAAAGATTCCATCAAGCTTCCATCTGGTTAAACCGATTTCTACTAATTTGTCTAAGTATGGAAAAAGATTAATATCATTTGTATTAAATACATGAGTTCCATTTATATCCTCATATATGGAATAATGGGTTTCTGGTCTTTTCGGTTCAGAAATATACAATGCATTCGTATTTGGTTTGTCTTCTTTCGTATAGTTATAGTAATTTTCAACGAGTGGTCGCTTGGAGTGATGGATACAAGTTGCCCCGTATACTTGTACTTCTACAGGTACTGTCACATTCGTTCCAATCGACTTTAGTTCTTCATACATAATTTCTCTTGCAAGCACGGCACCTACCGCACCACGTTTCGCCCAAAAATTAATGTGTTTCGCACTCGTTACCAATGTTTGTGCATCATATATAAAAGGCAAATTAATACCGTGGGTTTGCAGGAGATGGATGACACCAGGATCGCCAATGGTAACCGAATCAGCACCAACTTCCTGTAAAAATTGTAAATACGGTACAACCGTTTTAATACGATCATTGTGCATGATGGCATTGACAGCAACAGAAACCTGTTTATTCTGTTCATGCGCTATTTTGATTATTTCAGTAATTTCATTTCGAGAAAAAGATTTTGGCAAACGTAATCCAAACGCATCTTCTCCAATATAAAGTGTATCCACGTCTGTTGCGACAAGAGCTTTCGCCTGTTCAACAGACTCTGCGGTTGCTACGATTTCAATCATTTCCAGACCCCTTTATTGCAATATGTACATCAATAAAGAAGTGTATCATAGTATCAAAGATGAAGCTGTGGTTCCTGTCACTTTCGGGATGTAGTTAAAGCCAGGGGGGAATTAAAGGGGGATAATTACAGTTAGTGCCACAAAACAGCCGCCTCTTTTTTTGTTCGTGCGACAATAAGTGAGAATAAAGCATTATCAATGCATAAATGATTAAGTAAAAATATACTTCAAAGTCATTTATTGTTAGCGCCCGATTGAAGAAAATCTTATATTCCATCCTTGTAATCTCTCTGAAGTTTGATTTCCTTTTTCGCGGCATCTTTTCTAGTTTCTACCCATTTAAACCGGCAATGGATGACGGCTTTGTTTTTTAGTAACAGTAATTGTCCTAATCATTCCAACATCCTAGCATACAATTACTGACCGATCCTGTACCCAAACAAAAATAGAGACCGATAAGAACGCTTATAACCGGTCCCTATGCATAAAAAGCAAAGGCAATTCTACTGTTTGATACTTCCGCTGATGACCTCTTTTTTGTGTGCCATGAATGCTTCGAGAACTTCATTTTTTTCACGTTCAGGAACATTGAAATGATCAAGTGAATTGGCTAGGACATTAGCAGCTGCATTAAATTCTTCGGCGGTTAACATCATTTTGTAATGAGTTGGCTCTAAATCTAAACTGTGATTGTTGGGAACCGTGCTAACATATTCATACGGACCGCCGGCTTTTTCAGCGATCCATAATGTGTTGAGGACTTTGAATCCTGATGCGCGCCAACGTTTGTTTTCATACCAATCTCTGAGATAGGCATTGGATGTATTCGTTCCAACTATGGGATCATCCGCTAAAGAATCAACGAAATGATCCGTGATAGCTGCAATACGATAAATCCCGCCGAGACGTTCATACAATGATTTTTCCGTTGGATGTTCAGATCTCCAATTAGTCGTTTGGTAATCAATGTTTTGCATAGCATTTTGATTGATATGAGGGACGAAAGAGTTTCCTCCACTATTAGTCAGTTGAGAACAATAAGGAAAATACCACGAACCTTCGTATGCGTTTTGGCGAGGCATATATGGTTGTTGACAAGGATAAACTGGAACATAATATGGGACAACCGGTATATAGTACATGAAATTCATTCCTTTCCTTTTCTATTCAACATAGCGTATGTAAATCGAACTAAAAATGTACATTTATCCCGGCTTTGAGGAGGCATCAATTGAATTTGCGCCTGTTTTTAGTCTAAACAGTAAGTGTTTTATCGCATGCCCCCACAGTACTTCATCTGCAGGGACGTAAAAAGTAATGAAAGATTTTTGAGATGAAAATGGCAGAGCTCCCTGATTCTGATCCGAACATTCAGGGGCTCTGCCATGAGCAGTCTCTATTAAAATGTTATTCTATGATTTGATTGTTCCGCTAATGACCTCTTCTTTATGCGCAACGAATGCTTCGAGTACTTCATTTTTTTCACGTTCAGGAACGCCGAAATGATCAGTGACAGCTGCAATACTATAAATACCACCGAGTCGTTCGTACAATGACTTTTCAGACATTATAATCCCTCCTTAGTTTTTCAATACCCTAGATGGATCTATTTAAAACATTGCCATTCATGAGAAAAGATAAAATTTACTCACTATATTTAATATTTTTAATTTGAAAGATCTGCCCCCTACAGAAGAGAACTCTTAATCTGTAGGGGGATTTAACCACTACTATATTCAGGTATACAAAAACGTGGTATACCCTTTGGCACACCACGCAAGCTGGAACAATAGTGCCTGGTATTTTTACTTAAAGATGTCCCTATATCTACCTGTACCAGCACTGGTCCTATTATCATTGGTCATTGTTCTTTACTAATTTTTCAGTGAATCTTCATTCCTTGACCCTGAACTGTCCCATCATACCTGCATCTTCGTGTTCAAGTATGTGACAATGATACATGAAATCACCAGGATACTTAAATGTAGCAATGACTTTGACTTTTTCTCCAGGATTAACGATAACTGTATCTTTCCACCCTGTTTCATTTGCAGGTGGTGGATTTCCATCACGTTTCAAAACTTGAAATTGTACACCGTGTGCATGAAATGGATGTACTGTTCCGCCCATCATTCCCATACCACTCTCATTGGAAATTTCCCAGATTTCAGTGTCATTTAGTTGTACCTCTTCGTCAATCCTATCCATGTCAAACTGTTTTCCATTAATATTTACCGTTGGACCCATACCTTCAAAAACAAAATCCCTCGTTTTCACCGCTTGATTAGGTTCTATTTTTTCAATGGTCGTTAATTTATTTGGGATAGTGAAATCTTTTTGACTTTTTCCCTTTGCAGTGAACTTCATAAATTCCGATCCCTTATTTTGTAATCGCACCATTTCCCCCTTTTTCAAATCAGAAAAGTTAACAAGAATTTCTGCTCTCTCCGCCGGACCGAGAACGAGGTTGTCCATTTTCTCCGGCTTCTCGAGGAAACCACCATCGCTAGCAATTTGATAAAATGACTGGTTATTACTGAAGTTTAAATCATATACACTTGCATTGGACCCATTCAATAAACGTAGTCGCACCATACCGCTTGGAACTTCTAGAAGGGGATTAACAGCTCCATTCACAAGCATCGTTGCTCCCTGTAGTCCATTCATAACATCATGCATACCCAGATTATATTCAAAGCTTCCGTCTGAATTAAATCTTTTATCTTGTATGACAAGTGGAAAATCATTCACTCCATATTCTTTCGGGATATCTAAACGGTCCGAAACTTCATCCTCAATCAGGAATAACCCTGCTAATCCTTTATAAACTTGCTTCCCAGTTTCCTGTTCAGGATGGGGGTGATACCATAAAGTAGCAGCTGGTTGTTGTATTTTGAATTCCGGAGACCATGATGTTCCAGGTTTAATCCCTGAATGCGGTCCGCCATCTGCATCACCATCTACTTCAAGTCCGTGCCAGTGGATAGTTGTTATTTCATCCAGTTCATTTTCCACCTTCACGGACACCTCTTCACCTTTTCGAACCCGGATCGCAGGACCTAAGTAATCGCCATTATACCCCATCGTTTCTGTTGTTTTCCCTGGCACAAACTCTTTTGTTGCGTTTTGAGCCGTTAAATGAAATTCTGCTTTATTCGGATCGTCATTATAATCTTTTAATAATGGTGGTATGGGAAGGTTTGTCTCCTCTGTTTCGATTGTTTGATTGTTCGTGTTATCAAATGGCTGTTTCATTGATAAGTTCGGCAATTGACCAGGCATATTCCTTCCCCCAATAAAAAAGAGACTGAATACTCCTAAGACAATTATGAAACCAGCGATTAAAATGCCGAAATTCTTCTTCATTGTTTTCACCTTTCACCTATTAAATAAGATTGTATAATGGTATCTCATTAATATCAGTCCATTTTTATTATTTTCTCATGGCGAGCTTAACAGCGATATAAACAACGGCGCCAATTACAATCAAATTAATGATATACCCAAAAATTCCAAAGCCTCCCATCATTCCATTATAGCCGTTCATCATTCCATGAAAACCGTTCATCATTTGTAATCATTCCTTTCTTTTTGGCTTAACCTGAATTCGTCCACGTCTAACTCGCGTATTTCTCTTTTTCTTTGATATGAGACAACGATGTTTCAAATCGTCGCCATTTAGGGAATCTCTCCGGATCAAATTTTCCTTCGTTTACTGTTAATTGATCCTTTTCAACTATCCCATTTACAATAATAAACTAAAGTGATGCAGAAACTATGCAGAAATAGTAACATGTTATTTACACTTTATCATTCTCTTCGTTTAATCGTCTTACAGATGGTTTCCGACTATAAGTGAGGTCGATGATGGTTAATTTCTTCACTCGTAGCTAAGTTTTGTTGATTTATCACATATCCTGAGTAAAAAACGCCCTCCTGGGACAGGAAGACGTTCAACATCACTACCATACTCTCCACTTTACAAATCAAATTCTTCCATGAGTAGTTGTTCTGCCTGTGGAAAGGACAGCCCCATTTTCCAGCCCCCCATCCCGCGAAGGTTATATTCCTTAACGAGCCGGTACTTCATCAAAATGGATCGCGCATCTTCGAACCAAACTTCGTGCCTTTTGTCATGTTCATCCGTGTAACGAAACCAAGGCTGGTTGGTTTTCTTATTGTAATGAATAACGGATTCGTACTTAATTGCTGTATTGATAGCGTGTTCCTGTGCATACGCTCGTGTATCTTCGGGATGGTCCATGCTCCAATCATAGGCATACATAGGGATTCCGAGAGTAATCTTGGAACGTGGGACAACCGACACAGCATATTCAATCGTATCCCGAACTTCTCCGAGTGGTGCAATCGGACCCGCCGGACCACCTGACCAGTGCCAATCATAAGTCATCAAAAAAAGCGCATCGGCATATTCACCAAGTGTTTGATAATCATAGCCAGCGTAATAACTTGGATTACGGTCCCCCTGCATTGGCGGTAACGATAAAGAAACCTTCATATCGGCCTTATGAAGCCGGTCGGACAGTTCTTTTATAAACGTATTAAAATACTGTCGATCCTTGTTGTGAATACCCTCAAAATCAATAACAACACCTTTTAGTTCCTTTGTATGAAGAACTTGATAAATATTCTCGATGAGTCGATTTCGATTTTCCTGGCTACTAACAATTTGGTGGACCAAATCCGGGTCGAATCCTTGGCCACTTAAGTTAGTTACCGTTGCATAGGGTATATAGCCTTTATTCCAGGCCGTATCGACTGAATCATCACCAGCAAGTGTGCTAAGGTTCCCCTTTGTATCTGGATGATATTCAAAATAAGCGACACTTGACGCCATTTCTCGGTAGTGGTCCAGCACGGATTGATTAGCCTTTTGATCTCCGGACGGTACAAAAAATGCCCCAGTGAATATCTTCCGTTTGGAGCTTTCAGGAATAGTTAGTTTCTGTTCAGGATAAATGATATTGCTATCCAGTTCATTTTCGGATTTGAGTTTTTCTATCGACATTGCGTGCCGTTTCGATATTCCCCATAAACTTTCACCAGGCTGCACAACATACTCCTGACCTGGTACCAACAATGCCTGCCCCGGTATCAGCTTATTACGATCCGGTAAGCCATTGATATTGACAAGTCTGCTTGGTGTAGTGCCGTACACGTCTGCTATTTTCGACAGATTCTCCCCTTGCTCAACAACATGAATTACACTAGCAGTGGCGTTAGTAGGTACAAATAAAATTATTGCACATATAAATGCTGCGATTGTAACCTTCATTGCTTCACATCCTCCTTATGTACTTTATTTTATTTTCTTTAACTAGACAGAAATATATGCATCCATACACGTGCAATACAGTTTATTAACATAATAAAACGCTGCCCTTAGTTGTTAGTCAGGACAGCATATCGCATTTTTATTTTCAACCATGTAAAAGGGGGATGTTGACTTTCATCATAAGAGTATAAGTGAAACAAGGAGTATGGCGTGAGAGGTGAAGGTGTTCGCACTTTCAAATCCTGTACATCCTGTTCCGACGTCGCCACTGTACCTTCCAAACGCCGGAACCGGACCTCCTTAACTTTGCCAGTTAGACTTTAAAAGAAATCCGCCCAAATCTTTATTGCTGTTCCTAATATAAGAACAGCCAATATACCCTGTAAAATTTTCGTATTAACTCGTTTGCCTGCATTAGCACCTAATGGGGAAGCAATTAAGCTTGCAACAATCATGATGGCCGCGGGAAGAAAAAGGATTTGTCCGGTCAAGATTTTTCCGGCAGTTGAACCAATCGATGAAATAAATGTAATGGCTAAGGACGACGCGATTGTCATACGTGTCGGTATTTTCAATACAAGCAGCATAATCGGGACCAATATAAATGCGCCAGCCGCCCCAACGATGCCGGCACCAATCCCTGTCGCAAATGCCAAACTTGCTGCAAGCCACTTATTAAATGTTACCTGATCAAGTGGAATATCATCTATCTGCTTTTTGGGAACAAACATCATTACTGCGGCTATTGTTGCCAGCATTCCATAAACAAAATTGACACCACCATCGGTCATGAAGCGTGACCCGTAACCACCAATAAAACTTCCGATTAGGATACTGATACCCATGTAGATAATTAGCGTTTTATTTAGGTAGCCTCCTTTTCGGTAAGCCCAAACACCACCAATTGTTGCAAACAAGACTTGAACAGCACTAATGCCTGAAACTTCATGCGCTGTAAATGCTGATAACCCTAATAACGGCGGAATATATAAGAGCATCGGGTATTTAACAATCGACCCGCCAATTCCCACCATGCCGGAAATAAACGAACCAGCAAAACCAATCAAAAATAAAACTAAAATAAAAACAAGACTAAATTCCATAAAAATCTTCCCTTCCAAAAGAAGGGGCCCCAGCAATCGGGGCCTCCACTAGGCTTTTTTAATCCAAAATTTAAATACGCCATCTTCCTCTGCTTGATCAACTAGTTCATGACCGCCGGATTTCGCCCATGCTGTCAAGTCGCTTTTTGACCCTTTATCCGTTGCGTGTATTTCTAGAATGTCTCCTGAGCCAATCTCTTCAATTGCCTTTTTCGTCTTTACTACCGGCATAGGACATGCCGTTCCTTTTGCATCCAATACTTTCGCAACTTCCATCATCCATTCCTCCTTTTATTTTGTACGCGGGTGATTTTTATAAGAATGTAATCCCAGTATGATTAACCATGGACCGCACAACGGTTAGGTCCAATTTCCATTTCGCGTTGTTTTTCCTCTTCTGGGGCTATTTTACCCATGTTGGTTTTCCGGATATTTTCATATTCATTCGGTTGTGGCGGCAGATTTTTTGTCACCATTGTGCGAAATTCGTTTTCATCATCCACCTGCAATCCCTCGTTGCGTTGGTACAGATCACCCAATTGTGCTTTAACACTGCCATCTTCCCCTAATTCTTCAACAAATGAATAGTGTGCCGGCAACACCACTAAATCATCAGACAGTGCCTTGTAGCGGCTATATAGCGTTTCGCGTAGGTCACCAACCCAGTCGTCCGCTTTCCCGGCTAAATCTGGACGGCCGATTGATTTTACAAATAAGATGTCTCCTGTCAACAAATATTGGTCATCGATAATAATCGACGTGCTTCCAATTGTGTGGCCCGGTGAATAAAGTGGTTGTACCCTGATGGTTGTACTGCCAACCGTTATATCATTACCTTCTTCTAACGGCGTATAATTAAATGTTACGTCATCTGCATCTTTCGGCGGCAAATGATACGTCCCATCAGTGCGTTCTGCCAATTGACGGCCACCTGAAATATGGTCTGCATGAAGGTGTGTATCGATTGTATGCTTAATGGTGACACCTTTCTTTCCAGCAAAACGTTCATAAATATCCGTCATGCGGTTAGCATCGATTACCGCAGCTTCATTTTCAGATATAGCCATATAAGAAAGACATCCTTTACCGAGGCGAACAAACTGATAAAGACTGCCACCGTCATTCAAATCAGCAATTTTCACAGGCTCCAGATGTTCACTCCACGCTTTCATACCGCCTTCTAGATCATAGACATTCGTGAAGCCTGCTTCTTCCATCATTTCGGCAACCATTTTGGACGATCCGCCTTTTGCACACACAACGATGATTTCCTGGTCTTTGTTTATTTTCTCACTAAGCGTCTCGACACCATCAAGCAAGTTAAAGTAGGGCTCATTGATGACGTCAACGCTATCACCCTCTATCTTCCAGTCATCAAATTCATCGGTATTCCGAACATCCAGAATAAGCGTTTCCTCACGATTGATTACACGTCTTGCAAGTTCATTCGTCGTCATACTTTGTGACATAACAGAAACCTCCCTTTTTAAAATGTCAGTGACATATCGGCGTCCTTCGCAAATTCAATGAACGAAGCTGCACCACCGACTTCAATACCATCTACAAAATTATCCTTTTCCAAATTCATAACGTCCATCGTCATTTGACAGCCAATCATTTTCACACCCATTTCCTGCGCCATCTCCAACAATTCACTAATTGACGGTACATTCGCTTTTTCAAACCCTTCCTGGAAGTGTTCTTTTCCTTCCGGGAGCGGCAGATTCTTGTGAGCTTCCTTATGAATCAAGTTCAATCCTTCAAATGTGAAGAAAATCCCCACCTCTTTATCCGATGCTGCTGCTGCCGTTGCGATGTTGAATACTTTATAAGCATCAAACATACCACCGTTAGATGCAATGATTGCTACGCGTGTAGTATTTTGGTTTTCCATTTTCTATTCCTCCTAAAAATTATTTTGCTGATTGTTCTGTTGGCCCGTCCCATTGGATCATACCCGGCACCACATTTTTCACATTATTAAAGCCTTTTTCTGACAGTTTTCGTGATGCTAAATCACTTCGGCTACCCGTACGGCAAATGACGTTAATTTCTTTATCATTTTTTAATTCATCCATACGGTCCTCCAATTCGCCAAGTGGAATGTTGATGGAGCCAGGAATGTGATTAAAGGCATACTCAGCATTTTCACGGACATCAAGAATAATTATAGCTTCCCCACCATCAACTTTTTGACGAAGTTCTCTTAAATCAATCACTTCTTCATATTTAGTTTCCTCGTTGGCCTCGTGGTCACTTGCTTTACGCAAATAATGCTTCAATACCTCTCCTTCCTCAACGGTGCCAAGGTACTGATGGCCGGTACTTTCCGCCCAAGCTTTAATATCAGCGGTCGATCCCTTGTCGGTTGCCTGCACTTCCATGACCTGCCCCGGTTCCAAATTAGCAATGGCTTTTTTTGTTTTAACAATCGGCATCGGACAAGCGAAGCCTTTTGCATCTAAGGTTTCATTCACTGTAATTCCCACAATTATTACCTCCCTGTTATTTTTCAACGTCCTTTGTCCAGGCGAGCATGCCACCATCGACATTCGTAACATTATAACCCTGTTGCTCAAGAAATTCACAAGCTTTACCGCTTCGACCGCCCGAACGGCAGACCATGTAATAATGTTTATTTTTGTCTAGTTTATCGAGTTGGTTGGGTATTTCCCCAAGCGGAATATGTTTTGCCCCGGGAATCTTGCCCTGTGCAACCTCATCATCCTCGCGCACATCAATAACATTTACATTCTCGTTGTTTTTTATTTTTTCCATGAGTTCATTCGTCATAATTTCTTTCATATTATGTTGCCTCCCTAAACGTTTTTTATATGCTTTCGTTCTATATTATGCAATATTACCAATAGGGGTAGGGGTATATATAAAGTGATAAAAAAAGGTAAGTAAATTTTACTTAACCTATTATCACATTAATAAAAACCATTGCAAATGTCAATACCTTTTATTTATCTGCTTTTTATGAATGGACTAACGGGGCATTTCTCACCCATCCTCCGCATTCTGATCGGTTTTATTCTATTGTTACTACACCATTTCAAAAGGACTACACTTAGTATATACCCCCTAGCGTATATTGTCAAACCAATAGATAAATTTTCTCGTAAAGTAGTAGAATCATTTAAGATAAGATGTTTTTAAATATAGTTGTTATATCGTATTTAACCTTTCCCTCTTTTATAAGATATACCCAATAATAAAAACGGTATCGGGAATAAAACAATCATATACGTATAAACCTGCACCGCGGTATCTAATCGAAAGTGTTCCTTAACAATGAACAAAGCTATAAAAAACACAACACAAGCAAAAGCTGAAAAAATCCCCCTTTTAAACCATGCTGACATATTCTCTGTAATAGTCATTTCATAAGCGAGTCGAAAATATAAACCGCAGCGGATATACACGCCAAACAATAATAAAATCATACCATATACATCAAACCGATCAATAAAACCTAAATTGATGGTTCTGACAATTTCTTCTGCCGGATACACAAATTTGTCCGCCTGATTCAATCCAAATATTGTTATTACACCAGTCATCGTGGATAACATAGTAAAAACATTAATCACGGCACCGATAACCCACAATGTGAGGGTTCGTTTTTCATTAATATTTTTTATTGGCAGGCATAATAAGAACAAAAGCTCCATCCAGATGCTTAAAACGATTAAAACGCCCCAAAGCACAGGACTCAAACCAAATTCCAAAAAAGGCATCATTTGATCCCAATCTTTTTTCGGCGTGTCCATAAATGTAATGGAATGTCCTGTGAGCATACCGACAAATGCTAAGGGAATGGCTGTTAAGGCAATCCGTTTAACTCCTTTAGTAGCACCATATAAAAACAGAAGAAAAAAATAGCCTAAAATCGCTAATCTGGGAGTTTCGGGCAAGAAAACAATAAAAACAAAATCAACCAAAATAGCGCAGGAAAGTATTGTCAAAAAAAGAAAGTAGATGCTAAACAGGGCCACGAATCCACGTCTCCCCCACTTCCCCAACAAATGGGTAAGTATTTGCGTTATATTCATCTCCGGATATCGAAGCCGGAGCTTGTATATGGCTCCGGCAAATGTACATGCAATTGGAAACGCAATCAAAACAGAAATCCAAGCATCTCTTCCGGCAAGGTCCAACATATAGGGTAACATCACAATGTGCCCCATAATCGGAAGCGTCATGATTAATAAAAATAATGTTTCCCATTTAGTGACCATGGTACAATCTCCTTTATTATTTCCCGAACCGATAAGGATTATTGTGCGGCTTTCGGCTATTCTGATCTATACTTTCATTGATCAGACCCTGGTGTGTCAAATTTGTATCTACATGAACGGATATATCAGCATTTGGAAAAATATCGTTATGCCAATCGGAAGCGACGGCATTCCATTGTTTGGGATGTGTCTGGTACAATTTAACCCCAATTCCGGTGATATCTGCTTTAAAGTCATTTTGTAATGTGTCAAGGGTATCCTGTATGGTTTGTTTAATATCTTTGGAGACTTTTTGCTCCACTTCTTTAAAGAAAGCCTCGTTAATATTCCCATCTGTCATATTATCAGACAACGTTCCTTCAACTTCTACATTAACCTGTGCCTGTAATTGCCCTTCTTCCATTCGGGTTTTTAACGTTGTATTGGTATCCGAAATTTCGATTCCAGCTTTTTTTCCTTTTTCTCCTGTCGAAACACTGACCGTGCCGCCTTTCACACGTTCCAGTAGCCATTTTAACCCTATTGTTTCCCTAAGATTCAATTTGCCAATCATTCGATTATCCCGAATCACAGCCGTACCTTCTATCACTGTAATGGTTTGCTCACCGACTTGTTTCGTCTTAATGACAGGAACATAAGCGCTATTAATGGGTTCTTCCAATAACTCGTAAAATTCCCGAAGTTTGATGGTAGCATAATGCATACTAAACTGAGTTTGCTCTAGAGCTGAAACAAGCTCGGTAGATGTCAGATCCTCATATAACGTTGGTGTGCTTAAAATGTCCGTGAGATCACTATCCGCTTCCGAAATAAATAAAAAACTGTTTAAACGAAGCATTTTGTCACGACGTAGTATATCAAGTGCTTTCGTGAATTCTTTCTTTTTGGCCAAATCATTCTCAACAATCCATATCAAGGAGTGTGTGAAGTTTAACCGTCGTTTAGAATACCGAATAAAGTCTCTGGCAATTTCCAATAATGTATCACCAGTATTATCTAAAACAAGACTTAGTTCACTGCCCTGTTCCTCACTTTCACTGCCTCCTGTTTGCCCTGTTGGTTTAATGAGTTCTACAACCAGCTGTAAATCACCATTTGTCCCCTTACCAATTCCTACACCTTCAACCAATACTGTATCGTCAAGTTCCTGATTACTCCAGCATCCGGCTAAAACCAAAGGTCCGCATAACATTATAATAAGTAGCCGATATCTCATTGTTTTCCACCTGTTTTCGGCAAAGATTTAATTCGCCTTGATTGTTGATGCGGAACACTTTTCTGCCGGTATTTAATCCACCTTAACGGGACACGAATAATGGCATCTTTCCAGTCACGGAAATAAAACGGTGCAAAGGGGGCCATATGGGGAACACCGAGCGAAGTTAAAGATACCATGTGTGTCAAAATCCCCAGCCATAGTACAATGATTCCATACATTCCAAAAATACTGCTTGAAATGACGAATCCTAACCTAAGCAAAGCCGTCACATCGGCAATCGGTGTAATCATGAATGAAGCAATATAGGATAATGATACGATTACAATCGTAGGCGCCCCAACAAGACCAGCGGATACGGATACTTCTCCTAGAATCAGAGCCCCCACGATACTAAGTGCAGATCCAATAGTCTCGGGCAGCCTAACACCCGCTTCCCTAACAACTTCAAACATGAGAATCATAAAAAAAACCTCCATCGCTAGCGGAAATGGCACCGTTTCCCTTGCTTGAAATAACGGAACGATTAAATCAGTTGGAATCATTGCTTTGTTAAAATTAAGAGCCGAAACATACACTGCTGGAAATGTAACACTAACAATAAAGGCAAACGCACGAAGTAAGCGAAGGAACGATGCATAAAATGGTCGGGATTCATAATCTTCTATGTTTTTGACACTCTCAACAAATAACAGGGGAACATATAGAGAAACGGGATCCCCATCCACCATAATTACTATTTTGCCTTCCATTAGTAAGGATGCCGCCAAGTCAGGACGTTCCGTATTTCCAATGGTCGGGAAAATAGAATAAGGATGATCTTCAATAAATTGCTCAACATTTCCGGAACTATCAATGTTGTCGACCTCAATTTGGTCGAGCCTGTCCCTGACACGCTGTAAAAGCTCAGGATCTGTAATATGTTTCATATAAGCGATCGTGACATTTGTCCGTGTGAACTTCCCTATTGTTTTTTGTTCAAATTGCAAGGCAGGATGAGAAATTCTGCGGCGTAGCATGGACATATTAGTGGACGTTGTTTCGATGAAGCCCTCATGTGATCCACGAACGGTCTTTTCATTTGATGGCTCCGCAATTGTTCGTGTCTCGAACCCCTCCATATCAAGAATTAACCCTTGATCAACCCCATCAATGATCAATAAACCTTTTGAATTCAATATGTTAAATACAGCTTTATTTACATTTTTTTCAACGGCAATATGTTTAATAGAAAGTCTATTTTGAACCTGATCTAAATGTTCATTAGGTTCAATACTAATTGGATGCTCTTGCAAAGGCTTAAGAATGTTATTCCGCTTTGTTTCCTCGTTCACTAAACCATCAACAACAACTAATAATGCATCCGTATCAGTATCGTTGTTTTTCATTTGCATTGTAAATTTGGTGAACATTATATCCGCACTGTCTCCCATTTGCTCTTGCAGTAACTTTTCATTTTCCCGAAGATTAGTTGAGAATGGATTCCATTCTACGTCAGAGGTTGCATCCTGCTCGGACTTTAGGGACCTTTTTATTACCTTTCCAAATACATTAGAGAATTTCATACCATCATACTCCCCCGTTTACGTTCTAATCAGTTATTATTTATCTGTGAACGAAAATTATTCATAGGATGGTATGTATACACCGATTAGGAGAAAAGAAAGGGAAAAGGAAGACTAGATGCCATTCAAACAACAAATAAACAAATTGGTAAAGCTATCTTTGCATCCGCATTAACTACAATTGGTGGATTTAGTGCGTTACTTGTTTCCGATTTTGTGATCCTGAATAACTTTGGGATCATGATATCTTTAAATAAAAACGGTACAATAGATTGGATTAAAAGGTATATAATAAGCAATGTGAAGTAAAAGTAAAGAAAGCGAGTTGGGTAATTTGCAAGATAAAACAGAACAAAAAAATCTTTAAGGGAGCCATCTCTGTTTTCAAAAAAAAGAGCTACAAGCAACGACACAGGAAGTCTCAAAAGAAGCTGGAGTTGCTGAAATAACACTCTATCGACGGTATTCAACGAAAGAGAACCTTTTTATCACCGTACTCAAAGATGTTCTGGAGAAAAAATTCCATTCGCATGTTTTGGAAATGGCAAATAAAGAAACCGAAATATTTTTCATGCGCATTATAGAGGATAGATTAGAAATACTCTCGAAAAATCATAAGCTAGTACAAATGCTTTTATCCGAAAGCTTAAAAGGGAGTTTACCAAAAGAAATTAACTTGCCAGAAATAATTTTCATGAGTTTAAAAAAAGGGATAGAATATCATTTTAAACTTAAAAATCAATCCGTTGATACAGACTTTTGCGCGAGACAGTTGGGCGGTATATTTTTAAGCTATGTTGTACTCCCCAACGAACAACCATTTAATAAATTAACTACACAAGAAAAAAAAGAAACCGTAAGAAGATATGCAAAATTAGTGCTTGCGGCTATGGAAGAGAACTAGCTTTAGGATTTATTTAAGACCAACAACGGAAAACTGGCAACAGGGAAAAATAACCCAAACACGTCCAGTTTTCCGGAAAATAATGACTTCATTTCAACTTTATTAAATATTCCGATAATTGCCGTCATTTTATGCTATGTATTCTTTTGTACTAAAATAATAGACAACTTAGCTCCCCCCCTGTACAAAAGGAAGCGGAATGACGACATAGTTTCATAGAAAATTTTAGTCTTTCGCTGACAACGACTATTTCAATTGATTTCCAACATGGATTACCCCGTCTGTCAAGATTTCTGCAACCAGACCACTATGAACCAACCCTCTTAAAAGCTGCTTTTTTCCAGTAAGTTCAACCAGATGTGCACACGGTTCACAAACACGAATACCTTGCAAGGTAATTTCCCCAATCTGAAACTTCTTGCCAACTAATGCGGTTAGGTCTATTCCTTTCGTTTCGATGTTTCTCCGATGTTCCCCTGGCTCAATAGCAATATTATACTCCGCTTCAATCCGCTCCAATGTTTCGATATCAACAAGTGTAACATCCCGGGGGAGATTACCATTGTGCGACCAATATCCGGCCTTATGATAATATCGGTCACCTTCCAAACCTTTACCCGGCACAGCCCGGACTGATTGAACCGAAACAGGTAGACTCCCGGCGACGTCGACAACAAAGATTGAATTAATTAGCCCATTCATTTTAAACCCTCACTTAAAAAAGTTTTATATGCTAATTAATTCAATACCGCATCGGTAATTCCTTCTTTTATTCCGCAAATGACCCGCCTTAGAAGAATGACATCTTATCCGGAAAGACACCGGTCGGGATATAAGCAATAAAAGACGCCCCCTATTCAGAACAGGCGTCCATTTAATCCAGTGTGTAACAATCAAACTATAGAGAAACCTTTTTTATGCCTCAAACTATCTGATCCATTTTCAAGTCTAGTTATATGGAGGAGCCATTGGTCTTGTGTAGTATGGACCTGGAGGATAATAAGGTTGATAGTAAGCCTGCTCCTTACTGTATCCACCTTTTTGCTTACAATCCACAGGCGGCCCGATAATAACCGTCTCCCCTATCGACTGTAACGCTTGTTGAATCTGCCCTTTATCAAGGCAATACGTATGGGCAAACACCTCGGGCGGCGTCAAGCGAAGAACGTCGGAACCCCAAACAGTATCAAGCTCAGAAGTATCATAAATTGTAAGGACGTGTGTATTATCCACATTTGCCGCAAAATAATGCCACCATCCCTGTGGAATAGTCACTACTTGCTGAGGGTGAATCCGTATATTTTTCAGTTCATTAGTGGATGGATTGATCATAGAAACAATTGTTTCACCGGAAATACAATAAATTAACTCAGATGCATTCGAATGGTAATGCGGTTCAACAACATTGCCGGCACTAAGAAACACGTCAAGTAAAAACACATCGCCGATTGTACGCAATTGTTCAGGACCAAGTACATTAATATAATTGGCTTTATTTTTGGTGAAGAATCTACTTTGTTTCAAATCATAAGAATAATGTGAATCGGGGTTTTTATAATCCATTAAGCGTGTGACCACAGCTGTCAATCCTTTCAGTGATAATTGTCATGCCAACAGATTATGCAACTGCCATAAAGTAAGTGAATTGAACCGATCCGTGATGAACGTGAGTGGCATGTTCATCCTTTACTTACTTATAAAGCAGCACCTCACGATAAAGGGCACTCATTTCTCTAATGAGTTACCTAATATAGCGATTCCTCGCGATAAAGGGCGCTCATTTCTCTAATGAGTTACCTAATATAGCGATTCCTCGCGATAAAGGGCACTCATTTCTCTGATGAGTTACCGAATATAGCGATTCCTCGCGATAAAGGGCACTCATTTCTCTAATGAGTTACCTAATATAGCGATTCTTCACGATAAAGGGCGCTCATTTCTCTGATGAGTTACCCAATATAGCGATTCCTCATGATAAAGGGCACTCATTTCTCTGATGAGTTACATAATAAAGCAATTCCTTCCGATAAAGGGCGCTCATTTCAACGATGAGTTACCGAATATAGCGATTACTCACGATAAAGGGCACTCATTTCAACGATGAGTTACCCAATATAGCGATTCCTCGCGATAAAGGGCGCTCATTTCTCTAATGAGTTACCTAATATAGCGATTCCTCGCGATAAAGGGCACTCATTTCTCTGATGAGTTACCGAATATAGCGATTTCTCGCGATAAAGGGCACTCATTTCTCTAATGAGTTACCGAACGGGGCGACTTTCTCCATCTGCAAGACCACAGCGTTTATTATTTGTCACGCTGGGAAATATTCTATTAAACTTAGCTTATACAAGGAGAATAAACAATGACTTCCTCACAAATTGTTCTATTATTATTTATTGGCTATCTTGTTTTCACACTTGACAAAAAGCAGAATTATGTTCCTGTTCCTGTTGTGTTAGTAGTGACGGGAATCATTTTATCGTTCATTCCTTATTTCTCATCGATTCATGTGACCAGTCAGATGATTTATCATATATTCTTGCCGCCTATGCTGTTTTCCTCTGCTTATCGTTTTTCATCCGATCATTTCAGGGAAAATGCCGGTATTATCACATTCCTTGCTACGATTGGGATTATGGCAACAGTAGCCATTCTTGGTTCGGTCATTTATGCGATAAGCGGTCCGTTCATATCCATGTCATTTGTTGGCGCGCTGGTGATTGCATCAATCTTGACACCGACGGATCCGGTGTCTGTCGTATCGATACTTGAGCAGTCAGGTAACAGTAAGAAAATCTCCAGTGTTGTCGAAGGAGAGTCACTAATTAACGACGGGACGAGCATCGTGATTTTCACATTTATCGCTGGCATGTTGATTGAGAACGAGTCATTTACGGTGATGAGTTTTCTACAAGATTTTCTAATTGTCTCCATCGGTGGAACGCTTATCGGAGTTGCTTTCGGCTGGCTCATGAGTAAAGCAGTGCACATCACCCATAACAGGGAATATCAGGTTATGTTGAGCATCGTCCTTGCATACGGGGTTTTTAATTTTGCCGAGCAAGTTGGTGTGTCAGGTGTTTTGGCGACTGTTTTCGCTGGCATTATGCTTTCATTTGAATACGGGAGAACCATTAAAGAAAATGATTTAAAAGACAAACTGGATGGATTCTGGAACATCGCGGAACTATCTGTATTAGCGCTATTATTTTTATTGATTGGGATTGAGTCTTCCAATTACCTTGCGTTTAATGCGTGGGGATTTGCGTTCATGATATTTGCCGCTTCTTTGTTCATTCGTTTCATCATTATCGCAGGAACAACACAAATCTTTCCAGCATGGAGGAAAAAAATCAGCTGGCGCGAATCCACTTTGCTTTCATGGGCTGGGTTAAAAGGATCTATGTCTGTTTTCCTTATTCTCCAGCTGCAATCCAGAAGTTCCGGCGACAATGACATGATTATATCCCTATCATTTGCAGCCGTATTGATTTCTCTTGTGGTGCAAAGCCTTGGCATCACCCCGTTGTCGAAAAAACTGACTAAATAATCCAGGAAAGTCGCGCGGCACGAGCCGAAACTCGCGCGAAAACCAGGAAAGTCGCGCGGCACGAGCCGAAACTCGCGCGAAAATCTGGAAACTCGCGCGGAACCGGCCGAAAGTCGCGATTTACTAATCTGAAAGGGGCATTGGTTCAATTTATCTCACTTTACTTCAATGAATATAAAATAACTGCTCCTATAGTTTGTACAGACTATAAGAACAGCTACTCTTCTTTCTTATATGCGTGTCGTAGAATCCAAAAGACAGTTTCAGTAAAAGGCGGTCTTATATTATTGTTCGCTACTTTTGGAACAAAATCAATTACTTCTTCACCTTCTACAAAGGTAGATAAATATGCAGTTCTTTTATTTCCATCTACAAAACAATGACCACTAGAAAGTTCGTAGAGATAGACAGCTGCTTTCTCTTCAATTGATGGATATTTTTCAAAGTCGCCATAACCAGACATAGGTAGTGCTAACTTAGCTTCTAGCTTTCCAGGTTCACGACCTTCCAATCCCCCATCCCTTTCGAGTGTTAAACTGTGCAAATCTATCACATCTTGTAGATCTAGGTACTCTACGTTCATTAGTTCTTACTGAGTTTTTCCAATGCTTTACCATTGGCTTTCACAGCCTTGTTGAAACTTGAAAGCACCCTTTTTTTTCGCATTGGATAACCTCCTACCAAATATATACCCGATATATATGGCAGTATATCCAAATTTAGAATGTTTTATTAATATTATTTATCATATCACAGACAAATCTAGTTAGTATTCATATCAATGATAACAATGTCAACCTCCTTAGCCAATCACAAATGGATTCGTTTCAATATCCTATTCAACTGGCCGCCTTTTAAGGAGAAACCCAGCCAGTAAAATGTGCTGCACCCGGTTCCTGTCGTGTTAGTAATGACGAGAATATTTGACTAGACATATCATTCGTTTATAATTTCTTTCACTCTTCCTACAGTGCCATCCTCCAGCATAACCTTAATCCCGTGTGGATGGGTAGCAGTATTGGTCAGTATTTTGGACACGACCCCTTCTGTCAATTTACCGGAGCGCTGGTCCTGTTTTTGTACAACACGCACGCTTTGTCCTATTTTCATATGTTCTTTTCTCGTTCCCGGCATATTCCATTTCACTCCTTCGTTATACAACACCAGATTTTCTCATCCGTTTTAGGAAATTCAATTTGCTGGAATCAGGCGTAGGACAGTAATCTGTCCATGCCTATTCCAGCCACTCTATTTCGTCAATGGTACCTCAATATTCTCTTCAACCACAAGAATACAATCCTCGCGGTCTTCCACGGGAGCGAAAGTCATTACATATTCGTCCTCACCAGCCATTACTTCTCCTTTGCTGAAAACTGGGACAATCTGTTCACCGGCTGACTTTATATACACACCGGATTTTTCCTCATTAAAGGTATATCCATATTCTTCACTTATTTCTCTCGCATGGAGGAATTGTTTTTCCAATTCGCTCATCACTTCGTATTTCATACCGTTTTCATCGGTAAGAACTTTGGTATCAGAACCGGCGATAACTACCCTTGTTTCCAATGCAGAAAACGCCACCCGTCTAATTGTATAGGTTATGTCGTTAAATGTGAATTCTTTATTTACTTCCACCACTTTTCTATCTGATATAGCAGATTGTTCAAGGTTTAATTCAAGCGGCCAAACTGTCTCTACTTTACCCTTTTCATTATCTTCATACAATGTCAGATTTTCAATTTCGAGACGAATGTTTTGCCCTTCATATTTTTTAATGGATTCAAATGATAAGGCTTCAGCCACTTGATTTGCTTCACTATTATAATATCTGCTTCCCCATCCAACATTATCTAATGCCTTCTTTTCCCCGTTTTCCGTAATTAGGCTTATGGAACTTACGCCTTCAAATAGATCGATATAATAATTCTCCAAATTCGTTGAGTCACTTTGGAAAGTCAGGAGAAGTTTCGTTTCTTTATCATCCGTCAGCACAGTTTCATAATTTACCGTTATGTCGCGGGCTTCATCATAATATGTTTGTTCAAGTGCCTGACCCTCTCCTGAAGTAAGTGCCTTCCTCACCCCTGCATCGTCAATATGCTGACTTGAAAAGATTTTATCATACACCTCTTGAACAGCTGCCAATGCCGGTGTAAACATAAAAATGGACGCGACAAGCAGGAAAGAGACGGCAACAATCGATAACCGTTTATAAACGATGCTTTTTTTTCCGGACTTCTTTTTGTTAGAACCGAACTCTGCTTTCGCCTTTTTAACCCCCAGCTTGGCCCTCTCATGTACTTCGTCAGGGATTTCAATTTTATCTAATTCGCGCTTAACTTGATTATTCATACATATCGTCCCTCCTTACTTGCTTTCGAAGCTTTGCTAATGAGCGATATAATACTGATTTCACTGTTCCCAAAGGGCTTCCCTCAATCTTGGCAATCTCCTTAAGCGTATATCCATAATAATACTTCCAGAGAATAATACTTTTTTCGCTTTCATTTAACGTCCCTATCAAATCATCCAGCGATAAGGAAAGTGGAATGTCTTCATTATTTGAATCAAGAAGATTTTCGTAGTCATGATTCAAGTAAATGATTTTCTTTTTTCTTCTTAACAAATCTGTCGCACAGTTTATCGCTATTTTTATTAGCCACGATTTAAACACGGCCGGATTCTTTAATGTGCTTATCTTTTTGAACGAGCGATAAGCAGTTTCCTGAATTACATCAAGCGCGTCATCTTTATTTTTCATATACATAAACGCCACCCGATAAATGTCGTTTTCATACCTTTGAAACAATGTCAGAAAAGCATTCCCATCGCCTCTTTGCGCTTTTTTTACTAATTTCCTAATATGACTCACCTACTTCCTTGAAAATACTTCTTCATACTAGACGGATATATCACTTATTTGGCTTCATTTTTTAACAAAATAATACCTAAATTTATTCCTAGCCGTATTATTTTAAAAAGCGACTATTGGGGTATAAATATTAATTCCTGCACAATAGATTAGAAACACAATGACAGAACCCCAGTTCAGACGCGTAAGACTATCCCAACACCTTTCCCAACTCCCGAAATCTGGCGTGGACCAGCAAACCTGTCCCTGCGTCCCACGCCCGTTTACATATAATTCATACTCTTTATGTAATATAAACTTTTTTTCATATCCTTGAAATGATAAAAAACGTCGCGTATTCTATGATTATTGCAATTAAATATATACACACTGTTGATTTAATTTTCACTCAATTCATACAGCTAGATTAGACAGAAGGAAGGTTCTACAGATGAAGAGCAGGAAAGAAGAAATATTGGAAACCATACCCCAGAAAGGTTTTTTTGGTCATCCTAAGGGGTTGCTTACCCTATTTTCAATTGAATTTTGGGAACGTTTTTCCTATTACGGCATGCGTGCGGTACTTATTTTTTACATTTACTATGAAACAACACAAGGTGGTCTCGGACTTGATAAAACGACCGCAGCCTCGATCATGTCAATCTACGGCTCGCTCGTTTATATGTCAACCATTCTTGGTGGCTGGCTTGCGGACCGAATTTTCGGCGGAAGAGCAACAATTATCTCTGGTGGTATATTAATTGCATTAGGTCACTTAGCGCTATCTTTTCCAGGAAGTGTTACAGCGCTATTCGTTTCCATGGCATTGATTATATTGGGCTCAGGTATTTTGAAACCAAACTTATCCAATATTGTTGGTGACTTGTATTCTAAAGAAGACTATCGGCGCGATGCCGGATTCAGTATTTTCTACACAGGTGCGAATGCCGGAGCGCTTATAGCACCATTAATTGTCGGAACAATCGGGCAAACCTATAGCTTTCATTACGGCTTTTCTTTAGCAGCAATCGGAATGGTTATTGGCTTAATCTGGTATGCAGTTACTTCCCGTAAATCACTTGGCGAAGCTGGTCGCTATGTTCCAAACCCAATAACAGCTACCGAAAAGAAAAAATTGATACGATGGTTTTCCATAGGAGCTATTGTCATTATTGCTTTATTGGCAATAACGATTCCAACCAATATTTTAACCATCGATGTGTTTGTTAATATCGTCAGTATCTTTGGGGTATTAATCCCAACCGCATACTTTCTTGTGATGTATTTCAGTAAAAAAACAACGAATGTGGAAAAATCTCGGTTGCTTGCTTATATACCATTATTTATTACAGCTATCATGTTCTGGTCCATTCAAGAGCAAGGGTCAACTATCTTTGCGCAAATTGCCGATACACAAGCGAAATTGGACTTGGGCTGGATTCATATCCAATCAACATGGTTCCAATCGATTAATCCGTTTTATATCGTCTTTTTCGCACCATTGTTTGCCGTTGCTTGGACAAAGTTAGGGAAAAAACAACCAATCACTCCGGTCAAGTTTGCCATCGGTGTTATCTTAGCAGGATTCTCATTCCTTGTTATGCTCATACCATTCACAGCGGCAAACGGCGGACAAATTAGTGCACTATGGCTTGTACTCAGCTTCTTTCTCGTAACAATGGGAGAACTATTTCTGTCTCCGGTCGGTGCATCTGCTACAACCAAACTAGCTCCAGCGGCATTCGCTTCACAAACGATGAGTGTATGGTATTTATCCAATGCCTCCGCTCAGGCAATCAATGCGCAGCTGGTCCAATTTTACAGCATCGACACGCAAGTTAACTACTTCATGATTATCGGGGTTGTCTCCGTTATTATTGGAATTGTCTTGTGGCTGTTCTCTAAAAAAATACACGCGTTTATGCGCGGCATAGATTAATCATTTAATCTTAGAAACAGCCCCGTCCCTTAATGCAGGACGGGGCTGTTTCTTTTGTTAAATATCCTCACTATCGGGGGGGGAGCAGCACGGGGTCATAAGCCTGTGACCGCATCCCTTTCTTATTTCTGCCTTAACAATCGCATGCTGTTGAGAATAACAAGGATTGCTGCACCGGTATCACTTAAAACAGCCATCCATAATGTTAATATTCCCGGGAATATGAGAGCGAGTGCTGCTAATTTGGTCAGTAAGGAAAACCAGACATTTTGCTTTATGATATTTAGTGCTTTGCGGCTCAAACGAATCGTGTGCGGCAATTTTTCCAGATTATCCGCCATGAGCACGATGTCGGCGGTCTCCATCGCTGTATCCGTCCCAGCACCACCCATGGCAATACCAAGATCTGCCGTAGCTAGCGCGGGTGCATCATTAATGCCATCACCAATCATTGCTACACGTTTACCTTCATCTTGCAGTTGTTTGATAACCGTCACTTTGTCCTCTGGTAATAAGTCAGCAAAATGGCGATCAACGCCTGTTTCGCTGGCGATTTTTTTCGCCGTGCCATCATTATCTCCTGTTAGCATGACCATCTCATTCATTCCGATTCCCTTTAGTGCCTGAATCGCTTGAACTGTAATAGGGCGAATCGTGTCAGCAACAGCAATGATTCCGAGAACTTCGGTACGGGTACCAACGACGACAAGCGTATTTCCGTTTTGTTGCAAAGAATCGAGACGCTCTTCTATTTCATGAAGTGAAACATTTAATTCATTAAACAACGCAGGATTCCCCGCAAAGTATTCCACCCCATCAATAGTAGCTTGGGCGCCTTTACCCGCAATCGCTTGAAATGCTTCCCCTTCTTTCATATCAATTGCACGTTCTTCGGCGTACGTTGTAATCGCTTGAGCAATGGGATGAGTGGAATATGCTTCAATAGTTCGTGCTATAGCAATCAGTTCATCTCTATCATGCTTAACGCTCAACACTTCCGCAACTTTTGGTTTCCCTTCCGTTAACGTCCCTGTCTTATCAAAAGCAATTGCTTGAACGACTCCAGCCTTTTCTAAAAACGTACCGCCCTTAATTAGCACGCCATTCTTAGCGGCATTTCCAATCGCCGATACAATCGATACCGGTGTGGAGATGACGAGCGCACACGGACAAGCTACAACTAATAGCGCAAGCCCTTTATAGAGCCACTCTCCCCAAGTGCCCAACCCAAATAACGGAGGCACTACCATCACGGAAAGAGCTAGCGCAAAAACAATTGGTGTATAAATACTGGCAAAACGATCGACAAACGCTTGACTTGGGGCTTTCTTTTCTTGCGCCTCTTCCACTAAATGGATAATCTTGGCAATCGTTGTATCTTCCACCAGTTTCGTTACCCGTATATCTAATGACCCGCTTTCATTGATCGTACCTGCATAAACGGTGTCCTCTTGCTGTTTGTCAACAGGTAAGGATTCCCCGGTAATCGGGGCCTGATTGATACTAGACGAGCCGGCTAGGATTTCCCCATCCAGAGGTATTTTTTCCCCTGGTTTGACGACGATGACATCATCTATCGCTACTTCCTCCACAGCTTTACGGATAAGTTGTTCACCCGATCGAACGGTAGCTTCAGACGGTGTGAGATTTACTAGACTTTTTATAGATTCCCGTGTCCGTTCAATTGATCTGTTTTGCAATGTATTTCCCAAGGCAAACAGCCATACAACCATTGCTCCTTCAAACCATTCACCGATTAAAGCAGCTCCAACCGCCGCTGATGCCATAAGAACGTTCATATCCAAGGAACCACTTTTAATCGCATAGAAGGCACTTTTCACCGGCTTATAGCCACCGATAAGAATGGCCACTGCATACAAAGCGGTAATGACAGCTGGACTAATACTTGTGAATGACCCCAAAAAGCCAAGGCCCAAAAAGATTCCGGATAAGGTTGTCGTAGAGGTTCCTACCTTTTTCTTCTTAGGTTCTTGATCTGTTTGTTGTTCAGAAGTGTCTAATGAGGCATCGAAGCCTGCACGTTGAACTTCCTTTACAATTTCTTTTGGATCGGTTGTGTGATCTACCTGCATTTTGCCAGTAGAGAAATTCACACTCACTTCTTGCACGTTGGGATTTTTGCTTAGATGCTTTTCAATTGTCATGGCGCAAGAACCACAATCCATGCCATCAATTTGATAGGTTTCCACGTCTTTCGTTGCATGAAGTGGTTCGGCTTCAAAGCCTAATTTTTGTACTTGCTTGGGAATCTGATTGTGAATGGAAGCCTCTTCCGCACCCACTGTCATTTTCCCCGTTCCATAACTGACTTGTACGGATTGAATTCCGGTGGTCTTGCGTAAGCCTTTTTCAATGGTGGCTGCACACGACGGGCAATCCATCCCTTGAATGGTGTACTCTACAATATGCTGCTTTTCTTCTTTATTATCCTGCATGTCGTTGTTACTTTCAGCTGTACTGCAACAGGATGAAGCGGTTACTTCCTGTTGTGCCTCACCGCTGCAACAGGACGAAGCGGTTACTTCTTGTTGTGTCTCACTGCTGCAACAGGATGAAACAGTTGCTTCTTGTTGTGTCTCACTGCTGCAACAAGAAGCGGAAGCATCTGTTCCCTCTTCCTCTTCGTTTTCTCCTTTTTCCGTTTCCTCCCCGGAACAGCAGGAATCGGCTGTTTTTGTTATATCCTGATCACTACAACAGCTGCATGATGATTCCACTTTCGCTGCTTTACTCATTTATATTCCCCCCTAGTCTTCCTTTGCATGAAGTAATGCGATCGACACCAATTGATGAACATGATTATCAGCCAAAGAATAAAAGACCAGCTTTCCTTCTTTGCGATATTTAGCTAATTTCATGTTACGTAATAACCGTAAATGATGAGAAGCTGTTGCGGTTGTTGAGCCGATAATATTGGCTACATCACAAACGCAAAGCTCATCTTCCAGCGTTAGCGCATAGGCAATTTTCATTCGTGTTGCATCTGATAATGCCTTAAAGATCAATTCTACGCCGTTCACTTTTTCGACTTCCGGTTGCATTCGTTCAACAAGCGCTTCATCGTAACAAAACGTATCACATGTATCTTTATTGGTTCTTATTAGTGTCTTTTCACTCACATGATTCACCTTCATTCTAACGTTTATTTGAATAATTTCTTATAGTATATGACGCTGCATACATGAAGTCAACCAATAATATTCAAATGGGCATTTGAGTATTAAAAGTACAACATCTAAGTTTTCACAAATCATTCACGATTCGTTCACATTAACGTCATTGAAAAAACCCCCGCTCCCGATTATGATGGTGTTAGAGATTGTTTGAATGTGTTATACGATATCATACATAGGGAGGCGTTGGTCGGGTGCTGCCAATTGAACGACAACATAAAATCAAGGAATTGTTAAATAAACATCACAATATGAAAATTTCCGAACTGAGCCAAGAGCTTGGCGTTTCCGAAATGACAATCCACCGTGATTTAAAGCCATTAATTGACGATGGTGCCGTTCTTAAGACGTTCGGTGGAGTATCTATTGCCGGAAAAGAGAACGACCATAAACCTGCCAGCAAAGACTGTGTTTTTTGCGGCCGCAGCACGAATGAGCGTCTTGCATATCGGCTAATTCTGTCAAATAATCGAACGGAGACGGCCTGCTGTGCACATTGCGGACTTTTGCGGCATCGTCAGCTCGGTGATGATGTGATCCAAGCGATTTGTCCTGACTTTCTTCGTCAAACAACACTGAGTGCACAACTAGCCCTTTATGTGATAGATACTTCCGTTGAAATAGGATGCTGCCATCCGCAAGTGCTGACATTTGAACGAAGCGAAGATGCAGATAAATTCGTAAAAGGCTTTGGTGGAACGATTTATCACCTTGCAGAAGCTATGGAAGCCATTTTCCAAAAAATGAACGGAAATGACAGCTGCTCTAGCAGACATCATTAGTACATCAACATCTATACCGATAGAAAGGATGAAATATATTGAAACGATTCAAGACGTTGGCCCTGCCGGCATTGCTATTAACGCTTTTCCTTACAGCGTGCGGGGAAGAAATTGACACAAATATGTCCAAAGATGTTAGTGACTTTGAATTTACCACACAAGACAATGGAACACTTTCCAAGAGTGATTTGGAAGGAGAATGGTGGATAGCAGACTTTGTTTTTACTAGCTGTACAACTGTCTGCCCA
Organism: Lentibacillus cibarius; assembly: GCF_005887555.1. Taxonomy (NCBI): domain Bacteria; kingdom Bacillati; phylum Bacillota; class Bacilli; order Caryophanales; family Bacillaceae; genus Lentibacillus; species Lentibacillus cibarius. The sequence continues at coordinate 2,689,057 of NZ_VCIA01000001.1, read as the reverse complement.
CCGATGACGATGAACATGGCGGAACTGCAGCAGAAAATGAAGGAAGAAAACCTTGACGCTCAAATTGTTTCCTTCAGTGTTGATCCTGAGCGTGATACACCAGAAGCCCTGAAAAAATATGCAAAAAAATATCAGGCCGACCTAAGTAATTGGACCTTTTTAACCGGCTATGATTTTCAAACGATTAAAGAGTTTTCCATCAAATCATTTAAGTCATTGGTAAAAAGACCACCGGAAGGATCTGACCAAATAACCCACGGCATCAGATTCTTTTTGATCAATCCAGAGGGGAAAGTTATTAAAAACTACAATGGTAAGCAATCAGAAGTAGTACAAAAAGTACTTGATGATTTAAAAATCGTCCTCAACTAATAAATATATGGGGGAATAAAGAATGAAGAAAACTATCTGGACAATTTTGGTTATATTGGCTATGGCCATACTTGCGGCGTGTGGCAGCGGCGATAACAATAACACCGAACAGGGTTCCGATAACGTTGAAGAAGAACTGAAAGCAATCGAGGTTGACTTTGACGTACCGGAAACCGCCGAAGCAGGAGAAACCGTCAACCTGCAAGCAACCGTGACCTATGGTGATGAAAAAGTGACAGATGCGGAAGAAATGGAATTCGAATACTGGGAAAAAGGGAAACAAGATGACAGCACCATGGTCGATTCGACAAACAATGGTGATGGAACCTATACCGCTGAAGTGACTTTTGACCAGGATGGCGTCTATGAAATATATGCCCACACCACCGCACGTGACATGCACACCATGCCGAAGAAATCGATCACGATCGGTGATGGTGCAGACAGTGAAGCAGAAAATAGCGATTAATTAGGAAAACTCGGCATTCGCCTCGCCTTATAGCGAGTGCCGAAGCTTTTTCTTATAAGGTCTTCCAAAAATTTGTACTTTCTGACGTTACAAGTGAAAACGCTTGGATAAGTTATAGATTTATTCAAGCGTTTTTTGTTTTGTCTTCTTCCACAATACGCTTGATTGTTGTATCACAAATAGCGACCATACAAAGAACTGCTACTCCTTCACCTGTCCACATGCCATTCGCTAACCTTTTTATCCGATGGCAACAGGAATGTAACCATTCCAAGCAACGGCAACAACGAAATGACAACCATGGTCGGTGTCAGTCCGATAAAATCAATTAATGAGCCCAAGGCAACGGAACCAATCGCCCCCATGCCAAAAGCAAGTCCGACTGTTAAACCCGACATGGCACCAATATTACCCGGGACTAATTCCTGAGCATAGACAACGGTTACCGAAAAGCTCGACATAACAATGAGTCCGAGTAAGCCAAGCAGAATAATCGCACCAGTTGCACCTACATGTGGGAGCAGCAAGGCCAATGGGGAAGCGGCCAGCAACGAGAATAATATGACATTTTTCTTACCAAAGCGATCTGCCAGCGGGCCGCCAAGAAACGTCCCAATCGCCCCCATCAATAAGAATGTGAATATATAATATTGCGATTCTGCGATAGACAAGCCATAATTCTCAATTGCATAAAAAGCATAAAAGTTGGATATTGCTTTGGCATACCATGTACGAGCAAAAATAATAAATATAAGAACCACAAGCGCATGTCGTATTGCTTTGGAAACATTTTTGTTGACTTTTTCCGATTGCCCCGGCTTTTCCTTTTTCGCAACAGCGGGAGTCATCGACGCGTACCACCTGGCAATATAAATCAGAAAAATCACCGCCAGGCCGGCAACTGCCGTAAACCATATTACACCAAATTGTCCCAATGGTACGAGTACGAATGCGGTTATAACAGGTGCCAATGCCTGACCCGTATTCCCACCAACCTGATAAATAGATTGTGCAGTACCACGACGTGGACCTGCTGCCAAATAGGCTACACGGGATCCCTCCGGATGGAAAATTGCTGATCCCAGTCCAATAAACAGAACACTGATAAGGATCATCCAGAAATTAGGAGCGAATGCTAACCCCAGTATCCCGAACATACTGCTCGCCAGTCCCAATGGCAAAGCAAATGGCATTGGCCGCTTGTCCGTATATAACCCTACCACCGGCTGCATCACGGAAGCTACCATATTTAATGTAAAAGTAATCAGACCGAGCTGGGTAAATGTTAAGCCCAATGACTCTTCCAAAATAGGAAACATAGCAGGAATAACAGCCTGCAAAGTATCATTTAACATATGACATATGCCGAGAATCACTAAAATGGTATAAACCGTTCGATGATTCGCTTTTGTTTTCCTATGAGTTGCTGAAGAAACCATAATTCCCCTCTATTCCATCAGTTTATCTGCAAGCGAATGGTGCTTAGCGCTATTCACTAATTATATCACGTCTATAATAAACTGACTTCCAATGTCGTCATGGTTTTCCGTTATTTTCCGATACCTGGAGCCCATCCCTTCCGTAAAGTGATAAATCGTTCCGTCAAAGCATACGTTTCTTTTCGAAATTGATGAAATAAAAAATTTCCCACCAAAAAACAGTAGCTATAATAATAAAATGAATAGAGAGCGAATTAACACTAAAAAAAAGCAAATCTGATGTTACCCTCTCATGAAGGTCAATTCAGTTGACCTAACAAGCATAAGGCGTGTCACACAAGTTTTATTATCTTTCTCCTGAAGTCTCACCAGTCATAGAATAGAAAGTTTATAAATGTTAAACCTAAACAAGATAAAGTGAATCTTCAATCAGTGGGGTTTTCTTTCTTCCCTCACTGATTGTAGAGGAACAAAGGCTAAAATCGCAACATCCTGTTGCAACGCCTTTATGACTGCATCGTGCAGGCCCGAACGAATCGACATTTTACTGGTAGTTGATCCCCCACCTAATCTTTATCGTATACTCGAACAATTGAAATCGAGGGGCTTACTGCCAGTTACATACGGGACAAAAATACTGATTTGAGGTGTCAATGATGAAATATGAATACACAGTTGGAAATTATTTATTAGATCGTTTATCGGAACTAGGCATTCGTCATATGTTCGGCGTACCTGGAGATTATAACTTGGCTTTTTTAGATGATGTGATTAATTATGAGGGAATGAATTGGGTTGGAAATCGTAATGAATTAAACGCCGCTTATGCTGCCGATGGCTATGCTCGTATCAACGGGTTTGCCGCCTTAGCCACAACATTTGGTGTTGGCGAATTAAGTGCAATCAACGGAATTGCTGGTTCCTATGCTGAACATGTACCTGTTGTTAAGATTTCAGGCGCACCAACAACAAAAGTTATGGACAATGGCTTATATGTTCATCATACATTAGGGGACGGTAAGTTTGATCACTTTTCCAGAATGTTTCAAGAGGTGACTGTGGCTCAAACCTTATTAACACAAGAAAATGCTGCACAAGAAATTGACCGGGTGCTGCTTGCCTGTCTTACAGAAAAACGCCCTGTTCACATCACGTTGCCAATTGATGTATATAATAAGCCAGCGAACAAGCCAGAGAGTCCTTTACATGAGGAAATAGCTACAAGCAATCACGAAGTATTAAGCCTAATGCTTTCTGAGCTGACTCCTATGATTGACGATGCAACACAGCCCGTCATATTAGCTGGTTATGAGGTAAACCGTTATGAAAACCGGGAAGAATTGCTGGAATTCGCTAACAAAACGAGTATTCCTGTAACCATACTAAGCGGTGGGAAAGGTGCTTTCAACGAAAAACACCCGCAATTTATTGGTGTCTACAATGGCGAACTAAGTGCTCCTTATTTACAACAGCGCGTAGATGAAGCGGATTGCATTATTCAAATTGGTGCTAAACCTACCGATTCAACGACAGGTGGTTTTTCCTATGACTTTTCGAAAAAAAATGTGATTCAGATTACACCATTTTCTGTGAACGCCACAAACAAAAAATATGCGCCAATTACAATGAAAGATGCGTTAGTAGCACTAAGTGATAAAATTACCCAAAAAATCCTGAGGAGCTAAATATCATCCCGCTTAAGTCACAAATCAATCAGGATCCATATGAAGCAAAAGAAGAAAACATGAAGCAAAACCGTTTCTTTGAACGCTTATCTTATTTTATGAAAGAAAGAGATATATTGTTGGCAGAACAAGGGACTTCTTACTATGGTGCTGCGACGATGCCAATACCGAAAGATACCATGTTTATTGGTCAGCCACTGTGGGGATCCATCGGCTTTACTTTTTCGGCATGCTCACTCAGAAAATCAAACCTATTATTTTCTTAATCAATAATGATGGCTATACCGTAGAACGCGCGATTCACGGAGAAAATCAGCCCTACAATGATATTCCAATGTGGGATTATAAGAAGCTGCCAGAGGTATTTAGCCCTGAGGGAAAAAGTATAACCTATAAAGTAAAAACGGAGCTTGAACTTGAAGACGCCTTAAAAGCAGCAGAAAACAACCACGACTATTTAACGCTTATTGAAGTTGTGATGCATCGTGATGACAAACCTGATTTGCTGGAACAGCTTTCAAAACAATTCGCAAACCAAAACGTCTAGCACTGCCTATAACATTTTCAGGAATTAACGGAGAGGCCCTTTAATATTTTTAGAGGGCTTCTTCTTTTAATTAAATAATACTTCCAAGTACAAAAAGTATATATCCGTTCCTTAACTTCTGGAGGAAGTGCGCCCTTTTCCGGAAGAGTTCAAACTCTATTTCTTAGATTAAAAACTCTTCTTGATTGCTTAAATGCATTATGACCGGGTTAAGCGACATAATTACAAAGAACAAAATAGGAAATAAACTTAACAAAATAGCTGCTGGGATCTCAAAAAAGATATTTAACAACAAGGGCAAGAGAACAAAAGCGTTTAAAATACCTGCTTTCTTTTTTGATTCCCTTGTTTGATACTGTCTTTCTCCGCAATAGGGACAATTCATTCCGGTATCTAAGGTGAACATCTTTTTCATAGTCTGCTTCCACTTCCACTTATTATGGCAGTTTTGACAAGTTGGCATTTCACCCCTCCTCACGTCTGAAAAAAAATTATTAGATTAACGCGTCCAATTGTTTACATTTTACCTATACCGTATGAAAGCACAGTAAACAATAAACTTATTGCAGTTAATCCCGCCAGTGAAACGGCAAAGCCTTTGTTCTTTTTAAATTCATAAACCACAGCAATAATCCCTGCAACAGACAAAATCACCCACACTGGAGTAAATATTAAATCTGAAATACTAACTGGCATTAAAGAATATGAGTTAGTTAAGAATAGCAACCAATTTAAAACTAATAATCCTAAAATAGCCCAAGAAACTTTGTATGGCTTCTTCCCTTCCTCGATATTTTTGTCAGCCATAACAGCGGGAACAACACACATTAAAAGCACAATAACGCCTATCAAAATTAAAAATAATAAAGAAATTGAAATGATAAACCCTCCTCATTATTTCACAATATAGCCCTTATATGGCGTTAAAGACGCAATGATTTATGCCGCGATTGCGCCCGTGTGAGCGTCAAGTGAAATTGAACACTTTTTGCTAATTAATTTTGAACACTTTTATCCTGTTCATTTTCTTCGCCAAAAATGGATTTTCTGTATTTCATTCGGTAACTTTCCCCATCCATTTGGATTACCTCCGCGCGATGTAAAATACGATCGAGGATGGCCGTGGTAGTGGCCGGATCCCCAAGAAGGTCTCCCCAATCTTTCGGCCCCTTATTTGAGGTGAAAATGATGGTAGATTGATCATATAATTCATTAATCAGTTGGAAAAACAGATTCGCCTCCTGTTGATTCATGGCCATATACATTAAGTCATCAATGATAACGAGATCCGACTTAAGGATACGCTTTTTTCTTGTTTGCGATTTGCGAATGACATCTGCTGTTTTAAGAATATGAACCAATTCGCCCATTGGCAGGAACGAAACCTGGTAACCCCGATAAATGGCCTCAATCCCCAGCGCAACACCCAGAAAGGTTTTCCCTACGCCGGGTGGCCCCAACAGAATTAAATTATATAGTTGGTCCAGCCACGTTAGTTCTTTTAGTTGATTCAGCTGTTTTTGACTCAACGCTGTTTGTTCATGAACATCGAATTCCTCCAACGTTTTGTGAAAAGGAAATGCCGCCCATTTCATGTTGCGCTCAATCCGTTTCTCCTCTCGGCGTTTTTGTTCGTAATTCAATAAACGGGCAAGAAACTCCTGGTAGGAGGCGTCTTGTTTCTCCGCCTCCGTAATCATTTCAGGGAGTTGTTGTGCCGTTTCTGAAAGCCGTAATGTGCGCAATTGCTGTTCAAGATGGCCTGTTGATGTCATGTAGAAGAACCTCCTTCCAGAATGCTGATATAATCGGTCAAAGCCCTAGTCGTTGGCTGACAATTCTCATAAGATTTATGAACGGGTGAAGAAACGTCATTCTCCATTGCCTGATCTGTGCTCTCTGATTCCTCCTGATGCAGGTGGTTTAAGACGTCTCGAAAATCATTTCCGGAATATAATCTATTATCCACACACATTATTAATGCCTGTTCCATTCGCTGGCTATCGCTGTTTTTCGTGCATTTCGCTATGACTTGGAGCTGGTCTCTAGCGTGACGTGGGTAACATTTACGAATTTCCCCCAAATAAGTCGTCGCCCGATTCGGATTTTCAAAACGTGAAGCCAAGCTTTGGATATAGGCTTCAATATCCTTTGAACGATCCCTGCGATGATTAGACGCTTGAATGAGTTCTCCTTTTCGGTTATCGATTTTGTGTTCAGCGATGATCTCGCCGTTTCCGTCAATCACGGTCAGTATCTCACCTTTATTTAAAAGATGAACCTGATTGGACTCCCCATGTTGATAGGTACCAAGTGGCACGGAATAACGATTGCCATCGTATAGGATAGTGTTGTCCTTCCTCACCGTTACTGTTATACTAAAATCATCTTTTTTAAGTATATTTGCTTTAGGAATGACTGGGCGCAAGTGTTTCTTTTCTATTTGAAACACCGTGTCCGGTTTCTTTTTTGTTGTATTGTGTATTTTGCCGTTACCGGTTCGATCCAGCCATTCCTGACACGTCTCGTTCCATTTATCAATGTTGTCAAAAACACGATGTTTGGCAAAACCATTTTTGACGAATCCCACAACATTTTCAACTCGTCCTTTTGACTCCGGATCAGCTTTCTTGCACATATAAACCCGGAATCCCCGTTCCTCTCGATACTTCTGAAAGTCTGCTGTAAAAATGAGGTCGCCGGCATTTTCATCGACAAGAATGACACGATCCTGGTCATAAACGATTTCTTCAGGCATTCCATCAAGTTGTTCAAAGAATGTCTCATGCGCCTGGATAACGTCTTTCGTCGTAAACGGCCGATCCCACCACATCACTGTTTTATACCGTGAATTCGACAGGACAAGGCAGATAAAGTAAAGCTTTTTTTCCTCTCCTTTCGTCGTCTGTTGTTTTGTCTCACCAAAATCAACCTGTGCCTGTTGCCCCATGGGGGGATCGGGAATGGCCTCGTAGTCTCGCACATGTAATACTTTAGGAATATGATACCGCCCTCGTAATTGGCTGACATAATTGCGAACGGTACTGGCCGCAACATCCATATTTCCGTGTTTCTCTAAGAGCCAATCTTGTATCTGCGCGGCCGAAAGGTCGGGGTGCTTTTTCAACCAGGAAAAGATCTCATTTTCATAAGGATCAAGCTTTTTAGAGCGTTCCTTTGTGCCGGCAACCCAAATAGACATTTCCTCAGGCTCCCGATTCAGATAATCATAAACAGTTGTTCGTGAGATGCCAAGCTTTCTGGCGATCTGAGCAACTTTAAACCCCTGCTGGTAAAGCTGCCGTATGTCCGTGTACACTCTGAACTTGTCCACCTTTCCATACACTCCATTTCTTTGATGATATCTATTAACCTATCATATCGAAATGGCGTGCGTCTTTTTAAAATAGAGCATGTAGACTACCGCGCTCACGCTTGCTTCCTTCTCATTCGCATTAGCTTGCTCCGCAAGCAAATGCTCATTACGAAGCTACGCCCTCCAACATTTAAAAAATATTCAATTTTCAAGGTGCAAATGAATCGTTGACAGAATCAAAATGAAAACATGTAAAAGGAGATTCAGTTACCGTTGCATTGGGCAGGCCCCGGCCGGGGCCTGCCCAATGCAACGCCCCCCCAAAAGTGTTCATTTTTATTTAGCAATATCTGTCTACTTTAGTTTAGCAGTCACAGCCCGATTCTGGAATAGTCATTTTCTGCTATTGGCTGGTATTGTTTAATAAGCAAAACAGTCAATGTATGGTAAAATTATTTATGGCATTATATTATTCTTTGTAGGTGGTGATAACGACGAACTTATTTGAAAAACTATATACACTTATTATTTTCTTAGCAGTAATAATTGGTATAGGTATAGGACAAGTAGAACTAATAAAAGATAGTGCGGAAAGATTTATTGTTCCTTTATTAGTGGCGATGCTTTACATTACTTTCTTACAAATTCCTATTGAAGAAATAAAGAAAGCTTTTAAAAACATCAAGTTTACATATACTTCAGTCATTATAAACTTTGTCTGGACACCTATCCTAGCATGGTTGCTAGCAATGGTATTTTTAGGTGATAATCCAGCGTTGTATATTGGATTTATCATGCTCATGGTTACACCATGCACTGACTGGTACTTAATCTTTACAGGGATAGCAAAAGGAAATGTTGCGTTATCAACAGCAATCTTACCTTTAAACTTAATTTTACAAGTCATTTTGTTGCCTATTTATCTTCTTATTTTTGGCGGAACTACTGGAGTTATAGAACTTGGGTTTCTAGTAGAAAGTATTCTAATTGTTTTATTCATACCTTTAGTTTTAGCTGTTTTAACAAAAATGATCTTGAGAAACAAGGAGCAGCTAAGAGAGAACCTTATATCCAACCTTAGCGTGTTACCAATTATTTTTCTAAGCCTTGCAATCGTTGCCATGTTTGCTTCACAAGGGCAATTACTGCTGGATAATTTAGATTTAATGTGGCAAATTACCATACCTATTCTTTTGTTTTTCACTATAAACTTCTTTGTTGGTCAAAAGGTTGGACAGCTTATGAGGTTTCCTAACTCCAACAGAACAAGTTTAAGCTTAACTACTTTAGCAAGAAATTCTCCAATCGCTTTAGCGATTGCTATGACTGCGTTCCCAGACCAACCTTTAATCGCTTTAACGTTAGTTATAGGTCCATTATTGGAATTGCCTATTCTGGCTATCATATCTCAGCTTTTATTATTTATTTCGAATCGTAGAAGCACATAAAACAGTCGAAAGCACTCGCAATGGTGTGTGCTTTCGACTGTTCATTTTAGTAATATAAGGAGTAACCTACTCCTTTTTAATTGGCATTTGTCAGCCACCTTCTATACAAGTTGCGGTAGAACTACCAACAACTGAATTCAATTCTTGTAGTAGCGAAGGTAGACGTTTATTTTCAACCAATGTCTCTAATGATTGTTTAGTAAGTGGTATTTTATGTTTCATAAAAACATATTCCGTTTCTTTCCAAACATCAACAATTGCTGCTGGTGACATATTCGATTGTATAACCATTTCAACATCTCTCCTTTCTCCTTATTTTATCACTTTCTTATTACATAAACCTGCACCGTTAGTTTAAGTTCACCAATTCACAACCTTAGTAAATCAATGAAATGGCTCCGTTCGTTGAATATCAGTTAATCATTGCTATTGCACTAAATTGCCAGTTAGTTTTAACAAACGCTACTTTTATTTTAACATAAAATAACAATAACCTTATTGGTTTAAAAAGTTCAGTGTTGATGTACAAGGTAAAATAGCAGACCAAATAACTATGCAATTTGGTCTGCTATTTATTATGGTATTTCAAATTTTCTCCACAGAAACGGAACTACTTACGTTTCTAGTATCTTTTTTGAAAAAATTTTTTCGTACACGCTATAAAACCACTTAACCTAGCAATGATTATAATTAGACTTTTAATCATGTCAACAAAAAAATATCATACCAATTACAATTGCTATGTTAATCGGTATGATACTTTCTTATTCATTCAGTTTTTCTCCACCAAAAATGAAATCCTTAGCAAGGTTGGGCACCCATTTTTATATCCATCACGCTCGCTAGTCCTACTAACCTTTACGAACATACTGCCGCATATCATCTTTCACGCCTGCCAGACATATCTCCGCCGGGTCACCGGCCGTGTCCAGTGTGACGTCTGATCCATTGGTTGGCAGTGTTTCTTCAAAAATCGCCTCATATTCCGACACACTCACTTCAGTCCGGGATTCCAGCAATTGATTGTGTTTACCTAAAGGCAACTGCTTCCGGTAGTTGGACTGCAAGGTACCAGCAAAAAATTCACCGACCGCACCGGAGCCATAACTGAACAATCCAATTCGCGCTCCCGGCTGGAGGTCTTCCTTGTTCTCAAGCAGTGAAAGCAAACTTAAATAGAGCGATCCGGTATAAATATTGCCAACAATCCGGTTGTATTCCGCGCTGATTTGATAGTTCGTCATCAAGCGCTCCGTATCCTCATCTGCACCCTCGTCAAGTACGGCTTTGAGTGCTTTTTTGCCCATTTTCGTATACGGTAAATGGAAAGTAATTGCTTCAAAGTCGGCTAACGTGGCGTCTGTTTTTGCCTTATATTGTTCCCATACGTTCGCGAAGAAAGCAATGTATTGTTCATTGGAAAGTTTGCCATCAACTAGCGCCTTATCCGAATGAATCGGCCGCCAGAAGTCCATGACCTCATCCGTCTTGAAGGCACTATCATGATCTAATGCCAAGATGTCGGGATCGGCACTGATCAATAAAGCAACTGCTCCTGCTCCCTGCGTCGCTTCACCAGAGGTTTCCAATCCGTAGCGTGCAATATCCGACCCAAGCACAAGGACCTTACTCTCGGGATGCAGTGCAACGTGACTTTTTGCCATCTGAATGCCGGCAGTGGCACCGTAGCATGCCTGCTTCAGCTCAATCGATCGAGCATTTTCATGCAAGCCAAGCAAATGATGAACATAAATGGCCGCAGACTTGGAGTGGTCAATACCTGATTCGGTTCCAAAGATAACGAAATCAATTGCTTCCTTATCTTTTTCATCGACAATCTCCAATGCCGCATTCGCCGCCATCGTGACAGCATCTTGTGTAATCGGTGCAATCGCCATTTTTTCCTGACCAATGCCAATCGTAAATTTTTCCGGCTCCACATTTCGCCGTTCAGCAAGTTTATTCATATCCACATAAATATGGGGAGTATAAAACCCTATTTTATCAATACCTATTTGCAACGTCGTCATACCCCTTTTTCAATCAATTTCGTCTTCATGTTTACAAGCGGAATCATTAGTGATTACTTTCACAATAAAAATTATACATTCAATGATAATACAGGATGCCATGAAAAACAATGCGAAAAAAATTAAACATTCATTAGTATCTTTGCATTAAAACAACGGGCAGCACACATTTTCCTTTCCGGCATACAATGGGCACAGTACACGATAAAAAGGAGGAGACGGTATGCCTGTTTCATTACCAGTCCAAATTGAACCATTTAGCGTGAGCGGAGGGCCTAATCAACAGGTTATTTACCCCCAGGCCAGAATGGCAAATCAGTCTTTGCAAGGGTTTATCAACCAATCAATTATCCGAAAAACACAGGAGCTTATTAACAAACAAGTTAGCGATATGTCAGGGAGCATTGCAGAAATGGTCGGCGAATTCGAGATAAAGAACAACCAGCGCGGGGTATTAAGTTTAACACAATCCAACTACGCCATATATCACATGGCGGCAAACGGGATAACTTACATGAATTCTTCAACATTTGATCTGCAGAACGGGAAAGAGTGCCGGCTGCGAGATTTATTCAAGCCCGGTAGTAACTATACCAGACGCATCTCGGATATCATCAAAAGACAAATAGCCGCACGCGATATCCCGACCATTAATGAATTCACTAGAATCAGTCCGGATCAGTCGTTTTATATCGCTGACAAAACACTCGTCATTTATTTCCAGCTTTTTGAGTACACGCCGCATTCATTCGGGTTTCCGATATTTCCGATTTCCGTTTATGAGCTACAAGATATCATCAGTGAAACCGGCCCCCTCGGCCGTATGGCTACGAACAATTAAAAGAATTGAACGCCGGTCTGTCCGGTTTCTTATTCGCAGGCTGGCCTCAATTTTTGTCCCGGAAAAAAATGAGGTCAGCATGTATGTCTTCAGCAATATCGAGAATGGCAAATGAATAATGCGGAAGCGACCGTTTATCCGTTGGTGACCCAGGGTTTATAAGCAGCTGTTTCTTAACATAGCGAACTAACGGGATATGCGAATGACCAAAGATGATAACATCCATATTTTCTCCATCAAATGCTTCAATTGCCCGCTTCTCCGTCGTCTTTTTCTCCCCGTGGCCATGAACGACACCAATGTTATATCCGTTTATAGAAAAAGTTTCCTTCGCTTGTAACTGCTTTTTCACCGCTTCATCATCCACATTGCCGTAAACACCGATTACTTCTCCGTATTCGCACAATGCTTCATATACATCCATCGTCTTCCAGTCGCCTGCATGAATAATCAGATCAGCCTTCGTTAGCTCTTTGGTTAATCGGGCCGGTAGCTGTTTGCCTTTATTCGGCATATGCGTGTCCGCTGTAACGACTATCCGCATGTGAACGCCTCCTTTTTACGGCACCGAGCCGGAAAACAATCCTTAGCTCACCATCCATTGAATGTAACATTGTACCATGACATATAGAGCGATTGCATACTTATAGTTAAATTTCAGCCCGTTTTTAAATGCACTTAATCCATTAGTTCCACTCAGGATGATGACTGGCATGATCAATGGGGATAATAGAATCGATATTGCACTTCCCGATGTGACCGCAAGCACAATCAATTCCGGTGAATACGGAAGTGAGATGCTTTCCAGAATACCTGCCACCAACACCATAACCGTCAGTGGCCCGAGCCCCATAAAGCCAAGAATAATCACAATAAATGGCAGGAAATATAGCATATTGAAAAACGGAACAACTTCCTGAAACGAATAGATGCCATTAATAAGCGTCTCACCGATTCCGCTCTGGTTCATGGCAAATATAATCACACCAGCTGATGTCAGCACACTGAACTGATATGCCTTCGATGACAGACCATTTACATAGTAATCTTTCATTTCAGTGAGCATATTTTTCGGCTTACGTTTTACGAAGAAATACATACTGGCCCACACAATAATCACAAACGGAATCAGCAGCATCAGCTTAACAGCAAGCATTTCATATAATAGAAAAATAGTCCCGAATAACGTAATAAACAGGAAAGTAAATTCGATCGCCATGCGCAGCTGCACTCTTTTGTCAGACGATCGCTCAAGTACTGCCGCTATTTCTGTGTTAATTTCAGAAGTAAAGTCAATCCCATAACGTTTTTCTTCAAAATAGGAAAATAAAACAGCCATCATTAAAGCAGCTGCCGCAACAAAAAAGCCTTGCAGAATAGCCTTCCAAAGTGGTGCATTTAACGCATCAACCGCAAAGGCAAAGCTTGGTATGCTAATGATCCACATGGTTGACAACGCAAATCCACGCAGCAGCGCCGATCCTTTAAAATATTCCCACGCCTCTCCCCGCTGATGTTGCAAAATGTTACTTACAAATTGATACATCAGCGGAATGACACCAAATAATAAAAAGTACGAAAGCATATGTGTGAATAAAACCATGACAAAATAAAACTTTCGGCTGGAATCTAGTAGCTTGTGAGCAAGACCAATCAATTCCTCAATATAAGGCTCCTGGCGCAATACCCAGCCAATCATCGGAACTACCGCGAGCAAACCGATAATATCGCTCATTTGCAGCAGGCCGTTACGCATATTCCCGACATTAAATCCGCCGGTCAGCACCAAAATGACAACGCCGCCTGTGAGAAGGAAAAGCGGCAATTTGAAACGATGCAGTGTTAAATACGTCGCCGCCAGAACCAGCATGACAAGACCGATGCCGGCATGTATAGTCGATATGACATTGATTTGTAAATAGTAATTGATAAAGTGTAAGAGAGCGTACAGAAAAATAGACAGCCGCAGTCCCCTTAAAACGAATCCATCCATTCCCATACTCCTTCATAATCCAACGTTAAAAGAATGTAGACGCTAATCAGTATAACGCATAAGTTCGTGAAGGAAAACGAATCCATCTAGCTTTTGGCAAAAACGCCAAAGTTTAGCAGGAAATCGCCAAAGTTTACTGCAAAAACGCCAAAAACTAACATGAAAACGCCAGAGTTCTTTGTAAAAACGCCAAACATGGGGTCTGTAGTTGTCCTGAATCCAATTTTAAGGAGACAATTCCTGTTATAAAACCTTATTCTTCCCGCTTGTTCTTCCACCGCCTTCTGATGATCCAATATACAGCCGCACCAATAATCCCCAATATAATTAGCACTGGTAGATTGCCAATGATGAAGACAAATAGCCCTGAGAACGCCGATAGGAGAAAGTTAATGCTTTTCATGAGCTGCTGTTTCGTTTTTTCCCATGTATTTAAATCCTCTTCACTTGTAATAGTGACATTCTTTTCTTCCATCCGAATGGTGACGGTGGCGAGGTCTACCTTATTCTGTAAATAATTCATCCGACCGGTTATCTGCTCGATTTCCTCCTGTACTTTTGCCAGATCCTCTGAAATGTCGAGCAGATCTTCTGTTTTCTTGGCTTGTTCCATAAAGGAAAGCAGCCGTTTTTCCACGACTCGTTTGGACTCCAGTCGCGATTTCAAATCAACATATTCCTCTGTCACATCCTGACCGGAAATGGAGCTGTTTACGACCTTTTTGCTGCCGTCTTCCACCAGCTGGATAAATTCCCGAAAGTGTTTCTGTGGAATTCGTGCCGTAATCTGTCCACTCGCTGCCCCATCCTCAGCACCGCCTTGCATACTTGATTCAACGATATAGCCGCCCCGTTCGTTCACCTGTTTCCTGATATCAGCTGCTGCTTTTTCATAATTGTTCACTTCGATATGCAGATTGGCATGATAAATAACTTTCCGATCGGCATCGGCAGTCTTTTTAGATTTTGATGCTGCTTTGTCTTTGCTGTCGTTGCCCTTTTCCTGTTCAGTCCCGGCTTTCTTTTGTCCCCTGGAAGCATCATCAACTGTTGTAAAAGATTCATTTTTATCAACGGCTTGCTCCTCGCTCGCCCGATCAGCGCTCGAATCATTGTTCCCTGATTCATTGCTGCAGCCAGCTATCAACATGCTGACAGTAATGACAATAAACATAAAAAGTCTTTTTTTCATACTTGACCCCCGTATCTAAGAAAAAGTTTTGTTGTCAATACTGTCGGTCTCTGCTAATAAAAAGTTACATAATGAAATATCAGAGTCCCTTAAAAAAATCCTCCGTGATGCAGTTCCAATCACAGAGGGTTTTTGCTTAACTATTAGTTTTAGCACAGTATCATACACTTTTTTCTTCATTACTGTTATCAAAGTTCGAAGCTTCTTTGTAATGTCTAGTGAAATAATCTCTTGTTATTTCTCTGACTTTTCCACTTAGAGAAATAAGCGCTATCATATTCGGTACAACCATTAATGCGATAAGAACATCCAGCAATGACCAAACAAGTAGCAGACTGCCGGTTGAGCCAAATAATACGGCACCAATATAAACATAACGGAATATTAATGATGTTTTGTGACCGAACAGATACTCTGATTGTTTTTCTCCAAAATAGACAATCATAAGAATCGTTGTAATAGAAAAGAAAAACAAACATATATTGACAATAATACCGGCAAGTTCTTGACCAAATACATCCGCCATGCCCGCCATTGTCATGGAGGCAGCATTCTCCGCATCAATAACTGTCCATACATCTGTTGTCAAAATAACCAGTGCTGTGACCGTACACACCAGAATTGTATCAACAAATACTTCGAAGACACCCCAGAAACCTTGCGTTGCCGGATGCTCATTTTTCGCACCCGAATGGGCTATTGAAGCACTGCCCATACCGGCTTCATTGGAATAAACACCTCTTGCTACACCCCAACGGATAATGGCCGCAATAGCCGCTCCAGCAAATCCACCCATCGCAGAAATTGGCGTGAATGCATGTTTAAATATCATAAAAAATGCGTGCGGAACGGCATCAATATTAGCAACAATAACAATTAAGGCCGCTAACATATATACAGTAACCATAGTAGGTATACATTTTTCTGCAAATTGACCAATCGATTTGATTCCACCCAGCATCACTAATAAGATAATTCCGCTGATAACAATTCCGGTTACAATCGTCGGAATTTGAAAGGAAGATTTCATTGTAACTGCCAATGAATTAGACTGAACGGACGTACTGGCGAATACAAAAATTACTTGTATCGCCGCAAACATGACCGCAAATCCCTTCCATCCCAATCCTTTATCCATATAATACATCGCACCACCGACATAATCGCCTTTTTTATTGACAATACGATATGTAATGCCAAGGACTACCTCCGAATATTTCGTTGCCATGCCAATCAATGCGACAAGCCACATCCAAAAGACTGCCCCAGGACCTCCGAAAGCAATCGCGACTGGAACACCAATAATATTGGCTGACCCTACTGTTGATGCTAGTGCACTGGATACTGCTTGAAACGGAGTGACTGTCCCCTCTCCAGCTTCCGTCTTCCTGAATATACCTCCAACTGTTCGTTTTATAATATGCGGAAAATACCTAAATTGAAAAAAGTCCAGCCGAATTGTTAAGAAGATACCACCACCAATAATCAATAAGATAAGTGGAATAGCAGTATATTCTGAAATAACGGCAATGGTATCCATTATTGCCTCCATTCCGTTCCCCCCCATATATTTTATTTATTCAGTTAAATTACTACGATCATGTATACGCTTTCAGTATCGACGCATAAAAAGATTTCTTTTTATCCTTTATGCCCTGCAGTTTCTTCTTCATAGACTAACTCGCCGCCCATATACGTCTGTAGGACACGCACATTGTCAAGTTCTTCTGGCCCTGTTTGAAGGATGTCTCTGTCTAAAATCATAAAATCAGCATGATACCCCGGAGTCAATTGGCCAACATCCGGAATACGGGTTATTTTTCCAGCTTCCCTTGTGTACAGAACTATAGCCGTTTCCAGGTTTATTCGCTGATTTTGTCCGACATCAGTATCATCGTGCGCTTTTCGAGTCACCGCTCCTTTCAGACCGACAAACGGATCGACCGTATCATGCCACGCATTGCCTGGTGCGTCCGATGAAATTGCTACTTGCATGCCTTTTTCAAGCATCGTGCGGATTGGATAGGAGCTCTTTGTCCGTCCCGAGCCGAGATTGTTCAAATAGCTCTCAATCTCCGCATATAGAAAAATTGGCTGTGTAACAATTCCAATACCGGCTTCTGCTGCCCGGTCGAGGATATCACCTGAAGGGAATGAAGCATGTTCAATCCGGATAGATGGCGCATCGTCAAGCCAGCCATTCACATGCTCCAATGTGTCAACAATGAATGCAATTGCCTGCTCACCCATGGCATGAATCACCAGTTGCACGCCATTCTTCTTCGCGGCATCAGCGGCTGTCAGCAGTTCCGGTTCCGATGTAGTTGAAATCCCATAGTTATCATCATTACCGAGAAATGGTGTGCTGACCCACGCTGTACGGCCGGAAACACTGCCATCTGAAAAAACTTTAATGCCTCCTATATGAGTTGCTTCGCGCCGGTCCTTTCGCTCCACGCCAATATTCGGATTGTCTTTTATTTCACTCCATAAATAGTAAAGAACTGCCCGCTGCTTAAGGCCTTTACGTTGTGCCAGACTGTACATATCCGCATCATCGGTGGGAATTTTTCTTGCCATCAAGTCGGTTATGCCAGTAATACCATGTGCCAGTAAATTTTCACTTGAAGACGCTAGCAATTCTGCATCCTCTTCCATTGTGGTTTCCGGTACTACCGCATCTAGCAAGTCTTTAGCAGTTTCTCTTACAACGCCCGTTGGTTCACCATCTTCATCCCTGTCAATCTGGCCGCCGGATGGATTTGGTGTATCTTTGTCAATCCCTGCCATCTCCAGTGCCTTACTGTTAGCGACAGCAATATGGCCGCACGTTCGTGTCAACAGAACTGGAATGACTGCTTCTGCATGATCCAAATCCCATCTGGTTGGTGTTCTTCCTTCTGTGAGTTTCCCTTCATCAAAGCCCCAGCCCTGAATCCAGTCATTATTTTCTTGACGGTCTGCCTGCCACTTAATTTGTTCCTGCAGATCTTTAATCGAATGTACCTTTGGCGGTGTGCATGGAATTTGCTCGGAAACTGCCGCCAAGTGCAACGGGTGCATGTGCGCGTCAATAAATCCCGGTAGTACCCGCTTTTGACGAAGATTCACCCATCTTCCATCTGTTCGTTCTGCATCTGGATTGTCTCCAACCCACACTACTTTTCCATTGCGTACAATCATCGTATTGACGTAAGGCTGATCCGAATCAGCTGTGAATATACGTCCATTGTAAAAAATGATATCTCTCTCTTGCGTCATGTTGATCCTCTCCTCTGCATATAGTTGATTTCCCCATATTAATTCCAAATTTTCATTATATTAAATTAATAGTATGCACAAATAAAATGCAAAAATTATGCCAATGTTGTTTAAACAGGTGGCAGTAAATCTCTTATACATCTGCAAGCCCTTTCGTATCGCTTTTTATTTTTTGTAAAAAATGTTTCCTCATATTTTTACAAAACGTGCACTTTCTTTTACCAATAAAAAAAGAGAGGAAATTTTCCCCCCTCTACGTAAAGTTATTTTTACATCAGTTCGTATTTATTAATTTTATATTTAAGCGATTGTTTAGACATATCCAGTCTTCTTGCAGTTTCTGCGATAACACCATTTGCTTCTTTCAAATGAGCTGCGATGATTGCTTGTTCATAGTTTTCCACTGCTTCTTTCAGCGATACATCACTAGCCCCTCTACCAGTATGCGCAGGCTTACTCATTTGTTTAGCTTTACATATACGGCGGGGAATGTCATCCATTGTGATCATCCGTGAACTCACACTGTTATAAGCAGTTTCCACTGCATTTTTCAATTCCCTGACATTCCCGGGCCAATCATACCGCTTAAAGGTTTCAAGGACGTCTGCCTCCGCGCCGTCAATTCGGATGTTCATATGCGTATTATAAAAGTTAATAAAGTAATCCAGCAGAACAGGGATATCTTCCTTCCGTTCTACCAACTCGGGCAGATTCAACTCTACGACACTGAGCCTGTAAAATAAATCTTCACGTAGACGCTTTTCAGCAAGTAGTTTGTCCGGCTCTTCATTTGTTGCTGATACAATTCGGATGTTTAGCGGTATTGGCTTTTTTCCGCCGATTCTTCTGACCGCTTTTTCCTCTACTGCTTTTAACAATTTTACCTGTAAGGGTACTGGAAGGGAGTTAATTTCATCAAGAAACAATGTACCGCCATCTGCTTGTTCAAAGACACCCGGCATATCCTCTGAGCCCGTAAAACTTCCTTTGGTTGTTCCAAACAGCGTACTTTCCATCAAGCTTTCAGGGACAGCACTGCAGTTGAGTGAAATAAATTGCTGTGCATACCGGTCACTCAAGTTATGGATTGCCTGTGCCACTATTTCCTTTCCAGTGCCTGTTCGACCATTGAGGAGGACCGATGAGCTGGTGCGAGAGATTTTGCGGATGTGCTGTTTAATAGATTCCATACGTGAATTAGCGGTAATAAGATCATCAATCGTATAAATGGTATTATTTTTTCGGTACACTTTATGCCCTGCATATTTATGTAGGGATTGAATATTTTCTTTTAAATAATATCGCTTCGAAAATTCGATTGCTCCAACTACCTGTTCTATTTCCGTAATCGGATAAGTGGAACTGATGGATATAATTTCATTTCCTTTGATTGTCGTCATTTCCTGTCTGACACGGCTGAGCGGTTTCCCATTCCGCAGAACATTCATGACAGTACTGTTCTCCTCTGTTAAATCCTGATAGAAAGTAGTAACATGCTTGCCGATAAATTCCTCAGGACGCTGGCCGAGTTCACTTAGCACATTCAGATCAGCGAGGTCATAAAAAAGGGTTTTTCCTTCCTTATCAACGACTAAAATATTATCATAGTCTGCTAAGTTTTTTATCGTATTGGCATCTATTTGCAACTTGCCCCTCTCCTTAACACATATCAAATATAATTGTGCCCAATCATTCCGGATACCCGGACATCTTGGGCACATGTAATATCATTTACGTTTCGTTTTAAACCCAGCCTCTGAAACGAGCAGCTTCCGCCATGCGCCGCACACCAACAATGTATGCTGCTAGGCGCATGTGCACCTGATGCGTTTGAGAAGCATTGTAAACTTTCTCAAAGGAATTGACAAGAACATTACGTAACTTCTTCGCTACTTCTTCTTCACTCCAATAATAGCCCTGATTGTTCTGAACCCATTCAAAGTACGAAGCAGTTACGCCTCCAGAGCTTGCTAGGACATCCGGTACGATCAGGATGCCACGTTCGGACATAATTTTTGTGGCTTCAAGGGTTGTCGGCCCATTTGCTGCTTCCACAACAATCGACGCCTTTATATCATTGGCGTTATTCTTTGTCAGCTGATTGGCTATAGCTGCTGGCACGATAATGTCACAATCGCTGACAAGCAGTTCCTCGTTGGTAATTGTGTGATTGAATAAGTTGGTAACTGTACCATAGCTATCCCGTTTTTCCAGCAGATAGTCAATATCAAGCCCATCCGGGTCATATATCGCACCATACGCATCAGATATACCTACGACACTTGCCCCTTCATCATGCATGAACTTGGCAAGATAACTGCCAGCATTGCCGAACCCTTGTATAATAACACGAGCACCTTGTATGCTGATGCCTTTTTTCTTAGCTGCTTCTTCTATACAGATAGTAACACCTTTAGCTGTTGCTGTTTCACGTCCATGAGATCCACCCAGTGCAATTGGTTTACCAGTAATGAAGCCCGGAGAATCGAATTCACTGATCCGGCTGTATTCATCCATCATCCAAGCCATGATTTGCGAGTTGGTGAACACATCCGGTGCCGGAATATCTTTCGTTGGTCCAACAATTTGGCTGATGGCGCGAACGTATCCACGGCTTAGTCCCTCTAACTCCCGAAAGGACATCTCTCTTGGATCACATATAATGCCACCTTTACCACCGCCATACGGAATGTCCGGTATACCACTTTTTAGACTCATCCACATGGAAAGCGCATCGACTTCTTCCGCGGTAACTTCCGGATGAAACCGGACACCGCCCTTTGTCGGCCCGACTGCATCACTATGCTGGGTTCGAAAGCCGGTGAAAATTTTAATGCTGCCATCATCCATCCTAACGGGTATCCTTACAGTAAGCCTGCGCATCGGCTCTTTCAGCAGTTGGAAAACTTCATCCGGGTAGCCTAGGTGATCCAGTGCCTCTTTGATAATCACTTGTGTGGACGCTGTTAAATCCAACGATTCTTCTGCTTGTTCATTCACGATTGCTTTTGCCATTTTTCCATTCACTTCCTTGCTTCATATTGTTCTTCAGTTTGATAAAACTTGATAAATTTTCTCGATTGCCCAGTCAAGCTCTTCCTGACTGATAATAAGCGGTGGTGCAAAGCGAATGACATTGTCATGTGTCTCTTTGCATAGCAGTCCTTCTTCCTTAAGCTGCTCGCAATACGGTCGCGCCGGTTCATCCAGCTCAACACCGACAAATAAGCCTTTGCCGCGAACTTCTTTGATGATAGGATTATCGATCTCTTTCAGTTTGCTCTGAAAATAGTCTCCAAGCCGGTTGGAATGTGCAGCCAGTTCTTCCTCTTCAATGACATCCAGTGCTGCAATGGACACCGCGCATGCCAATGGATTCCCGCCGAATGTAGACCCGTGGGATCCAGGGTTGAACACGCCTAACACCCCTTCATTCGCTGCTACACAGGAAACTGGCATCACACCGCCACCAAGCGCTTTGCCCAAGATGTACATATCCGGTGTCACACCTTCCCAGTCACAAGCAAACATTTTACCGGAACGTCCGAGACCTGCTTGAATTTCATCAGCAATAAACAGGACATTTTCTTCTCGACAAACGTCAGAAGCTTCTTTCAGAAAACCTTCAGGGGGCATGATAATACCTGCTTCACCCTGAATTGGCTCCATGATAAATCCGGCGGTGTTTGGCGTAATTGCTTCTTTCAGCGCGTCAATATCACCGTAAGGAATGATTTTAATCCCCGGTAGCATTGGACCGAAGCCACGTTTGTTATCCGGATCTGCTGACATGGAAATCGCAGCCATTGTCCGGCCATGGAAGCTACCTTCACACGCAATGATTTCGGCCTGATCATCTGCAATGCCTTTTTGGTCATACCCCCAGCGGCGTGCAGCTTTTATAGCTGTTTCAACTGCCTCAGCCCCTGTATTCATTGGCAGTACCATGTCTTTATTCGTCAGCTTGGAAACCTTTTCATAAAATGGCCCTAGCTGGTCATTGTGAAATGCACGTGATGTCAGTGTAACACGTCCTGCCTGACGATTAAAGGCTTCCATAATTTTCGGATGACGGTGCCCCTGGTTCACTGCAGAGTAGGCACTAAGCATATCCATATACTGGTTACCCTCCGGATCGGTTACCCAGACTCCTTCTGCCTCAGATACAACAACAGGAAGCGGTTTATAGTTTCTCGCACCATACTGGTCAGTTTGTTCAATAATTTCCTCTGTTTGATTGAATGTATTTACTTTCATCACATAACCTCCTAAATGTTCTTCCACCATATAATATGCAAATTCCATGCCAACATATCAAACATTGTAATAGTAGGATTTCCAGAAAATAAAAAGGAATTTTGTGCAAATTAATTTTGCAATAAGGCGGGGTTAACGATACTTCATGCAAATAAATTTTGCGATTTGTCTAGGTATCTAGTAAACTATAAATAAATGAGGTGATAGCATGCCGATTAATAATCAACGAGATGTCCAGACACCAATTAACATGAATGCTCTTTATCAGCAGCTGCTCGATGCCGTTGACGTAGGGATTCATGTCATTAATAAAAACGGTGAAACCATTATTTATAATAAAAAAATGATGGAGATTGAATCCATGGGAAGCGAGGATGTTCTTGAAAAAAACTTACTCGATGTTTTCAAGTTCAGGGATAGCCAAAGCAGTACACTTGTACAGGCACTAACGACTGGTAAATCTACCAAAAATACGAAGCAAACGTATTTTAACTATAAAGGAAAAGAAATCACAACCATCAACAACTCATTCCCAATTATCGAAAACGGCACAATTACAGGTGCTGTCGAAATCGCCCGTGATGTAACACAACTGGAACATGTTATTAAGGAAAACGTATTAAATAAACAAAACACAAACTTTACTTTTGACAAAATCATCGGACATAGCGAACCAATGCTTACTGTCATCGACGAGGCAAAACGGGCGACAAGAACGACGTCATCCGTCATGGTCGCCGGCGAAACTGGCACAGGGAAAGAATTGTTCGCACAAAGTATCCACAATGGCAGCGCACGCTCAAGCGCACCTTTTATTTCGCAAAACTGTGCCGCTATTCCGGATAACCTAATGGAAAGTCTTCTGTTCGGCACGAAAAAGGGCGCGTTTACCGGAGCGACTGATCGACCGGGACTCTTTGAACAAGCGGATGGCGGCACATTGCTGCTGGACGAGATCAACTCGCTTGATCCCTCTCTGCAAGCAAAACTGTTACGAGTCATTCAGGAAAAGTCAATCAGAAGAATTGGAGACCTGAAAGACAAAAAAGTCGACGTCCGTATTATCACAACTATTAATGAAGACCCCATCGACGCTATTTCCAGCGGCCATTTACGAAAAGACTTGTTTTACCGACTGAGTGTGGTATCTCTATTTGTACCGCCATTGCGCGAGCGTAAAGGAGATATAGACTTGTTAACAAAGCACTTTATCGAAAAATACAACAAACTATTTAAAATGGATGTAAAAGGTATCAGCTCCGAAGCCAGGCAGATTCTTCACGAGCATGATTGGCCTGGTAACGTGCGTGAACTAGAGCATACTATTGAAGGCGCCATGAACCTTATTCTTGACGAGGATTCCATTACTGTAGGTAACTTACCCATGAAATTCCGGAAAAAATATCAGCAAGACGCGGACAAACTTCCAAGCAGCCTATTAAACCTGAGTGGTGAGGGTGTCGAAAATCGTCCATTAAAAGAAAAAATGGCCGAAGCGGAAAAATTTTATATTCAGCAAGCACTGATCGAGAACAAGAATAATATCTCTCACACCGCAAAAAAACTTGGCATCAGCAGACAAAGCTTACAATACCGAATGCGGAAGTTTGGACTGTAGAGCGTTCAAATCGCCAAAGTTTACGATAAAAACGCCAAACTTTATGACCATCCTGTAACATGATATATTTAGTTAAAAACCTATGTATGGAGGCTCGAACATAATGAACGATTGGCTTAATCAATCACGATACACGGTCATTTTCACCGGTGCTGGTATGTCCACTGAAAGCGGTCTGCCTGATTTCCGCTCGTCCAGCCATGGCCTGTGGAATAAACAGGATCCGAGTAAAATCGCCAATACGGACGCATTAAATAATAATGTGGATGCATTCATTGACTTTTACCGTTCGCGCGTTCTTAATGTGAAAGATTATAAGCCCCATAAAGGCCATCAGATTCTAGCCGATTGGGAAAACCAAGGGCTTATACAGTCCATCATCACACAAAATGTAGACGGTTTTCATCAGGTTGCCGGCAGTAAGCATGTGGCTGAACTGCACGGGACCTTGCAAAAGTTGCATTGCCAGTCGTGTGGACGCAAATACAGCAGTGAAGCATACGTCGATCGTGATTACTATTGCGAATGTGGAGGGATATTGCGTCCTTCCATCGTGCTATTTGGGGAAACCTTACCGCAGCAAGCCTTTCAAACGGCGCTCACTGAGGCTGAAAAGGCTGATTTATTCATTGTGCTCGGTTCATCGCTCAGCGTGACACCAGCCAATCAATTCCCGCTTATCGCTAAAGACAATGGCGCAAAGCTGGTGATTGTCAACCGCGAACCGACCGAGCTGGACAAGTTTGCCGACAAAGTCATTCATCACCGGCAAATCGGCGACGTGCTTCAAGAATGGGATAATGCCAGATGAAGTTAACAGCAGGTGTGGTCTTTCGCAGGAGAAGAATCACGGTACTATGATCGCATCATTCAATATACTTACCTGTCCGCCGGAATAGACAATTAGGCAAATCAAAAGGCATACCGTATCGGTACACCTTTTGATTTCAGTTAAGTTCATCCATATTTAGCAGAGATCCGCTGTCTATTTATTAAGATGAAGCTCTTTTTTGCTGTTCGTTTTTCGCTGGCATTCGAAACGATGCAGCAATTAACGCTAAAATCAGGAATAGTCCAAGCGCTCCGATTAGTGGATAGAAGAAAGCGACAAGGTCTTTAAAGCCGGCAAAACTTAAGAAGAACATAACAGCTCCGGCGATCAGTGCGAATAGTTTATGACGGCTTGTCCCCACGCTTGTGAACCGTGCTGTCAGCGAAAATAGCATACTTACCGCTGTATTGAAAATCATGCCAAATAAAATAATCGCATAAACATTACCCAACACTGGAGAAATATCGTCAACAATCTTCAGCATTGGCATATCAAAGCTTGCTACAACATCGACTTTTGAAAAGACTGCTAAATGGCTGAGTACAATCAGAATTCCGATGCCGAGACCTCCCAAGAGACCACCAATGGCTGAAACCCTTTCATTGCGTTCATTCCCGGCCATTAACAGTGACATGGAGGCACCAACTGCAAGGTTGAACGAAACATAATTAACAGCCGATATAAACCAATTATTTACAGCCGAAGTAGACCAACTCGATAAAGCAGACGATTGCTCTTTAGCTGTTTCTACAAGACCACTGAACGGTGTCTCCATTGTAAATAAGCTATAAGCCGAAATAAGCAATACAGCAAATATTAAAAACGGTGTTATACTACCAATGATTTTAACTACCCTATCAATTCGCATCATGACAACCGCAATAACCAAAATAGTCATCACAATAATCCCGAAAGCTGACGGTAGCCCGAATTGCTGACTTGGTATCGAACCCGCACCGGCAATCATCACTACCCCTACGCCAAATAATGTGAAAATGAGAACATAATCCACAATCACCCCGAGATAGCGTCCACTAATTGTGTAAACAGCTTCTTTATGTGATACTGCCTGTGTTCGGGTACCAACCCTCATGATAGTCATCCCAAGAAATGCAAATAAAGCCGTTCCAACGATTGCACCTATTGTCCCAAGGTAGCCGTAGCTAGTGAAGTATTGCATAATTTCCTGCCCCGAAGCAAACCCGGCTCCAACAATAATTCCAATAAAAGCGCTTGCAATTTGTAGTATTTTTTTCATCGTATCCCCCTTTAGATGCCGATAACCAGTTGACTATGGTAAAACGTTTTCATTGAAAAATTTATACTATTTTTAGTATACCACGATAGATTCACCTTTTGTTTAGTAAATAGATAAAACTTAACGTTAATTATTTGTTTAATTACACAAAATAATGCAAATTTCCTCTGTGCCAAATGACTCCGCCAGAATATTAAAGTTTCCTTGCGAACAAGACCGTGGTATGATGGAGGGGTATTCCATGAATAAAGGAGACATATTCATGAGCCATTCTGCCGATTACTCAAAAACATCTCGGGATACACTGGATTCACCGGAAGGACTGGCCGATCGCATTGCAGAAATACTGGAATGCCCGATTACTATCGAGGACGCCAATCACCGGATTATTTCGTACAGCAAACATGATAAAAATGTTGATGAGGCGAGAATAGCGACGATTATGCGGAGAAGTGTACCGGAAGATGTCATTACGAGTCTCTGGGAAAGTGGTGTCATGTCACGTTTGTTCGAAAGCAATGACCCCGTTTTTGTCCCCGCAATTGAAAAGGTTGGTCTGGGAAACCGCATTGCCGTGTCAGTCCATAAGCATCATGACGTGCTTGGCTTTATCTGGGCGCAGACAAATGATACAACAATTACAAATGAAAAAATGTCGCTAATGAAAGATGCTGCCAAACTCGTTAAAAATCAGTTGCACCAGCATCACCTCAAAAAGAAACAATCCGAGGAAAGCTATCAGGAATTTTTTTGGCAGCTGCTAGTCGGCCATTTGCAGCAACCAGGTGAAATCAGCCAACAAGCTAAACGCTTTGGCCTAGCATTCGGTAATTCCCTGTGCATTGCCATGATTGAAATTAGTTACGATATTACCCCGACAATTGAAAAACATGCCTATTACTTAATTGAAACATTATATCAACCGTATGCTGTTTGCCGGATTTTCAACGAGAATCAACTAATTATGCTTGTAAACCTAGAATCCACGCCCAATCCCAATAATAAACTGAAAACATTGATACAGGACTTTATACAAAAGTTGACAGCAAGGCTAAACATTGGTCATGTTAAGGGAGGTTTCGGCCTCACTTACGACTCACCCGAAAATATGAAAGACAGCTACAGACAGGCAATGAAGGTTCTTGAACTAAAAGAACAGTTACCGGATTCATTACAGCATGTCTATGGCTACCATGAACTTGGCATATATCAATTTTTACAAGATCTAAACGCTATTAGGAATCGTGATAATTACCGAAACGACGCGATTGAACGATTAAGGGCCTATGACAAGAAAAACGGCTCCGCGCTAGTAAAAACACTTCATGCATACCTGGATTGTGACAGTAATGTTCACAATGCGGCCAAACAGATACACGTCCATACTAACACGCTAAATTATCGGTTGAAGCGCATTACTGACATTGGAGAAATTGACTTAAAAGACACCAACCAAAAAATTACACTATACTTAGATTTATTAATTGAAAAAATAAATGATTGAAGCAGGGCTATTTGTGAATGTTAACAAACAGCCCTGCTCTTTTTTGGTTTCCAACTAATGAATCGTTTATCTAAAAGGGGTATAATAATTGTAGAATTTATTTGTTAGGAGGAAGTTATAATGATTATCGGTGTACCTAAAGAAATCAAGAATAATGAAAACCGTGTTGCAATCACACCAGCCGGGGTTGATAACCTGGTGAATGCCGGACACACTGTGCTCGTTGAAACCAATGCTGGTGTCGGAAGCAGTTTCACTGACGACGAATATAAATCAGCTGGTGCTGAAATTTCTGGAAGCGCTTCAGACGTATGGGGAAAGGCGAATATGATTATGAAAGTCAAGGAGCCACTCCCATCCGAATACGATTACTTCCGTGAAGGCCTAATTCTCTTTACTTATCTTCACCTGGCCGCCGAGCCTGAACTGGCAAAGGCGCTATCCGAAAAAGGTGTTACAGCCATCGCCTATGAGACAATTACCGTCAACAATACGCTGCCACTGCTGTCACCAATGAGTGAAGTAGCAGGTCGGATGGCATCACAGCTTGGTGCACAATACCTTGAAAAAGCAAAAGGTGGTAAAGGCGTTCTGCTAAGCGGTGTTCCTGGAGTGAGCCGTGGAAAAGTCACCGTTGTCGGCGGCGGCATGGTTGGTACCAACGCTGCAAAAATTGCGTTAGGTCTTGGTGCAGACGTTACTATTCTCGACTTAAATCCAGACCGGTTACGTCAGCTGGAAGATATATTTGGCGGAAGTGTGCAAACACTAATGTCTAACCCAGCCAATATCGCTGCATCGGTTAAAGATTCAGACTTGGTCATCGGTGCCGTACTAATACCGGGAGCAAAAGCGCCTAAGTTGGTAACAGAGGACATGGTTAAATCTATGCAGCCAGGTTCCGTGGTTGTTGACGTAGCCATCGACCAGGGCGGAAACTTCGAAACTGTTGACCATATCACAACACATGATGATCCGATTTATGAAAAGCATGGTGTACTACATTACGCTGTAGCAAACATTCCTGGTGCTGTTCCACGTACAGCGACTATTGCACTGACAAACGTAACGATTCCTTATGCTCTACAACTCGCCAATAAGGGTGTAGAAAAGGCAATTACCGACAGTCAGGCTATCAAAACCGGCGTCAACGTCCTAAACGGCAAAATAACATATGAAGCAGTCGCACATGACCTTGGCTTTGATTTTCAATCCGTTGACGATGTTCTCGCAAAATAATTAAAGCAAAGCTGCCTGTGCGCCAATTCAGGCAGCTTTTTTCTTGTATGCCGAAAATTGCCAGTTATTCTTTAAATTAGTATGTAAATACATTCCCAACATCTAGGACTTGAGCACCAATCAGCTGGGGCAACTTGGAAGCGTCGATTCATCACGAAACCATTAAAGCCATTGCCATTGGGCCTTACAGCTTGTTTACCCACGCAGTTTAGCGAAACATGATAAAAAAATGTTTTGTCGAGTTATGTATTCTTTTGACTTTGTTTGCTGAACAACTTGCATTTTTATGTATGAATAGACATAATAGTTTTCGTGTGCTTCTAAGACAAACGACTCATGTTATCTATATACATATCAGTACATTGAAGGGAAGTATGTAATTATGCCTGCACTGCGGATAGCGATTTCTAAAAAAAGAAAAGAAATGATTAAACTCGGCGAAAAGTACGGGTTAGCAGACCGACGAACCATCAAATGCAGCCAGCAACTTGATGTCTTATTAAACATGAACATCCGTCGGACACAATACCTCTATAAAGAGAGAACATCAAGAAGTTACATTGATACCAGTCAAGAAAAAGAACACATTGGTGCTTAATCAGTGTGTTCTTTCGTGTCGTTTCCAGAACGGTGCTGATCAGGCCCGTTAATTCACCGTCAACACCTACCTGCCATGACTGCAACCTTCTGAAGTACGGTCCGTTGATCCTCACCGTTTATCCGTTGATGTGTGCCGCTAATCCGTCGATGTTCCTTCCTAATCCGTTGATGTGTACCGCTAAAGCGTTGATGTTCCTTCCTAATCCGTTGATGTGTACCGCTAAAGCGTTGATGTTCCTACCTTATCCGTTGATGTGTGACGCTAATCCGTCGATGTTCCACCCTTATCCGTTGATGTGTACCGCTAAAGCGTCGATGTTCAACCCTAATCCGTTGATGTGTGCCGCTAATCCGTCGATGTTCCACCCTAATCCGTTGATGTGTGCCGCTAATCCGTCGATGTTCAACCCTTATCCGTTGATGTATCGAAGCTGGGTGCGGCTGGATTTGGTACTTCTGCTGTCCACAGTAACTGAAGTCTATCATTTTCCAACAACGAAAAAACAGCTTGCCGAAAACCGCTGCAAGCTGTTTGTATAAAGCATTATTTTCCTTATCGTTTTCTTCCCTTTTTCCGTTTGTTGCGGTCGTTCAATTGAATTACGATGCCCTGTACAACGCGTTTATCATCATCAACTTCCCCTTCATTTTCCCACTCATTCAATCCCCACATTTTCAACAGATAAAACAAGGCAAATGAGTAACTGGACAACTGAAGGACTTTTAGCAGCGCACCTGCCAATTGCTGGTCATAAACAGCGGACAGTGCCGGGAGCAGTTCGCCTGCCACGTCCATGTAAGCTGTATAAAGTGGATCTTGTACGACCAGTAGAAAAATACCAATCGGCATTAGAAATAGAGCTGTAAAAAATACGTACGCGACCCGCATAAAATAACTGTGGTCGGCTATATCTCTGGATGGCTGAATGATAATCCACCACGTCAGAAAAGCGAATGTAACTAACAGAACTTCATAGAGAAATTGCAGCCAAGCGTTGGCGTGAATGATATCAAAAATCGATGGAATAAGGAACAACGTAACTAGCCCATTAAACACAACCGCTAGTGGCCAGGGATGAGCAAATATCATCCTAGCAATTTTTGCACGTTTATAGCGCCAGAAAAATACGGACAAATACTCAACCGGCAAACTCAGGATGAAAAGCGGGACTGCAACAAAGGACATGACAGACAGCTGCAGCACAAGCGCACTGATCAAATAATCATCTGCAATGACATCAAACGGCGTTCCTTTCACAAGGTAAAACAAACCAACTGCTATAAAAAAATACGTCTTCTGCTTGTTTGTCACATTGTAATGAGGTGCTTTAATAATTGTGTTGATATACCAATAACAGAGCAGCACCGCGACTACCAGTGTGACCAACCCCACCAGTTCATACCATGCATAATTGGCTAACAAATTACTCAATGTATCATCCCCATTTAATTGGTAGACCACTCTCTTTTATTTTAACAAATTATACGAAAAATTGATACAAATTGATTTTCTTTTGATCTGCCGGCCGAATCCAAGTGTAGTAATGACACGCTCAATTTTGCGTAGCTACTCGATAATCTTCCCAGGATTTAAAATATCATCCGGGTCTAGTGCGCGTTTAATTTTTCGCATTACTAGAAGTGCATCACCATGTTCCTGTTTCTGATATTTTTGTTTGCCGGTACCAACGCCGTGTTCTCCAGTGCATGTACCTCCACGTTCCAAAGCATATCCAACTATTTGCTCGTTGACTTTATTTGCCTTTTCAACCTCGATGGAGTCATTCGGGTCAAGCATGAGCAGAATATGATAATTACCATCACCAACATGGCCGACAATTCCCCCGGAAAGACCTGATGCCTCAACCGCCTTACGCGCATCTTTCACCGCTCCGGCCAGCTCGGAAATCGGTACACAGACATCGGTAACCATCTGTTTTCTGCCCGGATGATTGTGAATAAACGCATATGCGGCATGGTGCCTAGCCTCCCAAAGCTTATTACGGGCGGCTGTATCTGTCTCAAACTCGATCTGCCGGCAATTCATATCCGTCACAATCTCTTCCATAAATTGGACATCATGCTGCAAGCCTGCTTCATTTCCATGGAGCTCCAGAAATAAGGTAGGGACTTCACGATAAGTAGTATCACTGTATACATTCATTTGTCTGATGGCTTCTTCATCAACTAATTCTACTCTGGCAATCGGAATCCCCGCCTGTATGATGGTGATAACAGCATTGACCGCATCATCAACCGTAGAGAACTCAGCCCTGGCAGCCATGATGTGTTCCGGAATTCCCGTCACTTTTAACGTCAGTTCGGTAAAGCAGCCAAGCGTACCCTCCGAGCCAACGAAAAGTCCGTTCAAATTATACCCGGACGACGATTTCTCTGCAAGGTTGCCGGTATGTATGATAGACCCATCCGCCAGTACAACTTCCAAATCACGAACCTGGTCACGCATGATGCCATATTTAACCGATGTTGTTCCGCTTGCATTTGTTGCAGCCATACCGCCTAGTGTCGCATCTGCCCCGGGATCGACGGTAAAAAACAGACCGTATTTTTTTAATTCCTTCTCCAGTTGCGACCGTGTCACACCTGGCTGCACCCTGACCAAAAAGTCATTCTCTCGTACTTCCAAAACACTAGCCATGTTGGCAAAATCAATCGTGATACCACCTTGGTGCGGGATGACACTGGCTTCCAGACTGGATCCATAGCCATAAGGCACAACAGGCATATCAAAGTAAGTGGCCAACTTCATAATCTCGCTTACTTCTGCAGTGTTTTCCGGAAACACGACAACATCAGGCAAATGGGCTTTATGATAAGATTCGTCCGAGCTGTGCTGCTCGAGTATGGTTTCATTCATCGTCACACGGTCCGCTGCCAGCACTTTCTGCAATGCTTCCACTAACTCCATTCGTTTTGCTGTATCCTGCATAAACATGCTCCCCCTTTATTATTAGAAAAACTCAGGCCTAGCCGCGCCCTATAGAGAACGCGGAAGATTTCTTATAAGGTTATCCATATTTTATATTTTCTGACGTTATTAGAAGACACTTGCTTACCTGGCCTGTGATAATTGAATCAGATTTCCGCATGTGTCATCGAAAATGGCAAATGTCACCGGCCCGGAATCGGTTGGCTCAACTATGAAGTTCACATTTCTGTTTTTCATTCGTTCATATTCCGCCCAAATGTCATCCACAACGAACGATATAGCGGGAATCCCTTGTTCATAAATGGCCTGTTGATACGTTTTAGCCGCTTCGTTATCATTTGGCTCCAGAAGCAATTCAACCCCACCCGGATCTTCCGGTGATATAACGGTAAGCCATTTAAATTCACCATCACCAACCGGCATATCCCTCTTTTTCTGGAAACCTAAAACATCTGTATAGAATTGAAGCGCTTTATCCTGATCATCTACAAATACACTTGTTACGTTAATTCGCATGTCCAACCTCCATTCTATTCCATTATAGCAGGAATTTACTTGAATTTTAATGCAATAGTCAATAAAGTCAAAAACTACTAGATGGAGAACAAAGGCGCAAGCGTCCTTGCAGACTAAGAACGCGACGTCCTGTGCGTCGTAGCGACGTACGGACTGCGCCTGCACGTCGCGGGAGATAAAGGACTTTTAAAAAAAGGGTGCCGTCGCTGCCCCAACAGGCAACAACCGCACCATCTACAAATGACCATTCGGCCTTATTATACTTCTACAACCATGGCAATTCCTTGTCCTCCTCCGATACAGAGAGAAGCTATGCCATATTTTTGATTCCGCCGTTTCAGCTCTCTTATTAAGGTGTACAATACTCTCGTTCCACTAGCACCAATAGGATGGCCAAGAGAAATAGCTCCACCATTAACGTTAACCTTATCACGGTCCAGCCCTAATTCCTTTTCGACAGCCAGATACTGGGCAGCGAATGCTTCATTTACTTCAATCAGGTCCATATCATCGAACGTCATTCCTGCTTTTGTAAGAGCTTGTTTCATAGCCGGGACCGGACCAATGCCCATCATGGACGGATCCACCCCTGCAATGCCGTAAGAAACAATTTTCGCAACAGACTTGAGCCCGTGTCGCTGCACGTATCCTCCCCCCTGCGATAACCACAGCTCCCGCACCGTCATTAATTCCACTGGCATTTCCGCCGGTGACAGTGCCATCCTGTTTAAACGAAGGTTTCAGCTTACCAAGTTTATCAACGGTCGTATCTTCCCGGATATGTTCATCCGTATCAACCGTTACAGTTCCCTTTCTAGTAGTTAGTTCGACTGGGGTAATCTCTTCGCTGAACGTTCCATTATTTCTTGCTTCTGCCGCACGCTGATGGCTTAAAGTTGCATACGCATCCTGTTCCTGACGCGTAATAGAATACGCTGCTGCCAAGTTTTCTGCTGTAACACCCATACCAGCGCCGATGTATTCATCTGTTAGCGTTGCCCAGAGCATGTCATCAATTTGTGGTGTTTTCAATTTTGTTCCGAACCGACTCCCTCGCAATGCATAAGGTGCCAGACTCATGTTTTCCACACCACCGGCCAGTGCGACATCACCATCACCCAGCGTGATTGACTGGGCAGCAGAAACAACAGATTGCAGCCCTGAACCGCACAGCCGATTCACGGTCAACGCCGGACTTGCCATTGGGATGCCCGCCTTTAGTGCGATATGTCTCGTGAGGTACGGGGCATTTTGGGCGGAATGAATGACATTGCCCATGACCGTTAAATCGATATCTTCCTCATTCACCCCACTACGCCGGATTGCTTCTTTACTTACCGTTACACCAAGTATTGTCGGATCAGCATCTTTCAAACTGCCGCCGAACGTGCCAAAAGGAGTTCTCGCCCCTTCCAGAATATGTACACTTTCCATTTTCTCTCCTCCAATGATTTTATTGCGCCGTATACCCGCCGTCCAGGACGATTGCTTGACCGGTAACCCCTTTTGCTTTGTCACTGGCAAGGAACATTGTATAATCAGCTATTTCTTGCACTTGCAGCAACCGTTTTTGCGGAACCAATGGATACAGTACTTCCTCAAGCACTTTTTCCACTGGGATATTACGATTTTTCGCCAAGTCCTCAAACTGATTGCGAACAAGCGGCGTATCTACATACCCCGGACACATAGCGTTTACGGTAATGCCATGCTCCGCTCCTTCAAGGGCAGTTACTTTTGTTAATCCAATCACACCATGTTTGGCACTATTGTAAGCAGCCTTGCCAGCAAAACCGATCAGACCATTGATTGAGGCCATATTAATAATTCGTCCAAAGCCTTGTTCTTTCATGATTGGAAAAACATGTTTGGTCGCCATAAACGGCGCGACAAGCATGACGTTGGTTATGAGCTGGAACTTTTCTGTTGGGAACTCCTCCACAGATGCCACATGCTGCAATCCGGCATTGTTGATTAAAACGTCCAGCCTGCCGTATGTTTCGACCGTTTGATCAATCGCTTGTTTAAGTTCTTCCTCATTGGTTACATCACATCTGAGGCCAATGCAACTATAACCTTCATTTACCAATTCATTAGCAACCTGTTCCACTTTGTCCTTATTCTTATCAGACAAAACAACCGTTGCACCGTTTCTAGCAAATGCTGCACCAGTCTCATAGCCAATTCCGCTTGCAGCTCCTGTAATAAACAGACTTTATTATCAACCATTATTCCATTCCTTTCCCGCGCCAAGCATTACCACGTATCGTCTTCTGAAAATAATGATACCAACTTGCACGTTCTCGATCATACGCGCGAGAGGCCAAAAACTTTCGCATGCTTCCCTATTATATCATGAAATGTTTGTGCCATTTTCTACCGGTTCATCTGGCTTCAACAACACAACATCTCCTTCTTCAGGTACACCACCGAGTACCAATACTTCAGATTTGAATCCGGCAATCCGCATCGACGGGAAGTTTACAACACCAACTACCTGACGTCCAATTAGCTGATCCGGTTCATATCTGTTGGTGATTTGCGCGGACGATTGTTTGATACCAATCTCCGTACCAAAATCAATCTCCAATTTAATTGCAGGCTTTTTTGCTTCCGGAAATGGTTCCGCCTTCAAAATAGTTCCAATACGCATATCCAGCTCCATGAAATCTTCAAATGTTGCCATGATGTTCTCCTCCAATTACATATATGATGGATAAAATCCCGATGTGCGACGTTCTGCATGGACACCCGTTTAACACGTTCTATATACGGAAATGTAATTAATTGAAATTTCACCTTATTAATACATTTCGTCACACATGAGCAAACTCCTGCTTTTTTTCCTTATAAAAAGAAAGCATTTAGAATGACAAAAACTTGTTATCATTATATAATAAAAATAAGCATATATTCCTATAAGGGATTCATATGTTTAGCATCAAGACCTATCAGAAAGCGATAAGATCTCTTTCACGATTTGAATTTTCCCGGCATCACATTAAATGCTGTCGGACGATTATAGGAATCATTTACTTTTTTGAGGAGCGGATTATGCATATGAATAACAATATGGCTAAGGGGATGCCAACGTTCATTGAACGGGAACTTGAAACGATTAACGAATTGGTGAAACCAAAGTTAAAAAAGAGTTCCAAGTATACATTCATCGCCATTCCACTGCTCAGTGTGTCCATCATCAACCTATTTTTCATGCTTGTCGTCAATGGCTACACACAGGACATGCTAATTACGATTGGTATCTATGCCTTCGTCGGAGCAGTTGGAGCAGCCTTATATAAAGAGTCCAGACATGTGAATAAAGAAATACGGCAAATCGGGATGGACCACATCATAGAACGAATTAAAACAAGTGAGCACGTCAACGACTATACAAAAGATAAATATATTGAAAGTGTAAAAGCCAAACCTAAATTCAGTATGCAGACCTTCTTCAATTTCTTGTCTGAAGAACAACAGCGGAAGAAAATGATGGAGGATTAATCAACTAACGGAGAACCCCTATATCAGGAGGTTCTCTTTTTTCATTCGCTTGGCTTACCGTCCCGCATCGTTTTCAGCGTGTTATTGATATTCGTCAAGGTTACTAAAATAAACCCAAGCATGATGAATGTCACTATTTCCCCTGTGAACAACGCAATGATTCCCAGCAAAAATGCATAAAGGACATATTTGAATTCCCACATACGCCTCTTCCCTCCAATACCTTAGATTTTATACCTCTGCGTCCACTGACTGAAATTTTACTTTATCAAATAATCTCGTTGCCCTCAATATTGACAATTGCCTTTTTCAGGCACCGCAATGAAAGGAAATCGCTCCTAGCGAGCGTTTCACTGCTTACAGAACCATTGAGACAATGAGAAGAAAAAAGAAATGAATGACGCTTGAATTCTTTTTAAAATTAAGTATAATATTAAACTAGTAAAAAAAGAAAGGGGCGATACCATTCTTTTAACAACCTCTACTTAACACCTCTACTTGCACATAGTTCGGTTTAGCATGATGCGCATCAATCACGTCAAACATTTTATGCAGGGGGTTTCATGAAGAAAGTTTCAAGAGTTTTCTACGTTACGGTTGCACTCGTTATTATAACTGTTTTTTTTGGTGCTGTTTTTCCCGAACAATTTGAACAAATAACAGGAAACATCAAATCATTTGTAGCCACAAGATTTGGCTGGTATTACATGCTCTTAATGTCAGCTCTCGTCATATTTTCCATTTTCATTGCACTTAGTCCATACGGGCAAATTCGTCTTGGCAAAGACAATGAGGAACCCGATTTCTCCACACCAACATGGGTTGCTATGCTTTTCTCGGCCGGGATGGGAATCGGACTTGTTTTCTACGGAGCTGCTGAACCATTGTCTCATTATATGTCTAATGCACCAACAGCTGATGAAGGCTCTGGAAAGGCATTTAAGGAAGGACTAACATATGCTTATTTTCACTGGGGACTTCATGTTTGGGCCATGTACGGGATTACTGCACTGGCACTGGCATTTTTTCAATTTCGAAAAGAGGAACCTGGTCTAATTTCCTCCACCCTAAAGCCTTTATTCGGTGAAAAGGTGAATGGTCCGCTCGGTAAAGTAATCGATGTGCTTGCTGTTTTCGCAACCGTATTTGGTGTCGCAACATCATTAGGCTTTGGCGCTGTACAAATAAACGGCGGACTGTCACATCTATTCGGACTTGACGTTGACTTTAGCTCCCAATTCATGATTATAGCCGTTGTCACCATACTCTTCCTTATATCAGCGTGGTCTGGCTTAAGTAAGGGAATCAAATATTTGTCAAATACAAATATGGTGCTTGCCATCGTGCTGCTTATCATCGTGTTAGTTGTCGGGCCTACATTGCTGATTTTAAACATGTTTACGGAAACATTTGGCATGTATATGGATTACCTTATTAAGTCGAGTTTCCGTACTTCCCCACTGGAAGGTGACAATCGGGGTTGGCTTGATGCTTGGACCATTTTCTACTGGGCATGGTGGATATCCTGGGCTCCATTTGTTGGCATGTTTATCGCACGTATATCACGTGGGCGTACTGTTCGCCAATTTATGACTGGTGTACTGATTCTACCGACACTAGTAGTATCTATCTGGTATGCGGCATTCGGAACAACAGCAGGTGATGTGCAAAACAGTGGTACTGATTTGACACAACATGCAACGGAACTGGTGCTGTTTAATATG
The DNA here is from genome assembly GCF_005887555.1 of Lentibacillus cibarius. Lineage (NCBI taxonomy): Bacteria > Bacillati > Bacillota > Bacilli > Caryophanales > Bacillaceae > Lentibacillus > Lentibacillus cibarius. Next base: position 2,650,462 of record NZ_VCIA01000001.1, on the reverse strand, counting down.
TTTGATCAGTTGCCAATGTCGTTAATCTTATCGGTCGTTGCGATTCTTTTGATTGGATCATTCTTTATTACATCTGCCGACTCAGCAACATTTGTTCTCGGGATGCAATCGACCCACGGTTCGCTTGAGCCGCCAAACGGGATAAAAATTACCTGGGGTATCGCACAATCATCGGTCGCACTCATTCTGCTTTATGTCGGTGGATTGCAGGCGATCCAGAACACCATTATTGTCGCCGCACTCCCATTCTCATTTATCATGATCCTCATGGTTATTGCACTGTTTAAAGCACTTAGCAGAGAATTACAGGTTATCAATCGGAGAAGATAAGCATTGAATTGAAAAGACGAAACCATCCTGCAGACTGTCTTTCTGTGGGATGGTTTCTGTCATTATGTCAACATTTATATCGACCATGCTCAAAAGGCTTGATCAATCCTAAAACAGTTCTTATATAGGGGACTTCCAAATCTACATCCGCTGCTAATCGTACCGCACCACCTTGCAAATGGTCGACTTCAAGCTGCACCCCTTTTCGGCGATCTTTATGCATGGATGAAGTGGCTTCTGGATCGAATGTTCGTATATTCTGAATCGCAGCTTCCACTTCCGCATCCGGAATAGCTTCACCATATGCGTTAGCTAATGACTGCATCTCACGCAAGATCATTTTGACGATATGGAATGTTTCAGCATGCTCACGAATAGGTCCAATCGGCAGGTTCGCGGCTGCAGTTATCCCTGATAGCGCAGTAATAAACATATATTTCTTCCAAAGCTCAAATGAAATATGGTCACTATATTTGGCAACAAACCCAGCTTTCCGTGATAGCCGATCCAACTCGGCACAGATACGTTGCTGTGAAGCCTCCAGCGGTCCAAAAATTAATTGATGGTTCTCGCCAGTATGTTCAACATGCCCCTTATCATTCAAGGTCGCAAATATAAAAGCGAGGCCACCAAGCACACATTCCTTACCAAGCTCGTTCTGCAACGTACGTATATGTTCGATGCCATTCAAGACCGGCAGTACGTATGCTCCTTTTTTCTTGAGCGATTTCAAATAATCCAACGTACCATCCAGATGATAGCCCTTTACACTTACCAGCACGAGATCTGCAGCCTGAATATCGTTCGGATCCGTTACTACTTGAGGGCTCTCTAACTCATAATCCCCTTGCGTACTATTTATTTTCAAACCATTTTCTCTAATCTGCGCTGCTCGTTTTTCCCTTACTAAAAATGTTACATCTGCCCCTGATTCCATCCAACGTCCGCCGAAGTATGCACCTAATGCTCCAGCACCTAATACGACAATATGCAAAAGAAATGACCCTCCTACTGTATTTTCATTAATTTTTAGAATACATTTTATTTGCCTATTTGTCTATTGTATTCGTATGAGCCATTTTTGATGTGGTCCTTAAAAGCAGCTATAATTGTGTACTAGGAACCAAATGCCGGATAACATGTCAAAAGTTTTTTAGATTGTAGAGACAGGAGTTTTCATGGAGTTCAGTTGCACCATGAAAACCCCAAAGGATATCCCTTTGGGGTTTAAGCAGACTTTATTCATTTGTTCACTTTATTTACTAATGGAACCGCAAGCCAGTCGACTGCCGGCGTCTCCGGATGGTTGCGATTTTCCATCATCTGCACCTTCATGTATGACAAGCGCAGTCCCGTTCTCTCCTAAGAGTGAAAGATCATCGTTTTTATCCAAGGTGACATTTTTTAAAAGGAATGTCTGTTCTACGGTGCCATCTTCGCCGACTGCTATATTAGGCATATCACCCGCATGCGGCCCATTCGGGGTATCGAATCCGTGATCAGTATCGCCCGGGTTGAAATGTCCTCCTGCCGATTTAAAGTCCGGTGCCTCGCAGACTCCCTTTTCATGGACATGGAAAGCATGCGTGCCTTTCGGGAGATTCTCGCCCTCAATCGTGACTTCCACACCGTCCGATTCTTCTTCTAACGTCGCAATACCGACAGATTCTTTATCACCATTTTGCAGGTCGACTTGAATCTCTTCGGAATCCTCACTATCATCGTCTTGTTCAACAGCCTTATCTTCCTGATCCGCGTTGTTCTGCGTATTTCCGTTATCATCGTCTTCATTATCACCACATGCCGTGAGAACAGCCACTATGGTTAATAGAAATAGAAGTACAACTACGCGTTTCATTGCAAAACCCCTTTTCAATTACATTGTCACTATAATTGTATACGCAACAGCGTAATGTTAAACATTTTATGTATATTTAGTATAGAAATCCCCCAAGCGCTTTGGTCAGCGCTTGAGGGGTATTGACTCAGGCTTCATTTGTTTAAAGATACAAAATTTAGCGATATAACTTTTGCTGCAAGGTTAAGCCACGTCCGGCTCCGACGTACAGGACGTACTAGTGCCGGCGCCCGCACAGGACGTCGCGTTCTTAGCCTGCAAGGGCGCTTCCGCCTTTGTTTTTAATCCGACTCGTTTGTTTTACTTGTTTTATGAGCAGGAGGTGAAATTAACCAGCCTTTCGCTTTATTCATTTTTAACAATTTCGCGCCCATCTGAGCTTTTTTCATGTGAAATTGGCCGTACATCGCGGCGATATCTTCTCTGATACACTGTCCAATCAGCATACTGTCTGCAACTAATCCTTCAGCAATATCTTTTGAGATGGCTGCTGAAATTTCCGGATCCATGACCCGCGCACCTACTGGGATATCTTCACGATTGGCTTGTGAACGCTCTGGGGGAGCAACAGGCAACCCAACACTGTTTTGTTTCAACAAGCTTTCATTTTCTTCTATGGCAGGTTTAATAACATTCTCCACCATATCCTTAATAAATTCTTTTAGATCCTCATCCCCAGCATGGTTGTAGTACACTTGATAGGCCGTCAATTGTCCCTTAGCTAAAGTTAAAGCCGACCATACACCAAATACTTCACCATAATGCATCGGTTCCTGTTTTTGGTTACCGCTAAACATACCCATCCTTTATAGCCTCCTAAAAATAGTTGTTACGTTGAGTAGGTTAATCGGTATGAGGTTTATTATACATTTAAAAACAAAAATCTTAACTTAATCTTTTGCAACCCGAAATGAACACATAAGACTTGAAAAAATGAAGAGAGCTGGACATATACTACACTAGTTAACTTGTTGGATGAATGATTCGATGTTTTTCAACATATTTGATATATAATGCGACATAATTTTGTATGAGTGTTAAACGACCGCTGCGCAAAAATGAGCAACCAGGAGCTTTTCAAAGACACTAGCATTATTTGCAAAATAAAAATTAAACGAATTTATTGACAAAATGTGCATTTTTGCTATGCTGTATTAATCATAGGTCAGTTAAGGACTACAAAAGGAGGACTAATCATGCTTCCAGATCAAACCATATTGCGTATCCCGGGCCCAACACCTATCCCACCTAGTGTACAGCAAGCTATGAGTCAGCCGATGATTGGCCATCGCAATCAGGAAACAAAAGATTTGCTGCAAACAATTAAACCAAACTTAAAGCCTGTCTTTGGCACCGAACAGGATGTGCTAATACTTGCGGGAAGTGGCACTGCGGGGCTTGAGGCAGCTGTCGTCAACACGGTTCAGCCGGGTGATGAGGTACTAATCATTGTCACTGGTGCGTTTGGTGATCGTTTTGTCCAAATTTGCTCAGAATATCAGATCACATCCCATCGCTATGACGTCGCTTGGGGAGAAGCCGTTTCACCTGAAGCTATCAAGGCATATCTTGCACAACACCCGGAAATCAAGGCGGTTTTCGCCACTTACTGTGAGACATCGACCGGAGTCCTAAACCCGATACCGGAACTTGCTAAGGTCATTCATCAACAAACGGATGTACTGTTTATTGTGGATGGGGTTTCTTGTGTCGGTGGTGTTCAAACAAAAATGGATACCTGGGGAATTGATATTCTTGTCACCGGATCCCAAAAAGCAATGATGCTGCCGCCAGGACTAACATTTGCAGCTGTAAGCGAACGCGCCTGGCATGTCATTAACAAAAATGAGCGGCCATCATTCTATCTTGACTTCAAACGTTATCATGACCAGTCAGCAAACAATTCCACCCCTTTCACACCAGCCCTATCATTATTGTTTGGACTGAAACAAGCACTTGCCATGATGGAAGAAGAGGGGTTAGATCATGTCTACAAGCGGCATCAGACAATGAAAGACATGGCGCGTGCTGCATTCCGGGCATTGAATATACCGCTTCTCACAACCGATGAGGCAGCTTCGCCCACTGTTACAGCGGTCAAACCGGATGACTTTGACCCTGAGGCATTGCGAAAAGTGTTGAAAAATGACTTCGGACTCAGCATAGCGGGCGGTCAAAAGCACCTAAAAGGGAATATCTTCCGCATCGGACATATGGGATACTGTTCACCGGCCGATTTGTTACAGACGATTACTATTATTGAAATAGCCTTACATAAGGTTGGAAAAATGGTTGAATTAGGTAAAGGAACCAAAGCAGCTCAGGAAACGTTGCTCAAAGGAGGAAATTAACGTTGTTTCATATATTGGTAGCAGACCCGATTAGTAAAGAAGGACTGGACGTTTTACAGCAAAATCCGAACGTAACGGTTACAGAGGATACGAACTTATCGCCGGACGAACTGGAAAGCCGTATCGGCCAATTCGATGGACTGCTGGTCAGAAGCCAGACAAAAGTGACACGTCCCATTATTGAAAAGGCGTCCAAATTGAAAATCATTGGCAGAGCCGGTGTAGGCGTCGATAACATTGACTTGGATGCAGCAACAGAACAGGGGATCATCGTTGTCAACGCACCAAACGGCAACACAAACTCGGCAGCGGAGCACACCATGGCCATGACAATGGCACTTTCCAGACAAATACCACAGGCGCACGTGTCGTTGCAGAATGGCAAGTGGGACCGGAAAAAATATGTCGGCGTCGAACTAAAAGGCAAAACCCTTGGTATCATCGGACTCGGCCGTATCGGTACTGAAGTCGCCTATCGAGCAAAGGGACAACGGATGGACGTCATAGCCTATGATCCCTTCCTTACTGAAGAAAAGGCCGAACAGATGGGGGTTACATACGGTACACTGGAAGAGGTTTTACAAGAATCAGACTACATTACCGTACACACCCCTTTATTAAAAGAAACCCGACATATGATTGATGCAAACGCATTTTCCCGAATGAAAGACGGCGTCCACATCATCAATTGTGCTCGTGGTGGCATTATTGAGGAAGAGGCTTTATACGATGCGATTGTTTCCGGAAAAGTAGCCGGCGCCGCTATTGATGTGCTGGAAGAAGAACCCTTCCAGGATCACAAACTTCTAACACTGCCGGAAGTAATAGCCACGCCGCACCTTGGCGCTAGTACAGTGGAGGCACAAGAAAATGTAGCCATTGACGTTTGCCATGATATTATCAGCCATCTGACAGGTGACACAGCGAAAAATCCTGTTAATATACCGTCTGTACCAAGTAATATTCTCAGTCAGATTGAGCCATACTTTCATCTAGCTGAAAAACTTGGTATGTTCCTCATCCACTTAACGGAAGATGTACCGGAAGAAGTGAACATCTATTATTCTGGTGAATTATCGGATGTTAAAATGGCGCCGATTACTCGCAATGCTGTAAAAGGCCTGCTAAAACGGCATCTTGGCACCCATGTGAATGACGTGAACGCCCTATATTTTGCTGACAGAAAAGGTATAACGATTAATGAAAGTAGAACATCAACCGCTAAAGGCTTTACTAATCTGCTAAGCGTTGAGGTAAAAACCAAATCCGGTGTACGCCGTGTCGCCGGCACACTGCTGAATGGACTTGGACCGCGCATCGTCCGTGTTGATCAGTACAGTGTGGACGTTATGCCTGAGGGGCATCTTGTCGTCATCCATCACCAGGATCTGCCAGGCGTCATCGGAAAAATGGGTAGCCTTTTGTCTAAATATCAGATTAACATTGCTACTATGCAAGTGGATCGTTCCGATATTGGCGGCAATGCAATTATGATTCTAACCATTGATAAATATTTAGAAAAAGATGAATTAGCCGGACTAAAACAACTGGAAGAAATCATTGACGTGACAGCGGTTGACCTTTGACAAATTTCTATTAAATCGGATGATGCGGGGTTCATTAAGGATCGGTACACAGGCCAATTCACCCGGGGTTTTAACGACAAAAGTTCAATGAATGACGTTTCACTTTATTGAATTCTCCCCAATTTCCTTGTGATTCAAGTCATTGTTCTATTTCCTTTTTTCAACTATAGTAGCTATAATAATAGTATAGTTAACGTTAAAAGGAGATATACGGATGGACTACCAGGCGGAATTGGATAAAGTAGAGAAAAAGCTGCGCGATATTGAGTTGGCTTTAAATGAATCCTCTATTGTTGCTATTACAGACAGGCATGGCGTAATTACATTTGCCAACGATCAATTTTGCCAAGTCTCCAAATATAGCCGGGAAGAATTGGTTGGAAGCAAACAGCGTATTGTCAATTCCGGTCACCATAGCAGAGAATTTTTTAAAGAAATGTGGCGGACCATCGGAACAGGAAATGTGTGGAAAGGTGAAATCAAAAACAAAGCCAAAGATGGGTCCATTTACTGGGTGGATACTACCATTGTTCCATTTTTAAACGACAATGGAAAACCATATCAGTATATCGCGATACGCCATAATATTACTAAACGAAAACAGTACGAGGAAAATATAGCCCATTTAGCATACTATGATCCGCTCACATCACTACCAAATCGTAATCTATTAAGTAAATGGATCAAAGAACAAGCAGGTAACGATCATAAAAATGTTGCTGTCCTTTTTTTGGATATCGACCGTTTCAAATCAATTAATGATAACTACGGACATCATGTTGGCGATTTTCTCCTGCGAGAAGTAGCTATTCGGTTAAAGAATTCACTGCGTCACTCAGATTTTATATCACGTCAAGGCGGCGACGAATTTATTATTTTTCTTAATGAGGTTAGTAGCAAGCAGACCATTTCCGAAATTGTAAACAAAATTATTACACAAATTAGACTACCCTACCACATTCAGAATCAGCGAATAACTACAAGTGTGAGTATCGGAATAAGTATTGGTAGCCTGCGCGATCAACAGGACGATTACACGAAAGATATTGAAACACTAATCAAGCAGGCTGATACAGCTTTATACCATGCAAAAGCAAAAGGTGGCAATACGTACTGTTTTAATACGGCTAATCAAAATATGAAAGTGAATCGGTATTATCAAATCGAACAGGAATTACGAAAACCGATATTATATGAACAGCTATCAGTTGTTTACCAGCCGCTAATCAACTTGAAGAACAATAAAATAGTTGGTGCCGAAGCGTTATTACGATGGCATCACCCGCAATTGGGAAATGTCACGCCTATAGAATTCATTCCATTGCTGGAAGAATTAGGATTGATTATTCCTGTAGGGAAATGGGTTTTGAGAAGTGTATGTAACCAAATGAAACAATGGCAAGATACGGGTGTTTTTTTGGAGAGAGTGTCTGTCAATGTTTCACCATTACAATTCCAAAACAGCGATTTTTTGCTTGATGTGAAACAAGTGTTAGCAGAAACAGCGATGGATCCCCATTTACTCGAAATTGAAATTACAGAGAATGCGCTTTTAAACATTAATGAATCTTTAAACACGCTATTAGCATTAAAAGAGTTAGGAATTCACATTTCGATTGATGACTTTGGCACCGGTTATTCTTCGTTAAGTTATTTAAAAGAATTACCTATTGATACACTAAAAATTGACAAGTCCTTCATCCAGAGTCTCAATATTGATGGCGAAATCCTAGTCAATACCATTATTAACATGGGTAAAAACTTAAATCACACGGTACTCGCGGAAGGAATAGAGACCAAAGATCAAATGGCCTACCTAAAGAACCAACATTGCCATGAAGGTCAGGGGTATTACTGGAGTAAACCAGTAAATAGTGAGGAAATAGTAAAATTGAAAATGCTTGAGGACGGTTCCACGTTTGAAAAAGACGCTCATTATTAGGAGAAAATCATGGTCATAAGAAAAGTATGCCCCCCTCTTTTTGGTTTAAATATAGGCATACTTTTTTCTTTATTTTACAACGCGATTTCGATTCGCTTTTATGCTGATATGTTAAAAATGGCCGTATTCACGCAACACCTTACCTTAATTGTAATTTTTTCGCCCATTCTTTCTTTGGGATATCCCGATGGTCAAAATTAACCACCTTGGCCTCATCACCTTTTAGGCTGAATGTAATGGTTTCTTCACCATAAGGTGGATTATGCGGACCTTCAAACGTTTGAACTTGAACGGTCACAGTAAACCTATGATTCTGTTCGTCTTTTTTAATTTCAAGAACCTTTTCTAAGCCTCGATACCAAAGTTTTGATTCACCATAATAATCATCAATAGCTTGACTGATTGGCTTAATCAAACGTTCAATCAACGCCTCTTTAAGCAATTTTTTGGGTACGGGAATCCTATCAATTTTCTTTCGGTTTACTTTCATTATTTCCCACATACCATTTTCCCGCTTTTGTATATGATAAAGTACGTTTGTCCCATCTTCTTTCCATAAGTGAACATACCCCTTGTTCCCCTTAATATACATCCTGGGATTCTCCATCCACGTTTGCTCTTTTTGAATAATCCCAAAGTATATTTGGGCAAGTGGCGTAATTTCGTTTCCTAATTGATAGAACGAGCTAAAGGGATATTGCTGATACCCTGTCAAATCAATGTCAAATTCCTCAGCTGTACTAGGAGTCTGTTCCTCTGCATGAACTGTATAGGGCATAAAAACTGTTAATAAACTCATGAAAACGACAATATGTTTTAGACTCACAATCATTCACCTCAAGGATATGTTGCGATTGTTGAGGTCTGTCTATGCACTACTCGTCTCAGGAACAGCTTTTTACAACTGCCAAAAGCTCTTGTAAACGAGTTATTTCATACGTTGGGATGATTTCTTTTGCTTGATCGTGGTGATTGATCCAAACAGATCGCACGCCGGATTCGGATGCGCCCAAAATATCCGTATATAAATTATCCCCCACCATTAATGCTTCGTGTTTTTCAACGCCCAGCAACGCTAACGCATGGTTAAAAATCGATGAATCCGGCTTACCTTTACCGAATGCGCCTGAGATGACGATTTGGTCAAAGTAAGTCCTGAGCTCCGGGGTGATGGTTAATTTTGTTTTCTGCAAATCTGGTGACCCGTTGGTGAGCATGAGCAGCTGGTAGTCGTCTTTCAACTCATCAAGCACGTGAAATGTCTCTTCATACACAAACTGCTGTTTACGACGTTCGGACTGAAATGTTTCGGCAAGTTCAAGTCCAAACGCCGGATCATCAATTCCGAACGCCTGCAATCCCTTCGTCCAGACATCTTTCCGGTAACCCGGCATCAGGCTTTTCAGTTTCGCAGGCATCTCCCCCTCATCATCAAACACACCCCATAATCCTTCAAACGGGCTGATGCCAATCATTTTCGTAAACTCATATGTATCGTAGGTAGCAAACAGCTTGGGGGCAATTCCCTTCACTTCTTGCACAAAAGCTTCGCCGTCCACACCATATCGCTGTGTTGCCTTTTGACCGGAAGCCCGAAATGCCTCGTCAACACTTTTCTCATCCCAGATTAACGTATCGTCCAAATCAAACATAATTGCTTTAAGCATGATACTTCCCCCTTCAATATAATTGTCTAAATTTAAATATAAACTTGGCCTTCTATATTTTTCCTAGCATATGGCCATTTTTATTTTAATTCAGAAATATATTTAACATCTTCCACCACTATTTTTTCAGCATTCGCTGAAGTTTAAGTGGCTTTCTTATATAAAGCTCCTCTACCTATTTATTCTACCATATTTAATAGAAGCTAGCTTGAGAATAAAGTGGTAAGAACCATAAAATGCATACCGGCTCCCATCAATTGTACAAAGCCTTAATAGTAAAAGGATCACTTGTTTATTTCATCGCAATTTGCATACCCTTTAATATTCCTTATCCAAATCATCCTTGGGGTAAAACTTTTCCTCTTGATATCCATTCTTTTGCTTAATTATTTTCCCAACCTCCGAACTGTCAATTCCATGACGGACAGCAACGGTTATGACGAGGTAGGCAATGTAAATAAGTAATGCAAGAAACACTAAATTAATAAGCAGTCCCATAATAAACACCTCCATATATTTCAGTTAATGCAGCAATTCGAGCCATGATACAGGAAAAAGAGAGGTTTCTCCCTCTCTTTTTTAATACAAACTTCCAGATTTTTTGCCAAGTGAAGGTTTGGCTTTGGTATCTTGCACCATTTCAATCTCGATTCCTTGATCAATTTTGCGAGCACTCATCATAGTAAACAGATAAGCCGTTCCGAGCGAAATGATAAGCATCAGTGCAATCCCGGCAGCGACAACCGACCCCGGGCTGGCTGCTTTCCAGGACAAAATAGTATAAACAAAATTTGCCACCATACCAAAGAAGCCTCCAATGGTTTGACTGGCATCCTGTGCTAAGTCTGTTGCCTCAACCGGTATAATCAGCATAACGTATGGAAGTAGCGCTATGAAAAGATACACGTAAGAGATAAGCAGCAATAGAATGGATATGCCAAATTTCAGCCGGTTCTGCGGATTAGACGGATTATATTTTGCCCCAATGGCACCGAGCCACATACCGATACCGCTAATGCCAACCGTAATAACAGCTTTCATGGCGATACCAATAATTAATTGCCATGGTGTCCATCCGAGAATAATACCGATAATAATTTCAATCACCGTTAATAACACAACAGGAAGCAACCAGCTTATCCACAATTTCCCGAATGCGATAGTTTTGCCGGTCAGTGGCAGAACGCGCAAGATCCATACTGATTTCGCCTCTCTGGCAATCGTCGAACTCGCGATTTGCCCATTAAACATCGCATATAGAAACAGTAACACAGCTTGCCCAACCGGCCAGGTTATCTCGTTCGGCCCTTGGATATCACTGAGCCGCGCCCCACCAGACATAGCGCCTAGGGTACCGAACACAAGGAATGCGACAATCGGCATAAACACAAGCCACTCGCGCATGTCGCGCTTAATGGCATACCATTCTTTTTTCCCTACTGCAATCACGGGATGATGCAACTTCGGCCCGGATGTTTTCACTGCCGCTTTCTTCCGTTTCTTACTGCTACCCTCACTTAACTTCACCCATCCTGTTCGGAAACCTCGTTCAACGAGCGTCGAAGTCAGGAGGAAGAAAATCACCGCCAGCACGAGAATCATGATAAATGGCATGAGAAAGCTGATGGATCCGGCAGCCGCCCCAATAATTGCATCACTTGCCCACGTGATCGGTAGCCATTCCGGAAACAACGGCAGCCCAGCGAGAATGGTTTCTGTTAACGGACGGTCGTTCATCATATCCGGAAGCATGAACAATAGGTAAACAAATATTCCTGATAGCACACTCATCACGGTCATAAACTCATTTGCTTTACTTGCCGGAACAATCTGTACCAAAAGCAAATTAAACAAATAGGCAATCGACAAACCAATCACAATCACAGACAGCAGAACGAGCAGTGTGACCGGGTAAAACAATAAATTAGCACCGATGAAGATACCATAAACGACTAATGGCACCATTCCGAGGATAAATACCAATAATGGTACCCCGGCGAAACTCTGCAAATATTTCACCCAGAAAATGTATCTTGTTGGAATCGGCATTGTAAACAGTAAGTTCAAATCCGTTGCAGAATACAGATGTTTAAACACTTGTGGCAGTCCAAGCAAAATAATAAATCCGATTACAAGCAAAAACCCATAGGATAGGATGCCTGCTAAAATCGGCTCTGTAATCGCGTCACCAACCGCCCAAATCCCTTCAGACAGCCAATATAACAGAATAGCAAATACGACAAACAACACAAGGTAGCTGAAATAGTTTTTTCCAGGCTGTGACTTAGCCGTATTCATAAATATTTTCCACTGATTGCGTAACAGAGCCTTCATCATGTCGCATCACCATCATCGGTAATTTCACTGATGATTGCCTGCTGATCCTCGCCACCGGTCAATTCCAGGAAAATATCCTCCAGACTCTGATCAGCGTGACCACCAGACCTTAGTTCGTCCATGGTGCCGAGCGCAATAATATCACCTTCGAAAATAATCCCAACCCGGTCACACATCTGTTCAGCAATCTCCAAAATATGCGTGGATAAAAAAACCGTCATCCCGTGATTACAAAGTTCACGAAGCAGGTTTTTCAGACTGCGTGCACTTTTCGGGTCCAGTCCAACTGTCGGCTCATCCATAAACAGTACGTCCGGTTCAGAAACAAGCGCACCGCAAATCGCAATTTTTTGCTTCATTCCGTGCGAATAGCTTTCAATCAAGTCATTTGCCTGTTCCGTCAAACTGAATACCTGCAGTAACTCTTTCGCTTTGGATTGAAAGTCACTTTTTGGAATTTGAAAGACAGACGCAACAAATTCGAGATAGTCCCATCCGGTCAGCTTTGGATAAATATTAGGCTGATCAGGTACATAAGCAATTTTCTTTTTTGCATCGATGGGATGCTTCCAAATGTCTACACCCTTGATTTCAGCAGATCCGCTTGTTGGCTCCAGCAGCCCCGTCAACATTTTGATGGTTGTCGTTTTTCCAGCACCATTCGGCCCAAGAAACCCGAACAACTCGCCTTTTTGAACCTCGAGATTTATATGCTTAACGGCTTCATGTTTTCTATATGTTTTAGCCAAATTGGCCAATTTAATTGATGTTGTTTCCATTATGATCCCCTTCCAGCATTGGTGCTAAGTCTATTATAACAGAGTTTTTAGGTGAATTATGCCCCTGTTTTGTTGGGGGAAATTTTGACAGGTGCTAGAAACTTCGGGTTATCATTATTTGCTGATACCATTAATTTAATGGGGTGACTGAGCATAACGCTTTCTTTTTGAATGATAAGTACTAAAATTTGGCGTTTTCTTGCTGGAATTTGGCGTTTTTGTACTAAGATCTGGCGTTTTCATATCAGAATCTAGCGTTTCCAACCGTGTATCTGGCGTTTTTATCTAAAAGCGTAAAATATACTGTCTATCCCGCGTCGTTCCCACTGTTTCCAGCTGTTCCTTTTTCAATAATCGCTGTGTAACATATATATCATCCACCATCAAAAATTTTCTCGCTTCACGATTTCTGATTTTGTTACCGAATAACAAGCAGTAGTCTTGCAATGCCGGGATATGCGCATCCTTCGATGTTTCCCCGCACTGGCGGCAAATCCATTTCGCTTTTGTACGTTTCATCGGCAGTGCACCGCATTCCGGGCAAAAGACACCGCGTAAAATTTCTTCACACTTCATTCCAAACTTGTTTAACAGATCAACCTCTTTCGGCGTATGCGCGTCAATCAGTAAGGCAGCTAAATGTTGAAGCTGTTCCTCGGTAAATACTGGCGCATTGTGTTTGTCCGCGAATTCCTCGATTTTTGTAAGTAACTGTTCCTTATAGATAATAGTATCCGAAACAGCCTTATTGTTGGTGATATTTTTTATAATGGTGTTGGAATTGTTGTGGGTAACCAATTTTTCAATGGGAATGGCGGGAAAATCGTGATTCCTCATCCAGCGCAAAAGACGTAAATGCTGCAAATTTACCTGTTCTATATGATTGCCGAGATTTTCTTCTTCACCAGCTTTTGATATACGAATGGCTTGGCCAAATTCATCATATATGACAGTTCCGGATATGTTTTTCGCATCATTAATCAATATAAATTGCGGCGAGATGATGGTGGTGTCCATCTGAAAGCATTCATTTGCATCGCGGATACGTAAATGGTGGAGGATACGATAAGATTCATCTTGGAGGAATCCTAAATGGAAGTCCAGTGATTTTTCACCGTTATAACCGGCACGGAGATTTTTTGCCTTTCGCTTAACTTCCTTCTTTCTACTATGATGTGCAACCAATCGCCGGTTTAATGCTTCTGTTTTCAATACTTCCAGCGGGTAATCGTGGGGTTTTACTATGAGTGCGGAACACAAGCGGAGCACTTCCTTTCTTAATAGACTCCCTTATATATTCACCATCATGACCGTGGATTCCTTCATTTGCCGGGGAAAAATATTGCCGATTTGCATTTTCGCTCTCAACTTTGGCGGTTTCGCCCCCAACTCAGCCGCTCCGACCAATTGAAAAAAAGACAGCATAGCGCTGCCTTTTTTACATATCATGATCTGATTTTTGGTTTTGCCGCGAATGATTCCGCTGCTTAACTTTGTGTGAGCCTTGTAGTGGTTCGCCATATGGCTGTTTCGGACTTTGCGGCAAGTCTGGCTGTTTCTGCTGTTTTGGTCCTTTAGGTTTTCCACCCATGAGTCATTTCCTCCTTTACAGTTTCGCGTATAGCTTTTGAAGAAAAAGAGAACTCTATACAAAGAAACCATCTCAGGACGACGCCAAACCTTCACCACGTTTCCGGAAGCCGCTTTTTTTTAACATTTTTACATAAGGTATAAAGAAATTGATCATTAACCCTGATACGGTAGCATTAATGAGTGTGCCGATGCCAATTTCGCCACCAAACAGAAATGCCAGCACGACTAAAACGATACTGATTGATGCTCTTGCGAAGGCAACGTTCCATCCGGTCAACCTCGACACAACCAACATGGAACGATCCATGGGATTTGGTGCGATTGTTGACTGTAGGTAAATGGCTACCCCCAGCGCCATCAATACAATCCCCGACAGCAAGGCAGCCCATGCGCCAACCCACGTAACCGGCACAATAATATCGCGAAGTAAGAACAACCAGGTGTCAATCCCCGCTCCCGTCACAAATGAGGTAATTAAAGCAAAAAACTCCGGTCTCTTCCGCTCGGCCAGTGCATTACCAAGAATCATCGTCAATCCCACAACATATTCCCATGTACCTACAGTAAAGCCAAACGTTCGGTTCAAGCCGACCAAAAGCGCA
The DNA here is from genome assembly GCF_005887555.1 of Lentibacillus cibarius. Lineage (NCBI taxonomy): Bacteria > Bacillati > Bacillota > Bacilli > Caryophanales > Bacillaceae > Lentibacillus > Lentibacillus cibarius. The sequence goes on along the minus strand of NZ_VCIA01000001.1, from coordinate 2,635,417 downwards.
TCATACGGCGCAGCACCAAGCGTTGATTGAATTGTCAAAGCTATCCCTAAGGTTAGAATAAAGATCCCCGCCAGATAAAAATGAATCCCGGCACGAATTAGCCGCATGATGACCACTTCCTTTCCCAACGTTATATGAAAAAAATCGGCTTTTCACCATGAAATGATGGCGAGAAGCCTTTTTTCTGTTCGGTATTATCATCATTTTATTTTATCAAATTTCAGAACATATGTAAATAAACATTATAAAAATTCAAATAAAAAAGGACAAACACACCGGCCTACACATGCTTTTCCCAGATCACATACTTTAATAATAAGGCGGAGAGGAGGTGTAGAATGAACAGAGCACAACTGTATGACTTAATTGGGCTTGGCATTTTGATTATTATTCCGCTCGTCCTAGTCATTTTCCTGAACAATTCTGACCAATCCAATTCACCAAATGGCGATCAAAATGGGCAGGAAATTTACTGGGGGGTCGATTCCGCTAGCAGTTCGGATAAGGGTTTATATCAGTGTACTGCTGATAACTATGGCACTCCCGCTGTTTGGGGACGCTACCTCGGTGATAAGGAAGACGTATCGGTCGGCTTAGATAAAGAAGAAGTAGCTTTCCTCCATGACAAAGATATGCAAATCCTTCTCATTTATAACCATTTCACAGATGCCACCGGATATGACCATGGTGTTGAGGAAGCCAAAAAAGCAATAGAATACGCAAACAATGTTAACGCCCCAAAAGGTGTAGCCATTTTCGGTGATATCGAGCCTAGCTTCCCGGTTGACTCGGCCTTTATGGAAGGCTGGTATGACACACTGGCCGATTCGAAATATAAACCGGGGTTATACGGCGTTTTTAACAAAGGTAGTGCCATTCTCGAAGCCTACAACGCTATGGAGAAAGAAGCACAGAAAAACACTGTCGTATGGACCGCCCATCCACAACAAGAACCAACCTCTAAATCAAACGCTCCCGACTATAAACCGCAAGGACCGGAAAACGCCATGCTGTATGGCTGGCAATATGGAATCGAAGCCGACAAGTGTGCCATTGACACAAACCTATTCCAGGATGACATGCTCGATTATTTATGGTAAGTATCCTCAGGAAAATTTAGACACTCGCCTCCCCTTACAGCATGTACCTTGACAATACGAAAAAAGGAAGCCCGAGAAAGAAGGCTTCCTTTTAACATGCACACTATTCTTTTACCCATTCATTCACAAGATCCTGATTATCCTTAATCCATTTCCGCGCACCTTCAATTGGTTCTTCCGCATCATTTACATACGTCATAAGCTCACCGATTTGCTTATCATCCAATTTCCAGTTTTTCATCCACTGACTCACTTTTGGAAAGTCGTCAGCAAATCCTTGGCGTGTCGCATGGTAAATCTTTTCCGTCTGACCATACACATTTTTTGGATCTTCGAGGAATTTCAGGTCGTACTGGGAAAATACACGATGCGGACTCCAAAGCGGGGAGACAATTGGTTCCTCATTGGAAATGGCATCGTCAATGGCCGTAATCATTGCCGGCTCCGAACTTGGCATGAGTTCATAATCAAGATTGTATTCCGAAATGACGTCCTCTTTGGTCACTACCATGGTACCGGCACCGGAATCAAAACCTGTAATTTCTCCACCAAACATATCCTTTTTCGCATTCAGTTCGTCTATACTATCGATATCTAAATAGCTAGGAACAACCAAGCCTACTTTAGCATTATCATACCATGCATTCTCCGCGAAAAATACTTCATCTTTGTATTTTTCCAAATACGCCTTATCCTGGACCGGGAGCCATACTTCCAGATTGACATCCAAATCACCTGAAGCCAAGGATTGCATGATAACACCCATATCAAGCAATTTTAAATCTACATCATACCCTTTGTCTTCTAGAATAACTTTCCACATGTTCGAGACAGCGATATTTTCGGCCCAATTAATTTGTGCCATTTCAATCGTTCCTTTATTTTCGGACGATCCATCTTCAGATTCCGCTGCACTTGAATCTGAATTACCCCCACAAGCTGCCAACACGACGACTAATACAAAACCTAGTACAACAAGTTTACTTTTCATAAAATGCATAAAAGTGACATCCTCTCCATTCTATCTTTTGATTTTCTGACTTTTAGGTAAAAATTCAAAAATCTCTTCTGACCGAATACTTGCGACAAGCCGCTCCAGCCAGCAATAATATGTTTTAGAAAGATTTAGCTGTTCATAGACTGCTCGTGCTTCGTCGACTAATTCCGCCGATACTTTCTCATCCTCAATAATTTGGTCCAATTCGAATTCTGCTTGTTTAATTGCCTCCATATTCATTTTTGCTTCGCGGTCCCACATCTTGCAGAAATAGGACATAAATGAATGAAAGAAATTTTTTTCTGCTGCATACGAATGCTTGCGCGACCCACGCTGGAATTTCTTTTTGACCATTTCAATTTCCTGTAGTTTACGAACGCTTGTACTCATGCTCGGTTTGCTCATATCAAGTTCTTCCCGCATTTGATCAAGATTCATCTGGTCCTTAAAGTACATCGTCGCGTATAACTTACCGGCTGCCGGGGTCACACCGTATACATCCATTGTTTCAGCGATGGCCTCGATAACATGCCCTTTTGCGTTTTCCAATTTATTCCTGGCCATCTTATCATTGGAATCTGCCATATCTTCACCTGGCCTTCACTTAATTAAATTAGTTAAATAATTTCTTTACAGATTTAATCATACCGTATTTTTTATAGATGTCAATCGGTGATTCTAATTTTTTCTTAAATTCACTCATATAAAACTCCCGCCCCTGCCTTTGACAAAATAATGTAAGCATGATAAGTTATGTTCATTCAAAATATTAAATATTCATTTAATGGTCTTAATCAGTCAAGGAGGTTGGCGATGAATATGAAAAAGCAATATATAGATGGGGCATGGGTAACATCGAAGGCCGGTGCCGTCCGTGACATCATTAACCCTTATAACCAAGAAATAATTGCAAAAGTAACTGAAGGCGATGAATCTGATACAAAAGATGCAATTGCTGCTGCAAGAAAGGCTTTTGACAGAGGGGACTGGTCAGCCACCCCCGCCACCGAACGCGGAAAAATCGTCCATAAAATAGCAGATTTTATTGAGCGGGATAGAGAAGAACTGGCTGAATTGGAGTCCCTTGATACCGGAAAAACGGTGGAAGAAAGTCGTGGCGATATGGATGATATTGCTGGTGTCTTCCGTTACTATGCGGAAATGGCTGATAAAGATGGTGGTGAAATCATTGATTCCCCAATCCCAAATTCTATCAGCAAAGTCGTTCGGGAGCCAGTCGGGGTATGCGGTCAGATTACACCGTGGAATTATCCGCTTCTGCAAGCATCCTGGAAATTAGCGCCGGCGCTTGCTGCAGGCAACACGCTTATCATGAAGCCGAGCGAAATAACGCCATTGACATCCATTAAAGTATTCGAATTAATGGAGGAAGCCGGTGTACCAAGCGGTGTGGCCAACCTTGTTCTCGGTCCAGGCAATTCCGTCGGGGCAGAGCTTTCTGTTAGCGACGATGTAGACTTAATTTCATTTACAGGCGGCATTGCAACCGGTAAGAAAATCATGCAGGCAGCCAGTTCTAATGTTAAAAAACTGGCACTGGAGCTTGGCGGCAAAAATCCAAATGTTGTGTTTGCCGATGCTGATTTTGAAACTGCTGTTGATCAGGCGATGAACGCGGTATTTTTCCATGCTGGCCAAATCTGTTCAGCAGGTACACGGCTCATCGTGGAAGAGAGCATTCATGATGAATTCGTGGAGGCACTGGCTGACAGGGTCGGAAAAATCCGGCTTGGCAGCGGCTTTGATGAATCCACCCAGATGGGGCCACTTATTTCACAAGAACATTTGGACAAAGTCGTTGACTACGTAGAAAAAGGTAAGCAGGAGGGAGCAACAGTCGCTGTCGGCGGTGAGCGTCCTGATGATCCGGAACTGCAGGGCGGATTTTTCTATCTACCTACGATTCTAACAAACTGTACGACAGACATGAGCGTTGTACAAAACGAAGGCTTCGGACCGGTCATTACTGTAGAAAAATTCAGTACGGAAGAAGAAGCAGTTAAATTAGCGAATAACTCTATTTACGGGCTTTCCGGCGGTGTCTTTACGAATGATATTGCCAAGGCTGAACGCTGTGTTGCCAACATGCGCATGGGTACCGTTTGGATAAACGAGTTCAACCTATACTTTCCGCATGCACCTTGGGGCGGGTTTAAACAATCCGGTATCGGCCGTGAACTTGGTAAACCCGGCCTGGAAGAGTATCAGGAAACAAAACATATTTTCCAGAACCTGAAGCCTGAACCACTGCATTGGTTCTAATCATTGGAATGCGGGTAGCAACTTGGCGTGATGCCAAGTTGCTTTTTCGTGATTTCTTTGGGGTCGATTTTATGAACTTTATCATTTTAGTTGTGAACTTTAGCGGATTTACTGTGAACTTTATCATTTTAGTTGTGAACTTTAGCGAATTCATTGTGAACTTTATCATTTAACAGTTTTTCAATGTCCAGTTTGTACCTTCTACCACTCGTTTTGCCGAATTCCTGAAAATATTCTTTCTGTATCAGCCGTTTCGTCGTATGAATAGAATCGAGTTGCAACCAATCTCTCGCCTGCCGATTATTAATATACTTTCCGACCAATAAAGCATAGTCTGCTAACGCCGGACGATGCGTTGTTTTCGAGGCACAGCTACAGTTGACACACTGCCACTTTCCACTTTTCCATTTCATTGGCACAGCGCCACATCCGGGACAATAAACGCCTTTGATCCAATCACTATAATAAAAATTCCCCATTCCACTAGATTCTTCAGGTACATGGTCATTAAGCAGCATCCAGGAAAGCTTCATTAATTGATCCTCAGTAATTAACGAAAACTGATGTTTATTCATGAATCCTTTAATTTTAGGGAGTACACTATCACGATGCATCACGATTTCCGAAACAACTTGATTGCTAGTAAGATTTCGTAGGTAGGTGTCATCACGGCTATAGACAACGATCTTTTCGATTGGGACAGGGGGAAATTCATGAATGCGAAGCCAGCTTAACAATCGTTGATGCTGCAGTTTAATTTGTTCAAGTGGATTGGTGAAAACTTCTACATTTCCATCCATTTCTCGATACGTTTGGCTCATATCATCAAAGTGCATATTACCATAAACGTTTTTAACTTCTATAATGAGATAGAAACAACGGGAGAGCAGAAGAAAATCCATTTGAAAATGACCATTCTTATCAGGAAGCCTTATATAGTGATGGATGAAGAATTCTTTTTCAGGGAGAAAATCAAGGTGATATTTGAGGGATTTTTCGCCTTTATAACCCGAGAGAAGATTAGCGGCCCGCCGACTGATTTTATACTTAAAAGGGTGATGAGGCGGAGTGCGTCGGTCTAATGCATCTGCCTGCAGGATATGCGCTGGAATAACAATTGGTTTGATGAACAAAAACACAACCTCCCTATTTCATTTTACTACTCTATTCGACAAAAGTTTATAAAACCCTGCATCCCCCGCAATAACGTCTTTTATAGCAACTTCAGCCAAACCCCTTTGAACCCCGCCCCCCAAATTCGCACTCAATCCCAATATTCCGGGTCTGCCATCCGCATTTCTTCCACGGTATCTTCCAAGTCCGATGGCGTGATCAAAAATAACGGGTAATCACCGTCGTATGCATGTGCTTCTTGGTAAAAATATCGGTTGCTGCCGGGGAATTCCTCGTCCAACAGCAACAAACAGCCGTCACTTTTGTCAATCAGCCATTTATTGCTCGCCTGGTACTGATACGGCCCGCTATAGCCACCTTTATAGAGGGGACGGCAAAAGTCGGCAGTTGCGGTTAGTTCCTGGTAAACCTGCTGAACATGCTCGGGCCAGCGCTCGTCCTGATTTTCAAATGGCGGGATAACCGCCAGCTTTAGACCATACACTTCCCTTAATTCCAGTACAATCTCGCCAGCCCATAGCTCAACCCCCATCTTGCCGGAGATGATGACCCACTCCAGCCCTTCTTCGATGAATGCAATCAACCGTTTCTCAATCGCTGCTTTAATATAAGTAATCCGCACATCATCCGGTTTAAAAATATTCAATTCCATTGGTTTGTACCCCGTCACAGCCAATACTTTCATCCTGTCTTCCACTTCCTATCGTCTTAATCTACCCGTCCTTTTTCGAAAATCGGTCCGTCATACACGTACGTATGGTATTCACCGGATTCACCCATCGGACAAACATCGGAATAAGTTATAATGTCATTAATGAAGGCTTCGTCCAGCTCACGACCGACCCAGCTTTGTGGGAGTTTTTCCGAATCTACCTTAATCACTTCGGCACGGAAACCTAATGATACAATTTTCCGCAATAACGCCGCCACCTCGGACGCGTCAGCCCAGAGCGGATAGACGGCCTCAACACCGGCACGCTCGGCAATCGTTTCTCCCCATTCCCGGTGCCCGTCCAAATAAATGTCACCAAAAGCAATTCCATCGATACCGTAAAGACGTTTCATTTCACCAATATGAAAAACAAAATCATCCGCATACGTGCTAAAATCCGTTTCAATAAAGTGCACCGGTATCCCAAGCCGCTCCGCCTGTTCATGGATACGAGAATGCTCCTCCTCGTGAGCCACGGTCGTCTGCGGATGTTTCCAAGCTGTTGTAAGCAGACATTTTACAGCAATGCCCTCCTGCTGCAGATAATAAAGCGCTAGACAACTATCCTTCCCCCCACTAAAAGACAATGCAACTTGTGTAGGCATCAGACACCGCTCCCTTTCCGTAAATATACTGTCATTCTAACACCGCCCAAATCAAAACAACAGTCACAATCGGTAAAAGCGACACGTATTTTCATAAATCTGCCGGTAAACGTCATCGACCGACATCCGCTTTAAGTCGGACATTTCCCGAATGGAATGGTGAATCATCACAGGGTGCGTCATTTTCCCTTTCAATATCCCTTCAAATGACCACGGTCCATCCGTCTCCACCATCATCTTTTCCAGCGGGTACGTCAAGACCAAATCTCGCGTTCGCTGCTTATATAATATATCCGGTGTTAGGGAAAAGAACAAAGGCGCAAGCGCCCGGTTAGCGACGTACGGACTGGACTGAGCCGCAGGAGATAAAGGAAACACGACGACCATAGGGAGTCGATGTTGACTTATCGGACGGAGGTGAAGGAAGTCTCGCTAGTCGCTGGGCGCTGGAGCCGGACGTGGCCTAACCCTGCAAGTACATGCTATATCGCTATATTTTATAGTTTCTTATCCTTTAAAATAGTCGTTTGCACGCAGCCGTTCAACCGTTCGCCCATCTCCTTTAAACCAATGGAAATGCGCCTTGGCAGCCGAATGCTTTTCCAATAGGTCACATACCATTGGCGCATCGTCATAGATGGCATGCAGAACAATCGGCTTATCCAGCTCAACCGCCTTTTGTATAAACGCTTCTAAAACGTCCGTATACGCCTCCAGTGAAGTCACTTTGCCTTCTTGGCGCAGATAATAGGGAAGTCCAATTTCCCCGACAGCAGTAAGTTCGTGCTGGTGACGATCTATAAGACGCAGCAAATTACCCACAACTTCATCAGATGGAAGCGATTGTTCCGGATGATAACCAATTGCTGATTTGATCCGGCTGTCCTGCCATGCCAACTGTAAATTTTCCCGTGCGGAGTCCAGATGGCTGGATACGGAAATAAGTGCATCCACACCGCTTGATTCCATGTCATCAAGGATCCGTGAACGCTCGTCTGGATGATACATGTCCATATGAATATGCGCATCAATGATTCGAGCAGACATCGTTACCACGCTCCTTTCTAATTACAGAAAACCGCCTTTCTTCTATATTACCAGTCTCAAAAGCGCCCTAGCCAATTCATTAGCAAAAATTCCAGCAAATAATTGGATTGATTTAGATTTTTCAGATACCATAGTAGTATTCCATGAGGAGAGGAGTAATGCTATGGAATCGGTATCCAACAACCTTCAACAAACACTCGAAGCTGTTTTCAACCACTTGCATACCCACCCGGAAATCAGCTGGGAAGAACATGACACAACAGCATATATCAAACAACTATTTGAACCATATGATTGCCACATCACAACATTCGACGACTCACCGGGCCTTGTCATCGAGATTGGACACGGGAAACCGGTGATTGGGCTGCGTGCCGATATTGACGCGTTATGGCAAGAGGTCAATGGTAAATTCCAGGCTAACCATTCGTGTGGTCATGACGCCCATATGACAATTGTGATTGGTACACTGCTGACCCTGCTTGAAAACGGGTATCCGGATCAGGGGACGTTTCGGTTCATTTTTCAGCCGGCAGAAGAAAAAGGAACCGGTGCTTTGGCGTTTGTCGAAAAAGGCATCGTGGATGATGTCGACTTCTTGTACGGAATGCACTTGCGCCCTGTTGAGGAACTCGGTCATGAGCAATTCGCACCGGCAATTCGGCATGGGGCTGCCAGGTTTTTGAAAGGAACGATTCGTGGTGATGATGCCCATGGTGCCCGACCACATTTGAATGCAAATGCCATCGAAATCGGCGCAGAATTCGTACAGCACTTAAATAATATTCATATTAACCCGATGGTTCCGCATTCCGCGAAAATGACGGCTTTTCAGGCTGACGGTGGGAGTACCAATATTATACCCGGAAGTGCTACGTTCTCGCTTGATTTGCGTGCGCAGACGAACGATGCAATGCGGCAGCTCACTGAAAAAATAGAACTCATTGCCAACATGCTTGCTGACTACCATCACGTATCCATCGATCTGGAAACAGGTGCAAACATTGCCGCCGCTGTCACTAATGACGAAGCAATCCAAGTGATGACAGATGCCATAACAACAAGTGCCGGTGAAAACAAACTAAAAAACGCCATCACGACAACCGGCGGCGACGATTTTCATTTTTATACGATTAAAAGGCCGCACTTAAAAGCAACGATGCTGGCAATCGGATGTGACTTAACACCTGGCTTGCACCACCCAGACATGACATTCAAGCGTGAAATTATTCCGCAAGCTGTTCAGGTGTTAGCAACCGCCTTGACCAAAACAGGTAAAACTTACGCACAATGAAAGGAGACAGCAGCCAATGACAGATACCATCACCATCAAGCAGCTGACGACAATGGATGAATTATACCAAATGCAGCAAGTGGAACAAGCCGTATGGGACATCTCCCCTAACCCGGTTCATCAGACCTACACCGCTTTGAATAACGGTGGTATTATCCTGGGGGCCTTTGACGGGGAAAAAATGATTGGCTTTCTGTACAGCTTTGCCGGTTTTGATGGAATCAAGCCATATCTTTGCTCCCATATGATGGGATTTGTGCCTGGCTATCGACAACAAGGACTGGGTAAAAAGATGAAGCTAAAGCAGTTTGACATCGCAAGGAATAAAGGCTATCCGCTAATCACCTGGACGTATGATCCGCTTGAAAGCAGGAATGCCTACTTGAATTTACATCAACTTGGTGCAACCGGGGCCTATTACAAGCCAAATTATTACGGGGCGATGACGGACAAACTGAACAAGGGCCTCTTGACTGATCGTTTTCAAATTGAATGGGACCTTACCGAAAAGACACCTACTCCCGCCGTCAGTCTGGATACGAATCGACTGCTGGTCTACCTCAGTGCAAATGGTGAGCCGGTTTCTAATCTGTCCATTTTTGATACTAAGCAGCCCGGTTGGTTCGTCCCCATTCCGGAAAACTTTCAAGCCATGAAAGAGGAAAATATGACGCTTGCTAAAAAATGGCGTAAAGTAACCGGTGACGTGTTCCAAGCCCTGTTTGATGCAGGCTATACAGCAAATGACCTCTTGCGCGACCAAACACAGGAGACCAGCTATTACTATTTTTCCAGACAGTAAAACGATTAATCGGGAGGCTATAATATGACAATACCAATGAAACAAATAAAACTGAGACACTTGAGAATGATGCTGAACAACCCATTCACAACCAGCTTCGGCACGCTTCAGGAAAAAGAATTTTTTATCACAGAAATCTCGGATGATGAAGGACGCCGCGGCTTCGGGGAATCGGTCGCCTTCACAAGCCCGTGGTATAGTGAAGAGACCGTTACAACGAACTATCACATCATGAAAGATTTTTTAATTAACCTGCTAAAGGAAAATGACATCACGCACCCGGATGATGTCCTGGAAGCCTTTAAACCGATCAAACGCAATCATATGGCTAAAGCTGCCTTGGAAGGTGCTGTATGGGACCTGTATGCCAAGCAGAACAATATTCCGCTAGCGGAAGCACTTGGCGGAACCAAAAAAGAAATTGACGTTGGTATCAGCATCGGGATCAAGCCAAGTGTGGAAGACCTAATCGAGACAATCAGCCGCCATGTTCATGAAGGGTATAAGCGGATTAAAGTGAAAATAAAGCCTGGATGGGATTACGACGTGCTTCGCGAAGTCAGAAAACACTTCCCTGACACACCAATTATGGCTGATGCCAATTCCGCGTATACACTAGAAGACTTGGAACAACTGAAAAAGCTGGATGAATTGGATTTAATGATGATTGAACAGCCACTGGCACATGATGACATCGCTGATCATGCGAAATTACAGGCTGAAATGCGGACACCTATCTGCCTTGATGAAAGCATTCATTCATTAGAGGATACTAGAAAGGCTATTGAACTTGGCAGCTGTAAAATTATCAACATTAAAATCGGTAGGGTCGGCGGTCTGACCGAAGCAAAACGGATTCACGATTTGTGCAGGCAACATGGTGTCGATGTTTGGTGCGGCGGTATGCTCGAAGCCGGCGTTGGTCGTGCACATAATATTGCCTTGACCACATTGCCGCAATTTGTTCTGCCTGGTGACACAGCTGGATCCTCCCTCTACTGGAAAAAGGATATTATTAAACCCGAAGTCACTGTTGTTAATGGTGTCATTACCGTCCCTGATAAACCAGGAATTGGCTATGATATTGATGACGAGGCACTGGAATCCTTCACTGTTGATGAGGAAGTCTTCCAACTGTAGCCTTTCACCCATGCAAAAAAGCCCCGCACATAATCCTGTGCAGGGCTTTTCGCACTCCTATTACTTTGTGAATGTTTTACTCAGAAATGTTTCAGTTAGCTTGGTAACGATTTGTTTTTTACGGGAGACAACACCTTTTAATAAAGCACGGTTGTTATCATCGAGCGTTACATCAAAGGCTTTTTCGACATTGTCTTTTGCACTTCCTAATGCAAGCGCATCTGAGTCATTATTTAAAATATCGGTGGCGACAAACAGGAACAAATCAAGATTTTTATCGCTGATGAACTGTTCCATTTCCTTCTCTATTGCCGCTTGGGATGCGTAGATCTGGTTGGTGTCAACAGCATTAACTTGTGCGATTTGTACTTTTGCATCACCCATTGTAAATTCTTTTGCGTCCATTGTAATTAAATCGTGTGCAGATTTATCGCTTAAGTCTGCACCAGCCTTTAACATTTCAAGTCCGTACGTCTCCAGGTCCACACCGGCAATCTCCGCCAGTTCATGTGCTGCATCAATATCCACCTGCGTACACGTTGGTGACTTAAGCAGCAACGAATCCGAGATGATTGCCGACAGCAGCAGACCGGCATTTTTTTTAGAAACGATAACGCCGCTTTCTTTGTGCATTTTATTTAAAATGGTTGCCGTGCATCCCACTGGCTCCGATCGGAAATAGAGTGGCTCTTTCGTTTCAAAGTTGGAAACACGATGGTGGTCGATTACTTCAGAAATACGCACATCCTGAATATTATCGACACTCTGCTGGAATTCATTATGATCGACTAAAATGACATTCTTGACATCATCGTCCACTTTTTTAATAAGTGGTGGTACTTCTACACCAAAATAATCAAGCGCAAATTGTGTTTCTTTATTAACTTCACCAAGTCTTGCGGGATGTGCATTCACACCAAGCTCTTTTTTCAAATCTGCATAGACCAACGCAGAACAAATGCTATCGGTGTCAGGGCTTTTGTGTCCGAAAATCAATGTTTTATCCATATCCATTCTCCTTTAGTACAGTTTTCTGCTGTCCATACCATAGATTATCATAAAAATATGTCGATTGAACAATATTTTGTTGGTTTTCAACATTTCGTTACACATTATAACTTATCATAAACATTATCATTCATTTAATGCAATATCAAGGTCATGAACCACAAGGTAAAGTTTCGGATCTGGTATCATTCTGCCAATTCCTATATATGCTTAAAATGGATAGTTAGTGCCCTGTTCTCAAGCGTATCGCAATTTCTGTTTATTCCATATAATATGATACATAAGGTGTACTGGTTTTTGTGCTTTTATATAAAGCTAGCTTCAGTAGCTTTCATTGTACCACTTGATAATAGACTGCCTAATCAATCCTTCCCCTGTTTCCTGCACCCCAAAACCGCCGACATAAACAACACGTACATAATATTCATGTCCGCTTCTGAACCTAACCAAACAATAATTTTCTTTTGGGGAAGGAACTATTTCCACAATGGATTCATCCTGGTAATGGTCACGTATTTTTTCCTTTTCGCTCTCCTCCAATTCCCATTGAGCTGTAGTATCACTCATTTTCCGAGGATTTGCTTGTGACTTGTTTGCTGCTTTGGGGGTTAATATATCATGAATGTTTTGGAGGAGACGGATATTTTCTGCAAATCCGATAAAAAACATGCCAATTACAAAACCGCCCAATGCACAAGTTAAAAGAATCGACCAATTTGTTCCTGGACTCAATGCTAGCAACAAACCGATAATCACGCCTGCCACAATTTGCGCGGATCCAAGAACAAATAAAATTTTTGCGATTATATTTTCTTTCATTGCATGTTCGTCCCCTTTCCTATGGTTAATTTGATTATATAACAAGTTATCCCTTTATTTTCTACTTATTTTTTCTTATAGTTGAAACAGATAAAATAAATGTTCCATCAGTAAGGGGCTTTATCCCTCTCTAATGCGATCATCCTGCTCGTTCATGCAGGATAAACAGAAAGGATTTTTCCATGAAGAAATATATTGTTATCGGTTCAGGTATACTTGGTGCATCGGCCGCGTACAAACTGGCCAAAGCAGGTGCTGATGTCACTATTATTGACCGGCACCATACAGGCCAGGCTACCGATGCTGCAGCAGGCATCATCTGTCCATGGCTGTCTCAGCGCCGGAATAAAGCTTGGTATCAGCTTGCTAAAGGCGGCGCACGCATGTATCGGTCATTAATTGAAGAACTTGCTGAAGATGGTGAAACCGAAACAGGCTATGCACAGACCGGCGCCATCAGTATCCATAACGATCAGAAAAAACTCAACGCCATGAAAGAACGTGCCTTAAAACGCCGTGAAGATGCTCCAGAAATCGGGGATGTCACCCTGCTAGACCCAAATGAAACAAAAGCAATGTTTCCGCATCTTGATGATGGCTATGGAGCAGTTCATATTAGCGGTGGGGCCCGGGTCAATGGACGAGGTATCCGGAACTCCCTTATTCGCGGTGCACAAAAACATGGCGCAACAGTCATCAATGGTAATGCCGAATTACTACATGACGGTACAACAATCACCGGCGTTTCAATAAATGATCAGACCATAGAATGTGATCAAGTGATTGCCGCGTGTGGGGTCTGGATGGACGAACTTTTAAAACCCCTCCATATCCAGTTTAATGTCACACCCTTAAAAGCACAAATCTTGCATTTAAAAACACCAAATACGGATACATCTGATTGGCCTGTTGTGATGCCGCCAAATGACCAATTCATGCTGACATGGGACGACCGGATTCTTGTCGGTGCAACACATGAAGATGATGCTGGCTTTGATAGTCGCATTACTGCTGGTGGAATAAATGAGATTCTATCAAAAGCACTGGAAATTGCACCCGGATTGGCTGATAGTACCATTTTGGAAGCACGTGTCGGATTTCGTCCGCATACGCCAGGCTTTTTACCAGTCATCGGTCCCGTTTCAGGTGTTGATGGACTTCTGGTTGCCAACGGCCTTGGCTCATCAGGATTGACAACTGGACCTTTTGTTGGTCAGCAACTGGCTAACCTTGCACTGGAAGAGGAAGTGGAAATTAACCTTAGTGACTTTGATGTGGCTGGCGCTATTAACTAGTAATCACGGGCAATCGGTGTCCATCGTTTACAGAATAACAGCCGTTTGCTAATCTTAACACAGGGATGAGAGTGAATGATGCTTGAATTGGTATAAATGAGGGGGGATTTACTTTGAGCGGCAAAAAACTTATTCTGCTTGTTATTGCACTTACACTTGCCGCACTAATTTTCGGATGGTTTTTTCTGAAAATGGTTATGTTTAATTATGATGTGGATCGCGACACATCACAGCCAGCTGAAATGGAAACAATCGACTATTATATTTATACATCCATTAAATACAGGAAAGAGAATCAGCCTAATACTGATTCTCTTCTTTCACATGCGGTAGGCCCTAATCAGAGTTAATCCTGCTTTATCTTCTGCTGATCATCGTCTTCAATAATTCCCAGCACAACATCAGCTACTTCATCCAATTGCTTTAAATTTTCACTAAGGCGAAACTTTACATCATCCGCTCAGCGAGCGACAGCCCTTTCTCAAGTTCTACCGTTCCCTCGACATGATAGCTGCGTCCTTCCTGTACAACGCGAATTTTATAGATGTCAACCACTTGCTCATCTTCCATAATCATATCCGAGATCTTCTGTTCAACCTCAGCCGGAGCCGAAACCCCAATTAGACCAACCATATTATCATATCCGACACGGAAAGCGACGAGCAGCATCAATACACCAATTAGCATCGTGAAAATTCCATCCGCTCTAAGAATACCGAAAACCTGTGCAAGCAATACCCCGAACAAAGCAAATACTGCACCGGATGTCGCGACAAGATCCTCATAAAACACAAGACGAGTAGCAGGAGCTGCCTTCTGTGCACTTTTAAATGCTCGTGTCAATATCCATCCATCGTGACGCTTCTCTGTTTCTTTTGTAATTTCCTTTATTGCTTTTACTAATACATAACCATCGATCAAAAAGGAGGCTGTTAAAACACCAATATTCAGCCAGATATTCCCTGATTCCGATGGGTTACGGAGCAAATGCCATCCTTCTTTAATTGTTTCATAAGCCATAATCGTTACAACGACTACTGCAACCATACAGAATATATTAATAACTCTGCCAAATCCTGTTGGGAAACGTTTGGATGGCGGTGTTTCAGCAAGAACGCTTCCAAAAAATACAAATCCCTGATTAACAGCATCTGCCAAAGAATGCATGGTCGTAGCAAACATCGAACCGCTACCGCTAAAAAAAGCTGCCACTCCCTTAATAGCGGCAAGGAAAGTATTACCGATTGCAGCAGTACCAGAGGATGTATTTCCTTTTTTTATACGTTCTACAAATCCCATACTTTTTCCTCCTGAAAGATAATGCCGTTATTAGGTAGGATTCTTTTATCATGGGATTCTATACATGAGAAACAGAACAGACAACGCCTTTTAAAACGGTTCTTGATTGCCCTCAAATCTGGACTACTGTGCATTTAAATAATCAAAATTACAAAGCTTATAATTGTTCTTCCCGGCCTGTTTTGCCTTATACAGTTGTTCATCAGCACAATTCAGGATGACACGAGCAGATTCAGCCGAACCCGCAGAAGAAATGACAATGCCTAAGCTGGTCGTTGTCTGAAACTCATAGTCGTCGACACGCCACACACCATCTAATGTTCGGATAATCCGTTCTCCCGCCTTCTGTGCATCTTCGGTCGATACAATATCCGGAAGCATTAGAATGAATTCATCCCCGCCAAGTCTGGCCAGAATATCCTCTTTTCGGATAATCCGGCTAATACGGTTGCCAAACTCCTGAATAACTTTGTCACCAATATCATGCCCCATGCGGTCATTAATCATTTTGAATTGGTCAAGATCCATCATAATAATAGACAGCCGTTTTTCTGTATTTTTAATTGACTTTAAGTAATCCGTAAAGTGTTTAATAAAATAACGGCGATTTGGTAATCCTGTAAGCGGATCATGATAAGCCATATATCGCAGCTGTGTTTCGTAATCCTTACGCAGCGTAATATTCCGGGACAGAACGACCATATGCTTAAATTCACCATACTCATCATAGACCGGTGAGCCACGTAACTCACACCAAATATAGTGGCCGTTTCCATGTTTTTGCCTAAACTGTTCTTTCCACGTCGTTTGTGTCCTTACTGCATGCAAAAAACTGTTATGCACCCGCTCCTCGTCATCGGAATGCACATGATGTAAAAAGTGTTTGCCCGTATATTCGTTGAAATCGTAACCTAATACGTCATGATAGGATGGAGAGACATAATCAATTGTCTCACGGCTATTAACCATGGTGATTAAATCATTAGAATTCTCCGCAATAATTCGGAAATGATCTTCGCTTGGTTTATTTTTTAATTGATATCCCAGCTTATTCCGCTTTAATTCCATTTCCGACTTGTGTATCTCTAGCTCATTTTGCTTCTGTTTTGTTATATCCTTTACAAGTGCAATGATGTGAGTAATAGCTGCGTTACTTTCATAATGTGGACTTAATGTTGTTTCGAAGTATTTGATTCCTGACAGCGACGTATAACTGTCTTCATAATTCACCAAATCCCTAGTTTCAATCACACGCCTGTACTTTTCCGTCAAAAAATCAGCAGTTTCTTTGGGGTTAACATCTTGGATGGACTGCCCGATAGTGTCCTCAGTCAGCATCGTCCGCTTCTTGGCGGCATGATTGAGGAAGTCATAATAAAAACCACCATTTTTACCAACCCGTATAATAAAAATCATTTCATTGATTCCGTTCATTAACACATTTCTGAAGAAACCGTCTGCAGACAAACCTCCCACCTCCCCTAACCAAATCATGCCGATAATCTAAAATGATTTTTCTGAATAAAAAACATCATAACTTTAATTATATATGCTTTTAAAAATTTTTCTAGTACTTTTGAATTATATTTTCAATTTTTACCAAATCATTAGTGAAAATTGACATTCCTTTTCCCCATATAACGAGTGCCAAGGCTTTTTACAAGACCTTCTAAAATTTATACCATCTGATCTTACAAAAAAACTGAGCTAAATACAGCTCAGTTTTTTTCATTGATATATCGTTTTCCGAAATCCCTGAATACAAAATATTTCACCATAAAAAAACTTGCCAAAAACGAGAGAAACATGGCCATTCCTTTGGCAATATTATAACCTAGCCAATTATTGATTCCGATATACTGCACTAATTCATTGATGCCAAGAAAGACAAGATTATTTACACCAAGACTTATCAGCCCCTGTACAATGAACAGGATACGCTGGCGATTACTCCCTTTTGCCGACCGCTTAAAAGTAATACTAGCGTTCCAGTAATAACTATTAGCGACAGCCAGTGTATAAGCAATCGTATTATATAACAAAAGCAAACCTTTATTATCCGTATGAAATAAAATTAACAAAAGATTCAATGTCCCAATATCAATTCCAGCGTTAACAAAACCAATCACACCAAATTGCAGAAATTGCATGGGACCTCTTTTTGATTTGTTTTGTGCCATGAAAATTCCTCTTTGTATGCCTGTCATGTCAAAGGCCGACTATTGCCGCTTCGCCCTGGAGTCCTTGCATTAGGACCGGCAGTGTACAGCGGTTTCGCCGGCTTGCCCTAGTGGTCAGTAGTTTTCCTAATGCCGGATATTTTATGATAAAATATAAGTTTCCTGTTAACATGCACTAGCTTGTCTTGATCGTTGTTCCAATTCCCGCTCTTTACAGGCTGGAGTGATTAACATTATTTTGCCCCAAAGTTTTGCCTTCGATTCCGGCAATTGCCTTGTAGTAATCAAGCACTTGTTTCGACTGTTCCTCCCAGCCCATTTCCGCAATATCATGTCGGGCATTTTTGGCCAGCCGTTTACGCAATGTTTCATCAGCGAAACGTAGAACCGTACTCGTGAAGTCACCCTGCTTATCTTTGTCATAAAGAAGGCCGGTCCGGTTATCCTCAATCTGCTCACAAGTTGGACCACTTTTGGCGGCAACAAGTGGGAGCCCCGACGCCATCGCTTCTGTGATGACAAGTCCAAGTGTTTCCGATGTGGACGGAAAAACAAAGACATCGGCAGACGCATAGGCTTTTGCAAGTTCTTCCCCGTGCAAGAATCCGGTAAAAACTGTATTTGTTCCTTGGAAGTGTCTTTCAAGGGGCTGGCGGTGTGGTCCATCTCCGGCAATCGCCAGCGCAAATTCATCAGACGAATCCAATACAGTTTTAATTTTTTCAATCTCTTTTTCCGGGGCAAGTCTGCCGACAAACAGCAGCAGTTTTTTATCAGGCTGTCCATTCGAGAGTCTGTTCCGCATATCTTTATCGTATTTGTCCGGGTGGAATAACCCCGTATCTACCCCACGTTTCCAAACGTGCACATTGTGAAAGTTCTGTTCAAGCAGTTCTTCCTTCACAGCTTCGGATGTGCACAAATTTAGTTCCGCCTGATTGTGGAGTTTCCGGAAATACCACCACAGAAATCCTTTAAACATCGGTACGTTATAATAATCCGCATACTTTGGAACTTGGGTATGAAACGAAGCAAGCATTGGATACCCAAGTTTTTTTGCATAATAAACACCAGCCATGCCTACGAGCGCGGGGTTCACGACATGGACGACATCCGGATTGTATTCTTCAAGAAGTTTCTTCACTTTTCTGGTCGGCAGCGCAAACTTTTTGGAACGGTAGAGAAGCAGCGTTCTGGCCGGAACACCCTTTATATCCACTCCTTCAAATTCATAAACGCCAAGGTCCGGTGCGATGACTTGAACATCATGCCCCTCTTTCTGAAAATAGCGGATACATGCCTTCAAACGTGTAACAACACCATCTGTGGAAGGCACAAACGTCTCTGTTATAATGGCAATTTTCAATTATGACACTTCCTCACCAGTAAAACTTATCCAACATTTATCTTGTGATTCTGCTTCGTTCATTGCACGTCAGGCTCAAGATATCAAACCCGCGCCAACCTGACATCTGTGCCATACTTATGTCCATGATACTTGCGGCATGACATTTTCTTTAATTACCCGGTCCTTATGTTGCATAACCGTATGCAGAATTTCCCGAATAACTGCATCATCCAACAGATGTGGCTCAAGTCCAAGATCACGAAGCTTGGTGTTCTCCGCCTTGAAGAAATGCTCCTCAAGTTCGACTCTTGGATTGTCAAGATGTGCTATATCCGTTTCAAGTTCTTCCTCAAGTGCAACTTTTTTAACCTTTTCCGCTAATTCACCGACAGAGAATTCTTCTGTGAATTGGTTAAACACCCGGAATTCCCCTTTGTCAGCTGGGTTTTCTGCAGCAATTTCGATACAGCGAACCGTATCCTGTATATTTAAAAAGCCGCGTGTCTGTCCACCCTTTCCATAAACCGTCAAATCATGGCCGATAGCAGACTGAATGATGAATCGATTTAAGGCTGTACCGAAGACCCCGTCATAATCCAAACGATTAGCAAGCACAGGATCCATTTTCGTTTCATCAGTATCAAGACCGTACACAACACCCTGATTTAAATCAGTCGCTCTAATGCCCCAGATTTTGCAGGCAAAGGTAATATTGTGACTGTCATGCACTTTGGACAAATGGTAAAAAGAGCCAGGCTGTTTCGGGTATGGCAACACATCTTTTCTACCTTTGTGCTCAATCTCAATATACCCTTCTTCAATTGGAATATTCGGCGTTCCATATTCACCCATTGTACCAAGCTTAATTAAGTGGCAATCCGGTACTATTTCCTTGATGCCATATAGGACATTTAGGTTTCCAGCAACATTGTTCGTCTGCGTGAACACTGCATGTTCCCTATCAATCATTGAATACGGTGCCGAGCGCTGTTCAGCAAAATGCACAAACGCATCAGGTTGTTCCGTTTTCATAACCTGGCGCAAAAAGTCATAATGGTTCAAGTCACCATTATAAGTACGAATTTCCTTACCAGTCAGTTCCTCCCACTTCGCCGTACGCTCATCAAGTGAAGCGATCGGTGTAAGTGAATTGGAATGCAGTTCATTATCCATTTCTCTTCTAATCATATTATCAATAATTGCAACATCATGGCCCCGCTTAGACAAGTACAAAGCAGTAGGCCATCCGCAAAAACCGTCTCCCCCAGCTACAATAATTCTCACGTCTCTACCTCCAGTTTCATTTTTTTAACTTGTTATACCTAGCACCTTCCACAGGTAACAAGTCATAAATATACACGCATATGAAGCATATCCTCTCATAAAAAATTATCATGTTATATAGTATTTTACAACTATTCTTGTGTAAAACAGCCAAATCACCCGTCTCTACTTAAGCATCAGGCTTGTTTCTGCATGGTTTTTAACAGCTGCCGGTATGCTTCTGCTTCCTGTACATTACCCGCATCTTTATATATTTTGGATAATCTTTTCACAGGCGCCGGATCATGCGGTTTCAGTTCCATCTCCCAGCTAAAACACGCTATCGCCTCATGGGAACGTCCAAATTCTTCATATAGCTCCCCTAGCGCCTGCATGTGTTCTAGGTCATTAGAAAATTGACTCATCCTGTCCATTTTCAAATAAAGTGGATGAATAGCTCGATGTTCACTGAACGGCTCGAGTATTGACTTGATATATCCTGGCTCATAGTCCGCCAGCAGTGCCGCGATATACGTGTGCAGCAATTCATGTGCCTGCTCCGGACAAAACACTGTCACAGCCCGAGTCAGCGCAGGAAACAGTTCCGGAGACAATGAATGACTTTGAGGATCCAGCTGGAGAAGCATTCCCCTAATCGTTTCTTTCTGTACATCATGTAGTTCAATATCTAGGCTCTCAAGCATCATCAACACTTGTTTTACATGATTCACTTCTGCATATTGAACTAACAAATCCCTTTCTAATTGTGCAAACGGTGGTGATTGTTGATGCAGTTGTTCCTGTAACTGCATGACCTGATGTGCATTCAAGTGGGATTCAGCAATTTCTTTGAATGGTTCATAAACATGTATGGAAGGATGGTTGACAAGACGAAAGAAATAAATTGCAAGCAAATCAAGCCAACGAGATGATTGCTCCAGATGGGTAATAAGTTTTTGAAACCAAGTATGGCTATCCATGTTGGCAAACGCGATTTTCTCAAAAAATATCGGATCAGCGGACAATATAGCTTCGTCACAACGACTATAGCTGTCCTGATATTGACGGAAGATACTATCCCCTGACATTTGTCTAACAAAACTGTGTCCGGGAGCAAAATCCATGAGTATTCGAATAATTTGATAGCCATAAAAGTTCTGCCCTTTCCGGCGGTAAGCGTAAAATGTCGACTTGATCTCTTCAAACAGGCGTTTTTTAGACAGGAACGACTCAAAGAATGTAAGAATGAATGCTTTTTCGAGAGGAGAATAACGTTTATCAAGATCTTTTATTAATGTATCGAAACCTTTTATATGCAGTGGCTGATTAGAGGTAATCAAATATTCGATAAACGGGTGCGGGGCGTCAAAAACCATTCCATGCTGAAAAGTAGAGGCAATAAATGATCCACGTTTTAACTTTGATGCTTTCGCGGCAGTCAGGAAACGATAATGATAAAAAAACAGATAGTACATGTCATTGTTTTCACTGATTGCTTCCACCACTTCACACTGCCTGTACAAAGCAATTCTGGACGGTTCCATAGCGATTGGCTTCTTCCGGCGGTTATATAAGATGGTTTGCATGTTACTCATTTGGCATCCCCCGATTTTTCATCCAGTATAGCACATTTCCTGTTCATCATACACGGGTAGGCTCCCCTGAGTGCACTACCCGATGCTGTTGGACTTAGTATATTGTTTATTCATCCGCGCCAATGAAAATGCATCAACCACTCGCGACATCTGATGATAGCTAAACTGAAATATCGGACTTTGAATAAATGTAAAAATAAATGTGAAAATAAATACAGGACCACCCAACAGAAGTCCAATTACTAATACGGCGCTCTCCGTAATGATACGCACTTTCCCGATGGATGCTCCTGTCTTATCAGAAATAGAGAGCATAAATCCATCACGCGGGCCTGATCCGACTCCTGCTGAATTATAGACGCCACCGCCTATTCCCATGATCAAAATCCCGACAATGATTGCAATAATATCCGTCCAGTTATGTGTCGCCTTTGGCAGGAAATCCAGCCACATGTATAAATCGACAAACACCCCAATCAAAACGGCATTCAAAAAAGTACCGATTCTAATATAGGATTTGTCGAGGATCCATGAAATCACAATTAGCACAAACGAAATCATAATTTGCCAAGACCCGATTGTCAGACCTCCAATGTCAAACAGCGCCACATTCAGCACATCCCACGGGTGAATGCCTAAATACTGCATATTCACGGCGATAGTAATGCCCATGCTAAAAAGCAGCAATCCAAGCAAGTAGATACACCAACGAAATACGTGAACCATTCAATCATCCTTCTTTCCATTAAAACTTACGGAAATTTCATTATAGCATAAACACACAGAATTTAACGTGAAATCATTCGACTATTTTGACGTTCAGCCGCAAA
Organism: Lentibacillus cibarius; assembly: GCF_005887555.1. Classification (NCBI taxonomy): domain Bacteria; kingdom Bacillati; phylum Bacillota; class Bacilli; order Caryophanales; family Bacillaceae; genus Lentibacillus; species Lentibacillus cibarius. Next base: position 2,612,666 of record NZ_VCIA01000001.1, on the reverse strand, counting down.
TATTATTCAGCTACTCTTCCGGTAAAGACCCGCAAGCAGTACATTTTTTTGGGAGTTCCGTTCAAACTATGGAGAAAGGAGGTTTTTTAATGAGTACAGATAAAGGCAAAAAGAAAAAGAATAAAAATAAAGAAGAATTAAATGCCATGAAAGGCGGTAAAGAAAGGCACCGTCGGAATCGTTCTTAAACACGGGCGGATGTTTAGCTTCCTCTGTTTCTTCCTATTATTTGAGATATCCCCACCTAAAAAAAGGTGGGGATCAACCGTAAGTTATGTCTTTAGGCTATTTATGATCAGTTTCTCCTTCTTCTTCATCCTCATCAGCTTTTCTGAATAAAGCTTCTGGAATCATTTCAAAACCTTCAATCACTGCATTTTCTTCTACTTCTATCATTAAGCAACGTTTCCCATTCAATTCGACTTGGCGTACATATCTCAAGTCTTGTGGGCCAATAGAAATATCCGCTACTTTTGTCTTTATTTTGATTGACTTGGAAGAATACTTCGGGACAACATTATTTGCTTTTAACTCGTAATTTTCATCATCAATCACTGTCTTGAACGCCGTCTCTACCTTTTCCGTATTGACATCCTTTACGCCACTCATTTTTAACACATTTTCTACATCCTTGTAGTCTAATTTCGGCGTATCTTCTTCCTCATTCTCTTCCACAACACGATGAATTTCTTCGTAGACATTCGAGAGTGTCGACGTATTGATTTGGTCACCCGCTACCTTTTTGACAACTTCCTCAAAAACAAGCTTATCTTCCTCGGCAGTCACGATTTCTTCCGCATTCAAGACTTCTTCTATGAAATGATAATCCGGTTCATTCGCTTTCCCTGATGAATAAAGTACGTGATTCACATCAGCAGCATGATCCGTGATACTCGGGAATAAAAATCCTGATATGGGAGCTTTCAAGTTGATAATAGGATCTACGACGATATTATACTTAAACGCCTTTTCAACATAGTCAAACAGCAATTCCTTTTTCGGATCCTGTGTTTTATTCATACTACATAAAATAAAGGGATGAGAATAAACCGTATCGCGTTCACTTTCTTCCGCCTCTTCATTTCGTTTCATCGGCTTCATATATTCCCCTCTAATAAACGTTACGACAACATCCATTTCATATTGCTTGTCTTTCAGCATTTTCTCTACTAACTGTAGCATATGATTCTTCCATTCTTCCGTATCATTCGTTAGCATACCCTGGTGAAGAATGAGCTGACTGTTATTTTCCACATCACGTTGGAACTTTAATTCAAATAGTTTTTGGTCCAACTGGCCTGTCAGTACTTTCTTAAAGTTGTCCAAAAACAGCTCTTTTTGTTCATCTTCCAACAAATCAAATGGTAAACTTTCCTGATGATAAATCTCACTCGATTCTTTCATGATATATACATGAAAGATTTCATTGATTTTCAATAAATCATTATTTACTTTGAATTGTTTTCTGAATTGGGCGATATCATTTTTGTTCAATTTGTTCACTCCTAAGTTGGTTATCCGTATGTATGGTAGAAGGACGCCGATATATGTCATGTAATATTCTATTATATACTGCTAGACAAAGATAAGTCGAACCCATTCCAACGATACTTCCGGCTATGACGTCTATTGGATAATGGTGGCCCAAGAACAAAGGCGCAAGCGCCCGGGCAGGCTAAGAACGCGACGTCCTGTCGCAACGCCTGCACTAGGAGCCTTAGACAGAAGTATAACGGGTTTTATGTAAAAATATGTAAATTAGCGAGTGGAACATCAGATTTTCAATGAAACGGCTTGATCTCCCGCCAAGACAGGAGTAATTAGGTTTTAGACATATAAAAAGCACTCTTTTCATGGTATAATGTTCTTGGATAAACATACCACCGAAGAGTGCCTAATCCGTATTATAGCCTATTCTGCTTCATAATACCAACATTTTTCAGGCGCTCTTCGTTGGAATCGTCAAAAACGAGGAGAGATCAAATGGCGCAACGCAGCCCCGACGCCCCGAATCAGGTTGTTTTTTTCCAGGAATTATTACAAGAAAAAATTGAACACAAACCTCATGCAGCCCGTTTCTTTTCATACCTGGTAGATGAACTGGATCTGATTTTTTATGCCCCATTATCAATGGGCGCGCCACCATACACCCGCCGCACATTGACGGCTGTTATTTTATACGCCATGTATCACGGTCATTATGCAGCGCAAAAGATCTGCAAATTTGCCGAAGACAGCATTGGTGCACAGTGGCTATTATCCGGCATGGGCATGCCGGGTTATAAGACCGTCGAACGCACAATCGATGCCCTTTTAAATGAAGCGGATCGTTTTTTATCCCAAATCATCGGAATTTGTGAAGGATTGGCCTTAATTGGTCGGCAGCGCATGTATATTGATGGTACCAAAGTCCAAGCGAATGCCTCTAAGCACAAAGCGATGAGTTATGAGCACTTGATAAACAAGATCAATCGCCAAACAAATGAACTGGAAGCATTATTTGAATCCATCAAACCCTACATAGATGAGGCAGAACAAATATCGGAAGAGGAGCTGAAGGCCTGTATACACGAGCAGGCTCAGCGGGTGCATCACATTCTGCGACAACAGCATCAACAAGAGCTGCGGGACAAGGAACAACAGGTATTCAACCTCGATTACGAGGAAGCCGAAAAAAGTCAGGGTCTCGAAGAGGAAACGCTGAAAACCTCTTCCCCCCTTTTGAACGACGTTCCAACGGAATCGTTTGAACAAACGGTGGATCTCCTGAACAACATAGCGTTTACGCATAATCGGCTTCACACCATGGAACAGGCAAAAACGACATTGGAGCAAAAATGGAAAGCGGAACATGGGAATCAAAAAATCCCGGAAGGGAAACAAATTAATTTTACGGATACAGACTCCAGCATCATGGTCACGAAACATCACGGTGTGCAACAGTGTTACAACCATTTTGCCTGGGTTGATGACAAGGCGCATATCATCCTTGGTACACATACGAGCAACAATGCTTCCGATCAACTTGGATTGCAGCCAACGCTGGAGCATGCGGAAAACATATGCGGTTCGCTGGCCGGCGTGCAGGCTGGCGCTGATGCCGGATTTTTTTCAGCCCATAATATAGCGGTCATGCAAGATAAAGGGATTGACTTTTACGGGTCGTACGCAGTGGCAAAATCCCCATTTGCCAAGGATAAATTTGTGTATGATACACAGGCCGATACCTATACATGCCCGGAGGGGCATACGCTTACGCGGCAGAAAACGAAAAAATCGGGACGGATTGACGAATACAGCAATCAGGAGGCCTGCCTGGCCTGTCCGCTCAGTGCGCAATGTACAAAAGCACAAGACGGTATTCGCAAAATCGATCGGGATATGGAACATGATCGCCTCAGAGAAGAAGCGAAAGAAAAGGCCAACACGGAGCAGGGAAAAGAAATCCTGAGTCAGAGAAAAAGTGTTCCGGAGCCAGTGTGGGGCAACATTCAAGTACAGGATGGGTGGAAACAGATGCATGGACGCGGGATGGACAACGCTTCGCGTGAATTCAAATTGCATTGCGTCATGCATAATATCCGAAAGATACTAAAAGTCTATTTCAATAGTGTGTCGTATCAAGAGACTGTTCACGAAAAAGAGCATTTGTTCCAAGATACTGCCTGAGGAAGCGATACTTGAAAGGAGGGAGGTATAAACAAATACGTTTATAAAAATTAAAAAAATGACATAAACGTGAAGCTTATTTGGCATACCCTTTTTTAAATCATTTCCATTTTTTTACATAAAAATAGGTTGTAGTGAAATGAAGCGGGATTTTTTGAAATACTTCTGTCCAAGGCTCCTAGCACGTCCTTTGCGTCGTAGCGACGTACGGACTGCGCCTGCGCGTCGCAGGTGGATCGGCGTTGCCGCGCATCGCGGCGGGCTTAGCCGATCTTCCCTACTAGCCGGAGGAGATAAAGGAAACACGACGACCATGGGGAGTCGATGTTGACTTATCGGACGGAGGTGAAGGAAGTCGCGCTAGTCGCTGGGCGCTGGAGCCGGACGTGGCTTAACCTTGCAAGTAAAAGTTATATCGCTAAATTTTGTACTTTCTTTCCTACTAAAATAGAAACTGCGATGAACATCCAACCAACCTTTCGTGAAATGAACCAGATAGCAAACGATGCAGCAATCGCAATCATTACGGTATCACTAGGGAAGGATGCAGAAGGAGCTTTATCAATCAATAGGACTACATCATGACTCACAAAAGGACGGGGACGCGAATAAACCAGTGTAATCATGTAATTGATCAACATTCCTAAAACAATGCCACCGATTCCTACAAAGGCCATGATTCGTTTTTTGGAAAAGCAGGCAATTAAAATTAAGATGCCTATGAATATGTATATCGTATAGCTCGATAACCCCTTCATTATTTCGTCTAAAATGCCAAATCTACCAGCAAAACTATGTATCCATGTAAACAATTGCCAATCCAAATTTCCCCCTCCTCGTGAATCAATGATTATCTTCGTTAGCGAGTATATTGTAGCATATTTCAGCGCGTTTTATGGACGTCCATATGTTAACGCGGCTATTAAAGCACAATCTATTTCTTCAAGCCCCAAGCGTTACTTCTTTTTCAGCAATATGATAGCATATAATCAAGCGCATCAAGTTTAACAGCCTTTAATATAGGAAGTTATGCAACAAAAGGAGTGATACAGTGGAGAACCAAATACCGGAGATCACACTACATGATGGTACACGAATACCAGCGATTGGCTTTGGTACGTACAAACTTTGGGGAAATGATGGTGTAGCAGCGATTACCAGCGCCATCGATCATGGCTATCGTTTGATTGATTCAGCGTACAACTATGAGAATGAGGGAACAGTCGGAACTGCAGTTAAACGAACATCCATACCGCGCGAAGACTTACGCATTGCTTCAAAACTTCCCGGGCGTTACCACAGCTATGAGCAAGCGGTGAAGACCATTCAAGAATCACTTTATCGCGCCGACTTGGACTACTATGATTTGTACTTAATTCATTGGCCAAATCCGAAGCAGGATCTATATGTGGAAGCATGGCAGGCGTTGATTGATGCAAAAAAATGGGGACTAATCCGCTCGATTGGTGTTTGCAATTTCCTGCCGGAGCATTTGGAACGGCTTGAAAAAGAAACAGGTGTATTGCCGAGCATCAATCAAGTTGAGCTGCATCCTTTCTTCAATCAGGAAGAACAGCGCAAATGGCATGAAAAGCATGGTGTCACTACCGAATCGTGGAGTCCTTTAGCACATGCCAATGACGTTTTCAGTAATCATACGATTAAACAAATAGCAGACAAGCACAATAAGACTGCTTCACAAATTATTCTGCGCTGGCATTACCAGCATGGTGCCGTGGCTATCCCAAAATCTGCGTCACCAAAACGACAACTAGAAAACATCTCGATTTTCGATTTTGCTTTAGATGATGATGATATGAGGGAATTAGATAAGCTGACCCGTCCAGATGGTCGCATTAATGACCTGGACCCGGCTGTTTATGAGGAGTTCTGAATAAAACAAAAGGCTGCCCACCAGTTCCATTTGGGGGCAGTCTTTGTTTTGCCGTGACGCTCTTAGCACTCACCCAAAATTATCAAGCAATGCACGCACTTCATCTGTTGACTCTGTCTCCATCAACTGATTCCTTAATTCACTCGCTCCTGGAAACCCACGGACATATATCTTAAAAAAGCGACGAAGCGGTTTAAATGGACGTGCTTCAAATTCCTGTGAATATTGATCATGGAGATCTAGATGCAGCCTTAAAAGATTAAGCAATTCCTTACTACTATGATCTTCCGGTTGCTTTTCAAAGGCAAATGGGTTTGTGAAAATACCACGCCCGATCATAACCCCATCAACACCGTACCTGCGAACGAGATCCAAGCCAGTTTGACGGTCTGGAATATCTCCATTAATCGTCAAAAGTGTATCTGGTGCCACATGATCACGAAGTTTCTTAATTTCCGGAATCAGTTCCCAATGAGCATCTACATTACTCATTTCCTTTTTTGTACGCAAATGAATAGAAAGATTGACGATGTCTTGTTTCAATAAGTGTGTAAGCCAATCCTGCCATTCGCCTACATCCGTGTAACCAAGCCTTGTCTTCACACTTACGGGCAATCCCCCTGCTTTTGCTGCTTGTATAATATCTTTAGCAACTTCTGGACGCCGGATAAGACCGCATCCCTTCCCTTTTGTTGCCACATTAGGTACGGGACAGCCCATATTGATATCTACACCGCGAAAACCTTCTTTCGCCATTCCAATACTCATTTGCCGAAAATATTCAGGTTTATCCCCCCATATATGGGCCACCATTGGTTGTTCATCTTCTGTAAAAGTCAAACGCCCACGCACACTATGGTTCCCCTCAGGATGACAATAACTTTCCGTATTTGTAAACTCTGTAAAAAACACATCAGGTCTAGCCGCTTCACTCACTACATGACGGAAAACAACACCCGTCACATCTTCCATTGGTGCCAGTATAAAAAACGGTCGTGGTAAATCACGCCAGAAATTATCAGTCATTTCAAATTCCAATCCTCTCATTATAGGACATCAGGACAAAACCTGATGTACCTCCATAATTAAGAAGCAAAAATGCCTTGCTTTCTTTTACACTTATACCATGGATAAGCACTTTTTATCAAACTATAGAAAATTGTATTTTGTCCATCTTTTTGATTACTTTCATCAACTTAACGGCAGTCATTTATTACCATCTCATTTGACCATTCATTTTTCGCTTTTTACGTTGTCATAAGGTATTGATAGATATTTTCTATTTAATATATAATGATTTAAGATAAATTTTGCTAAGGGGGATACGATGGATATAAGACGCACAACAACCTTCCTAGTCAGCGTTCTCGTGGTATTGCTTACACAGACAGCATGTACTTCGGTTTCGAGTAGTGTGGAAGGTAAATCGAATGATATAGAGAATAAAATTCCCGTTTTGATGTATCATGGTATTTTAACAGACGAGGAAAAACAGTTACGACCTGATAATTCTAGTTATATAACGGCTGATAGTTTTGAGAAACAGATGAAATACCTGAAAGAAAACGGCTATCATACTGTTACAGTTGATGAAATGAGGCATTTTTTAGCGGGGGAAATGCAATTGCCGCGAAAAAGTGTAATGATACAGTTTGACGACGGTTTAAGAAGCGTTTATAGGTATGCCTATCCAATTATGAAAGAACATAATCTTGATGGTGTAGCTAACATTATCACAAGGCGAACGTATAGGGATTACGGTGATAAATGGGATCCTTCCCGGAACCAGTATATGGATAAGGAAATGCTTAATAGGATTTCAGACGTCTTTGAACTTCAAAGTCATACTAATAAACTACATTTCAACAGAAGTGAAAGAGAAAAGTCGGATTTTTTATGGAAATCGGATGAAGAAGTGTTATCGGATCTTCGCAAAAGTAAGGACAGGCTTTCGGAATACGGTAATGTAACTCTTTTTGCTTACCCGTTTGGACAGTATAATTCTGAATCTAAAAATCTATTGGAGGACGTTGGAATAACAATGGCTTTTACAACGGAACACGGCTATGTGAAGTCATCGGATGACCCGTATGAGCTAAAAAGAATCGGAATTACTCCGAGTACAAGTTTCAAGGATTTTAAAGACATAATGGAAGAGAAATAGTAAAAGAGGTAGTTGTTGGTAGAATAGTTAATTCTGCAATAGTCGTCACCTTGCCCCTCCGTTTGGAAGGCACACATCGCCCGAATGTACGTTCAGTTAAACCCTTATACGTCCAGAATGTTGACATAGACGAATTTTCACGACACAATACAAATTTAGATTAGTCGTTGTGTGCATCGCCCGCCCTTGGGTATTGTACGCAACGCTTTTTTTATTTCCGATATTTTTACTAGACTTCTGAGAAGATGATCGCATGGATGACCATTGGCTACTATGTGTATTTTATTTGACGCTGACTTCTAATTTTAAATCAGACTTCTCATAACCCTTCCTGAACTGTTGCTTCCTTTCCATTATCTGTTCCATTCATTCCCCGATAGAATTTGCACAGAATAGGCTCTATTCATTTTATTTACTCAACATAAAACTCTATAATAAGAATTAATAGTACATATGCAATACAAAAAGGTTAGAGGTGTAATAAATGAAAACAGATAACCCAACTAAAACAAATTCCTTCTCCTGGACAGATTTTTATATGGAATTCGCAGACAAGCTTCTACAGTATAAAACTAAAAGATCAGAACTCCTATCCATACTAGAGGATGTCTATGGAAATTTAAATATACGTTACCCTTTCACTGAAGATGGTGAACCGATTGATGATATATGCCCATTCACTGTTTTTGGGTGTTTTAACAAGGGAATTACAAACGAAAATCGTATAGCCATAGCTGAAGGAATTAGCAGTAAAATTGGAGTTCGATCCCCTGTTCCAACTAACTTTGATGGCATTCCTGTCTTGAATAACATGAAGGCATGGTTCTTTGCATCCAACGATAGAAGAAAACCAGAGGATATCCCAAGCCTTTGGAAAATATTTGAAGTAGGAATACACCTTGCAGGCCAACAATCTGTCGAGCTAAAGAAGGAGTTTATAACTAGTTATGATAAGGTAAGAATGCAGCTTGGCGTTAAATGGAATCTAACGATGGGACTTTATTGGATTCGTCCATATTTTTACATAAACTTAGACGAAAGAAATAGATCTTACTTATTACAGCGTAACAGTCCCTATTCGGATGATATAACCAAGATATCGAAATTAAAGGAATTACCTAATGCCGAAGATTACTTAGAACTAATTGATTACTTTAAAGACACCTTTGAAAAGGAAGAATTTCCACATCAAAGTTTTCCGGATTTATCTTTCGCAGCATGGAAAGCAACTTCTCCTAAACAAAAGAAATCAAATGCTAGCTTCCTTAAATGGTTTGGCCCGCTAATAAATGCACTAAGAGAACTTGGTGGCTCTGGTACCCCCTTAGAAGTTCGCAAACAGATTATATCTGATTTAAAACTCACAGATGATTTTATTAATGAAACACGTGGAAAAAGTGGTGTTAAAACATTTGATAATGAAGTTGCATTTGCAAGAAATTACTTAGTCTATGAAGGATACATAGATAACTTTTTTCGAGGTAAGTGGACACTTACTGAAAAAGGACATACCGTCGACATGGATGATGAACTAGCCAGTGATATTTTTATTAAATGGGCAGATAAAATGAAGACGGAAAGAGAAAAAGATGCTCCCTCTCCTTCTGATATAGTAAACGAAAAAGAAAAAAGATATTGGATTTATTCTCCTGGTCGTAATGCCTCCAAATGGGACGAATTTTACTCCCAAGGTATTATGGGGATTGGTTGGGATGAAATGGGTGATTTAAGTCAATTTTCATCAAAAGAAGAAATGAAATCCAAAATGAAAGAAATATATGGACAAGAATACACGTATATTAATGCCGCACACGCCACATGGCAATTTGCTAATGAATTATTACCAGGTGATACCATCTATGTAAAAAAAGGAAGGTCAAAAGTAATCGGACGAGGCATCGTTGAATCTGAATATATGTTTGATTCAACTCGTGACAAATATCAACATATCCATAAAGTGAAATGGATTAATAATGATGAATTGGAACATCCCGGTAAGGCCGTAAATAAGACACTTACCGATATAACCCCATATACGGATTATGTACGGAAACTTGAAAACCTGTTTATAGATGAAGATGATGATATAGAAGATATAGAAGTCGATTACGACCCCTATACAGAAGAGGATTTTCTTCATGAAGTATTTATGGATGAAGATCGTTACAACAGAATAGTAACCCTTCTTAATAAGAAGAAAAACGTTATCTTACAAGGGGCACCTGGCGTCGGAAAAACATTTGCTGCCAAAAGACTTGCATATTCTATGATGGGTGAAAAAGATGTGAGTCGGGTAATGATGATACAATTCCACCAAAGCTATAGTTATGAAGATTTTGTTATGGGATATCGCCCAACAAACAATGGATTTGAACTTGCAGAAGGGCCATTTTATGAGTTTTGTAAAAAAGCTGAACAGGACAGTGACCGTGATTATTTCTTTATTATTGATGAGATTAACCGAGGTAATTTAAGTAATATATTTGGTGAACTTCTAATGCTAATCGAAAATGACAAGCGTGGGCAAAAACTTCGCCTGCTTTATGCCAATGAACTATTTTCAGTTCCCAAGAATGTATATATTCTTGGAATGATGAATACAGCAGATCGAAGCCTAGCCATGATTGATTATGCCCTTAGAAGACGATTTGCTTTCTTTAAATTAGAGCCAGCATTTGATTCTGACGGGTTTCAAGAAATAGTATCTAAAGCAAATAACTCAAAATTTAATGCTCTAGTTGAACAAATAAAAGCCCTAAACAACTATATTAGTCAAGACGAATCTCTTGGAAGTGGCTTTAAAATCGGTCATAGCTATCTATGCCCAGATGAAGAAATAACAGACGAGTGGTTGTCATCGGTAATAGAATATGAATTGATACCATTATTAGATGAGTATTGGTTTGACGATCCCTCTAAGATTGAACTATGGACAAATCGACTCCGTGGTGTTCTGAATGATTAAAATTAAGAACATTTATCATATGCTTGCGTATGCATTTCAAGTGATGAATAAGGAAAACTATGCAAAGTTAGAAACAGAGGAATTTGAATATGCGGCAGATTTATTTGCCGCTATCCTTGCAAAGGGCATGGGAAACCAAATTAAGCGGGGATTATGGAGAGACTATGTTGAAAATACGGAATCTCTCAGGTCACCCAAAGGTAAAATTAATGTTACTCTTTCAGTCAAACAAAATACGATGCGAAACAAGCAGTTGATTTGTAGTTTTGACCAATATACAGAAAACACCTATATGAACCAGATCCTTAAGACTACTGCGGTTCTGTTAGTTAAGACTCCTGAAGTGTCAAGTAGGAATAAAAAGGATTTAAAAAAGGTGCTGCTTTACTTTTCCAACGTGGATCGAATAGATTATCGTAGAATTCAGTGGTCAAGTATCAAATACCACCGGAATAATGCTACCTATAAGCTGTTAATTAATATATGTTATTTGGTCATAGAGGGATTACTACTTACCGAGCAAGATGGTGACCGAAAACTGGCGCGATTTGTGGACAATCAGAAAATGCATCGTCTTTTTGAAAAGTTTGTACTGGAGTACTATCGAAAACACTATCCGGAATTTAATGCCTCCGCTTCTCATATTAATTGGGATGTTGATGAAGGTGATATTGAGTTTCTTCCTGTTATGAAAACCGATATTACGCTTACTTATGGAGAAAAGGTTCTTATTATAGATACGAAATACTACCAGCAAATGATGCAATCTAATAGTTATTATAATAGTAAAAGCTTTCACTCTCACAATATGTACCAAATCTTTACATACGTTAAAAATAAAGACTATACCAATTCTGGTCATGTGAGCGGAGTACTACTCTATGCAATGTCGGATGAGGTCATTGTTCCAGATAGTGAACTTTCTATTAGTAACAATCGGTTTGGAGTGAAGACTTTAGATATGAATAGGGATTTCTCAGATATAAAAAGACAATTGAACCAATTGGTCAAGGATTTTCTTTTGGATTAAACTTAGCGATTTGTCGGATTGAATTAGAATTATTCTTCGAGCAAAAATCATTCAACTATCCATGGAATAAAAATAACCTTATATCCTTGTTAACAAAAACACTCACAAACATTGGTGTATCAATATTTGTGAGTGTTTTATCGTTTTTTTAAATTATTTTGTTTTCATCTAAAGATACCGGTGGTGGGGCTCGAACCCACACTCCCGTAGGAACACGATTTTGAGTCGTGCGCGTCTGCCAATTCCGCCACACCGGCATAAAAGTTGTACTTGGAGGCGGTAACCGGATTCGAACCGGTGATAAAGGTTTTGCAGACCTCTGCCTTACCACTTGGCTATACCGCCAAAAGAAAAATATAAAGAAAATGGAGCGGAAGACGGGATTCGAACCCGCGACCCCCACCTTGGCAAGGTGGTGTTCTACCACTGAACTACTTCCGCTTTTACTGGCTGGGCTACCAGGATTCGAACCTGGGAATCACGGGATCAAAACCCGATGCCTTACCGCTTGGCTATAGCCCAATATATCGATTATAATGGGGCGACCGGTGGGGATCGAACCCACGAATGCCGGAGCCACAATCCGGTGCGTTAACCACTTCGCCACGACCGCCATAATAGAAATTATGGCAGGGGTAGCAGGAGTCGAACCCGCATCAAAGGTTTTGGAGACCTTCGTTTTGCCATTAAACTATACCCCTATTTATTTAAATGGTGGAGGGGAGGGACTCGAACCCCCGAACCCTGAGGGAGCGGATTTACAGTCCGCCGCGTTTGGCCAACTTCGCTACCCCTCCATATCCTATATTTGGAAAAGGTGGCTCGAGACGGAATCGAACCGCCGACACACGGATTTTCAGTCCGTTGCTCTACCGACTGAGCTATCGAGCCTTAAAGGTGTTAAGCAATGATAAGATTTAATTTAAAAATGGCGGTCCGGACGGGACTCGAACCCGCGACCTCCTGCGTGACAGGCAGGCATTCTAACCAACTGAACTACCGGACCATGTTAAATTGTTTTGGTTGCACTCATGAAGCACAACTGATATTCATTTAGCAATGATAGTTATTCGACGTAGTTAATTGAATAATTTTGGTTGCGGGGGCAAGATTTGAACTTGCGACCTTCGGGTTATGAGCCCGACGAGCTACCAGACTGCTCCACCCCGCGATATGAAATAAATAAGTGAAATATGGTGGAGGATGCAGGGCTCGAACCTGCGACCCCTTGCTTGTAAGGCAAGTGCTCTCCCAGCTGAGCTAATCCTCCGACGCACAGGATGTGCGATTGCATGTATTTACATGCCGTCAACTCTATCCTTTAAATTAATGATGACCCGTACGGGATTCGAACCCGTGTTACCGCCGTGAAAGGGCGGTGTCTTAACCTCTTGACCAACGGGCCACAAAGATAATTATAATGGCGGAGAGCGAGGGATTCGAACCCTCGAGACCGCGATAGCGGTCTACACGATTTCCAATCGTGCTCCTTCGACCACTCGGACAGCTCTCCATGGCTCCACAGGCAGGATTCGAACCTGCGACCGATCGGTTAACAGCCGATAGCTCTACCACTGAGCTACTGTGGAATATACCAAAGGAAATGCCTGGCGACGTCCTACGCTTGCAGGGGCAAGGCCCCAACTACCATCGGCGCTGGAGAGCTTAACTGCTGTGTTCGGCATGGGAACAGGTGTGTCCTCTCCGCTATCATCGCCAGACCCTAAAGTTATGAATGATTTTGTCTCCCGCAAAACTTGAAATATAGGAGCTTTAATCAAAACCTTTTATAACCAAGTGGTCGACTGATTTCTTCGTGCCAATAAATATTATAATGGTTTTTTTGAAAAAATCAAGGGTAAATTTGAAATTTACACCCTAAAAACTAAATAAGAGTGTGATTCAACGACTGTAGTAGTAGTTAAGTCCTCGATCGATTAGTATCCGTCAGCTCCACGTGTCACCACGCTTCCACCTCGGACCTATCAACCTCATCGTCTCTGAGGGATCTTACTCACTCGAAGTGATGGGAAGTTTCATCTTGAGGGGGGCTTCATGCTTAGATGCTTTCAGCACTTATCCTTACCACACGTAGCTACCCAGCTGTGCTCCTGGCGGAACAACTGGTACACCAGCGGTGTGTCCATCCCGGTCCTCTCGTACTAAGGACAGCTCCTCTCAAACTTCCAGCGCCCACGACGGATAGGGACCGAACTGTCTCACGACGTTCTGAACCCAGCTCGCGTACCGCTTTAATGGGCGAACAGCCCAACCCTTGGGACCGACTACAGCCCCAGGATGCGATGAGCCGACATCGAGGTGCCAAACCTCCCCGTCGATGTGAACTCTTGGGGGAGATAAGCCTGTTATCCCCGGGGTAGCTTTTATCCGTTGAGCGATGGCCCTTCCATGCGGAACCACCGGATCACTAAGCCCGACTTTCGTCCCTGCTCGACTTGTAGGTCTCGCAGTCAAGCTCCCTTGTGCCTTTACACGCCATGAATGATTTCCAACCATTCTGAGGGAACCTTTGGGCGCCTCCGTTACTTTTTGGGAGGCGACCGCCCCAGTCAAACTGCCTGCCTGAAACTGTCTCCGGGCCGGATAACGGCCCTGGGTTAGAATGTTCGTACAGCCAGGGTGGTATCCCACGGGTGCCTCCGCGTAAGCTAGCGCTCACGCTTCGACGGCTCCCACCTATCCTGTACAAGCTGTACCAACATTCAATATCAAGGTGCAGTAAAGCTCCACGGGGTCTTTCCGTCCTGTCGCGGGTAATGCGCATCTTCACGCATAGTATAATTTCACCGGGTCTCTCGTTGAGACAGTGCCCAAGTCGTTGCACCTTTCGTGCGGGTCGGAACTTACCCGACAAGGAATTTCGCTACCTTAGGACCGTTATAGTTACGGCCGCCGTTTACTGGGGCTTCGGTTCAACGCTTCGCCCGAAGGCTAACGCATCCCCTTAACCTTCCAGCACCGGGCAGGTGTCAGCCCCTATACTTCGCCTTTCGGCTTCGCAGAGACCTGTGTTTTTGGTAAACAGTCGCTTGGGCCTATTCACTGCGGCTCAGACTCAGCCTGAGCACCCCTTCTCCCTAGGTTACGGGGTCATTTTGCCGAGTTCCTTAACGAGAGTTCTCCCGATCACCTTCGGATATTCTCCGCGCCTACCTGTGTCGGTTTGCGGTACGGGCACCTGTGAACTCACTAGAGGCTTTTCTTGGCAGTGTGGAATCTGGAACTTCGATCACAATTGACCTCCCCATCACAGCTTGGAATTATTGGACGGATTTGCCTGCCCAACTTCCTCACTGCTTGGACGCACACATCCATCGGTGCGCTTTCCGTATCCTGCTGCGTCCCCCCATCGTTCAAACGCTCACGAGGTGGTACAGGAATATCTGCCTGTTATCCATCGCCTACGCCTTTCGGCCTCGGCTTAGGTCCCGACTAACCCTGAGCGGACGAGCCTTCCTCAGGAATCCTTAGGCATTCGGTGAAAGAGATTCTCACTCTTTTTTCGCTACTCATACCGGCATTCTCATTTCCAGGCGCTCCACCAGTCCTCACGGTCTGACTTCACAGCACCTGGAACGCTCTCCTACCATTGTTCGTAAGAACAATCCGCAGCTTCGGTGATACGTTTAGCCCCGGTACATTTTCGGCGCAGCGTCACTCGACCAGTGAGCTATTACGCACTCTTTAAATGATGGCTGCTTCTAAGCCAACATACTGGTTGTCTGGGCAACGCCACATCCTTTTCCACTTAACGTATACTTAGGGACCTTAGCTGGCGGTCCGGGCTGTTTCCCTTTCGACTATGAACCTTATCACCCATAGTCTGACTCCCAAGGTTTCACGTTGCTGGCATTCGGAGTTTGACTGAATTCGGTAACCCGATAAGGGCCCCTCGTCCAATCAGTGCTCTACCTCCAGAACGTATACCTTGAGGCTAGCCCTAAAGCTATTTCGGAGAGAACCAGCTATCTCCGTGTTCGATTGGCATTTCACCCCTACCCACACCTCATCCCCGCATTTTTCAACATACGTGGGTTCGGGCCTCCTGTCAGTGTTACCTGACCTTCACCCTGGACATGGGTAGATCACACGGTTTCGGGTCTGCGCCCGTATACTTCATCGCCCTGTTCAGACTCGCTTTCGCTGCGGCTCCGTGTCTTCCACTTAACCTTGCATACGAACGCAACTCGCCGGTCCATTCTACAAAAGGTACGCCGTCACCCATAAATGGGCTCCGACTACTTGTAGGCACACGGTTTCAGGTTCTATTTCACTCCCCTTCCGGGGTGCTTTTCACCTTTCCCTCACGGTACTGGTTCACTATCGGTCACTGGGTAGTATTTAGCCTTGGGAGATGGTCCTCCCGGATTCCGACGGAATTTCTCGTGTTCCGCCGTACTTAGGATCCACTCCGGAGGAAACTGCCTTTCGACTACAGGGCTCTTACCTTCTTTGGCCGGCTATTCCAGACCATTTCGTCTAAGCAGTTTCTTGATAACTCCGATGGAGTGTCCTACAACCCCGAAAAGCAAGCTTTTCGGTTTGGGCTGGTTCCGTTTCGCTCGCCGCTACTCAGGAAATCGCGTTTGCTTTCTCTTCCTCCGGGTACTGAGATGTTTCAGTTCCCCGGGTTTACCTTGCGTATCCTATGTATTTAGATACGCATACTATCCCATTACGGACAGCGGGTTCCCCCATTCGGAAATCCCCGGATCACAGTTTGCTTACAACTCCCCGAGGCATATCGGTGTTAGTCCCGTCCTTCATCGGCTCCCAGTGCCAAGGCATTCACCGTGCGCCCTTGATCACTTAACTATTGATGTCGTTGAATACTTTACTCTTATTTAGTTTTCAAGGTGCAAATAACGCCACCATATATGGTGGGCTACAATGAGGGTTCACTCCCTCAAAACTGAACCAAACAACCGAGTATGACTTTTATAATTTAACTTCAATGCCTACCGATAGTATATCGATGACGAGAAGCTTCCGTTTATTGCATTCCTTAGAAAGGAGGTGATCCAGCCGCACCTTCCGATACGGCTACCTTGTTACGACTTCACCCCAATCATTGGCCCCACCTTCGGCGGCTGGCTCCAAATGGTTACCTCACCGACTTCGGGTGTTGCCAACTCTCGTGGTGTGACGGGCGGTGTGTACAAGGCCCGGGAACGTATTCACCGCGGCATGCTGATCCGCGATTACTAGCGATTCCGGCTTCATACAGGCGAGTTGCAGCCTGCAATCCGAACTGAGAATGGTTTTATGGGATTTGCTTCACCTCACGGATTCGCTTCCCTTTGTTCCATCCATTGTAGCACGTGTGTAGCCCAGGTCATAAGGGGCATGATGATTTGACGTCATCCCCGCCTTCCTCCGGTTTGTCACCGGCAGTCACCTTAGAGTGCCCAACTGAATGCTGGCAACTAAGATCAAGGGTTGCGCTCGTTACGGGACTTAACCCAACATCTCACGACACGAGCTGACGACAACCATGCACCACCTGTCACTCTGTCCCCGAAGGGAACACGGTATCTCTACCGCTGTCAGAGGATGTCAAGACCTGGTAAGGTTCTTCGCGTTGCTTCGAATTAAACCACATGCTCCACCGCTTGTGCGGGCCCCCGTCAATTCTTTTGAGTTTCAGCCTTGCGGCCGTACTCCCCAGGCGGAGTGCTTAATGCGTTAACTTCAGCACAAAGGGGCGGAAACCCCCTAACACCTAGCACTCAACGTTTACGGCGTGGACTACCAGGGTATCTAATCCTGTTCGCTACCCACGCTTTCGCGCCTCAGCGTCAGTTACAGACCAGAGAGTCGCCTTCGCCACTGGTGTTCCTCCACATCTCTACGCATTTCACCGCTACACGTGGAATTCCACTCTCCTCTTCTGCACTCAAGCCTCCCAGTTTCCAATGACCGCTCGCGGTTAAGCCACGAGATTTCACATCAGACTTAAAAGACCGCCTGCGCGCGCTTTACGCCCAATAATTCCGGACAACGCTTGCCCCCTACGTATTACCGCGGCTGCTGGCACGTAGTTAGCCGGGGCTTTCTGGTCAGGTACCGTCAAGGCATCGCCCTATTCGAACAATGCTTGTTCTTCCCTGGCAACAGAGTTTTACGATCCGAAGACCTTCATCACTCACGCGGCGTTGCTCCGTCAGACTTTCGTCCATTGCGGAAGATTCCCTACTGCTGCCTCCCGTAGGAGTCTGGGCCGTGTCTCAGTCCCAGTGTGGCCGATCACCCTCTCAGGTCGGCTACGCATCGTCGCCTTGGTGAGCTTTTACCTCACCAACTAACTAATGCGCCGCGGGCCCATTTGTAAGTGGCAGCTAAAAGCCGCCTTTTAGCTTTCTCCCATGCGAGAAAAAGTATCATCCGGTATTAGCTCACGTTTCCGCGAGTTATCCCGATCTTATAGGTAGGTTGCCCACGTGTTACTCACCCGTCCGCCGCTCGTTCCACAGGCGCATGCCCCGAAGGGCAATTGCCTGCTTCCCGCGCTCGACTTGCATGTATTAGGCACGCCGCCAGCGTTCGTCCTGAGCCAAGATCAAACTCTCAAAAAAAGTTTGTGATAAGACTGACGCCAATCAGTCTTCATGTCTTAGCTTTAAAATTGATTCCAGGGATTGAAATCTTCATTAAATCAAATGATTTAATTTCCAACTTCTTACCTCTGACATCTTTTGTCATACTGGCTGTTTTGTTCAGTTTTCAAAGAGCGAACTTAATTGACTTTTTTGCCAAATCAACTTTTTCAGTTTAACAAATAATCATGTTGATGTCAACAATTGATTTATTTAATTTGTTTTGTTGAAAAAGCGACTTTATTAATATATCACCTTGTAGAAGCAAAGTCAATAACTTTTTTATTTTTTAAAAAGTGTTTGTGGTGCTCCTTAAAGCGACGGTTACTAATATAACATGGCTCCCTTTGTTAATCAAGGGAAAATCTATAAAATTTTTGTCGGCTAAATTCGATATGAATTTTTGCGACGGATATAAATGTACCATGTATATAATCACTAGTCAACAACTTTTTTAAACAGTATGTGTCAATCTTTTCTCGATGTGGTTGTCACACCAATATATTTGGCACTCTATTTTTGTACACGTTTTCCGGCTACCGCGCTGTCGCTTGGTGGCCTGCATGTTTTCGTCACGTTCCAAAACCCGGAACCTGACAAAAACATGCAGGGTATTACCTAAAACTCTTCATCAAGTTTCCTATCGCTGATGAATGGGCTGTATATAAACTGATGGAACCTTCTTTTGCGCCAATCGATGGGCGTGTTGGCTGATTCAAATACTCCGTCATGCGAACGGTCTTTTCAACGTCTCGCTGCTTGCGTGCGCTTCGTTTTTGGGATGTGAGATAAACATCCCGCAACGTGTTATTGAGGATACCCTGTTTTACTTTCACCATAGCTTCACTGCCTTCTACGCTCCAATGCATCCCCCGTCTTTTCATCCGGAAAGAAACGCGACGCTGATTGGATTCCATAGCCCCTAAGCCTCGTGCGTCTTCTGGCGGGTCTTCCACTTTCTCACGCCAGTCAAAAATACGATCCCAATTGTGCTGAATGTAAGTTCGAAAACCGTTTACCTTTTCTACCTGTTTTGCGTTTTCCAGGGTACTTTCGTATGTATCCAGCCAAAGTATGAACTGTTGCCAATCGTGTTGTTTTAACGCTTTTCTTATCCCGTCCTTAAATTCACTCTTTTCACCGCCTAATGCCCGATTTAACGCCTGAGCTACATGGTAAGCGTCAAGTTGATTCAACACGGGATAACGGGACTGGGAAAAGGCTTCCTGGAACCGTTCAGCTGTGTAGCCCTGCCCGCCATCACTATTTGTCACAACCTGCGTATTCTCCAGCGAATAACCATGGGCCGCATATGACTGCACCTCTTTCCAAAAGTCATCAGTCGGCTTCGTTGTCATGATTACGTGTTGATTGCTGAGTGAGACCCGTTTGCCATTTTTGACCCAGCCTTCATGCATAATCGCATGCCGGACCTCATGGCTTTTCTTTTTCTTTGTAGAACGGACAAAAACGCCATCTGCCTCTGTATATAAATAGTCAACTTCTTTTCCCTCCGGAAGGGACGCTGCTTCCTCCAGTTCAGCCGCCAGTTCCACATCAGCCTGGGACTGCGCATCTCCAACACGCTTCACGATACTCCCGACTGTTTGATGACTCATCGTTACGGGGGTCCATTCCTTCAAAGTTTGGACTGATGCACGATACGTGCTCTCACTAGCCAATTCAGCCACTTTTACCTCCGTCAGGGGACTGTATCGTTGACTTTTCCGAAGACCAGCCCACTCATCAAAGGGATAGTGAGAATCACCTTTCAGGTCATGCATTAATGTATGCCGAAAACGAACTGCCCCAAACGTGAATTGAACCGTTTTCCAATCTTCACGCTCGACAGTCCAGCCCAACTTCTGTTTCTCAGCTTTAATCACCTTATTAATCTGTGTGAACACTTCCCCCATCTGGGAAGCAAACACCTCATACATATAGAGTCGAATGCTTTCTTCCAAATCAACTAAGTTGTTTGTTTCCTTTATTAATGCGTATAATCTTGATATAATAGTTTCCATGAGAAGGCCTCTTTCGAAATGTATTTGCCCGTCAAAGCATACATTTATGATAGAGTGCCTTCTCTTTTTTGACTAGAAAATTGCCTCAGGTGGCCCCGAGAATTATTTTACACATATTTTAAACAAACTAAATAGATCACTATACAATCAGCAACAAAAGAAAAAAACATATCAGAATCAGGAGAACCGGCAAGCGGAAGCACTAATTTACACGCTTTTTAAAATCCGGCTACCGGTTTCTCTAGCTCAGTTTACATGATACCTTCGTAAATAAACACCACCAACCTTTGTTTCCTCTTTCTCCACTGCCAGTATGCCTTTCTCCGTTAAATAATGAAGTATTGCCGTTAAGCCAAATACATAGGAAGCTATTTTAGAATGATTTTTTAGCTCTTCATAAGACCATGAGCTTTTTTCTTCCATTATCTCCAATAGATGTTTTGCTGATACCTTTGCTCTTCTGCTAATCACAAAGTCGGCAGCTAGCATCATCAGCTGTACCCGCTTGGCTATAGGTTCATCACTTTCAATTAATTCATCGTACAGTTTATATATTTCAGGATCTATTTTCTTCACCTGATTCCACAGTGTTACTTCAGGGTGATATCCTTTTTCGACTAATGCAAGCCTGGCAAGATAATGAAGGGTACGAACCATTCTACTAAAAGCATCTTTATATTGTTCGGACATATAAAGATCCCTAGCTTCACTATAACTTTTGAGCAACTCGCCGAACTCCATTGCTTTGCGTAAATCTCTTTTTTCATGTGGAAACCTTCTTAACTGGTCTTTCAATTTTGAAATGTATCCATCACGATCAAAAACAACCTTACCGGCAAATATCCACTCTACAGATTTTCGATTCCCATTAGTATCAATCCATTTATTAAGTGAGTTCTCGGTCAAGGTAAGCATTGCTGCGGTTTTGTTATTGAATTCGTAATGTTTTTCGTGATGATCGGTATTTGACGCTTTTACAATAACAAGCATAATCACATCAAAATTATCGGTAATTGAACTGTCCGGTTTCGTCTTCTCAATTAAAATGATACCCAATGTATTGGCATCGTTTATTTGTTCTTGATAAATTGGTTTGAATAATTCTTTCATTTAACTTCCTCCATTACGTTGAATACTATCTATTTCGTTATGATTAGGAGAAATCCTTTTTTAAACTTAAAAATCGTTTAGATAAATCATGACTAATATCATGTTTTATGTTCGTAAAGTTTATTTTCCACAGACATACGTAACGGTAAAAAATTTCACCCTGCATTATCAGACAGTAAGAACACCACTTCAAGCATCTGATTAAATCAAAAATGCAATGGTCGATCAACCGCTTATATAGATTTAATTCTATTCAACGATCATTCAATGAGGGAGAATAGCGTTTTTGCTTTATTATAATAATCCAAAATGTGCTATACTGACGTGTGAAGGATTACAAGGAGGACATATAAATGGCTGAAAATCTGGTTTATTCCAGCAAAATAAATAAGATCCGTTCTTTTGCGCTTATTTTAATTTTTGTCGGTTTTGCTATTATGTACGGTGGGCTGCTGGCTAAAAAAATTGAATGGCTGATGCTGATCTTATTTCTAATCGGAATCTTATTTATACTACTAAGCTGTGTTGTTTATTTCTGGATTGGCATGTTATCTACCAAGGCTGTTTCAATCGTTTGCCCAAACTGTGAAAAACCGACAAAAATGTTGGGCCGTGTTGATGCTTGCATGCATTGTAAACAGCCGTTAACGCTTGATAAGGATTTGGAAGGTATGGAATTCGATGAGAAATACAATAAACGGAAATACCGGAAACAAGCAAAGTCGAAC
The DNA here is from genome assembly GCF_005887555.1 of Lentibacillus cibarius. Lineage (NCBI taxonomy): Bacteria > Bacillati > Bacillota > Bacilli > Caryophanales > Bacillaceae > Lentibacillus > Lentibacillus cibarius. Next base: position 2,590,465 of record NZ_VCIA01000001.1, on the reverse strand, counting down.
AAAAAGCGGTGATTTGATTGTTTCGGCAAAACCGGTAAGAGCGTCCTTTATTATGGATCCAGCGCATATAGTTTTCCGCTAAACATAAAAAATCCAGCACCCTAATAGGAGCTGGATTTTTTTAAGTCTTTTTCATCAATGTTTCGCTGTTTCAGTTTTTTGGCAGCTTTCACAAGTACCGTAAATTTCCATTCGGTGATGACTCACATCAAAACCGGTAACCTGTTCTGCCAATGACTCTACTTCATCCAGTATTGGATAATGAAAGTCCTCAATTTTCCCGCACACTTCACAAATGATATGATAATGTTCACTTGAATTGTAGTCATAACGGCTTGATGAATCACCATACGTCAATTCACGAACAAGCCCGGTTTCGCGAAGCACACGTAAGTTATTATATACAGTGGCAACACTCATATTTGGGAATTTGCTCTCGAGGGCTTTATATATGTCATCAGCTGTTGGGTGAATCGTTGAATGAAGAAGGTATTCAAGAACCGCATGACGTTGTGGTGTTATACGCACACCAGATTCTTTTAGTGTATTAATCGCTTCCTGCAATCTTTCATCAGACACCGTCATGCACCCCACTTTCCCGTATTTTTGATATCTAATAATATTCTTATATTATAATTCTTATAATTAGTGTACCTGTTTTTGTGCTGTTCTGTCAATATAAGTATATTTCCAACGTGATAATAATATTAATTTGAACGAAAAACGAGCGATTTTATAATTAAAATCGCTCATTTAAAGTATTAAATTAGGATGCGACTAGTTTCCACACGCAAATCATTTTGGCTAGACATTTGCCCGCTATCAGAGATGTCGTTCCCTTGTCCCCTTTTTCTGTATAAATACGCACATCTAATAGCCCTTTGTTACATCGATTCGATTCACAAAATCATTCCGGTTTTGTAAATATACCTTAAGATTCTCCTCAAATACCTCTAGTGCTCGTTTTTGGTAATGTGGTGAAATGCCGGACATGTGCGGGGTGACTGTAACATTTTCCATTGTCCAGCGTGGGTCGTTTTCCGGTAATGGTTCTTCTGCAAACACGTCAAGCACAGCATGGGCAATCTCACCTTCCTGGAGTGCCCTGATGATGTCATCGTCACGGACCGCATCACCTCTACCCATGTTTAGAAACACGGCATGATTCGGCATCTGTTTGAAATGATCATACGTGAAAAAGCCTTTTGTTGATGGTGTACTCGGCAACACAGAGACGACGAAATCAACCTCGGGCAACACGGTTTCCATTTTACTTTGGGAAAAATTTTTGTCGAAATACTCCAAATCCCTCCCGCTTCTCGATACACCGTATACCTTCATTCGAAACGCTTTGGCAAGTCGCGCTACTTCCTGGCCTATTGCACCTGTACCGGCAATAAGTATTGTTTTACCGGTTATTTCTTTCATGCGTACCGATCGATCCCACTTTTTGGCTGCTTCGTTTTCAATCAGCTGTTTCTCCTGACGATACACTTGCAAGAGCATTGAAATTGCATATTCAGCCATCGGGACTTTATGTATTCCTCTAGCATTCGTCACCAGAATGCCTCGTTCATTTATTGCCTCGAACGGCAGTTGATCGATACCGGCTGATATCACCATAATCCACTTGAGATTTGTTGCCTGACTGATGATGTCGGCAGAAAGGTCTTCCCCAAACGTAATCAAAATCTCAGCATGCTTTATTTTATGTTTAGCCTCGTCCATATTACTGCAGAAAATAAATGTTGCATTCGGGTAGTGTTCGCGCAATGTTTTCCGGTGTTTTTCCGAAATCTTTGCTGAAGATAAAATGACCAACCCAATCCCCTCCAAACTATTATCCACTCTCTATGGTAATCGTTTTCAACTGAAAATTCCATCAAAATAGAAGGCAGCCCAAGATTGATGGACTGCCTTATTGCTTTAATTATTCTCCCTTAAATAATTGAGTGCCTCCTCAACATGCCCGTCGACTTTTACTTTACGGAATTCCTTTTGTAAGTTGCCCTCTTTATCAATAATGAAAGTGGAACGTTCGATGCCGTAGAACTCTTTTCCGAAGTTTTTCTTTAACTTCCACACACCATAATCCGCTGCCACTTTATGATCCTCATCTGCAAGCAGCATAAACGGCAAATCATGTTTATCAATAAATTTCTGGTGGCGCTCGGCAGGGTCCGGACTTACACCAATGATAACCGCATTCAGCTCACTGAAGGACTCCTGTGCATCACGAAAATCGCACGCTTGGTTTGTACAGCCGGGTGTCATGTCTTTCGGATAAAAGTAGAGAACGACATGTTGACCCCGGAAGTCAGACAGGCTTACTTGTTTCCCGTTCTGATTCGGCAGTGTGAAGTCCGGTGCTTGCTCGCCCACAACAGTACGCATGTAGTATCCCTCCATTCCAAATCTCTATTATGTTCACTATAGCATATCAGTATTCCTGTCTCTATCTTTGTGATTGGATTGCACCAATTTCAGTACGAAAGCAGCCGGCAAATGTAACCAATTAATGCTTGGATCAGCGCGATTATCCTTCCAATACCAATCGGTGTGATGTCACCATAGCCAATTGTCAATAAGGTAACACCACTAAAGTAAATGGAATGAACGAGTGACCCGAACACACTGACTTCCCGTAGTTCGCCATTCTCGACCAGTAAAATTTGATTCATAGACAAAATGAAATAAATTAATGCGAAGCCAAAAATAACAATGAGATAGATAACTAAAAGTGTATAAAATATTTCTGCGGAAAACCGGCTTTCTTGCATATTGCTTAGCTTTCCACTACGGACAAAGGTAACAATACTAACAAAAACGATGATAACAATCGCCGACATGATCAACCATGAAATAAGATTCATACTATCCCTCGCTCTATACTCATCCTATGCTTATCCACTCCATTAATTACCACCTATTTATAGAAAAACTAATGTTTATTGTGCATGTACTCCATTCATGAGAGGGAATAAGTGCCATTCCACTCTCATTTTTGATATAGTTGAATCTGGAAATCATCAGATTGAGTTGCAATAAAGTCATGCAACCATTTTAGGAGGCATTTTTAATGGACTTTTCTACATCAAAGGCATTATACGAAGAAGCATGTAACCATATTGTCGGCGGAGTGAACTCGCCGTCACGCGCCTATAAGGGTGTCGGTGGCGGGACACCGGTATACATGGAACAGGCAAAAGGCGCTTATTTCTGGGATGTCGATGGCAATAAATATATTGATTACCTAGGAGCATACGGACCGATTATCACTGGTCACGCGCACCCACATATCGCCGAAGCCATCAGCCATGCCGCTCATAACGGGGTTTTATATGGCACACCAACAAAGCTCGAGAATCGGTTTGCTAAAATGTTAAAAGAAGCAATCCCATCGCTGGAAAAGGTGCGATTTACCAATTCAGGAACCGAAGCTGTCATGACAACGGTCCGTGTCGCCCGTGCCTATACTGGACGTGATAAAGTCATCAAGTTTTCTGGTAGTTATCATGGCCATTTCGATTCAGTATTAGTTGAAGCAGGATCCGGACCGGCGACACTTGGCACGCCTGATTCTGCTGGGATTCCGCAGTCTGTTGCCAGAGATGTCATTACGGTACCATTCAATGATCTGGATACATTCCGAAAAGCAATGGAGCGCTGGGGTGATGAGATTGCGGCCGTACTTGTCGAACCGATTGTCGGCAATTTCGGCATTGTCGAGCCGCGTGAAGGATTCCTGCAAGGGGTCAAGGATATCACCCATGACGCCGGCGCGCTTGTCATTTATGATGAAGTGATTGCCGCATTCCGATTTACATACGGTAGCACACAGCAGATTTATGGTGTTGAGCCGGATATGACAGCCATGGGTAAAATTATTGGCGGCGGTCTGCCAATCGGTGCATACGGCGGTCGTCAGGACATCATGGAACAGGTAGCCCCGCTCGGACCTGCATATCAGGCAGGAACAATGGCGGGAAACCCCGCCTCAATGGCTTCGGGAATTGCTTGCCTGGAAATACTGCAGGAAGACGGTGTCTACGAAAAACTAGACGCACTTGGCAAGCGACTGGAACAAGGCATTTTACAAAAAGCATCTGAATCAGGTATTCCAATTTCTGTAAACAGGGTATGTGGTGCCATGACCGTTTATTTTGGTGGTGGTAACGTTGAAAACTACGAACAAGCTGAAGACAGTGACGGCGAAGCATTTTCTGAATTCTTCCATCTGATGCTGGAACAAGGGATTAATCTGGCACCGTCCAAGTTCGAAGCATGGTTTTTGACAACCGAGCATACTGAAAGTGATATTGATCAAACGATTGATGCAGCTGGAAAAGCATTTGCGGCTATGGCGACAAAATAATAAGACTTACATTATTAGATATGAGTTCATCTCCAATTAATGTATCTTTTCTATAATCAAAAGGCAAAACATCCTTTCTAGGGTGTTTTGCCTTATTTTGATTCAAATTATTTTGTTATCGCATTTTTTATAAAGCTGTTTTTCCATCGTATCAAATTGAAGTTACATTCACTAATAGTTGCTTTCAAGTTACTATATCACTGATCGTCGTCCAAATGCTGCACCTGATACAGATCATAATAATGTCCTTTTCTTTCCATCAGTTCAGCGTGTGACCCTATTTCCTTAATCTCACCGCCTTCAATAACGACAATCCGATCAGCATGTGTAATGGTAGATAGACGGTGAGCCACAATGAAGGTAGTCCGGTCTGATGCAAGACGTTCCATTGCTTCCTGAATAATGTGCTCACTTTCTAAATCAAGTGCTGATGTCGCTTCGTCAAAGATTAAGATCGGCGGATTTTTAAGAAATACACGGGCAATGGCGATCCGTTGTTTCTGACCACCGGAAAGTTTCACACCTCGTTCGCCGACAAGTGTATCATAGCCGTACTGTAGCCCTGTAATAAAATCATGCGCATTCGCTGCTTTTGCTGCAGCCTTCACTTCTTCGTCTGTTGCATCTGGGTTCCCCATCCGGATGTTCATGGCAATTGATTCACTGAACAATATGTTATCCTGTAATACCATGCCGATATTGTTGCGCAGTGATCGTGCCTGCACGTCACGAATATCGGTGCCGTCTACCTTAATGGATCCATCGGTTACATCATAGAAACGGGGAATAAGACTGACAAGCGTTGACTTTCCGCCACCACTGATACCGACAAACGCGATGGTTTCGCCACTTTCGACGTGAAGCGTCACATCTTTTAACACGTCTGCTTCCTCTTCCTCATACTTGAAGGAAACATGGTCTACATTAATTTTTCCTTCCACCCGGTCTAGTTTTTTTGCATTTGGTTTATCGACAATATCATACGATTCATTCATCAAATCAAAGACACGATCAATTGAAGCCACGGATTGTGTCAATACCGTGGAAGAACTAATCAGCCTGCGTAGCGGATTGTACACCTTTTCCATATACAAGACGAATGCACTCATGTCACCAACAGAGACGTGTCCGTTAATCACTTGATAGCCAGCATACCCAATGACCAATAATGGCGCGAGATCGGTAATTGTATTCATCACCGCGAATGTCTTTGCATTCCAGTCGGTATGGTTCAATGCTTTTTGCAGGAAATTCTCATTTCGTGAATCGAATTGGTCCTGTTCATAATCTTCAAGCGCAAAGCTTCTCGTCACCGGAATTCCCTGCACACGTTCATGCAAATGTCCCTGCACTTCAGCCAGTGACTGGGATCGTTCCCGTGTTAGGCGTCTGAGTTTGCCGTAAAAAAATTTGACCGAAAAACCGTAGAATGGGAACAAAATAATGGCGACAATGGTTAGGCTGACGTTCATTGTCAACATAATGACGATAGCAATTAAAATTGTGATCATATCCAGCCAGATGTTCATCATTCCAGTTACGACAAAAGTTTTCGTCTGTTCGACATCATGTATTACCCGGGAAATAATTTCCCCGGTTTTTGTCTGAGAATAGAACCTGAGGCTCAATTTTTGTAAGTGGTCAAACAGCTTATCCCTGATGTCATAAAGGATTGTGTTGCCTACCCATTGCGCCAAATATTGTCGAAAGTATTCTATCGGCGGACGGATGATCAGAAATATGACAAAGGCTCCACCCATAAGCCAGAATAATTGCTCCAGTTTTGCAGCATCTGTCATGTCATTCGCATTAATAATATGGTCGATAACGTATCTCAAAATCAGTGGCATAAGAAGCGGAATACCGAATTTGGCGATGCCGACCATTACCGTTATTAGAATTTTCCATTTATACGGTCGGACAAACTGCAAATATTGTTTAATATTGCTCATACACATCAATTCCTTGTAGTAACATTGAGTAAAAAAAGAAAAACCTTGCTACAATTGGTAACAAGGAAACAGAATGACACTTACTGCATTATAAGGCTTTGGCAGGCGATAATCAATTGAACTGTTTATCGGTATGTCAAGTACCGTTCGTACCATTGATCGATAAAATCGGGAGCAAACGGACCCTGGCGCTGTCTAATCCATCTCAGTAAATAATCAACATTCTGCCGAAGAATCCGATCAAGGACAACAGGGTAACTCATTTGATTTTTATGTTCAACATATTCATCCTCATCCAATAAATCATAAGTCATATCAGGATAAACTTTTACATCCAAATCATAATCTATATATTTCAAAGCTTCCTCATCGTAAACGAATGGTGAACTAATATTACAGTAATAATAAATGCCATCATTACGTAGCATACCAATTATATTGAACCAATACTCAGCGTGGAAATAACAGATAGCGGGTTCCCTTGTTATCCACGACCTGCCATCACCTTCTCTGACAGTTGTCTTATCATTCGCCCCAATGATCACCATATCCGTACTTTTTAATACAAGCGTACGTTCCCACACGCGGTGCAATTGACCATTATGTTTATAACTATGTATTTGTATTGCCGTTCCTGCATCTGGTCCAGCCATCCTATCGCTCCTTAGCTGCCATTTTAATCGTTGTCTTCCTATTATAAGCCTAACCTTGGAATTGATAAAGTGAAACTTACTTCAGACAGATACCTCGCGAATATCATTATCAGTTCCAGCGTTACAACAGAGATGGGAGCACCCTTAATGACTAAGTACGCAACATCCTGTGTGGCGGCTGTGCATCGGAGCCGATTGGGGCTTAACTTGCAAGTATACTTTCTTAGCTTTCAAAAAAGAGCTCCCTGGAGAAGGAAGCTCTAAAATTTGGGGTGGATGTTATTTTTTATTTTGCTTTGACTTTTGGTTTTGCTTTTTCACTTCTTGTGCGTTTGTTTCAGAAGCAAATTCAGTACCGTACTGACTTTGTCCTTGTGCTGCCTGCTGGTTTTGTTGTTTTACTTGTTGTACGTTAGTGCCAGCAACAGTTTCTTTTGGCTGTTTGTTTTTAGCCATTTCTATCACCTCCGCGTTAATTAATCTGCCCACGTACTGATTTACTATCCGTTCAAGATGCTGTTAAAATTAACTGTAAAAGTGATAAAATGGAAATAACGCAACTACTTGCATAACTGCAAACTAAACTTAACGGAGATATTTCATCATTTTTTGATGTGATACTGGAAATGGATATTCATCCAATTTATCTCCGCTTATTATTTTGAGCCGCTCGTCTGTCACTTTTGTACTTGCCGTTGTCGCTTCATAAATTTCGAGTTGCCAGACGAGGTGGGTAAATACATGTTTAAGGTTACCTTTTTTGGCCTTCTTTGTAATATCTATCCCGTACTCCATATGGAACCACTGTTCGATATGGTCATTTCCAATCTCGGCTGTTGGCACCATTGGGAATTGCCACATATTTGCTAATAAACCATCGGCAGGACGCTTTTCAATCACATAATGGCCCTTATCGTTTTGGATGAGTAAAACGGTATAAGGAACGACTTTCTGTTTTTTCTGCTTTGATTTGACTGGGAGCGCTTGTTGGACACCTTCTTGGAAAGCCCGGCAGTAATCCTGAACTGGGCAGAACATGCACATTGGTTCTTTAGGCGTACAAATGAGCGCCCCCAGCTCCATCATTCCCTGATTGAAAGACGAGGGATCATCATGTGATATAAGCGATGCAGCATATGTTTCAAATTTCTTCCTGGCACTTGTTTTTGCAATATCATCATCCATTTTTAGGACGCGGGATAAAACACGCATCACATTGCCATCTACTGCTGGTTGTGGTTGGTTATACGCAATCGATAAGATGGCACCTTTCGTATATGGCCCTATTCCTTTAAGGGACCCAAGTTCATTCGGGTCATCCGGTACTTTCCCATCATAGGAAGCAACCACTTCCTGAATAGCGTGTTGCAAATTCCGTGCGCGGGAATAATAGCCAAGACCCTCCCATGTTTTTAATACTTCCTGCTGATCTGCATAAGCCAAATCGCGTGGCGTCGGATATTTAGATATAAACTGTTTAAAATAAGGGATAACGGTGTCAACTTTTGTCTGCTGTAGCATAATTTCGGATACCCATACCTTATATGGATCCTGATCTGCACGCCATGGCAGATCACGTTTATTGGCATGATACCATTCAATTAATGCGTTCTGAAATGCAGAAGTGTTGAAATTCTGTAATACTTTATCTGTCATTCTGATACATCCTCTATGTTACAATTAAAATGTGATAAGTAAGTATGTCCAATGAACTCATGCTGTTCAAGGAGGACTTCCAATTATGGATACAGGAACCCATATCGTGATGGGCATTGCAATCGGCGGTCTCGCTACTTTGGATCCAGCTGTACAGCAAGATCCTGCATTGTTTAATGCTGTACTGGCCGGGACTGTCATTGGCTCCCAAGCACCTGATTTTGATACAGTTCTTAAATTACGGAATAATGCTGTTTATATACGGCACCACCGTGGTATCACCCACTCAATACCGGCAGTTCTTATGTGGGGAGTACTAATTGCCAACATCATTCATTTACTCGCTCCTGATTCCAATTTGCTACATTTGTGGGCCTGGACAGCACTGGCAGTGGTTATCCATGTCCTTGTTGATATCCCCAACGCATACGGGACGCAAGCCTATCGTCCTTTCACTAGAAAATGGGTCGCACTTGGGTTTATCAATACATTTGACCCGTATATTTTCACACTGCACATTGGCGGGATAGCTGCGTGGATGTTTGGCGCTAATCCCGGTTATACGTTTCTGATTATTTATGCGGTTGTTGTGCTATACTACATTAAACGGTATATGGATAAACGGGAAATCGTCAAAAAAATCCAGGATCATTTTTCGGATATTGTACAAATTGCCACTTCCCCGACCATTAAACAAAATAAATGGCGAGTAGCCATTACAACAAAAGACAACTTTTATGTCGGATCCGTAGAGGATGGCCACATTGAAATTCTTGATGAGTTTAAAAGGATTCCTCTGCCTGACAATCAGCTGTTCCGTCTGGCAAAACAGGATAAGAATATTGCTGCATTCCTGTCATTTTCGCCTGTTTACCGGTGGGAAGTGAATACATTTGACGATTATACCGAAGTTCGCCTTATCGATTTACGGTATCGATCCAATGAACGTTACCCGTTTGTTGCCGTTGTTCAAATCGATGATCATATGCGAATTTTGAATTCCTACACTGGATGGATTTTTTCCGAGCAAAAACTACAAAGCAAACTGGATGTTGGTGATAATCCCATATAAATAATCACCTGCTCTCCATTTTATCATGAATCTTAAAAGAACCCGGATATCCAGCCGGGTTCTTTGTATGTCATACAGCTCTAGTTTTTCTGTATGCGATAGCCGCTCAGTCGTCCTTTTCCCCTAATAATGAAATCGGTAATGCTTCTTCCTTTTCATACACTTCGCCAAGCAAGTTGACACGGTGTCCCCAAGCAAACACACCGTTTATATAGTTAATTTTAAATTTATACCCGGGATCGCCCTGCAATTCGTATATGTGCTCCGGAACAAAATCATCCGGATTCATTGTATAGGCAATGGCAACCTGCATTTTCCGTTGATTAATCGCAACTTCACTAATATTTCCCAGTTGCTCAGCTTTCTGTGCCTTTTCTTTCAGCCGGCCTACTTCTTCTCTTAGTTGTTCAACTGTATAATCACTATATCGGAAATCCATTTATTTAAGCTCCCTTCCTTATCTATTTACATTCTAGCAATTATCTAGGAAAATAAAAATAATAATACACTGTATTGGGAGGAAAATAACATGTCAACGATTGCAATTACCGGGGCTGGAAGCGGACTCGGCCGAGCACTCGCACTAAAATATGCAAAAAATGGATATAAAGCATTCTTACTTGGGCGCGATGACACAAAGCTGCATTTAGTTCAAAGCGAAATTTCCAACGCAGGCGGACAGGCAGAGGTAATCCTTTGTGATGTGCAGGAACCCGCTTCTGTTAGCATTGCATTTCAGCAAATAGGGGAACTGGATGTATTTATCAACAATGCTGCCATTGGAATCTTTGGACCTGTAGAAGACTATTCCATTCAGGATATTGATAAAACATTAAACACCAATGTCAGAGGGACGATGCTTTGTATACAATCTGCCCTGCCATTGATTCGGGAAAGCCAAGGTCGTATCTTGACGATCATTTCGACCGCCGGGCTGCGCGGAAAAGTGCATGAGTCCATATATTGTGCCAGTAAATTCGCTGTCAAAGGATTTACCGAAAGTCTGCAACAGGAGTGGGCAAATGACCCTATTGATATTACAGCTGTTTATATGGGCGGGATGAATACGCCTTTCTGGGACAACTCCACCCATGTAGAAGACCCGTCAGGTTTAAAAGGACCCGAAATCGTTGCTGAACAAATCTTTAGTCAAGATGACCGGCGCAATGAAATTGTTATTGACCGGTAGTGCGGGAACTTTATTTCTAAGAATAAACGGGGATCCTCAAATTTGATGAGGTTCCCCACTTCTAATTACATTTTAACCGAACTTAATCATCCACCTGTTCGTCTAAAAATAGATTAATATGATCTATCGTGAAGCCTTTCCGATATAAAGCTTCTTTTATTTTATTATGGAGCTCGTACCCACTATATTTTTGCTGATATTTTCGGAGTAGTTTTTCCCCCTGTTTAACAAGCGCTTGCCATTCAGCATGATCATCTTTTTCATCCTGGAGTTCTCCTGCAACGGCCTGCACAACATCTGCGGTAAACCCTTTTTGCATTAGTGTGCCTTGAACATGCTGCAGCTGCTGTCGGTATGATTTGCTTTTGCCGGATTGAAACTTTTTCTTCGCTAGTTTCATCGCCTTTTCAAATTGCATGTCGTATGTATATGAAGCAACTGCTTCTTCAGCAAGGGTATCCCGTACACCCTTTTCCATCAGCTCTTTCTTGATAAGCATTGGTCCCTTTTCTGACGTGTTCATGCGTGTTCGTACAAATGCTTCGGCAAACTGTTGATCGTTAAGCAAACCTTCAGCGATAAGCTTTTCCATAATGTGTGTGATATGCTCGTCATCCACTTCTTTTTTAATAAGATAATCATACATTTCTTTTTTTGTCCGCATCCGGTAGCTTAAATAGTTGATGGCAAGGGTATAGGATTTATGTAATGTATCTTGATGGATAAGGGTGGTAACAGTCGCCTCATCCATTTCCATACCTTTGTGAAGTCTGTATTCAACTAGTACTGCCTCATCTACACTAAAACCATACTGCTCTTTTTGGCCGTCATTGAGAAAAATATTATAACGATCTTTATGCTTTTTTTGTGTCGTAATCCGGGAAATCTTACGCAATACACTCCCTCCCTATTAGTGCGCGTCTATTACGTTTTATTGTATCATGAAAACAAGAACCAATTATATAAAAGAATGGAGTGAATGAATTGAACTATTTAATTACCGGCGGGACCGGCTTTGTCGGTAAACATCTCACCGTAGCTTTAACTGCTCAAGGACACCACGTCTACATACTTACACGCGCCCCGGAAAGACATACCAACACGACAAGAACGTCATTCATTAGCTATGAGCAACCTGTTGAAGAACTACCACTGATCCATGGCGTCATCAATCTTGCCGGCGACTCCTTGTTTGGCTACTGGTCAAAAAAGAAAAAGGCAGCCATCCGCAATAGCCGGATTGAAACAACACAACAGCTTATTGAGATGATGAAACAGATGCAAGAATTACCTGCTGTTTTCATAAGCGGGTCGGCAGTCGGATTTTACGGGACGTCTGAGGATAGCATTTTCACCGAACAAACGACAAAAGCAGGCGGAGACTTTCTGGCTGGCGTCGTAGCAGAATGGGAACAAACCGCAAAACAGGCAGAAGACTTGGGGGTTCGTACCGTCTGCACCAGGTTCGGCGTTATTCTGGGCGATGAAGGTGCTCTGCCATTAATGAAGCTTCCAGTTAAACTATTTGCTGGCGGAAAAATCGGCAGTGGCCAACAGTGGATGTCATGGGTCCATATAGAGGATGTTGTTGGCATCATTCAATTCTGTCTGTCCAATAAACAAATGAGCGGTCCGGTTAATGTCACTGCTCCGAATCCGAAGCGGAACAAAGATTTCATCAGTATATTGGCCCGTGTATTGCGGCGGCCGGATTGGATTCCGACTCCTGCATTAGCAGTCCGGACCGTGATTGGTGAAATGAGCATCCTGGTTACCCACGGACAATACGTGCTGCCCAAAAAAGCCGAGGATCATGGTTATCCATTCGCTTTTCCACAACTGGAAGCAGCACTGCGTAAAATAGAACAATCTAAAATTGGCTAACCTGGTATAATTATCCGGTCATGGACAATACTATACGTACACCCTTGGAGAAATGAGGTGTTCATATGGGTAAAAAGCCAATCGAGAAGGAACGCTTCTTGTCCAAAACACAAGAAGTTCTTTATCAGAAGGACTTCAAACGCGCGGACCGAGAATCCCGCAGACGCTGAACAAAAACTTCGGCACTTGACTTATAAAAGAAGTCGAGTGCCGAAGTTTTTTTGTAATCCTACTTCCTTGTCCATCCACAACCTATCCACAAACATGGCATAATTGTTGATAATCGACGTATCCCTTTTTATATCAACCTTACTTATGCACAACCATTATGTGTATAACCCGTTATTCAATTGTGGATTTTGTGGATAAACCTGTTAATGAACCGCAAATATCACCGCTATGCTGTTGATAACCCTGTGAATAGACCAAAACTGCATGAGCCCTTTCTTCCGCTTCCCACTTGTAATTCCCAAAACCATATCCCGCATGTACGCTAGCTAACTCAAAATCGAGTGCAGCCTGCCAGACATGTCTGCGCTCCACATTCCAAACGTATAAAACCACTGTACTTTCATCTAAGATCTCAATTTCAAAGTCTTCTTCATGGAAAACAGCCCGCAACAGCAAGCTTTTTGTCAGACTTGTTACGGTTTTGTGATATAAAATCAAACAGCCAATCATCATACACCATCCCCCATCCCTGTTCAACTTGTAAACATTCTATTATATGTGCATCACTAGCACAAAGAAACCGGCTTATTTCATACTCAATCATGATAGGATTTATATAATAGCGAAATTGTGGAAAATTTATTTATCAATTTTATAGAGTGTGATGCGATGAGTTTGGAAAAAATCGGGTATAATATTAAATTCTTGCGTGAACAAAACGAATGGACACAACAATATCTTGCTGATCAGTTACATATTTCCCGTTATGTCGTCATTCGCTGGGAGGCAAATAAAGTAATCCCGGACCTGGAGAATTTAGTGAAACTTAGTGAACTATTCGATGTGACAATCGATCATCTAGTCGGCAATCGTTCCCACCGTGAGGATTTGCTCAAAGACTTCAAACGGATTTACGGTTCCAAAACAAAATCATTTGACGACGAGGCAGTAGAGCTTGTTCAGTATGTGATGGAAAATCCCTCATTAAAAGAACAGCTTTTCCGGATGCGTAGCTTGCCTATTCGTAAGCAGCATGCCGTACTCGAACTGTTGCGAAGCTCTATCGACCAATTTGAACCAATGTAAATCCTGTATAGGCTGACGAATTAGATGATGGGATAAAACTTTATATCGAATCAAAGAAAATCCGAACGATGATTCAAAATTCTTCTGTTAGATTTTGAATCAGTTCGGATTTTCTTATTTATCCTAGTTGGAAATGCTAAAGTACGCATTTAATTTTTCATTCAAGCACACGCTATCTGGGTTTCAAGTACTGGAAAGTCCCTGCACTTATGTTAGTGCAGGGGATTCCATATTATCCTGCTTCTAACCAGCTAGTTGGATTTTTCTCATTCAAAATTAAAAAACCTTGTCCATCAGTTTGAACCGTTATATTGCCAAACGACGCTGTAGGATAAATCGCGGTATTGACCTTTTGCAAATTATCAATTACACGGTCAACCGGATGTCCAAATTTATTGCCTTTCCCATATGTCAAAATCGCCACGTTGGGCTTTACCTCCTTAAGAAACTTTAGCGACGTACTTGTATGAGACCCGTGATGGGCAACTTTTAAGATTTCTGAGTTAAGATCATAGCGTTTGCGCAGTCTTTTTTCTTGCTCTTTTTCCACATCACTCATTAATAAAAAATCAATTTTTCCGTACGTCAATTTCAAAGCAATGGACGATTCATTATTTGTTTTGGAGTCGTTATGGGTATTTAAAATTTTCATGTTGATTGTGGGATCGATATCAATTTCTTCATTACGATCTGCAATGTCTATAGGTATGTGCTGTCTGATGATTTGGCTGACATATCTGGCATATGTTTTCGTTGAATGCATGATCCCCGTTTCGAGAATCTTATTTACTTCCATGGATTGCATTACTTGCACCAGACCGCCAATATGATCGATATCAGGATGTGTCGCAATCATTAGATCAAGTTTCTGGACATTTTTCTTTCTCAGGAACTGGACTACTTTTTTACCTGCCTTTGGTCGGCCGCCATCAATAAGGATATTTTTTCCTCCAGGTGTTTGCACGAAGATGCTGTCTCCCTGTCCGACATCAATGAAGTGGACTTTCAGATCAGGATGCTGTTGTGCACCTATGTATAAGGAAGGATGCACTGCTGTTATAACTAGTATGATAAGGGTCAGTTTAGCGATACGCTGCATAATAAACATCCTTTTCACATTTTTGAGTGTCGGGTTTACTATTATGTGAAAAAAATGTAGTAATTATGTTATTTCCATCGATTTTGTTCCGAATCTGGCGGTTCTGCCCCAAGC
Source organism: Lentibacillus cibarius (assembly GCF_005887555.1). Taxonomy (NCBI): domain Bacteria; kingdom Bacillati; phylum Bacillota; class Bacilli; order Caryophanales; family Bacillaceae; genus Lentibacillus; species Lentibacillus cibarius. The sequence continues at coordinate 2,575,214 of NZ_VCIA01000001.1, read as the reverse complement.
TTTGGCGTTTTCGCCCCACTTTAATATTAAAAAAGAAGCCGCTGACACCAGTCAGCGGCTTCCCAAAGTGGTTATTCACTTTTTGCAACGACAATGTCGTCATTGTCTACATATACTTTAACGGCTTTAACTTCTTCATCTTCCAGAATAAGGTCGGTCAACTGGTCTTCAATTTTATCCTGGATGACGCGGCGCAATGGACGTGCACCGAATCGGCGATCATAACCAAGGTTTACCAGCTCTTGCTTAGCTTCATCTGTAATCGTGATAGAGATATCATTTTCCTCAATGGTTTCTTCAAGGTCCGCGAGCATCAGATCAACAATGTGCAGTAAGCTGTCTTGTTCAAGTTCATTGAATTGAATGATACTGTCAAAACGGTTTAGGAATTCCGGCTTGAAGTATGCACTCAAGTTTTCTAGCGTTGATACGGAGTCATGCTCATCTCGATTGAAGCCGACATTGACTTGCTTTTCACCGGTTCCAGCGTTACTTGTCATGATGATCACAGTGTCTTTAAAACTTACGGTACGACCTTGTGAATCAGTCAGCTGTCCGTCTTCCATAATTTGCAGGAACATGTTCTGTACGTCTGGATGGGCTTTTTCTATTTCATCCAGTAACAGAATGGAGTACGGGTTCCGGCGAACTTTTTCCGTCAGCTGTCCGGCTTCGTCATGTCCGACATATCCCGGTGGCGAACCAATGATTTTGGAAACGGCGTGTTTTTCCATATACTCACTCATGTCAAGCCGAAGCATACTATCACGGGTACCAAACAATTCTTCAGCCAGTGCTTTGGTCAATTCTGTTTTACCGACACCAGTTGGTCCGACAAATAGGAAGGAGCCAATTGGACGATATTTTGACTTCAGTCCTGCGCGGCTACGGCGAACAGCTTTGGCCACTTTTTGAACGGCTTCATCCTGGCCAATTACTTTTGCACCAAGCTGTTCAGCAAGATTGCGCATTTTTTCCTGTTCATCTGCTTGCAATTTGGTAACCGGAATGCCGGTCTTTTCCTCGACAATTAATTGGATATCAGATATATCCACGTCGATATCCTGTTGTTCATCTTTTGCTTTATCGAGCTGTTTTTGCAGCTGGATTTCCTGATAACGCAAGTGTGCTGCACGTTCATAGTCTTCCCGTTCTGCCGCTTGTTCCTTTTCACGAACGATTTCATTCATTCGGTTCTGAATAGAGTCGGAGTCTTTCTCAGCATTATCCAAGTTTAGCCGTGAGCCGACTTCATCCATTAGGTCAATCGCTTTGTCCGGTAGATAGCGATCCTGAATATATCGCTTGGACAGTGTGACAAACGAACGAATCGCTTCGTCGGAATAACGCACTTCATGGAAATTTTCGTAGCGATCTTTAATTCCGTTAAGAATAGCAATTGTATCTTCTTCAGATGGCTCATGTACCATCACTGGTTGGAAACGACGCTCAAGTGCAGCGTCTTTTTCGATTTCACGATATTCTTTCAGCGTGGTTGCACCGATTAGCTGCAAGTCACCGCGTGCCAATGCCGGTTTCAAAATGTTGCCAGCATCCATTTGCGAGCTTTCCGCGGTGCCGGCACCAACCAACAGATGTACTTCGTCAACAAATAGGATAACATCATCTCGTTCTTGCATTTCCGAAACCAGTTGTTTCATGCGTTCTTCAAATTGACCACGCATGCTTGTATTCGCTACGAGCGAGGCTACATCGAGTAAGTAAATTTCCTTATTCATCAATTTTGCTGGAACTTTACCCTCGGTAATTTGCCGTGCAAGTCCTTCTGCTATAGCTGTTTTACCAACACCGGGTTCACCGATTAGTACCGGGTTGTTTTTGTTTCGGCGATTCAATGTTTCAATGACACGTTTGACTTCATTGTCGCGTCCAATAACCGGATCAATCATACCTTGTCTTGCTTCATGAGTGACATTTTTGCCCATTTGCTCGAGCAAGCTATTGCCATTACCGGATTGTTGTTTTGTCTTCGTACCGGTGAATCCTTGACCTTGGCCTTGGCCACCATTGCCTTGGAAAAAGCCCGATGCAAAGTTGCCTTGCTGGCCTTGACTGAAATCACCGCTCATCATACTGTTTTGTATTTCATGAAAACATTTTTCACATAAATGCATATTCATTCTTTGTTGGTTAATTTGCATAGACATATTAATTGTTGCTGGACGAATACCACAATTTTGACATTGCATATCCGATTCCTCCTTTGGTATGTGAAGGTCAGTTGTTTAACTTTGACTTTGACTATCTTTGACCTTTCAATTGTTATTATACTCTGACCTTCTTTGACTTTCAAGGGTTTTTGCTTATTTTTTTATATTTTATCTTATAAAAAAAACTTCAACACTCGCTATAAGACAAGTCGGATACCGAATTTCTCTAATTATACTTTCTACTACAAGAATCAATTTCTACCTATCTGCTGTTATATTCATTCCCTTTTTTTGTTCAAATTAAAACCAAAAAACAGGTATTCGCCTATAACCTCGGATAGGCATTTATGCATAGAATGGCATTGTTAAATAAAAGTTATTGGAGGAATTATCATGCATTATGCAATGGCTCATCATAATCAAAACAATATGGATCAACAACAAATGGTAAATATAATCCAAGACTGTGAAGCTACTTGCGAATACACCAAATACTGTATTTTGGAAATGGATGGATCCAATCATCGAAAAGAACAATTACGATTGCTTGAAGATTGTGCGGATATTTGTACATTAACAGCTAAATGTATAGCACGCTGCAGCAACTTTTCAAAATCTATCGCCTCACTTTGTGCACAGATTTGTGACACGTGCGGAAATCATTGCTTACAGCACCCTGATGAGTTATCGCAGCATTGTGGCCGAGTCTGCCTGCAGTGTGCTCAGGCATGTCGTTATTTTGCCATGTCAGCATAAAAGATAGTAAAAGCAGCCGCGCTATATTGATCAGCTCGGCTGCCTTACATTATCATATGTGTTCACTTGGTTCCCTAGCCGACAAATATATAACCTAATCACTACCCAAATTATATTCACCAAAAACAATGGAGCCCTTTCTAAGAACGAACTATTTCTCCACTTTTTCTTTCTGACGTAATTCAATCCGTCTTATTTTACCGGAAGTTGTCTTGGGCAGCGCTTCGATAAATTCAATTACTCTCGGATATTTATATGGTGCAGTCAAATTTTTCACATGGTCCTGCAGTTTTTTGACCAAATCTGGACTGCCGGCTTCCACACCTTCCTGCAGTACGACGAACGCTTTGACAATATTCCCACGTACTTCATGCGGACTTGCGACAACGGCACATTCCTGAACAGATGGATGTTTGACCAATGCATCCTCCACTTCGAACGGTCCAATGGTATAACCGGAACTGATAATAATGTCATCACTGCGGCCTTCAAACCAGAAGTAGCCATCTTCATCTTTAGATGCCTGGTCCCCTGTCACGTAATAATCCCCGCGCTGTGTCATCTTCGTGCGCTCGGGATCTTTATAGTATTCCTTAAACAGCGCGGGACTGTCTCTTTTCAATGCAATGTCACCGATTTCATTTGGTGGTACCGGGTGACCGTCTTCATCAATAATCTCTACGTCATTGCCTGGTGTCGGCTTGCCCATAGAGCCCGGCTTCACGTCCATATCCTTCATCACACCAAGCAAGAGCGTATTCTCTGTCTGTCCATAACCATCTCTTACGGTCACATTAAAATAATGCCGGAATGTATCAATCACTTCCCGATTAAGTGGTTCACCTGCTGACACCGCACTGTGAAGCGCCGGGAGCTGATAGTCTGCCAGATTATCAACTTTCGCCATTAGCCGGTACTCTGTCGGTGTACAGCACAGTACATTGATGTCTAAATCCTGCAGGAGCCCTAAATAGGTCTTAGGATCAAATTTACCAAGGTATACAAATCCAGTGGCGCCTGACCCAAGCACGGAAAGAAACGGACTCCAAATCCACTTTTGCCAGCCTGGGCCTGCTGTTGCCCAAACCCTGTCGCCTTCAGTGATGCAGAGCCAGTTTTCCGGAGCTGTCTGTAAGTGAGCATATCCCCATCCATGGGTATGGACAACCCCTTTTGGATTACCAGTTGTTCCTGATGTGTACGACAGAAAAGCGACGTCATCCCTGGTCGTATCGGCCATGTCCAATTCATCCATTGCCTTGTCTTTCAATGCATCCAGATTGTGCCATCCTTCAACAGCGCCGCCAACTGAAAATAATGTCAGTTGATCATATTCCCTTACACCTTTAAATTCATCAACGTATGGATAATAGCTAACAACCGCACGTACTTCTCCGTGAGTAATTCGATACTGCAAATCCTTCGTTTTCAACATTTCCGAGCTTGGGATGACGACGATTCCGGTTTTTATCGCTGCTAGATACGTTTCATACGCTGCAATAAGCCTCGGTATCATAACAAGCACCTTGTCGCCCTTCTGAAGCCCTTTTTCTTTGAACACATTACCAATTTTGTTGACGTTTTTCATTAGCTGACCGTATGTAACTTCTTCAGATGCACCATTTTCATCCCGCCAGATCAACGCTTGTCTTCCAGGTCTTTCTGCCGCATAACGTTCCATTTCCATGACAATGTTATATGACTCCGGAGCGATTAAATTTTCCCGTTTCATCCTATCAACCCCAACATTTAGAATTAAATTCATTGTATCAAATATTAAGAAAATTTCAAACAGATATTTGTATCTAAATCTCCTTGTATTTCGACACTAGGTGACAATTTTTTCACAAATTCATTTCAAAATGTTCCGTTTTATATTATAATTATTATACATTTATATTTTTTTATTGACCATGGATAAATTTTGTGTACATAAGGGAGATGTTCGTATGTATGAGACGCGTAAAAGGCCGTCTCTGTTAGCTAACCTATTTAAAAAAGCCCCTGTAGATAATCAGGATGACATAAAGCGCACCGAATTATTTCAGAACTATCTTACTTCGTTAGCCAAGTATCACCCAGATTTAATCATTGTCCTTTCACCAAAAGGAAAGATCATCTCTCAGAACCACGGAAGTATAAACGAATTTTTAGGATATTCATCAGACTCTTCCATCCGTTATAAAGATTTCTTTACAAAAGCTGACAATCGTAAACTGCAAAAAGCATTTACTGACGCACTGAATGGACAAACAGCACAGCATGAAATACCTGTATATAACAGAGATGGGAACACGATTCATACTGCCCTCACCTTCATCCCCATCAAAGTAGGTAGTGCAGATGTGGAAGGTGTTTACATCATCGTCCAAGACCACACCTTGCATAAACAAACATTAGATGATTTACAGCTTTATAAAACACACTTAGAACATGCTCAAGAGATTGCCCAAATCGGTAGCTGGGAATACACGATTGGCGAGGAATATCTAACATGCTCGAATTACTTTTATGATATTTTCGGACTTGATAAAACGACGGAACAGCTTTTCATAGACAAGACCTTTCAACTCGTTCATCCCGATGATTATGAAAAAGTAAGAACAGTAATGACAAACGCTGTACGAAAGGGAGAAAACTGTATAGTTGATTTCCGTATTTATCATGGAAAAACAAATGAAATTCGTTTCCTAAAAGTCCACGCAGAAGCATTCTGGATAGACGGCGCACCGCAAAAGATAGTCGGTGTCGTACAGGATGATACAACCCAGCACTTTATCGAGAAACAAATGGAGGAAGCGAAGACACAATCACGAATCCTAATGGACGAGCTGACAGCAGGCATTTGGATGAAAGATTGTACCTCGGGGACTTTAGAGTATGTGTCTAAAGGGGCTGCTGAATTGCTTCAGTACCCACTCCAATATCTTTATCATGAACCAGATATATGGGAAAGGCTACTACATCCCGATGAAAAAGCAGAAGTCCTTAACCGACAGCAATGGCTGGAAAAGGGAGAATCACTTCGCCATCAATACCGCGTTCAATGTGGAGATGGAACATTAAAATGGGTTTACGATCAAACGGTACCCCAATTTGATGATAACGGGCAGCTCACCCATTTATTCGGAATGATTGTTGACATTACCCCTGAAATGGAAATGCAGCAACAGCTTGACTATCTCGCTACCCATGATGCCTTGACCGCACTGCCCAATCAGCGAAGTCTATATAAAAAGCTCGATGAATTATGTGATACGAGCATGAACGGCAACAATACATTCGCACTCTTTTATCTCGATTTGGACCGGTTTCAATTAATAAATGATTCACTTGGATATACCATTGGTGACACAGTTCTCAAGACCACTACCACTAGGCTAGCGGGAACATTGCCGGCAGGGTCCTATCTGGCTCGGCTCAGCAGCAATGATTTTATTCTGCTTGTCGAAAACTTCTCGTCAAAGGATGCGGTGTTCCAATTAGCTGAGCAACTAATCGAAACGATAGAGAAACCGGTTACAGTTGACGGTTATGAATTACACGTAACTACAAGCATTGGTATCGGATTTTACCCAGAAGACGGAGATGACAAATTCACATTGGTCGAAAGCGCCCATGCTGCGCTGTACCGTGCCAAACAACTTGGGAAAAACAATTATCAACTATACTCCGTTTCCAAAGACATTATATCCTATAAGAACTTTTCGCTTGAAAAGGATATGCGGACAGCTATTGAAAAGGAGGAATTTGAGGTTTATTTTCAGCCACAAGTAGAAACATCTACTGGTATAATTCAGGGAGCAGAGGCCTTGATACGCTGGAATCATGCTGAATGGGGCCTTGTTTCACCAGGAGAATTCATTCCTTTAGCCGAGGAAAACCATCTCATCCATCAAATCGGCGACTGGGTCATAGAACATGTATGCAAACAGCTGCGAAAATGGAAGGATGAGGGTTACACCTTACGTCCAATTGCTATAAATGTCTCCCCCATCCGTTTCATAAAAAAAGGGCTGGTGGAATTTGTTTCATCTATGCTGAACAAATATGACATTCCAGCCAAATATGTAGAACTGGAAATAACGGAGGGATCCATGCTGAAAAATGAGCCGGTTGTCTTGAACACGCTAAAAGAGCTTCGGGATTTAGGCATTTCCATTGCCATCGATGACTTTGGAACCGGCCATTCGTCGTTAACATATATACAGCAGTTCAGCGCCGATACCATCAAGATTGACAAAAGCTTTATTCAAGATATTACAGCCGAAAATAGTAGCGGGGCGGCCATTACCTCATCCGTCCTCCACCTAGCAAGGGGGATGGAAATGAAAGTCGTTGCCGAGGGTGTTGAAGAATATGAACAACTGGAGTTTTTGAATCAGCACGAATGTGATGAAGTCCAAGGGTATTTATTTTCCAAACCTGTGCCATTAGAGTCGTTTGAACATATGCTGGAAACCGGCTATCTCAAACCGGCTAAGCCTAGGGTATGTAAAGTGCCTTGTGAAGAACGCAGAAAGTTTTTCCGACTGAAATTTCCTTCTGCATTGCTAGGTGAAATGATGATATTAGCTATAAATGAACGAAAAGTAAACCTGGGGTCAGCCGATGTTTTAATTGAAGATATCAGTCTTGGCGGCATCAAATTACTCACATCGCTGAAACTGCCGCTTAATTCATCAATTAAACTGAGTTTTAACATTACATTGATGGGGGAACCATTTAATCTTATCGGCGAACTAGTCTGGAAGAACGTAGCAAAGGGCGATACATTCCATTATGGCATTAAATGCAGTTTGCCTGAAGCAGACAAAGACCGTTTGGCAGGTATTATCAATAAAATGAGTGTACTCGTTAAACTGAACCAAGATATCCCAGATACACCTATGATTGAGGAAAGCCCTTATACCTATATTAAAAAACATCATTTGTGAAAGCGTAGATGATATAGCAGAGGAATTCTAAACATTCCCCTGCTATTTTTATGTTTCCCCCGATGAGTGATTGCATCCCGACTAGGCTTTAGGGCACTAATAACCGTAAATCGGTTGTGGAAGCAAATTTTTTAACACTAAGTCATCAAGGCTTTTGAATTGATAACCTTGTTTCTTCAAATCTGTTACCAGCTTGTCCAATGCTTTAGCGTTGTCCGACGATACAGTATGAAGAAGGATGAGCGCTCCAGGATGTATCTGCTCCATGATATTGTCATACGCATATTTCCATCCTTTTTGATCATCGGTATCCCAATCCGTAAATGCCAATGACCAAAACGTATGAATATACCCTAATTCATTTGCCCATTGGAGTGTTTTCTCATTAAACATCCCTTGGGGCGGACGCAAGTACTTGATATTCTCTTGGCTGGAAACGTCAGCTACTGCTTCTTCCAACGATTCTAATTCTTTGCGCATCGTTTTCTTAGTTACCGTCGTGAAATCCGGATGATGATAGGAATGGTTTCCAATGATGTGTCCCTCGTCCGCCATCCGTTTAACAAGATCCGGCTGACTTTCCACATAATGCCCCGTTAGAAAAAACGCTGCTGGTACATCATGTTTTTTCAGTACATCAAGAATGTCATCGGTATATCCTTCTTCATACCCATTATCAAATGTAAGATACACGTTCTTTTCACCGGAATCATCGGCATAATAGGCACCATATTCCTCGAGGATCTGCTTATACTTGCCAATGTCGGGCAATTTATGTTCGTCATTCTTTTTAAATCCCCATCCATAACCACCTTGAGCATGAATCTCTGGTTGGTAAGCAGACAAAGCAAGGAAAAACATGACAGTTACGACCGCTACAATCAATTTTCGCATAGCGCACCCCACTTCACTTTTTCCTTACTTTATCCGAAACTGCTCCTTCTTATTCTTCCTATAAAACCATTGCTGCAATCCAGCCAAACAATACCAATGGGATATTAAAGTGAATAAACGTCGGAACACATGTATCCCAAATGTGATGGTGTTTTCCGTCCGCATTCAGTCCGGATGTAGGTCCGAGTGTACTGTCCGAAGCAGGGGAACCGGCATCACCAACTGCGCCGGCTGTACCTATCAGTGCCGCCGTCGCCATCGTAGAAAATCCGGCTGCCAGACAAATTGGCACATAAAGCGCTGCAATAATCGGTATCGTTCCAAACGACGAGCCAATGCCAATGGTGACAAGCAAACCAACGAGAAGCAAAATAATTGCAATCAGGCTTTTGTTGTCACCTAGAAATCCCGACGTTACTTCTACAAGTGCATTTACCGCTCCCGTCTCGGTCAAAACGTTGCCAAAGCCAGATGCGACTAGCATAACAAAGGCGATTTGCCCCATCATAGCTATCCCGTCCGCCATGACTTGTTCACCTTTCCGATATGGAACAACAACCAGTGCGAACATGAGAATAAGACCTGTCAGCGCGCCTGCAATTAAATTTTGGAAAGCAATCTGTACGGCAAGTGCTCCGATGATCGCAACGATTGTTAATAAATGTTTTCTATTGAACGTAACATGCTCTGTTGATGGTGCAGTAAAGTTTGCCTCACTTCCACCTGCTCCCGGAACAGCTTCCCGGTCTTTCCGATACGTGAAGAAGATGGCAACTAGGAGACCAACAACCATGCCGGAGCCTGGAATTAACATGGCAAGTGCTGTTTCGCCAGTCGTTATGGCTGCACCATTTTCAGTCATCCCATCCACAATGGTCTGATGGAAAAGCAAGCCAAACCCAGCCGGAATCATGACATAAGGTGCCTTCAAGCCGAATGTCAATGCTGTTGCCACACCACGGCGGTCTACTTTCATTTCATCAAAAAGTTTTAATAAAGGCGGAATTAAAATCGGTACAAATGCAATGTGCACCGGAACCAAGTTTTGTGACAACGATGCAACACCGGCAATCGCCAAAAGCATCATTGTTTTCTTTCCGGTTAATACACGAATTAAAAAATTCACTAAAATAGCTGTAATTCCTGTATAACTGATTGCTACAGCAAAGGCTCCAAGCAAAATATAGCTTAGCGCTGTATTCGCCTGTTCACCCATACCGTTTACCATCATTTCAATCGACTCAATAACATTAAGCCCGGATAACAAGCCAGCCGTTATGGCTGCAACGATAATGGAAACAATAACGTTGATTCGCAATAGACTGAGAATAGTCAGCACAAGTACGGATATGACAACAACCCATTCCATTTTGGTTTCTCCTCCCCAATTCCTCTACGTCGTTTATACTTTACTATAATAAAGTACTAAAGCGATAAAATCAACCCCTAATTAATATTTCGAATGATATAAAAAGCCCCGGGAAAGTTTCCCGAGGCTTTTACAACTTATTGCATTTTAAAAGAAAAGGATACATAGTCCTGAATAGGTATCCATGCCCCTATTCCTTGTTTGGTCACATTTTTTACGACAATGGATTTATCGTGACCTTTCAATTGAAAATACACTTCACCGAATGTCACCTGGCCTTTTTCATTTACGGCAGGCGCATATGCTTGAAGTTCCCCAAATTTTTTCGGTGGTACATTGTACGAGTTTTCCTTTTTAGTTCCTTTTCCAACAATGGCCGAATAAGCAAGTGGAAGTTCTATTTTTTCCTTTGCCCTTAAAAGCATCATCTTTTTGATGTCATTAGGATTGGCAATTTTGTTCGTGAGTGCCCCTTTGATTTCTTCCTTTTTCTGCTGATTGTAATGCATTTTCTTTTCTGAATCGCCGCCAATATTATTCAGTTCATTTTTATTTATCTTTTGGTACTCCCAATTAATATTTGTTTCATTCGATTTATAATTCAGCGGCCACCGACCAATGTAAACCATGCCCCGATACCCAAAAGCAAGTGGTGAAGGATTAATGGATGTTTCATTAAGCATTCTAATCAAGTCAGGATTGGTAATATCAACCTCTGCATCCTTAATCAATTCCTTTGTTAACTCACTTGGTTCAACGACTTCCTGATCCTCCGTTGAATTCGGGTAAGTATTTTCCTTGGAAATGCTCAGAACATGACTTGGCACCTCAAATTTGGCTTTTTCTTCCGTTTTTTCTTTAGACTTTTCTTCCTTATGATCCTTTTCTTTGGCCATGCCATTCATGGGAAAAAGGAGTGCAATAGCGATGACGATAATCATCAATTTCCATTTAAACATGTGTCCCATTCCTTTCTTAGAAGGTCGCTTGCGCTTTTATTTATCCAGCTCCCGGCGACTAGTTGGACTTCCCTCACCTCTGTACGATAAATCAACATCGGTTCGCTTATGCTCACCGTGTTTCTTTTATCTCCTACGGCTCAGTCTAGTCCATGCGTCGCCAGTCGGTCACTTGCGCTTTTATGCATAGTTTTTTCGGACACATGGATATTATACCTTTTAAATTCAGCGGCTTAATTCAATTGTTTCCAGCGTTTCGTTAATAGTGATACTATCCTCAACAGAACGGGCCATGGAGCAGTTCTTTCTTGCGAGGGCTAAATTCTTATACAATTTTTCATCATCTAACTGGTATCCTTTTATAATAAAATGCAAATCAATTTGTTCAATCCGGTCAGCCTCGTCCGGGTTACGCTCAACATCTGCCTTTATAATCAAATCTTCAATACTAATCCGTTGTTTCTTTAAAATTTTACGGAAAACCGAGGCACTGCACCCAGCAATCGATGCAACCATCAGTTGAAATGGGCGGAAACCATACGCCTCATCACCAGATATATCCAATTGCCCATACCCCAAATCAATACGCATACCTTCTTCTTTCAAGTGAAAATCCATAATTTATCGCTCCTCTTATTCCAAATTTCTGTCTTTATTACTATCGTACACTAAATGCCACTTAATAATAAAGCATTGACCTTTATTGCGAAAACACGTACATTTAAATCGGAAAAACCGGATTCGCCATCCTAAGAAAAAGGTGATACATATGGTTTCAGTTAAAACAAGATTTTGGATATTAATTGCACTCGTATTCATTTCAGGCTTTTCACAAGGAATGATCCTTCCATTAATGGGTATCATTTTGGAACAAGAAAATGTCTCATCATCAATTAATGGATTACATGCCACAGGATTATATGTAGGAGTGCTCATTGCTTCGCCGTTTATGGAAAAACCGATTCGCAAATATGGATTTAAACCGCTTATCATGTTAGGCGGACTGCTTGTGTTTGCATCTCTAGCCATCTTTCCTTTATGGCAGTCACTATGGTTCTGGTTTGTCCTCCGTGTCACTATTGGAATTGGTGACAACATGCTTCATTTTGGCACACAGACATGGATTACAACGACGAGCGCAAAGGAAACACGCGGAAGAAATATATCATTTTATGGATTATCTTTTGGATTGGGATTTACTGTTGGACCGCTCATGACACGGCTTTTGGAGGTTAACCAGGCTTTGCCGTTTCTGGTATCGGCGGCCCTAAGCTTTGTTGTTTGGTCACTTATGTTCGTTGTCAGAAATACGTATCCTAAGACAGATAATGTAACAACTGCTACCGGTTCCGTAAAACGGTTCATTCAAGCAGCACAAATCGCCTGGGTTGCCTTTTTGCCTGCTTTTGGATATGGCTTTTTGGAAGCGACATTGCACGGTATTTTTCCTGTCTACGGATTGCGTATCGGACATGAAGTGAATATGTTGTCACTAATCATTCCTTGTTTTGCAGCAGGCAGTATTGTTACCCAAATTCCCCTTGGTATATTTAGTGACAAAGTCGGCAGAAGAAAAGTCCTACTGACGGTTATTGCGAGCGGGAGCATCTGTTTCCTTTTAGCAGCATTGTTCGAAACATCAATCATTGCTCTATTTCTTTCGTTTGCTATTTCGGGTATGCTGATTGGTTCCCTATACTCATTAAGTATTACATTTATGACGGATTTGCTGCCGTCGTCCCTACTGCCCGCGGGCAATCTCATGACTGGCATTTCCTTTAGCATCGGCAGCATAAGTGGTCCATTTTTGAGTGGTTTGTTCCTTGATGTTTTTCCAAGTATTTCATTTTTTTACGTTATCATTTTTATGCTCGCCGTTCTTTTCTTTGCCATTTATTTTAAGCGGGAGACAGAAGTGGCAACTTAACTAAAAAGGGTTTGTTGTTTATCATCACATTTGATATATAATGCGACATAATTTTGTATGAGTGTTAAACCGCCGCTGCGGAAATACACTACGCTTTCCGCGGGTGACCCGTGAGCCTCCTCGGACATCCAGTGTGCTCGTCGTGTTGTAAGTGGTTTCAGTGGAGCAGCACTCCTCGCAACTCGTAGCGTACTCGGTGGATGTATCGCTCGTTCCTGTGGGGTCTCACTTTGGCCACTGTTCCCGCAGGAGTCTCCGTGTATTTCCTCCGCTTGTGCTTAACTACATTTATACATAATTAAATCACAAAGAATAATGAACTACTATTTTGATGGTTGATTGGAGTGGAGGCCAGTCGACTCCTGCGGGAAAAGCAACAGCTGAAGATCCCGCAGGAAGCGGTTTTCTTCCGAGGAAGCTGAAGCGTTGCCCGCGGAAAGCGACTGGCTGGAACGGAAATCAACCTAGCACTTACGTCGCATTATATATTTTTTGTGTATAAAAAATAACCTTTTTGCCAGGGGGTGGCTTGGCGAGCATATCGGCCGGGTTGTTTATTCCCCACCTTCAAAAGTGTAGTTCACCCGCGTTTAGAGGTGGGGGATTACAGCCCGTTAATGCGTAGTGTACCTGCTATATTTTGCCTCCATCCGATCCTGTATAAAGGAAATACATATACACACCGGCCAATAGATCAAAGCAACTAATATATATAATGTCATGGCATCAAATTCCCTACCGACGACTATCTGCGTCCGCTGAAACAACTCCGGAACAGTAATAACCGCCGCCAGCGATGTTGCCTTCACAATGTCCATAAACACATTGGTCAGTGGAGGAATGGCGATTCGTGCGGCTTGCGGCAAAATAATCACCCACAACGTTTTCCAGTACCCTAAGTTCAATGCTTTAGCTGATTCCCATTGGCCATGATCAATACTATTCAGCGATGAACGATCAATTTCCGCAATATAGGCAGCACTATTCAATCCAAATCCAAGAGACGCTGCGGTGATTGCCCCTAGTTCAATCCCTACATTGGGAAACCCAAAATATAAAATAAACAGAAACACAAGTAGTGGCGTTCCCCGCATAAATGAAATGTACATGCGCGCAGGCCACCTTAAAATGATTTGTTTCGAGTCACGGGCTAGAGCAAGAAACAAACCCAATACCATACCAAGCGCCATTCCAGCCACCGCAACACCAATCGTTGCCGGAAGCCCTTTGAGTATGAACGGCAAGCTTTCCCAGGCAAGTTTCACATCAAAAATCTTGCTAAAATCAAACCCATTCATACCTTAGAAGTCCAACCCATCGATTTCCCGAATATCACCTTCAGGCTTTATGGAGGCATCTTCCTTGTAGAACTTTTTGGCTAATTTCGTTAGGGTGCCATCTTCTCTCAGCTCCGCAAGCGCGCTGTTTATCTCCCTCGTCAGTTGATCGGCCCCGTCCTGCATTACGATACCTTTTCTTGTAGGGTGAAATTTTAACTCTGGATGAAGCATGATATCAAATTGTGGAAATGCCGCAACGCCAAATTTGGAAAGATAGTAATCATTGATAACCACATCGGTTCTGCCATTATTCACATCACGGAGATATGCTTCATTTGGCGCATTTCCATACGTTTTCACTTCAGCTCCGAATTTACGGGCGATTTCACTGTAAACAGTCGAGGCTGCTCCACCTGCTTTTTTACCTTCTAAATCCTCAAGTTTATGTATACCGGAATAGTCTTCTTCCCTAACGACCATAGTAGTATACGAATATTTAAACGGGTCACTGAAATTAAATTTCTTTTTACGCTTGTCGGTTATGCCCATACCAGCGATGTCAATTCTGCCGTTTTTAACAGCGGCGAGGACACTGTCAAAGCCGATAATTTCAAAATTAATATCCAAATCCAGTCTTTTGCCGATTTCCCGCATCACTTCCACTTCGTAACCTGTTAGCTGTTCCTTTTCCTTACCTTCCCCTTCATAGTACGAAGAAGCAATAAGTGTACCCGGTGTACCGACAACTAGTTCACCGGCATCCTGGATTTCATTCCATTTCTTGTTTCCACTCCCCTCGTCTCCGCTCTCTACATCATTGTTACCACACGCACTCAGAGCGAATATCATGACTAACAGCATGGCTACAGTCATCCGATTAATAACCATACGTGCTCAGCTCCTCTCTTCCTCATTGTGTTATATCAAAAAATCAACATTGATTATAACAGTAAGCTTCCTTTATTTCAATTTTATGAATGACTGTTTTAACATAATAGATTAAAACCAACTAAGTGATCTTGAAGCGCGGGATCTTTAATAGTTATATAAGGGGTAAATTGCTGTATTAGTCATTAGCTGATTTAACAGATTTTTCATTGACATTTCTGCAAAACAACGTTATTATTAAAAAAGATATTAGATTATAATTATTTTAATTTAAGTGATGAATGGCTATATGAGGGCTATTATGAAATATGCTTAATAACTACAAATGATTATTATTATCAATTAGATTAGGGGGAGTGAAAATGGGGGCTGATTTACAAGCCTTAAAACAGACTAATGCAAAAAAAACACAAAAACGCGCTGTTATGCTTCATAAAGTCTATGAACATAGTGAATTAATTGCGGCACTTGTCAGTGGACTTATTATCCTGATTGCTTGGTCGCTTGAAGGTTTTTTGTCACCTGTATGGTGGGTTATACTTCATTTAACCGCGTTTACAGTCGGTGGCTATGCCAAAGCGAAAGAAGGAATCCAGGAAACGATTAAAAATAAAGATCTGAATGTGGAATTGCTGATGATCATTGCTGCAATCGGTGCGGCAGCTATCGGCTACTGGACGGAGGGCGCAATTCTTATATTCATCTTTGCGCTATCTGGTGCACTTGAAACGTATACGATGAACAAAAGCAGTCGGGAGATATCTTCCTTGATGAAGTTGCAGCCGGAAGAAGCGATGAAACTAACTGATGGTGAAGAGGAGCTTGTTCCTGTTTCCGCGTTAGAAGTAGGTGACCACATCTTTGTCCGGGCAGGCGAGCGAATTCCAGCTGATGGTATGATTGTTAAAGGAAGCACCTCAGTTGATGAAAGTGCTATTACTGGAGAATCTGTTCCGGTCAACAAGGCTAACGATAATGATGTTTTTGCCGGTACAGTGGCGCTTGACGGGTCAATTACCGTTAAAATCACGAAACCTTCCAGTGAAACCCTGTTCCAGAAGATTATTCAACTCGTTCATGATGCACAGGATGAAAAATCTCCATCCCAATTATTTATTGAGCGGTTTGAAGGGACGTATGTGAAAGTCGTGTTAGCTGTTGTCGCCATCATGATGTTTTTGCCAACGATTGTTTTCGGGTGGTCCCTTTCTGAAAGTATCTACCGGGCGATGATTCTATTGGTGGTAGCATCACCTTGTGCACTTGTCGCCTCCATCATGCCTGCTACACTATCTGCTATATCAAGCAGCGCTAAAAAAGGCGTATTGTTTAAAGGTGGCGTTCATGTGGAAAACCTTAGCAATATGAACGCGGTTGCTTTCGATAAAACCGGAACACTGACGAACGGCAAACCAAAAGTCACTGATGTCATCACACTTCCCGGTACAGATCATGATTACATTATTGCTGCAGCGGGAGCTATTGAAAAAGAATCTACCCATCCACTGGCACTAGCCATGACAGCATATGCCAGTAAACATGCAGCACATGACTTTTCAGCTATTCCTGTCACCGAAGTTAAAACCGTAAGCGGCAATGGACTTACAGCATCAATAGACGGTGTCAAATGGGAAATCGGTAAAGCATCTTTTGTCGGAGCGGAAAAAGCAGCTGTCTTCCATGATGGCGCAGCAGATCAACTAGCCGACGAGGGAAAAACAATCATTTTTGTGAAAGCAAAAGATACCATTGTTGCCATGTACGCCTTAAAAGATACCATCCGGAAAGATACGAAAAAGACCATTAGCGCATTGAAGAAACAAGGCATTCATACGATCATGCTCACAGGTGATAATAAGCAGACGGCCAATGCTATCGCAAAGGAAGCAGGTGTTGATGAATTCGTTGCCGAGTGCCTGCCGGAAGAAAAAGTAGATTACCTAAAACAGTTGCGCCAACAACATGAACATGTTGCCATGGTCGGCGATGGTATCAATGATGCTCCGGCACTAGCGGCTGCTGATTTAGGCATAGCCATGGGAGAAGGTACAGATGTAGCACTTGAAACAGCGGATGTTGTTCTAATGAAGAACGAACTTCCGAAAATCACTAACGCTATGAACCTTTCCGAGCGAATGAACCGGGTTATTAAACAAAATATTGTCTTTTCGCTGGCTATCATCGGTGTACTCATCATTTCTAACTTCACCCAGTTATTAGATTTGCCATTAGGTGTTGTCGGACACGAAGGAAGCACCATTCTAGTTATATTGAACGGTCTCCGGTTATTAAAAGCGTAGGGCACCCATAATATGAGTGCCCTACTGCTTCCCTTGTACGCTACTCAGGCATACAGTGTTGTTATATTGTACTTCCCAACATAATCAACCAGAAAATTGTTCAGTCTCTGTTGATCCCGCCAAGGCACCTGTGGACGATGTTCCTCCAGAAATGATAGAAGCAACTTCATCAAAGTAACCTGTACCAACTTCCCGCTGATGACGTGTTGCACTGTAACCGAACGCTTCACTTGCGAATTCTGCCTGCTGCAATTCCGAATACGCTGCCATACCATCATCTTTGTATTTTCTCGCAAGATCAAACATGCTATGATTCACCGCATGGAAACCTGCAAGTGTGACAAACTGGAATTTATAACCCATTTCACCCAGTTTTTTCTGGAAATCTTTCATTTCTTGCTCAGTTAATTTACGCTTCCAGTTAAATGATGGGGAGCAATTATAAGCCAGCATTTTATCCGGATATTTTTCATGAATGGCATTAGCGAATTTTCGCGCTTCATCCAGGTCAGGCTCGGAAGTTTCACACCAAAGCATATCCGCATACGGCGCATAAGCCAAACCGCGTGCGATTGCCTGGTCGATTCCGGCTTTCGTACGGAAAAATCCTTCTGACGTACGCTCACCAGTCAAGAAAGGTTCATCGTATGGATCGACATTACTGGTGATCATGTCTGCCGCATTGGCATCAGTTCTAGCTATAATAATTGTTGGTGTTCCCATCACATCTGCCGCTAAACGAGCTGAAATCAAATTACGGACCGATGTTTGTGTCGGTAGCAAGACTTTTCCGCCTAAATGGCCACACTTCTTTTCTGATGACAGCTGATCCTCAAAGTGTACTGCTGATGCACCTGCCTCAATCATCGCTTTCATTAACTCGAACACATTTAACTGCCCACCAAAACCAGCTTCTGCATCAGCGACAATCGGAGCGAACCAATCGATACTATCGTCCCCTTCAGCATAATGAATCTGATCGGCCCGCTGCAATGCCTTATTGATCCGTTTGACAACCTCAGGGACACTGTTGGCCGGATAAAGACTTTGATCAGGATACATTTGCCCGGCAAGGTTAGCATCTGCGGCAACCTGCCAACCACTCAGATAAATAGCTTTTAAACCTGCTTTCACCTGTTGAACAGCTTGATTACCAGTCAATGCTCCAAGCGCATTAACATAGTTTTCATTTTTCATGAGATGCCACAGCTTTTGTGCACCTTTTTTAGCGAGTGTGTACTCAATATCAATCGATCCACGCAAACGAATGACATCTTCTGCGCTATATGGTCTTTCCACACCAACCCACCGTAAATTGTTTTCCCATTCATTTTTGATTCTTTCCATACGCGTTTGTTTATCCATTATTCATTTCCCCCTTTTATTAATTGATCATACGCCGGCAATGTCAAAAATTCCGCAAACTTTTCCTCACTAACCAAGTGACGGAACAATGCAGCCACTTCCGAATACAGAGACCCCATCTCTTTATCAATCAGGCTTTCAACTAGCTCCCTAGTAACGTCACGTCCATCAAGCCACGATGCAATATGTTGGATGCCCGCTGTCATATTTGTATACCATGCTTGCTCCGTAATCTTACCTGAAGGAACTTCCAAAAGATCCTCACGGCAACATTCATTGTTACCGTCGCCCGATCAGGAAAAAGAACGTTGGAATGATGCTGGAATTTCTTGATATAACTAAATATATAATTCCATCGGCCACATTTGCGGCCGGCAGATGATCATGAAATTCATATTAGATTTCATCCATCTCAAATGCTGCAGTAAAACCTCATCATACTGTTTCCACAAATCCCTACGCACATGAACTTAATCATTTTTAGTTAACATATAGACTCCCGAATCCCTTCACCCCCTCT
Organism: Lentibacillus cibarius; assembly: GCF_005887555.1. Classification (NCBI taxonomy): domain Bacteria; kingdom Bacillati; phylum Bacillota; class Bacilli; order Caryophanales; family Bacillaceae; genus Lentibacillus; species Lentibacillus cibarius. Next base: position 2,555,848 of record NZ_VCIA01000001.1, on the reverse strand, counting down.
GTTGTAATACTGTTGAATATTAAAATTATTGTTATATAACAACATATACAAAAAAATTAATCCTCTTTCTTTGACAAACAATAATCACATTCCTGTATATACTGATTGTTTACCTCTCCCCCGCAATCAGGACAAGTTGCCATTGTCATTATCATCTTATTCCTCCTTTCTTTTGTATAACAGTTACATGTTTATTTATTTGTTATAGTACAGTTTATGGGATATAAAACAAAAATGCAACCCCTTTTTTAAAAAATTTTGATAAGGGGAATTTTTGGTTATCTGAAATAAATTTTATGAATAAAAAGCAAGACGTTCATACGCAGACTTCTGAGTTAGAAGGTGATTTTGATAATGTTTTTTACTCGCCTAGAAAATGACGACATAAAAAAAGCTGCCACATACGCGTGACAGCTTTTTTCGTGATTAGGTTATATTGCGTTTTCTTAGCGTGGCATTAATGACACCGCCAATCATGATAATGACACCGGTTAAGTAAAACCAAATCATCAAAATAATGACAGTCCCTAGGCTCCCATATGTTGCTGAATAGTTGCCCATGGAATTAACGTAGAAGGAAAAAGCCAGTGAAGCAAGCTGCCAGCCAACCGTTGCAAACATTGCTCCCCATATAACATTTTTAAAAACATGTGTTTATTGGGTGCCATTTTATACAGTGCCACTAATACAATAAAAATAACTACTGATGAAGCCACCCAGCGCAATGCATTCCATACACTTAAGAATGCCTCGGAAGCACCGAAAAAAGTAAAGATATATACACCGATCATTTTCCCAAAAACAGGCAAGAGAAACGCCATGCAAATGACGAGAACCATGGCAAGTGTCAATACAATCGCAATCAGACGCGTCACAATAAATGACCGATCCTCGTCCACATCGTAGGCCCGGTTAAACCCTCGCATAATCGCATTAATACCGTTGGATGCCGCCCACAACGTACCAATGATTCCAATGGATAACAACTGCCCATTTTGGTTATCAACCAGTTCACTGACATTCTGATTGATTAACTCCGGTATTTCACCGGGGGCATATCGTTCAATAAATCCGGTTATATCCTGCGCTTCCAATGGTAAATATCCAACCAGCGTCATGATAAACAATAGGAATGGGAACAAGGAAAGCAAAAGAAAATAGGCAAGTTGAGCGCCTAAACCAAAAATGTCGTCGTCAATTGCACGCCGATACAAATGTTTAACGAATTGCTTGCTTTCCTCCCACATCTTATCAACCTCTCAAGTTTGCTCAACAGTTATTTTTCGAGTTTTTCCGGTTCATTGCCTGTAAACTGGCTCAATGTATGCTCCACTTGTTCAAGTGCATTCATCGCATTGTCAGCACCTGTTGTCACTTGTTCATTAAATTGATTGCATACATCTTTCACAGCCTGCACTGCTTCTGATGGACGTTTCACATAGTATGATGACCCGCTTTTTACATCTGACCATTTACCTTTTGCATAGCTTCTCGCTTCACGATCAAGCAAAGAAAGAAGACCTCCTACAATAGATCCAACGACTATTCCCAAGCACAATTTTCGTTTACCCATAGCTATCGCTCCTTTGATGTTATATGTTGTTTGTTTTCCTGATGTAGTTTAACAATTGGCTACAGCCTTTTGAAACCAATTCATACGTGTAATCGAAGTTTCCCGTGAAGTATGGATCCGGAACATTCTTCTCTTCCACCTCATCGACAAAATCCATCAACTTGGCAAGCGTAACACCTTCCTTTTCAGCCTCCATCTCCTGTAATGCGCGCACATTCTGATCATCCATGGCAATCAAATAATTAAAATCAAAAAAATCTTGCTTATGTATTTGCCTGGATGTCATTCCGTCATAAGGAATACGCTGTCTGTCAAGTATACTTCTTGTTCCTTCATGCGGCCCTTCTCCACTATGCCACGAACCAATTCCGGCTGAATCCACCACAATTCTATCAGATAAACCATCTTTTTTCACCAAATCCCGGAAAATGGCCTCTGCCATCGGGGACCGACAAATGTTCCCAAGGCAAATAAATAACACACGTATCATCTATTCAACTCCTGCTCCAATCAGTCTTTGTATAATGTCATTATAATCGCTGGCGTCTATAAATTCCACTATTCCATGATGATTAGACAATCGGAGCAATACATTTAGCATCATTATTTTTTGCTGAATTTACGTAACTTGCTACATCATACGCTTGCATACGCTCTATTTTCAGTGTTTCCAAAAAGCGATGTGCTTCTTCGGGCGTCTGCTTATCTGCTGTTATCCACGCATCCTCTCGATCCTTTGGTAAAATGATTGGCATCCGATGATGAATATCCTCCATAAAATCATTTGCCGCTTTTGTTAGGATTGTACAAGTAAAAAGTTTCTTACCCTTAAACTCCCATTTATCCCACAGACCAGCAAAGGCAAACAATTCACGATCAGCAAGCCGAATGCGTTTTGGCTGCTTTTGATCTCCGTAACGCTGCCATTCATAAAAACTGTCAGCCACAATCAGACAGCGTTTACGAGCCATTAAACGTTTGAAACTTGGCTTCTCATGGGCTGTCTCACTGCGGGCATTGATCATTTTATATCCGACTTTTTCATCGCTTGCCCATGACGGAACAAGGCCCCAGCTTAAATACCCGGCACGTTTTTCCTTACCATCGTTAATAATCGCCAGTATCTGCTGACCCGGGGCAATATTATAGCTTGGCTGGTATCCGTCAATGGGGCAGGGTATGTCGAATTCCCGTAAAATCTCCGCCTCGTCCGCTAGTAGCGTATATCGTCCACACATAACTTCTCTCCTCCCCTAACAAATAATTTCCATTTATCGTTGTTCCAGTTACGAACAAACAAACTAATCTTTTAAAAGATACTTAAGTCCCACTGATTCGCAATATGCCGAAGTAAACGAATACCGGCAATACTATTACCTTTATCCCCTAGAGCCGGTCCATAAACACCGATTCCACATCCGTCCGTAAATGGCATAATTTCATCTCTTACCCTTGGTGGTACGGCTGCAACAATCCCGCCCGAAACTCCACTTTTGGCCGGAATGCCAACATAGGTAGCAAATTTTCCCGACGCATCATACATTCCGCAAGTCAGCATGAGTACCTTTGTAATCCGCGCCACTTGTCTCGGTATAATTTCCTCCCCTGTTTTCGTATCCATTCCATCATTGGCAAGGACCATTCCTATCCTGGCCAGGTCGTCAATCGTTACTTCAATTGAGCATTGTTTAAAGTACGTTTCCAGTGTAATATTTAGATCTGATTCCAAAAAGCCGACTTCCAGTAAATAATAACCAATTGCCCTGTTACGCATCGATGAATCACGCTCTGACTCATAAACATCAACATTCAAATCAGGTCGGTATCCCAATATTTTTTCAAGCAATTGAAACATAGGCTCCAGTCGTTTGTCTGATGTTTTCCCCGGCAAAATGGATGCTACCGTTATTGCTCCGGCATTGATCAACGGGTTAAATGGTTTCTCCACTTGCCTCATCTCCAGATGCATAATCGAGTTAAAGGCTTCACCCGAAGGCTCCACGTCAACTCTGTCCAGCATATAGGAAATGCCACGCTCCATGCACGCGACAATAAAACTAAGCACTTTGGAAATACTCTGTAGCGTAAACGGAATTTCCGTATCACCAGAACGAATGGACATACCGTTTCTGCCGATGATTGAAATCCCCAAGTCATTCGGATCTGCTTGCTGTAAAACAGGAATATACGATGCAACCTCACCGTCATTAGTATGCTTCCGGTAAAAAGCAACCCAATCATCAACGTATTTTTGCAGCCATTCCTGTGTCTGACCTGTATTCCAGTTGGCTATTCCTTGTACCATTCTATCACCCCTTCTTATAGTAGTATGCCTTTCTACAGAGGATTTTCTGCATGATTTGCTTCACTGATTTATATTCGATAATATTCCTTTTCGAACTCATTCCATGTACTTGGGCTGAAAACAGTCACTTGACATATTTCTTCATTACATTGTGAGAATTTTAATCACAATCCTGGAGCCGGACGTGGCTTAACCTCGCAAGTAAAAGTCATATCGCTAAGTTTTATAGTTTCTTATCCTGTTAAAAAAACCATTGTAAATAGTGCCCGGTTAGTAATCATTTTCCACTTGTTTTTTAAAAGAATCAGAGGTACGATTAAGTCTTGAGCAAAAGTTGTTCAAAAATAAACTTTTTGCTAAGAAGGGCGTCATAACATGAATAAACGAGTTTATTTTTTAATGATTGTTGCATTCGTTGTTGGTATGGTTGAATTAATCATCGGCGGGATATTGGATTTAATCGCAAATGACCTGCATGTCGGCCTCGGCCAGGTCGGTTTTCTAATCACCATCTTTTCCCTAATTTTTGCAGTCGGGGCGCCGATTTTATTGATACTTACAGCAGGAATCGAACGGAAACAACTGACACTTATTTCACTTGCTGTCTTTCTAGTGGGAAATTTGGTGACTGTGTTCAGCCCGACGTATACGGTTGTGTTTATCGGCAGGGTTATTTCAGCATTAAGCGGGGCACTCTTGATTATTTTATGTCTGACAATCGCTCCTTCCATTGTACAACCAAAATACCGCGGACGGGCAATCGGGATTGTGTCGATGGGGGTCAGTGCATCCATCGTGCTCGGTCTTCCAATTGGTCTTATGTTAGGCAATGCTTTTGGATGGCGTTCCCCATTTATACTAATTATTGTGTTAACTGTCCTTTCTATGATCGGCGTCATGTTCTTAATGGAAAAAGTCGATCCTAAGCCATCCAGCCCCATCAAGGAACAGCTGGCGACGCTAAAAAACCGGAGAATATTATTTGGACAAGCCATCACATTTTTCTTTCTGGCAGGTCACACTACACTTTATGCTTATTTAACCCCGTTTGCTAAAACGATCTTAGGTGTTGATGGAACCTGGGTTAGTGTTATTTACATGATCTTCGGAATTGCGGCGGTAAGTGGCGGTGGTGTTGGTGGGTACTTATCCGACACATTTGGCCCGAAACGTACCATCATGCTGACAACGATACTATTCGCTGCAGTCATGTTGATCATACCGCACGCAACATTTGCCATGCCGGTATTTTTAGTTATTCTGGTTATATGGGGAATCATAAGCTGGACATTGGCACCAGCAACACAAAGCTACCTGATTAACTTATCACCGGAAACATCGGACATACAGCAAAGTCTGAATAACTCCGCCCTTCATCTCGGGATCGCGTTTGGTTCCTTGGTTGGAGGTGTTGTCATTGAGCACGGATCTGTTGAACAAAATGAAACCGTCGGCGGGTTATTTATTTTATTTTCCATAGGGGCCGCAATCATTTCCATCTACGGTCAACGACAACCAAAAAAAATGCAAAAATTAAAGGACTGATCAAACGTTTGATCAGTCCTTTTTTGATATTACTATTTTCCGATAAACTGCTGGGTCCAGTGGTTGCCTTGTTCCACATAACCAACACCAATATGCGTAAATTCTGGTTTTAGAATATTTTTGCGGTGTCCTTCACTATTCATCCATGCTTCTACAACCTGTTGCGGTGTGCGTTGACCTTTAGCTATATTTTCTCCGGCTGTAGAATAGGAAATACCAAATTGTTTCATCATATCAAATGGTGAACCATAGTTCGGGCTATTATGTGAAAAGTAGTTACTTGTTGCCATATCACGTGATTTTTCCCGTGCTACTTTGCTCAGTTCAGCATCTACTTTAAGCGGCTCCAGTCCACGTGCTGTCCGCTCCTGGTTAGTGAGTTCAACCACTTGCTGTTCGAATTCATTTAGCTGCTGTGATTGTGATGACGCTTGTTGCTTTTGCTGTTCAACCGGTTGTTGTTCTGCTGGTGTTTGGGCTTCAGGCTGTTCTTTTGGTTGTTCTTGTTTGTTTGTTGTTTGTTCGTCTGAAGGTGCTTGCTGTTGCTCCGACTTATCTTGCTTCGGCTGATCCTTGTCTTCGTGTTCGTTGCTTTCCTTTTGACCATCCCGGTTCCAGCTGACTTGTGGAAAATGTTTATTTAAATAATTAGTGAATCGATCGGATGAAAATTCAGTCCGGCTATCCCCATTAATAGAATAGTAGACTTTTTGCTGATAAGACTGATTTTGTGAATCGGATGTGCTGGCTGATGCAGCAGTTTGAAACGCTCCGCCAAATAATAACGCTGCGGTCATAGATCCTACTATCAATTTGTTATACATGTGTTGCCACCTCTCCCGTTGTTTTTTGTACGACCTTATCGTACCATGCTTTTTTTGTAATATTTTTGGCAGGTGCTTCCAACAGCTGGGCAGCATGAATATCGTTACTATAAAATCAGCGTCATTACAGGGATTCTTTTTGTTTTCACACTGTAAAAGTTGGTATTTTTATTATAAGGTGGAATAATTTTCATGAAAATATATATTGACAACCCTCAGGAAGTGCTTCTTTTGTTACACAAAGTAAGAATATGTAACCAAAATGTTACTTGCAATCCCCTATAATAAAGGCCAAAATACATAAGAAGAGCATGTTTTTTGTCGTTTATTGACACTCGCAAATTGTGGTATACTAGAGAAATGTTATCAAACAAATTTGTTTCTTATTACAACATTAATATTTTACATTGATTCTTTTTTATAGATTTTAATATATCATCATTGGAGGAACATACCATGTTATCAACAGCAGAAATCGGAATTGACCTGGGCACCGCAAATATATTGATATATTCCAAAACAAAAGGGGTTGTTCTGAACGAGCCTTCCGTTGTCGCCATAGATTTAAATACAAAAAATGTCGTCGCTGTAGGTGCAGAGGCAAAAGAAATGGTCGGCAAAACCCCGCAAAACATTGTACCAATCCGTCCATTGAAAGACGGTGTAATTGCCGACTATGATGTTACTGCACAGATGCTGAAAGAATTTTTGAAAAAAGTTAGCAAAACCATCGGGATGTCCATGCGCAAACCGACCGTCGTTGTCTGTACCCCATCAGGAAGTACAACGGTGGAACGGCGCGCAATCCACAATGCCGTTAGCAGTTACGGTGCTAAACATGTCCATCTGATTGAGGAACCAATCGCATCAGCAATTGGCGCCGATTTGCCGGTTGACGAGCCAGTGGCCAATGTCACGGTGGATATCGGCGGGGGTACATCCGAAGTCGGAATCATTTCTTTTGGTGGCGTTGTCTCTTGTAATTCCGTTCGCACCGGCGGCGACAAAATGGACGAAGAGATCGTCAACTTCATCCGCAAAAAATACAACATTTTAATAGGTGAACGCACTGCAGAAAACATTAAAATGGAAATTGGACATGCTGATGAAAATCATGTAGAAGAAACAATGGAGGTTCGTGGTCGGGATATGGTCTCAGGCTTGCCGCAAACAGTCACTGTTTCATCGAAAGAAGTGTACACCGCTTTAAAAGAATCACTCGACCAAATTATCGAGACGATACGCTTAACGCTGGAAAACTGCCCACCTGAGTTGAGTGGTGACATTGTTGATCACGGCATCGTGCTGACCGGCGGCGGAGCACTGTTGAACGGATTAAAAGACTGGCTATCAGACGAATTATTCGTTCCGGTTCATCTGGCACCAAACCCGCTTGAATCGGTAGCCATCGGAACTGGTCGGTCACTTAAGATGATTTCCAAGCTACAAAAAGCCGCAAAATAACAAGAAGTAAAACCGCGCTCCTAGTTTATATGCGCGGTTTTTTCTATCCCATGGCAAGGCACCCGGGCTGTTCGCCTCTAATCCGTCGATATTCCTACCTAATCCGTTGATGTTTGCTCCTAATCCGTTGATGTTCGCTCCTAATCCGTTGATGTTCCTCCCTAATCCGTTGATATCCACTTCTAATCCGTTGATATCCACCTCTAATCCGTTGATGTTCACTTCTAATCCGTCGATGTTACTACCTAATCCGTCGATATTCACCTCTAATCCGTTGATATCCACTCCTAATCCGTCGATGTTTACCCCTGAGTTGTTACTCGTCCTCCTCAAACTTCATCTTACAGACCCTATTTGCCAAAATAAGCTCCATCATCGGGCCAACATCCTCCTTCACAACCCCATGGAATATCCATTTCCATAAAATTATAAAAATAGGTTTACAAATATTTCAGAATAGTATATAATAATATCAATCATGTTGAAGCGCTTCCACGCTAGAACGCATGATATCCTATTCTTCCAAGGCAGAGGTTGCTGTGCAAGCATTCAGCAACCTTCAATTACCTTTTTTAACAAATGATAACTGTTTAATCTGTTTACAGTTCTATTCCAGTTCTGTCCCAGCAGATAAAAGCCAGTTCAAATAGACGAACAGTAAGAAAACTTGGTAAGCGCCAAGCCTTTTAGATGCAGGCGATTACCTTGGTTTCACTTATGCAGTGAGTCTTCTCTACTGCTACAGGTACACTGTCGTTTTTTTGGAGTGGCTTATTTTTTCGTTGGAAAGGAGTGAAGAAATGACCGGAGCACTCGAAAACATCCGAATTCTCGATCTGTCCAGAGTTCTAGCCGGTCCGTACTGCACCATGATTCTGGGTGACCTTGGCGCAGAAGTAATTAAGGTAGAAGCGCCGGGCGGCAGTGATGAGACACGAAAATGGGGTCCCCCATTTCAAAATGGCGTTAGTGCTTACTATCTGTGTGCGAACCGTAATAAGAAAAGCATCACCCTTGATTTAAAATCCGAGGAAGGCCATGAAGCAATTAAAAGTCTTGTACGTGAAAGTGATGTCATCATTAATAATTTCAAAACGGGAACCATGCAGCGGCTTGGACTTGATTATGAAACACTATCCGAAATTAATCCTGGCCTGGTCTACTGCTCGATTACAGGCTTCGGGGAAACAGGTCCATACAAAGACATGCCTGGCTATGACTTTATCATCCAGGCAATGAGCGGGCTGATGAGCATTACTGGGGACAGCGAATCAGGACCGCAAAAAGTCGGGGTAGCCATCACGGATATTTTGACCGGCTTGTATGCTTGTGTTGGCATTCAGGGTGCACTCTTGGAACGGATGCATTCCGGCAAAGGACAAAAGCTTGACCTATCCTTATATGATTCAGCCGTCAGCGCCCTCGTAAACGTTGGCAGCAACTACCTGATGGCCGGGAAAATTCCGGAAGCACTTGGAAACCAGCACGCCAATATTGTCCCGTACCAGACGTTTTCCACCATGGATGGCGAAATGGTCATTGCGGTGGGGAATGATAATCAGTTCCGAAATTTATGCAAAATTTTAGGTAAGCCTGAATATGCATCAGATGAACGGTTCCGGACAAACCCGGATCGTGTGGCCAATCGAGATACGTTAATCCCACTGCTTCAGGCGGTTTTTTCAACCAAGCCTACTGCCTATTGGCAAAAGCAATGCGAGCAAAATAATATTCCATGCGGACCAATCCAGACTGTTGATGAAGTTGCCAATGATCCGCAGCTGAACGAACGGGATATGTTTGTTGATACTGAACACCCAACCGCTGGCGACATTCGTATGATTGGCAGTCCGCTGAAACTTTCGCGGACCCCGGTGCAAACGACAAACCACCCGCCGGATGCCGGTGAACACAATGAAGAATTATTAAAAAAGCTTGGTATAATCAATGATAGTTGAGGAACATTCCGTTTTTTTGCATGAGCAGGTAGATTCCTAGCTGTGAGAAAATTTTACCCATTATATTAGGAGTTGATCACGTGAACTTTCATTTTTCAGAAGAACAGGATATGTTGCGGACAACCGTTAGAAACTTTGTTGATAACGAAATCTTACCATATATTGCTGAGTGGGACCGACAAGGCCAATACGACCCATCCATAAATAAGAAGCTTGCCGACCTGGGGCTGATGGGCGTCTGCATTCCGGAAGAATATGGTGGAAGTGGTATGGACTATAATTCATTGGCCATTGTTTGCGAGGAACTGGAGCGTGGGGACACCGCCTTCCGGACAGCCGTTTCCGTGCATACAGGACTGAATAGCATGACATTGCTGCAATGGGGAACAGAGGAGCAGAAGCAAAAATATCTCGTCCCCCAGGCAAAAGGAGAAAAATTCGGTGCTTATGGACTGACGGAGCCTGCCGCCGGTTCGGATGTCACTTCCTTGCAATCCACAGCCGTCAAACAGGGCGACCATTATATTCTAAATGGGTCCAAAGCATGGATCTCGCTGTGTGATACGGCCGACCATTTCTTAGTGTTCGCCTACACGGATAAGCAAAAACGTCACAAAGGCATTTCCGCATTTATCGTCGAACGGGAATGGGAAGGCTTTGACTCCAAAGCAACCAAAGGCAAACTCGGCATTCGTTCGGGCAACACGGGTGAAATCTTTTTTGACAATGTAAAAGTTCCGAAAGAAAACTTGCTTGGTGACGAAGGTGAAGGGTTCAAAATTGCCATGTCTGCCCTCGACAATGGGCGTTTCACGGTTGCTGCAGGTGCTGTCGGTCAAATTCGAGCATGTTTGGAAGCAAGTCTTAAATACGCGCATGAACGAGAAACATTCGGCAAGCCAATCGGCCAGCATCAACTGGTTCAGCGCATGATTGCCAACATGAAAGCCGGTCTGGAAATGAGCAGCCTGCTTGTGTACCGTGCCGGTGAGCTGAAGAACGAAGGAAAACGCAATACCGAAGAAACGTCGATGGCTAAATGGCAGGCATGTGATTTCGCTAATAAAGCTGCCGATGACGCCGTTCAGATCCACGGTGCATATGGTTATTCCGATGAATACCCGGTCGAACGCTATTTACGAAACTCCAAAGCCCCGGTTATTTACGAAGGAACCAGAGAAATTCACACCCTTATGCAAGCGGACTATGCACTAGGCTATCGTCAGGATAAACCATTAAACAAAATGCTCCCGACGTGGGAAGGAAATCATGCCAAAGTATAAACTTATTCAAAAAGTTGCCGATCTTAAATTATGTAATCAATCAATGGGAATCGACCATTAAAGTATAACTAAAGACATATAAAAAGCCGCATTTTGAGCGAACAATGCGGCTTTTTCCATATCTTCCCTGTTTTAATGCTTCGATGATGTTTTCCTTTTTCACAACAAGCGTATGCGCTATAACCGTGTCCAAATCCTTTACACCATTAACGAATTGCTCAGAAAATCCGTGCCCTGTGAACATTTTAATGTCATAATCCAAGTCTGCTTGTGACAAACCATATGGCTTTTCCAGATTGGCTGTAAAGAAGGAAACAGATAAAAACAAAATAATACTAATAGCAAGCGAAAAAAGCTGAGCTCAAGTCCGCGGAAAGCGTAGTGTTTTTCCGCAGCGGACACTACAATGCAGTCTAGTTTGTCAACCATAGATTTTGGTGTTGATCCTAGAAATTGACAGTATATTTATTTCATCTTATAATATACTTAGAAATAAGGTACCGAGTAGTGTTAAACTACTCGGTCACCGGCAACTACAAACTGCATAAAGTGCAGTTGGCCAGCTGTCTGGCTTGTCTACCTAAAGAAGTAATCGCTGACCTTTGGTGTGGGAGCGGTTACTTCTTTTTATTCAGGTAAACGACAAGCGTGACAATTAAAGTTAACGTAGCTACGAGTGAAATACTGAACTGCGCTACCAAACTAAATGCCTCATATGTCGTCACCTGACCACCTCCCTTCCCGGATTATAACGTGCCTCAAGGATCAGGGAAAGATGGCCAACCGCCCACTATACCTATGTAGTTGCAATTATTATATTACCATCATTCTAAATAAAAAAACAGCAACAAGAGAATAAATGTTCTGTTTTCATTTCGTTCTACGCAACCCAAAAGTTGTTCTTCTAAACCCTATTTTACGAAAGCTTATCCGCTTTTCTTCACGGATATCCAAATGTTCCAAGGCAACCCTGATAGCTAACGCATCTATTAAACCTATTTACTTGGCAAAAAAAGCCCGGAAAGTCCTAAGATTCACCATCAACAGTACTCCCCTACCCATGACTCTCCCGATAATGCGCATATTGCTTGTACAAATCATGCAATGCTGACACGAGCGCGTTGCCGGCTTTTCCTAAATAGTGTTCTTTCATGATTTCCGCTGGTGTCTCAATACCGTCCTGCAAACTATGGCCTCTTAACAAATGGTGAACAAAATACCTGCCATGTTCGGTTGCCAGCGTACAATTGGCAGCCACAATGACACCGTACTTTTTATCGATTTCGGCTGTGATGGTTAGTGTTTCGTACATACTTTTAGCCGCCATACCCGATGGTAATCTAGCATGGCCGGCAATAAATACCGTATTCATTTATCCTATTCCTCCTGCATCAAAATTGGCCCGCGATAGCCAAGTTTCCTAGAAATCTTCTCAGCTGCTTGACACGTTTTGGCTTTCAATACGTCTAGATTCTCCCCTTCAAAATGACTGGACAAGCCGCTCACCGCCAGTGCGGCAATAACCTGGCTGTTGTAATCATAGATTGGGTAAGATATTCCTGTCGTGTCAGGGTCTTGTTCCCCGATACTGTATGCATAGTCTTCCTCATAAATCGTTTGCAGTTCCTGAATCAATTGTGTCTTATCAATCGGCTGGTGGCCGGCGCGAGACAGTTCAGCTTCATTCAAAATTTCCTGTTGCCGCTCTTCAGGCATATTTGCCAGCAGCAGCTTAGGTCCTGATCCGAGATAGAGCGGGGCACTTCTACCGACTCGTGTATTCAGCCTTAGCGCTCTTGAACTGTCGACTTTTTCTATGTAAACAGCCTCTTCTTGATTGACAATGACTAAATGAATGACTTCATTAATTTCCCGACCAAGCTGCTCCATATCAGGCAATGCAATGGTCCGAACTTCAAGCTGATCTGAAACGATTTTCCCCAATTCCAGCAGCTTAAGCCCTAATTGATACTTGGTGTCATGTTCGTTTTCTTTCGTTTTCATGATAACATGATGATGTTCTAGTGACGCCAGCAATCTGTACACGGTTGGCTTTGGCATTCCAGATTTATCAGCAATCTCTTTCAATGTCAGTTCCGGTGTTTCCGCTGAAAAATAATCAAGCAGTGTTAATGCTTTTAATACACTTTGATTCATTTTTATTTCTCCTTGCTGCCCGTCCTTGTTCTTATTAGCGTGGGAGACTGCTGTACAAAAGCAGTCTCTCACCCTTAGTCAGCTTTTAACGTGCGATTTTTCCTCACCGACTGATTCGTAAATATTCACACCACGTTTGGCCATTTCATTAATGTACGTCTTCCCCGGAACAATCTGCTCAGGCGGATAAACCCCCCGTTTGGTAATGGTACCATTTGCAATCATCTGTGCCACCACCGAGATAGAGTTAGCTGTCGCCCGCGCCATTGCTGTGACATTGTTTTCTCTATCTTTATAAGTAGTCATTTCAAATACATGAGTTTCCGGGCTCCCGGCTTTTTCACCACCAACTTTTACTCGCAACAGAACAACGTCGTCTTTGTCACCCAGTTCTACAATAGGATCTAGCACTTTCAAGAACACGTCACGTGGACTGACCTGTTCACCATTTATATCAACTGTATAATCAGCTCGTGTCAAATTCAAGTCAACAAGCAGTTGAAACTTCTCCGCATGCCCCGGATAGCGAATTGTTTTATATTCAAGTGTTTTTAAATTGGGATAGGATATAGATAGCGTGGATGTCCCACCAGATGTATGGAATGCCTCGAGTGGACCGAATTTTTCAAAATGGATGCGCTCCACTTCACTCAATGAAGCGATTTCCTGCTTCACCCCGTCACGGATAATTAGCGCCGGGTCTGTATAGTGATCAAAAACACCTTCCATCGAGAAAACGTGATTGTATTCAAGCGGTGGCGCTGGATGGACAGGAATGCCGCCAACGTACAGTTTAATTTCTTCCGGTTTATCTAATTTACTTGCACCATAGCCGGATAAAATGTTGATCATACCTGGGGCAACACCCAAATCAGGAATAAGTGTAACATCCGCAGCCTGCGCGTCTTCTTTCAGTTCCAGCACCTTATCGGTAATATGACCAATATGACCACCCAGATCGACGGAATGAACACCAACCTCAATCGCCGTCTCTGCTACCATTTCATTAAAAGAATAAAATAGTGCGTTGATAATGACATCAAACTGTCGCATATAGCTGCCGAGGTCCTGTTTATCCTTGGCATTCACCTGATAGGCTGTCAACTTAGGTGAATGCAACTGATTGCAAACTTCCTGTGCACGTTGGAAATCAATATCGGCAAGCCCCACTGCCGTAACACCTTCACTTGCAGCTAAGTCTCTTGCTGCTTCTTTCCCCATTAGTCCTGAACCTAGAACACCTATTTTCATATAATCCCCACTCCCTGTAGAGTATATTGCCCATGTGCAGGGTAGGTCCGGTCCTCCACAGGATCAGGAGCATAACCGGACTGCCCTCCAGCGCTAACCATTTAATTCCGTTTTCGCTTTACTTACTCCGTATCAATTTGGGCACGCTGTAGTTTACCGCTGTAATCAACGTATACAGCTTTCCATTCGGTAAACACATCCAATGCCTGCACACCGGAATCACGGTGACCATTCCCTGTTCCTTTTGTTCCACCAAATGGGAGATGGATTTCCGCCCCGGTTGTACCGGCATTCACATAAACAATACCAGTGTCAAGATCGCGCTGTGCCTGGAACACACGATTCGCATCGGTTGTGAAAATAGAGCTGGACAACCCGTAGGAAACACCATTGTTCACTTCAATCGCTTCCTCAAAACTCTTCACTGGAATCAATGAAAGAACCGGACCAAAAATCTCTTCCTGGGCAATGCGCATATCTGGCTTCGCATCCGTGAACAAGGTCGGTGCAAAATAATGCCCTTTGGCGAAATCGCCGTCTTCTAGTACATATCCTCCGGCAACTAGCTTGGCGCCTTCTTCTTTACCGATCTGGATGTATTTTTGAATTTTTTCGAGACCGGCCTTGTTAATAATCGGACCGACTTTATTTGTTTCATCAAGTCCATCACCGATTGTCAATTTCTCAATTCCAGCTAGAATCCGCTCTTCCAAGCGTTCTTTCACGTCTTCATGTACGATAACCCTGCTCGCAGCTGTACAGCGTTGGCCGCTTGTACCGTACGCACTCCAAATGATCCCTTCCGCAGCCAGGTCCAAATCAGCATCATCCATAACAATGACCGCATTTTTTCCGCCCATTTCCAAAGAAACTTTTTTCAGCTGCTTCCCACACTCACTGGCAATATTGCGCCCGGTAACATCGGAACCGGTAAATGAAATAACACGGATGTCTCCATGGTGCACCATCGCATCCCCGACTGCCGAACCTTTGCCGTACACAACGTTCAAGACACCTTTAGGCAAACCGGCATCCTCAAAAATCTTGGCCAGTTCATACGCCATAATTGGGGTTTCTGTCGCTGGCTTCCAAATAACCGCGTTACCTGCAACGATAGCCGGGAATGACTTCCATGTTGCGATGGCAATTGGGAAGTTCCACGGGGTGATGATCCCAACTACGCCGACAGGGCAGCGCTGACTCATGGAAAATTTATTCGGAAGCTCTGCTGGTGTCGTATGGCCAAACAACCGCCGGCCCTCTCCAGCCATGTAAAAAGCCATGTCAATACCTTCCTGCACTTCTCCGCGAGCCTCTTCCAACACTTTCCCGTTTTCCATTGTTAGAAGCCGTGCCAATCGTTCTTTACGCTGCTTCATCAGATTGCCCGCTTCAAGCATGACTTCAGCCCGTTGTGGTGCGGGAACCTTAGCCCAGTCCTTCTGTGCCTTTTTGGCAACTTCTACCGCTTTATCGACTGTACTACCATCAGATAGTGGCACCTGCACAATCGTTTCCCCGTTTGCGGGGTTGATCACTTCAGTTGAATCGTTTGACTCCACCCAGTCTCCACCAATAAAATTATTCAGCTTCTTTGCTTCAAGCAATGTTTCAGCCATGCAAGACCCCTCCTATAATGATTTTTATTCTTGAACACGATTACGTATTTGAGTAATCGTGGACGAAACGGAAATTTGTTCTTTATTAGTAAAAACTTCTATGACAGTCGGCCGTTCCGTTTTCATCGCCGTTTCTAGCACTTGGGCAAATTCCCCAGGTGTGTCCGCGGTGTGTCCGTCCGCGCCGACGCTCGCCGCCAAATCGGCAAAAGAAACATTACCTAAGTCAGTACCGATGACTTTCTCCGGATAATGTATTTCCTGATGCATGCGAATCGTTCCATACATCTGATTATTAAACACAACACATATAACAGGAATATGATGTCGAACGGCTGTCTCCAGTTCTTGTACCGTCATCATGAAACCGCCGTCGCCCGAGAGTGCCACCACAGGCTTTTTCGGAAAAGCAAGTTTTGCCCCGAGTGCTGCCGGCATTCCATATCCCATGGCACCGGATGTTGGCCCGACATACGTATGTTTTTTCGTAAATGTATAATAGGCATGGAGCCAGCCTGCGAAATTACCGGCGTCATTGGTAAGAAGTGCATCTTCCGGCAGTGTGTTGTTCAACATTGCCATTATATGCTTGTTGATGACGTCATTATGCGAAATATCTATATGGCTGACACGCTCATATTCCTTGTGTCGTTTGTCGGCCCACCCCGTCCAGCGAGGCTGAATTTCCATTTCTGAAAATCCCTTTAATGCTTCTTTCACATCCGCTGCAATACCAATATCCGGGCTGTAAACTTTTCCAATCGTGTCATAACTAATATCAATATGGATCAGCTGTTTATCTGGAGTGATTATCTTATAATCTTGTGTCGTGACCTCGGACAAACGGGTACCTAAGGCAATGATTAAATCCGCTTCTTCTACAGTTTCGAGTATATTTGGATTGGTTCCGAGTCCGAGGTGCCCGGCGTACAATGGATGATCATTCGGAAATACGTCATGCCTGCGAAATGCGGCAATGACAGGTAAATGATAGGATTCCGCAAACGTAACGAGTGCATCTTCCGCTTGGGCACTTTTCACTCCTCCTCCCGCGATGATGAGGGGCTTTTCAGCTTTCGAAACCAATTCTTTAACTCTATCAATCTCCTCTTGTGATGGTGCTGGCTTTGGTTTGATCGTAGGCGGACCAAATGTCATTGCGGCTTCACTGGGGAGCACATCCTCAGGCAATGAAATAACTACCGGCCCCGGACGACCGGTCTGCGCCATGCGAAACGCCCGCTGTACAAGTTCCGGCATCCGGTCTGCATCTTTTACTTCCACCGTCCATTTGGCGATGTGGCCGAAATATCTATCCAAATCTACTTCCTGAAACCCTTCCCTGCCCCGGAAATTGCTATGCACCTGGCCAAGGAAAACAACCATGGGGGTAGAATCCTGATACGCCGTATGTACACCAATGGACAAATTGGCTGCACCGACCCCACGCGTTGCCATCACAACACCTGGCTTCAACCTGGATTTTGCATACGCTTCTGCCATGAAGGCTGCACCGCTTTCATGTCTGGCAGATATAAGTCGAATAGACGCTTCGTCATGAAGCGCATCCAAAAGTGGCAAGTAACTTTCCCCGGGAACACAAAACACATCAGCTATTCCTTCCATTTTCATGCATTCAACAATAGCCTGTGCCCCGGTCATCGTTTTCGTTTGTCGTGCCGTTTCTGCAATACTCACGGGCGGGTCCCCTCCTTTATATCCAACTTTTTCATGCGAGTAATCGCTTCATCAAGTCGTTTTTCATCAACGGTAAGCGCTACTCGGAAGTACCCTTCACCACGCGAACCGAATGCATGCCCCGGAGTCACAATTACCCCTGCCTCATACAGCAATTTATTGGCAAATTCCATGGAAGAATAGCCATCAGGAACTTGTGCCCAGAGAAAGATGGTGCCGTTTGGTTTGTCAGCATAGATGCCTAAATCGTGAAAACCCGAATACAACTTTTCCATGCGTGCTTGATATACGCGGCTGTGTTCTTCTACTGCTGAGAAGTCACTTCTAAGAGCAGCCGCTGCCGCTTTCTGAATCGGGAGAAACTGACTCGTATCAATATTACTCTTAAGTGTTGCCAGTGCCTCGATAACTTCTGCATTGCCGACAGCATAACCAATCCGCCACCCAGTCATATTGAAACTTTTCGACAGTGAACCTAATTCGATAGCTCGCTCTTTGGCATTTGGCACCTGCAATACACTCGGCGCCTTATAACCGTTGAACGTAATCATGTCATAAGCCGCATCATGAACAAGCAGCATATCATGTTCCGCAGCTCTTGTAATCGCTTCCAAAAATGTGTCAAATTCTGCGGTAGCAGCCGTCGGGTTCCCCGGATAATTTAAAAGCATCATTTTCGCCCGATTTATCACGCCCTTATCAACCTGTTCATACATCGGGACATACCCATTTGTATCATCAAGCGGCAGTGTAGCATTTACCCCGCCAGCCAATTGCACGGCAGTCCGATAGGCCGGATACCCCGGATCTGGAACGAGAACCGTATCACCTGGATTGATAACCGCATGCATCAGATTCGCGATACCTTCCTTAGACCCAATGAGCGCAAGTACTTCGGTATCCGGATCCAAATCAACATCATACGCACTTTTATAAAATTCCGCGACCGCTTCCCGAAATTCCGCACATCCACTATAGGTGGAATAACGATGGTTGGTGGTATGTTTCGCTTCTTCGGCCAGCCGATCAACGACAAAAGAAGGCGCCGGCAAATCAGGTGCACCAATTCCTAAATCGATGACATCCATCCCGTTGGCCTCTAGCTCTTTCTTTTTCCGCTGAAACGAAGCGAATAAATATGGCGGCAAATTTTTCACCTTATCGGAAACAAAAGGCACACAGCATCCCCCTATTTCATTATTTGAAATGCCATTTCATCTTTCTAAAACGAGTATAAATCAATGATGTAAAAATTTCAATTATTTATAATTTACAAACTACAACAAATAACGAGTGGGTTTTATTGGATTCGCTTATAAAATTGTAGAAAGTAGCCGAAATAGTTTATAATATGGCATATGTTTTAATTTTACGTGTAACCGGCCCACAGGGAAATGAAGAGGGAGAGCTGGTAATAAACTGCCAAATAAATATCCGATTCTGTTCAGCTAACAATCAGCGGCGGATGTTGTAGAAGCAGCTTAAGTTCGGCACACTTGTGCATTGAACCCCCTGTTAATTGAGTTTTACTTTATAGAAAGGGTTTAATTATTATGCGTGAGCAATGGTCAACGAAAATTGGATTCATTTTATCATCAGCCGGTGCAGCCATCGGCCTTGGAGCAATCTGGAAATTCCCTTACATGACCGGAATGAATGGCGGGGGTGCCTTTTTCCTACTATTTATCGCCTTCACATTAATTATCGGGCTTCCTCTTTTAATTGCGGAATTCGTCATTGGAAGAGGTGCGCAACAGGAGGCAATCAGTGCGTATAAAAAACTAGCTCCTGGAAGTAACTGGTCGATTATTGGTCGCTGGGGAGCCATTGGTGCCTTCATTCTTTTGTCATTTTATAGTGTTGTCGGCGGTTGGGTGCTTATTTATACCGTTATGTCCGTCACAGGATCCATTATTCACCCGGATACAGACTATGAGAAATTATTCGGAATAATCACGGGTAGTCCACTGATAGCATTGTCCGGACTTGGGGTGTTTTTAGCCATCAGTGTTGTCATCATATCGTTCGGCATCAAAGATGGTATTGAAAGGGCAAGCAAAGTCATGATGCCATTATTATTCATCTTTTTTATTATTCTTGTCATTCGGTCCGTTACATTTGAAGGTGCAGCTGAAGGACTAGCATTTTTCCTGCAACCTGATTTCTCGCAAATAACCGCCGAGGGAGTTTTATATGCGCTTGGACAATCATTCTTTGCGCTGGCAGTCGGTTTCTCCGTTATGGTGACGTATAGCTCCTATTTGGAAAAGAATGTGAGCCTGCCATTTTCTGCAGCATCTGTATCTATTATGAACATATTTGTGTCGCTGCTCGCCGGCCTAGCCATTTTCCCTGTCGTCTTTTCATTTGGATTCGAACCGGCTAAAGGACCCGGACTACTATTCATGGTACTCCCGGCAGCATTTGCGCAAATGCCGATGGGTGAAGTATTTCTCAGTTTATTCCTGCTTTTATTTTTGTTCGCGATTTTCACATCGGTTTTCAGTATGCTGGAAATCATTACGGCAGCCATGACCGCCGGAACAAATCGTTCCCGGACCAAAGTCGCTTGGCTGACGGGGCTTATTGTCTTTATTGCCGGTATCCCTGCTGCCTTGTCCGCCAATGTGTTATCTGACTTTACCATTTTTGGGCTCACCGTTTTTGATGCCAGCGATTTTTTAGTCAGTAACATTATGCTGCCGGGGGGATGTTTTTTGATAGCCCTGTTTATCGGACTGCGAATGAACCGCAACCTGATGAAAAAAGAATTCCTAAGCGGAAGCAATCTGAGTGCCAGCAACTTCCAGATCTGGTTTCAAATCATGCGCTGGCTCACCCCTGTCACCATTCTTATTGTATTTTTGTATTCATTGGGATTCATTTAACCGATTAAGATTGGGACAGTTTGCGCGACTTTCAACCCGGGCAGGACGCGCGGCTTCTCCCGTTTTTTATACTTTCTGATTGGGTAGAAAAGTAGTGAAGAGGGAAATAATAATAAGTGAAGGAGGTAGATTTTCATGAATAGAAAAATTGTTATTGTCGGTGGAGTCGGTGGTGGCGCTACCGTTGCGGCACAGTTGAGGCGCCAGGATAAGAACGCCGATATCCTACTCATCGATAAAGGCGAGCATATCGCGTTTTCTAACTGCGGAATGCCTTATTACATTGGAGGTACCGTCAACAAGCGGAAGCATTTGCTTGTTGATACGGAAAAGTTTTCCCAAAAATACAATGTGCGTGTTCAAACCAATACAACGGTCACATCGATTGACCGTCAAAATAAGCAGGTTATCTGTGAACATAAATCCGAAACACGTCATGAACCGTACGATAAACTCATTCTTTCCCCAGGAGCTTCGGCGGTTATGCCCCCATTTGAAGGAATGAACAAAGACCGGACATTCACATTGCATACCATTCCGGACATGGACCGGATACAAGATTATATAGAGCGTCATAAACCACAATCCTGTGCCATTATCGGTGCCGGATTTATTGGGATGGAGATGGTGGAAAACCTTAAACAGATTGGCATTGATTGCACTGTTATTGATCGGTCCAAACAAGTCTCTAAAATCGTTGACAGTGACATGGCGGATACGATTGAGCAGCATATGCAAGAACAAGGGGTTCAGATTATGCTTAATGAAGAGCTTAATTTCTTTTCAGAAAACGGATCTGTCCTGCACCTGTCAAGTGGGAAAACAGTAAGGGCTGATATGACCTTAATGGCAGCGGGGATTAAGCCTAATACAGCGCTTGCCACCAGCAGTTCACTGGAAATCGGGGAAACAGGCGCCATTAAAGTGAATCACTTTATGCAGACGAACGACCCTGACATATACGCTTTAGGTGATGCCGTCGAGACCAATGATCGCCTTGTCCGGACACCACGGCATATCGCACTGGCATGGCCGGCACACCGTCAAGCATACATCATCGCCAGCCATTTGCATGGGGCTGACGCCGCCTATAACGGAACACAAGGGTCAGCCATTTTTAAAGTGTTTGATCTGACTGTCGGGGCTACTGGCCTGAATAAAGCAGCACTGGATAAATTGGGGATTAACTATCAAGAAGTAACACACAAAGCTCGTTCCCATGCGGGTTATTATCCCGGGGCGGAAAAAGTTTCGATAAAGATTCTATTCGACCAAGCAGATGGAACCATATACGGAGCACAAGTAGTTGGAAAAGATGGTGCAGATAAGCGACTGGCTGTATTAACGACAGCAATGAAAGGTAAATTGACCGTCCACGATCTGCCGGATTTGGAACTTGCATACGCACCACCCTACTCCTCTCCAAAAGATCCAATTAATATTATTGGCTATAAAGCCGCCAGCATGCTAAAAAGAGCGCCGGGTAAATAAACCGGTGCTCTTTGTTATTTGTCCGATGATAAAACTTATCCGTTAACCACTGTTATTAAAAGCCCTCTTCAAAGCGATAAAGCAGTTTGTAATTGTTTTCATTCATCAAGTCTTTCACATGTACCTTAACATTATGTCCGAAATAGACTTCATCATCCGTCATAGCAACAATCATTGCCTTGGTCTGATTTTGAACGTCGAGGTAAATATCGCCAACAACTGGACGATCAAAGTTCACATTGTCGTCAGTCAATGCATTTGATTCGTCTTCCTGCAGCTGTGCCTCGGAAACAAGTGCTTTATCATAGTATGCTATATCTTCACTTCCCTCGGTTTTACCAGGGACCATGACAACATACTCACTATGTTTGACACCATTGTCTCTCGTTGTTACAACATTTCCGTCTTCTACACTATCCACTTTCTCAATTTCATTCAGAGAATAGTGGTCAAGAAAATCGGGGGCCGGTTTTATAATCAAAATGTAATCACCGGGTTCAGGCTTCTTATTTTTATCAATTGTGTACCGTTTGCCATAAAAAATAAATGTATCGTTATGTTTAGGTCTGCACGGCTCAATGTTATGCGCACTTGTTATGTCTTGTTGCATGTCTTTAAGGCGATATAAGTGGACAGATTGCTTGAACATTGGCTTTACGGAATAGACCTTATGGAGTTCATTTTTATAGTAAACGAATTGCCCTTTCCTAACCTGAAATAATTTCATGATAATACCTCCTTCTATTAATACATTATATCGCTTTTATTTTCCATCATACCATATAAATTAAACATAAATTCAGTGAAAACTCAAATTCACCTGCTGTTTTGTATGTGTCAATCTTTTCTCGATGTGGTTGTCACACCAATATATTTGGCACTCTATTTTTGTACACGTTTTCCGGCTACCGCGCTGTCGCTTGGTGGCCTGCATGTTTTCGTCACGTTCCAAAACCCGGAACCTGACAAAAACATGCAGGGTATTACCTAAAACTCTTCATCAAGTTTCCTATCGCTGATGAATGGGCTGTATATAAACTGATGGAACCTTCTTTTGCGCCAATCGATGGGCGTGTTGGCTGATTCAAATACTCCGTCATGCGAACGGTCTTTTCAACGTCTCGCTGCTTGCGTGCGCTTCGTTTTTGGGATGTGAGATAAACATCCCGCAACGTGTTATTGAGGATACCCTGTTTTACTTTCACCATAGCTTCACTGCCTTCTACGCTCCAATGCATCCCCCGTCTTTTCATCCGGAAAGAAACGCGACGCTGATTGGATTCCATAGCCCCTAAGCCTCGTGCGTCTTCTGGCGGGTCTTCCACTTTCTCACGCCAGTCAAAAATACGATCCCAATTGTGCTGAATGTAAGTTCGAAAACCGTTTACCTTTTCTACCTGTTTTGCGTTTTCCAGGGTACTTTCGTATGTATCCAGCCAAAGTATGAACTGTTGCCAATCGTGTTGTTTTAACGCTTTTCTTATCCCGTCCTTAAATTCACTCTTTTCACCGCCTAATGCCCGATTTAACGCCTGAGCTACATGGTAAGCGTCAAGTTGATTCAACACGGGATAACGGGACTGGGAAAAGGCTTCCTGGAACCGTTCAGCTGTGTAGCCCTGCCCGCCATCACTATTTGTCACAACCTGCGTATTCTCCAGCGAATAACCATGGGCCGCATATGACTGCACCTCTTTCCAAAAGTCATCAGTCGGCTTCGTTGTCATGATTACGTGTTGATTGCTGAGTGAGACCCGTTTGCCATTTTTGACCCAGCCTTCATGCATAATCGCATGCCGGACCTCATGGCTTTTCTTTTTCTTTGTAGAACGGACAAAAACGCCATCTGCCTCTGTATATAAATAGTCAACTTCTTTTCCCTCCGGAAGGGACGCTGCTTCCTCCAGTTCAGCCGCCAGTTCCACATCAGCCTGGGACTGCGCATCTCCAACACGCTTCACGATACTCCCGACTGTTTGATGACTCATCGTTACGGGGGTCCATTCCTTCAAAGTTTGGACTGATGCACGATACGTGCTCTCACTAGCCAATTCAGCCACTTTTACCTCCGTCAGGGGACTGTATCGTTGACTTTTCCGAAGACCAGCCCACTCATCAAAGGGATAGTGAGAATCACCTTTCAGGTCATGCATTAATGTATGCCGAAAACGAACTGCCCCAAACGTGAATTGAACCGTTTTCCAATCTTCACGCTCGACAGTCCAGCCCAACTTCTGTTTCTCAGCTTTAATCACCTTATTAATCTGTGTGAACACTTCCCCCATCTGGGAAGCAAACACCTCATACATATAGAGTCGAATGCTTTCTTCCAAATCAACTAAGTTGTTTGTTTCCTTTATTAATGCGTATAATCTTGATATAATAGTTTCCATGAGAAGGCCTCTTTCGAAATGTATTTGCCCGTCAAAGCATACATTTATGATAGAGTGCCTTCTCTTTTTTGACTAGAAAATTGCCTCAGGTGGCCCCGAGAATTATTTTACACATATTGCTGTTTTTTGCCTTTTTAATCGAATTGCTGGTTTTGATTTGCTGCACAGGCCTTTCACGATGATAATTGACAGCTAGTATGCCAACCGCCACAAGACCGAGTGCTCCTAGTATCATGATTGTTAGGTTCTCACCGGGAATGAAGATGGCTGAAAGGATGGTGCCAGAGACGGGGGTTACGAATTTGTAAATACTGATTTCACCCGCCTTGTTGTATTTCAACAGCGAGTACCACAAGGCAAATGCAACTGCTGACAACATAGCGGCATACAGCAGCAATCCCCAACCGAACGGCGTAAACACAATGGCTTTAGCTTCCAGCTGTGGTAGTCCAAAAGCTAGCATAAGACTAGATCCGATTGTCAGCTGCCACCCGGTCAAGGCAAACGGATGAATCCCGACAGCGAGTTCCTTAGCCATAATGGTGCCGATTGCTCCGGTCAAAGCGGCTAGGATCATAAACCCTTCACCCGTCAATTGAAAACTAAATTGGAATTCCTCTCCCCAATTCGCTGCAACAATTCCTGTGAAACCCGCGGCAAGCCCAATCGTTTTTTGCCAGTTCAGACGGTCATCCCGATAGAAAAAGTGCGCCAGCATCACGGTGAAAAATGTACCACTGGAAACAAGGATAGCCCCTTGCATTCCGGACGTATTACCCAATCCATTATAGAAGAAAAAATATTGCAGTGACGTCTGGATAACACCGAAAATTACTAAGACTAGCACTTGTCTCCGGGTAACTTTTAACGCTTTTGGCCTGATGAAAACCATGCCAATTAGTAGCATGAGCCCCGCCAATAAAAAGCGCATCCCAGCAAAAACTACTTTGGCAATTACATCGTCTGCCGCCATTTGCAATTCATCGTAACTAATTTTCAGTACCGGAAAGGCACTTCCCCATAGGATTGAACAGAATATAGCGATGCCGATTACTGCCCATCTTGTTGTCAAATACTTTTTCAATCTCATTCAACTCCTGCTGCTAACCATAAATGCATACGTGCTTGGTGGACGGTACCATGCATTTTTGTCGCGTCAATCCTGGACATCTGCAATCGGTTGTCACTGTTTATTTTCGAGTTCCTCAGCCAATAAAGAGAGTTCTTCCCAACGCTCCATTTTCGCTTCCAGCTCCTGCTCCCGTTCTTTTTGTTCCTTATAAAGATCGTTAACAGCACCGGCGTCACTTCCCGCATTGGCGATTCTATTCTGCAAGTCTTCAATAACAGTTTCTAGCTTAGTTATGTCATCCTCAATCGTTTGCCATTCCATCTTATCATTATAGGACATCTTTTTTTGTGTAGGTTTTTTCTGTACTTTCTTCGGCCCATCCGATTTTTGCTTTTTCGCCTCTTGTCTCTCCCGCTCAAGTAATTCGTGATAGTTGCCGTAAAAATGTTCAACCTGCGCATCGTCCTTAAAAACAAGCAGGTGGTCTACAACACGATCGAGGAAATAGCGATCGTGCGATACAGTTATAACAACACCTGGAAATTGATCCAAGTATTCTTCCAAAACACTTAACGTCTGTGTATCCAAGTCGTTTGTCGGCTCGTCTAATAGTAAGACGTTGGGTTCGGTCATCAGGATTTTTAATAAATAAAGACGCCTTTTTTCACCGCCTGAGAGTTTGCGAATATACGTCCATTGGGCGGACCGCGAAAATAAAAACCGCTCCAGCATTTGTTCCGCGGTAATCTCATCGCCGTCTTTTGTTTGAATGACTTCAGCTGTTTCCCGAATATATTCGATAATTCGCTTATCGCCATCCAGTTCCTCATCACCTTGTGTATAATAGCCAATCTTAACCGTCTGACCAACCTCAACATGTCCGCCATCCGGTTGAACACGCCCGGCCATTATATTAAGCAAGGTCGATTTACCTGAACCGTTGGGCCCGACAATCCCCAACCGGTCACCCGGAACAACCAGGAAATGAAAGTCCTGGAGCACTTGCTTTCCATCATAAGATTTAGCAATGTCCTCCAGTTCGATCACTTTTTTTCCAAGGCGGGCAGATCCCGCTTCGAATGATACATCACGGGATTCAGTGGTATATTTCTTTTGCTTCATCTGTTCAACTCTGTCAATACGCGCCTTCTGCTTGGTTCCGCGAGCTTTGGGTCCCCGTTTCAGCCATGCAATCTCTTTTTTCAATATGTTCTGGTGTTTCTGTTCATAGCTTCTTTCCAAAGCCTCCCGTTCCGCCTTTTTTTCCAGGAACAGTTCATAATTACCTTCGTACGTATACAAATGACCTTGATCAAGCTCGAAAATTTGATTGGTGACACGGTTCAAAAAATAACGGTCGTGCGTGACGAGCAATAATGCACCTTTGTACGATGTCAAATAATGTTCAAGCCATTCCACTGTCTCATTGTCAAGATGGTTTGTCGGCTCATCAAGAATGAGTAAATCGGCCGGCTGTATCAAAGCCTTCGCGATGGCTACCCTTTTTCGTTGACCGCCTGATAACTCTGAAACATGCCGGTTAAAATCAGTAATACCCAGCTTGGTCAAGACCGTTTTTGCTGCTGTATTAGCTTCCCATGCTTCATACGCATCCATTTGCTGCTGCTTAGCGAGAAGCCTCTCCTGAACTTTTTCATCATTGGGGGCATGTTGCAGGTCGAGAAGCGTCTGCTCATATTCCCGCATTACCTTCATGATAGCCGCATCACCGTAATAAATCTGTTCGATGACAGTCAAATCCGGGTTCAAATCGGGTTCCTGTGCCAAATATTCAATCCGATAATCCTTGGCGTGCTTGATGGATCCTTGCTCGGCAGTATCGATACCGGCAATGACCTTCAAAAACGTTGATTTCCCTGTTCCATTCACGCCAATCAGACCAATTCTGTCATTCGGCTTAATCATGCAAGATATACCATTTAACAGTGTTTTATCCCCATATGATTTGTATAAATTCTCAACCGTAAGCATGTCCATTACCTTCCTCATTCAGATTTATCTTCGTTCCCGTCGCCTTTTATAGTCTGTTTTATCAGTAATACGATTAACAATAACAACCATGATGTCACGAGGTAAAATACAATTTTGCTCAGCTGATCCATATCCTGATAAAAGTACGCCAAACCAATCCAAATAATACCCATTCCGATGATTTGATAGACTAGAAATTTAATTGTCCGCTCCCTCCAGACTTACGCATACTTCATATAGTTTACCTTACAGCTGGCAACTTTTCCAATATGAAAAGCTATGCTGTGTCCTTGGTACCGCCGGCCTTCTTTACTGCGTTAAACGAAGTCCGTATGCTCTAATGCTCCCTGTTAGAAAAATTCAAGCCTAGTTAGATCGCTAAATTTTATAGTTTCTTAGCTTTGGACAAAATCGGGATACATCTCCACGTGTGTAATCACGCATCCAATTCCTTCACAACATTAGCCGTCTCTATTGCTGCTACAGCTGCGTCTGCTCCTTTGTTACCTGCTTTTGTTCCCGCTCGTTCAATAGCCTGCTCGATTGTCTCGGTAGTCAAAATACCGAAAATAACCGGCTTCCCTGTTTGCATCGCTGCATTGGAAATACCTTTGGCAGCCTCATTACAAACATAATCAAAATGTGGGGTCGCTCCACGGATGACCGCACCAAGCGTAATAACTGCATCATAGTCAGCCTTAGCCGCCATTTTACGAGCAATCACTGGAATTTCAAAAGCCCCCGGCACCCAAACAACATCCACGTTATCTTCCTTCACCCCGTGCTGTTTGAGTGTGCCTAGTGCACCTTCCAGCAATTTGCCTGTAATAAACTCATTAAACCGGGCTACAACAACACCGATTTTCAAATCCGTTCCTACAAGACTTCCTTCGACTATTTTTCCCATTTCAATCATCTCCTTTTTTAAGACTGTTGGCTTGAGCCTGTATGATGGTTGCGCGACTTTCGGCTTGGGCCGCGCAACTTTCCTCGTTTTCGCGCGACTTTTCCGGTTGTTCAGTTCTGTTGTGATTGCAGTAAATGTCCCATTTTGTGTACCTTTGTATAAATGTAATGTTCGTTTTCTTGTCGAACATCGGTCTCAAGCGGTATCCGTTTTTCTACCTGAATACCATACGACTGCAGTTCGTCAAGTTTCTGCGGATTGTTGGTCAACAGTTTCACTTGTGTTACACCCAAATCGGTTAAAATCTGTGCGCTTATCGCATAATCGCGCATATCGGGAGCAAATCCCAGCTGCTCATTTGCTTCCACTGTATCCATTCCGTCATCCTGCAAATGGTAGGCACGTAATTTATTCAAAAGCCCGATTCCACGACCTTCTTGACGCATATAAATCAGTACACCTGAGCCGGCCTCATCAATCTGTTTCAATGCTTCATTCAGTTGAGGGCCACAATCACAACGGTAAGAAGCGAATACATCGCCGGTCAGGCATTCTGAATGCACTCGGGTAAGGACGGGCTCTTTTGGATTGATTTTTCCTTTAACGAGCGCTATATGTTCCTTCCCATCCAAATCATTAGTATAGCCATACACACGAAATGTTCCAAACGCAGTCGGCAGTGTAGTCTCTACTTCCCGTGTGACATGCATCTCATACTGTTTGCGATACGTAATTAGGTCAGCGATCGTTATCAGTTTTAAATCAAATATTTCTGCCATTTCCTGCAAGTCCGGGACACGGGCCATTGTACCGTCATCTTTAATGATCTCACAGATAAACCCTGATGGGAATGCGCCGCATAATGCAGCCAAATCAGCAGATGCTTCCGTATGACCCGGGCGCTCTAACACTCCCCCACCCTTGGCAATGAGTGGAAAAACATGACCTGGCCGTTTAAAATCTGCCGCCACCGTATCGGGGTGAGTTAATGCGCGAATCGTCTTTGATCGATCCTCCGTACTGATGCCTGTCGCTGTTTCCCGATGATCAATGCTGACAGTAAATGCTGTCTCAAATGGATCGCTGCTATCATTTGACATGAGTGGGAGTTTTAATTTCTTTGCCAGATCCGGTTTGATGGATGTACAGACAAGTCCTTTTGCATGCGTGATCATAAAATTAATCACATCGGGCGTGGCCTTTTCCGACAGCGCAACCAGATCACCCTCATTTTCCCGGTTTTCATCATCAACGACAATGACTGGTCTTCCTTCTTTTAAATCATGAATTGCTTCCTCAATTGTATGAAACATGTTGTCCACTTCCTTCGTTTATTTTTAATTTTGTTTGTGCTGTTTGCCTACCAAATGATGAACATGTTTGGCCAGCACATCACATTCTACATTGACACAATCCCCTTCAACTTTGTTACCTAGTACGGTTTGTGAAACGGTATGTGGAATGAGCGACAGCGTCACTTCATTACCACTGATTCCGAACACCGTCAAGCTGACACCATCGACTGCCACCGAACCTTTCACGATAAAGTAGTCGGTAAGCTCCGGTGGAATGTCGACTGTATAATAGACCGCATTTTCCTGCTTTGTTTTTCCGACGATCGTTCCCGTCCCGTCCACATGACCAGTGACGAAATGACCGCCGAACCTGCCATTTGCCGGCATAGACCGTTCGAGATTCACTGAAGATCCTTCCTCCAGTGTGCGAAGTGAAGAGGCTTTGATCGTTTCCGGCATAACATCCACTGCAAAAGCATCATCGTCTGCATCGGTAACCGTCAGGCATATACCATTAACCGCAATGCTGTCTCCGATTTGTACATCATCCAGTACAACCGCCGCTTCGATGGTCAGCCGTACCGCCGTCTTAGAAACCTCCTCCAGTTGCCTGATTCTTCCTATTTCCTCAACAATCCCGGTAAACATGTGTATCTTCCTCCTGTGGTTCAGCAATCAATTTTATATCTTCATCAATCGTTTCCACTGACTTGATGACCATCGGCAAAACATCGTTCATAGCGTTAAATCCCTTACCTCCAATAACACCAGGCGCATCTTTCCCACCAATCAGTTTTGGTGCTATGTACTGAACAAGCTGATTGATGTGACCCCCCATAAGAAAAGATCCGTGGACTGCTGATCCGCCTTCAACAAACAATGACATGATGCCGTGGTGTCCCAAATAACGCAGGATGGTATCCGGATCAATTGCCGGAAGTGAAATTACGGTCACCCCAAGTTTTTCATAAGGGGGGATCGCTGCAGCTCCTACCTGATTTCCGGTAATGATCCAGGTCTCTGCTTTTTGATCGGTCACAACACTGGACGTAAGTGGTGTGCGTAGGGTTGAATCAAGTATGATACGGAGCGGATTTTTCGCGCCGTTTGGCAAGCGGGAAGTCAGGCTCGGATTATCCGCGAGCACCGTATTTACCCCGACTAAAATAGCATCATGCGTATGACGATATTGGTGCACATCCATACGTGCCGCCTCACCAGTAATCCACTTGCTGTCCCCGGTATGTGTCGCGGTTTTCCCATCAAGGCTGACTGCTGTCTTTAAGGTTACAAATGGCTTTCCGGTCTGTGTGTAATGAAAAAATGTACGATTGACCTTCGCAGCTTCTTTTTCCAGCACGCCAAGCTTCACATCAATGCCCGCCATACGCAGCTTGTCAATACCACGCCCGGCGACTTTTTCATTCGGGTCCATAACCGCAATGACTGCACGCCTGATTCCAGCTTCCACAAGCAAATCAGCACACGGCGGTGTTTTTCCGTGGTGACTGCACGGTTCGAGCGTGACATAAATATCTGCCCCTTTCGCCTTATCACCCGCCATCTGTAGCGCGTGTACTTCGGCGTGGGCCTCTCCTGCCTTCAAATGTGCTCCCATTCCAAGAATTTCACCGTTTTTGACGACAACTGCGCCAACCGGGGGATTAGGACTAGTTTGCCCCGTGGCAGACCTTGCCAGGTTTAAAGCAAATTCCATATAGTATTCATCATTCACACCGTACACCTCCACGATCAATTGAAAGCAGTCCTGTTTCTTATGTTTATATAAATTCAGTGCATAAAAAAACCCCTGAGATTTCCCTTCAGAGGTAGACGAGCAGAATTTTTTCAGGTATGTATCATATAACAAAACAGCCACACAAGTAACGATACCGTTTACCTGCATGCAGTCCAGTTGCATACCAGCTAAAAAATTCCTTCTCCCATCCAGACTATCACTGTCGGTCCCGGACTCACACCAGGTCCACCGCTTGGTTTTAATCATAACCGCACGGGTCACGGACTTTGAAGCTGTGCCTCATCACCGTCGGTAGGGACTTTCACCCTGCCCCGAAGGAATATCTTATATGTTCCATTATTTTATTTTGACTGATTATTATTAAATGTACCTCATTTGGACGGATTTAGTCAATAATTATATTTGGGAATTACTTAAAATAATACCTTCGCCGGTCTGATCTATTCAATTAAATACTAGGGGTTAGTCTGCTATAATACAGATAGATTTCTAGAAGAAAGGGGCAGCGACATGCAATTGGAAAAAGGATACATGAACGGAATTACTGATGTTGCCGGGGTTCAAGTCGGTCATGTAACGCTATACAAAAAAGTGAATAACGAGGATACGATATGTACCGGAGTTACTGCGATCCTTCCCCATGACGGTAATCTATTTCGGCAAAAGGTCCGAGCAGGCAGCGCAGTGATTAATGGCTACGGAAAAACAGCCGGCCTTGTACAAGTGGACGAGCTTGGTTTGCTGGAATCACCGATTATGCTTACGAATACATTCAGTGTTGGTGCGGTTTTGCAAGGGACACTCACCTATATGCTTGAACAAGACCTAGCGATTGGTGATACAGAAAGTTCCTTAAATATTGTCGTTGGCGAATGCAATGATAGCTATTTAAACACCATGCGGATGCAGGCGGTCAAACCAGAACATGCCATAGAGGCGATCCAATCCGCATCAGTTGGTCCGGTGGAAGAAGGTGCGGTTGGCGCGGGCAAAGGAATGGTCTGCTTTGGGTATAAGGGTGGGATTGGAACATCCTCACGTATCGTTGAAGGCTATACCGTCGGCTGTCTCGTACTTAGTAATTTCGGCAAACGGGAAGAAGCACTTTTCGCCGATTTCAGCCGGGTTCAGCTAGACACCCCGGATGGATCTATCATGATGATCATTGCTACAGATGCACCCCTTTACGACCGGCAGCTACAGCGGCTTGCTAAACGTTGTGCCGCGGGACTTGGCAGGACCGGCA
This sequence comes from Lentibacillus cibarius, assembly GCF_005887555.1. Lineage (NCBI taxonomy): Bacteria > Bacillati > Bacillota > Bacilli > Caryophanales > Bacillaceae > Lentibacillus > Lentibacillus cibarius. The sequence continues at coordinate 2,523,128 of NZ_VCIA01000001.1, read as the reverse complement.
GCCACATTGGTCATGGAAGCGGGGACGTTGCTATAGCCTTTTCTACAGCCAATACGTATCATCATCAATCTGATTCGCATTTAGAGAGCATGTCATTTCTTCGTGACGATTATCCCGTAATGAATGGACTTTTTCAAGCTGTCGTGGAGGCGACAGAAGAAGCGGTCATCAGCTCGCTCCGCAATGCGGAAACAACAGAAGGACGTAAAGAACGCGTTGTGGAAAAGGCACCGCTGGAAAAATAAATCTAGCGGTGCCGAACGTGATTCTGGTGATTTCGCTCCAAATTCTGGCGGTTTCGTTCCAAACTTTGGCGTTTCCGCCTCGAACTCTCGCGTTTTCAATGTATCTACCACTGTTTCACTTTAAATTCTAACTGTTCTTCCGCTTCCGGCGATTGTTCATCTTTAAACCGCTGGAAAAATGCATCTATTTTAGCAAATGCCCATTGCAGTGCCAGTCCCTGCATTGCAATACCAAGGACGGAGGTGGAGGTCAGTGCCCAGATGGAGATAGCCTGTTCAATCTCAAATACTTGGTGCCCAAAAAAGAGTAAATAACCAAACACAACCATTGCTGCTTCCAAAAAGCTTCCAACAGATGTCTCTACCGCCCGGATAATCACCATTTCCGTACATAGTAAAACGAGAACAAATAACAGGATAAGTGATTTGGACTGAATTGTAGTTTTTCAACAAAGGGAACGACATAGTACTTGGTAATCGTTTTAATCCTGAACAAATAGATGATGCGGACAATTCTAGCCATTTGAAAAAACTGATCAAATGGGATAATGGCAATGAAAAGAAATGGATTTTGCTTGATAAACGCCCATTTCGCTTGGGATGTTAGGAAACGTACATTAAAGTCGATAAAAAACACTACCCACACCACCCAGCTGATCGTTGCATTATAGGTGTCATCCGTCCATATAGTTACAATGGTTAGCATTACTAGGAAAATCATCATGGTTTCATAGATTGTTTTCATCGTTTTTTGCATGGATATCCCTCTTTTTCCTTTCATGGCCATTATATTAGAAAACCTCGGCATTCGTCTCGCGTTTATAGCGAGTGCCGAAGCTTTTCTTATAAGGTCTTCCAAAATTTATACCTTTTGACGTTACGAAAAAACGCCAGGGCACGTAACCCTGGCGTTATACTGAGTGTTTCAAAGCGACGGCCGTTAGTTAGCCAGCACGTCCTGATATTCCGGTGTTTGTTCCATCTTATCCACTACATACGGACACGTCGGTTTAATTTTCTTTCCTTCCTCTCTTGCAAAGGACACCATTTTTTCTGTGAGTTTACCGGCAATTCCCTGACCACGTAGTTCCTCGGATACATACGTATGATCCACATCCAGCTTATCGTCCCCAATCGGCTTAAAAGTAATCTCCGCCGTTGGATTTTGTTCATCATCCCCGATGTAGAATTTGCCGTTACCTTTTTTAATGTCCATCATAACCAGCCTCCTTACAATTTTGACAGTAATTTTTTGTTTACGAGAAGTTTTCCCGTCTCAAGCAAAAAATAATCTCCCCCGGCTTTTATCCGCCCCATGGCAATGTTACAACTATCGCCATAACAAAGATGATCATCAAATAGTTGACCGACACGAGAAACATTTTACGCGCCCATTTCATATCATCTTTGACAAACAGCCCGCTTATTGCCAGTGCTAAATAAGCGACATTAAGCACGGTTGCAATGACAACAAATGCTGTACCTAGCGAAAATAGGTAAAAAGGCAGCGGCAGAAGGCAGGCAATATAAATGGCCATTTGCCTTTTCGTGATTTCCATGCCGTGAACGACTGGTAGCATTTTTACATCCGCCGCCTTGTATTCATCATATTTACGAATGGCGATGGCAAACGTATGCGGCATCTGCCAAATGAAAATAATAAGTGCCAAAATGATGGGTACAATGTGCGACACTGGCGCAAGTGCGGCCCAGCCAATTAACGGTGTCACCGCACCAGAAATACTGCCGATTACCGTGTTCAATGTATACCGGCGTTTGGACCACATAGTGTATGGCACTACATACACAAACCAACCAACAAACGTATACTGCACAGCCGCGGCCGTCGTAAACATCATTAGAATAAAGCCTACTGCACTCGCTGTGATTCCAATCCACAATACCGCCCTTAGTGGTATCGTTCCAGTTACGGTTGGACGGGATTTCGTTCTACTCATTACCGTATCGATATCAACATCGTACCAGTTGTTGATCACAAGCGCCCCAGCCATCACTAGCGTACTGCCAATAATCGTCAGTAAAAATGTCCCAGCGTTCGCTGCAAACGAAGCACCAGTAAAATAAACTGCTAGCCAGAAGCCAGCAAAAATCGGAACCGCATTGGCAATCAAAACAGGAAATTTAAATAGGGACTTCAAATCAGCAGCGAGTGTTTTCCCGCTTTGCTTATTCGAAACAAAATCGGTTTGATTTATATTTGATGAGGTAATAATTTGTCTGCTCATTTGATCATCCTTTAAACGTTATACTAAAACACTTTCCTATTTATTATACAATGTTAACACAGTTTACGTAAGCAGAAAGAATTGCTAATAGTTGTTTTCTGCTCCTATGCATTCCAAATGCTACTTTCTGACGTTATAAACAATACTGGACAACCTTTTCGGCGAGCAAATGTCGTTGAAGATCTTCCGCATACGCTTCGGGATCCATATTATTTATCCGCTCATCAGCATCATGAGTGCCCTTTTTCGGGAATCTCTACGGCAGTCGGGCGCTCATCCGCATCATGAGTGCCCTTTTCTGGGAATCTTTACGGCATTTGGGCACTCATCAGCTTTATTCAAGACTTTTTATGTAACACAAAAATAGCATACCTATTTAGTATGCTATTTAACTTGTTTATTCAGTTTTCTCCATTCAACTGCCTTATCGCTCACACGTCTCTTTAGAACAAGATTCTTTTAGGTCACAAGCGCCACATTTACCTTTTGAACCCTTTTTAATGTGTCGAAATAGCGTATATCCACCATAGCCAAAAACCAATGCGATAATCAAAATATTTATCAAAGGAATAACCCCCCGGGATTTTTCAATTTAAAAAAATGCTAAACCAATCCGGTAAATCAACCATGTTATGATATATGCTGCGACAAGTGGGTAAACAATCGCAAAAATTGTCCACTTAACTGATTTCGTTTCCCGTAAAATTGCCGCAACTGTTGCTAAGCATGGTACGTAAAGCAATACAAAAACCATAAATGAATATGCTGAAACAGGGGTAAAAAAGTGACTAAGCATCGTACCTAATTCACCTTCTGTCACCGCATAAATGATAGACATCGCTGACACTACCACTTCTTTTGCCAAAAAACCTGTGATTAACGATGACGCTGCTTGCCACGTCCCAAATCCTAGTGGCGACAAAATGGGCGCAATAACACCACCAATCATTGCCATAAAGCTAGTATCCATATCAACGTCCAAACCACCTGGACCAGCGTATGTCATTAACCAAATAAATACAGAACCGGCGAATATAATTGTTCCTGCTTTTCGGATAAATCCTTTCCCTTTTTCCCATGTACTGCGCCACAGCGTTTTTGCGTGTGGCAAATGATACACTGGCAGATCAACAAAAAACATCGACTTTTCGTGACGCATCACAGTCATTGAAATGATCTTCACCGTTATCAGAGCAAGTAAAATTCCTAAAAAATATAATGAAAATACAATAAGACCTTGATACTTTACAAAAAATGCTCCAATAAACAGCGCATAAACAGGTAAACGAGCTGAGCATGACATAAAAGGTGCCACAAGTATAGTTAACAAACGCTCTTTCCGTTGTTCGATAGTACGTGCTGCCATAATACCTGGTACATTACATCCAAAACTGATAATCATTGGAATGAAGGACTTACCATTTAATCCAAAGTACTCCATTATCCGGTCCATAATAACGGCAATTCGTGTCATATAGCCGGAATCCTCTAGTAATGATATACAGAAAAACAGCGCGAAAATCTGTGGTACAAAGACAAGTACACCACCAACACCTGCAACAATTCCATCGATAATCAAATCATGAACAAAAGACGACGCCCCTAGAAATAATAATCCTTGACTAATCCAATCACTCAATGTACCACTAAAAAATTCATCCAGTAGATCAGACATGGGATCTCCAATCCAGGTGAATGTAATCTGAAAAACAAAAAACATGACTACCATAAAAATCGGAATGCCCCAAATAGGGTGCATGACTATATGATCGATTCGTTGTTGCCATAATAATGAACTTTGGTCGGATTGCCTTTTGACATCTTTCAAAATCTGGTTGATGAATGTCTCTCTCGTTTCATAGAATACTTGTTGAATCGGTTGTTGTAGTAGCTCTTCTAATTGTTGTTTTATCGCTACTAACTGGGAATAATTCTGTTCTTTTTGCAAAAGTAAGTCTACTGTATTATTTTCGGCAAAGAACTGTAAACCTAACCACCTTGTTGATATATCTGAAGTATTGGTTATCAAAGATGCAAATTGATCTAGTGCATTTTCAACCTCTTCGGGATAACGTATTTGAAAATGATTAGACGGATTCTCATTGGTTAGCCCTTCTAATAGCTCTTCACAGCCAGTTCCTTTTCGCGCAATAACGGTTTGAAGATTCACATCTAGCTTCGATGCCAAACGCTCGGCATTAATATCCATGCCTTTCTTTTCTGCAACGTCCATCATATTTAGCGCAATAAATACCGGCTTTCCCATTTCAAGTAGCTGGATTGTTAAGTGCAAGCTTCTTTCAAGCTGACTTGCATCCATAATGTTTAACAACTGATCAAAATCTTCATGAAGCAATACATTGGATACAATACTTTCATCCTCAGATACAGGTTTTAGATCATATACACCGGGCAAATCAATGAGTGAACCTGACTGATTGGTAAATTGGCCAACTTTTTTATCAACCGTAACACCCGTCCAATTTCCCACATATGCATATGAACTTGTTAATGTATTAAATAGTGATGTTTTCCCTGTATTAGGATTTCCAAGCAATAGTGTCGTCATGAAACCTGTACCTCTATTTTTTGTGCCTCAGCTTTACGAATACAAATACGTTGGCCACGACACTCCAAAATACACGGACCATTTAAAAAAGACGCCTGTCTCACACAAAGTTTACATCCGGGCATTACTCCAATCGAATTTAGTCGCATTCTTAACGACTGTTCAACAGCATCTAAATTCTTGACTGTGCTACCCTGTCCATTTTCAAGTTGCATAAGATTCATATTGATGCCCCCCAAAAAAATAACAATGATAATCATTCTCTATCACTTTTATTTTATTTTACTTATAAGTCCGGGGTCAATGTTTCTATTAAAACTTTCTTTCAAGATGTGACTAAAGTAAGGATAATTAAAATAAGTGTAAACTGGATTATTCTTAATGGACTCATTCTCATTTCATTTTTGAATTAGTATAAGATAATAGTAAGTATTTTGCATATGATTTTATCAGGGAGACATTTTGGGTAGGACACTTCCTATTCCCGTAAAAACTAACATACGAAGATGAAAAATCCCCCGGAACCATTTGTCCGAGGGAACATATCTACACTTCAATATTCAATTAAAATCCATTAAACCTTTTGATTCCAAGTTATTTTTGTTTGTCTGTTTAGAACATTTTAAAAACCGTGTTTAAATGATTACACGAACGGGTATTGAGAAAATTAAGGGAGCATTTGCAGCATACATCCTTGGAGGTATTTTAATATGCAAGATAACGTTATTTTCTTTTCAACTAAGAACAAACATTACAAGCCCTCAGCTGATGAATCAATTAGCGAAGAGGTTCATCAATTAATTTCCCGATTTCAGGATCCGGATTTGCCCATGAAAGTAAGGGAGGAAATTTTTAATAAGATCATCTATTTCACAGGTGAATTGGTAGGCCATAAATCAGATTAAGTATCAGATGACGATGTTGCTTACCATCCTATATAAATGGAATAATCCCGGGTTCTTGTTGTAAAGACCCGAGATTTATGGACAAAGGCGCAAGCGCCCGGTGGGAGCCGATGTTGACTTTTACCACAAGGGTATAAGTGCGACTATGCCTCCGGTTTCACCGATCGGCAAGTCTTCTTTATCGTACGGAGGTGAAGGAAGTCTCGCTACAGCTTTAGCGCTGGCCGGCTAAGTTCGGCACCGTCCTGGCGGGCGCCGGCACTAGTACGTCCTGTACGTCGAAGCCGGACGTGGCCTAACCTTGCAAGTAAAAGATATATCGTTAAACTTTATAGTTTCTTATCTTTTAAAACTACCCCTGGAGCTTTTTCTAAAGCCAACGTTTAAATCCATAACACCCATCAAAAACTAAACTGTAAAAAGGACGCTTTAGTAAGCTTGCACCACTTGCCACGTCAGGTTGGTGCCCAAAGGTCCTAACCAAAAAGCCATTATCTCTTGATAGTACAATGACAGCGACAGCAGGAGGTAATGGCTTTTCATTCCATTCATTCCTTTTCCGAGACGAGACATCAGTTGCAAGCGCGGCTAACTATAACTTCGACAAAACTCTTGGTTTAACTGCCATACGCTCAGATATACCACAGTCTGTACCAAAAATTTTAGAAGGTGTTCCAGTCTGTACTATTTTGCCGTTTCTAAAATAACAATTTGGTCAGCTAGCGCTTGTGCATCATCTTGATCGTGGGTAACAAAGATAGATGTCACACCTGTTGTTTTCAATATCCTACGTAGTTCTTCTCTAATTTTAAATTGTAAATCAGCATCAAGGTTACTAAAAGGCTCGTCAAAAAGCAGTAATTTAGGTTTTGGTGCAAGAGCACGCGCTAAAGCTACACGCTGTTGCTGCCCACCACTTAACTCATAAGGATAACGTTTCTCAAATCCTTTTAAATTAACTAATTCAATGACTTCGTTTAAGCGTTTCTTTTTCTCTCCGCGCGACCATTTTTGCAAACCAAATTTAATATTTTCTTCCACTTTCATATGAGGGAATAAAGCGTAATCCTGAAAAACCATCCCTACCCCCCGTTTTTCAGGTTGCACGAATTTCGATTGACTGCACATACAATGATCGCCCACCATTATATTTCCCTTGGTTGGCATTTCCAGTCCAGCAATTAAACGCAGCAGCGTACTTTTTCCACTGCCCGATTCTCCTAAAATCGTTGTAATTTCACCTTTTTGAACGGTTAAGTTGAACGACTCAAGCGACTGATGATTTGCATTCGGGTATTTGAAGTGCAGATCTCGTATATGAACAAACATAGGATTACTCCCTTTCTAAAACATAATGGAAAAAATATATCGATAAAGCACTAATGCATATAATTAAAATGGACGGGATAGCAGCTTGCTGAATCATTTCATTCGTTGCATAATTAAAAGCATTCGTCGCAAGTGTTTCAAAATTAAATGGTCTCAAAATCAATGTTAACGGTAATTCCTTTAATATATCAATAAAAGCAAGGATAAATCCGCCGAAGATAGCCCCCCGGATAAGCTTGACATCTACTTTAAAGAAGGACTTTGTAACATTATTGCCAAGCATTCGTGATGCCTCCGTAAAATGTATGCCAATGCGTTCAAATCCGGATTCAATTGAATTATAGGCGACAGCCAAATAACGAACGATATAAGCAAAAATGAGCATGACAATACTTGTACTCAGTATATATGAAGATGCCCACCCCCATTGATAGATAACTTCATCAATACTAATAAAGAGCGATACAATACCTACAGCGATAACTGCACCAGGTATAGAATAGCCTAAAATCGTCACCTTGGGAAAAACTTTTGCTATCAAACCGCGATTGAGTCTCGAGATATTGCCAATGACAACGGCCATAATGGTAATCATGGCTGCCGCAGCGAAGGCGACAAAAACAGTGTTTCCAATAACTCGTAAAAACTCCGTGGAAAAACCTTGATTGTAAGTTAAAAATGCCCAATAAACCAATTGAGTAAAAGGAATGATAAAAGCAATTGTAAAAACAAACATGCAATAACTAAACGCCAGCCATTTACTACTGCCTTTTAACTTGACCGGTTGCAGTAACGTAACTTTGGTCGTCGTAAAGCTGAAACGTTTACGGCCACGTAGTATTCGTTCTAAAATAATTAAACCTAAAATGAGTAACATTAGTGTGCCCGATAATTTGATAGCTGATCCGAGATCTCCTAATCCGAACCACGTCTGGAAAATTGCTGTTGTAAAGGTTTTAATCCCGTAGTACTTCACGACACCATAATCATTGAGTACTTCGAGTATGACCAGACTGACACCTGCTACGATGGAAGCTCTCGCAATAGGCAAGACGATTTTAAAATAAATTCGCCACGAACTGGTTCCAAGTATACGAGCATTTTCAACTAATGATGTTGATTGTCTAGCAAGAAAAGCTTTCGTAATTGTGAAGACGTAGGGAAATAGAAAAATCAAAAATATAAAAATAGCCCCGGGCATGTTCATAATATTAAAATATTGCTGATTCACGGTAACATCCCATTGATTTCTTAAAGTCGTTTGAATCACGCCCGTATAATTAAGTATACCATGATATGTATAAGCACCGATATAAGGAGGGATGGCTAAAGGCAAAATCAGCCCCCATTGAAAAAACCCGCGTAACGGAAAGTCGTATGCGGAAATGAGCCATGCCAAGCTTGATCCAATAATCGCTGAAAAAAATCCAACAAATAAAATGAGTATGACCGAATTAACGATATATGTGTCAAGCATGTATTCCTTGATATGATCCCAATTCTCATTTGTTTCAGCAGAAAATTGCAGGATGATGGATAGACTTGGCAGTAATATAAGAACGACAAATAAGATGCTTAGTACCGTCCAAGTGTTAAGATTGCTTCTCATGTCTCTAAACCATTTCAACACGTTCACGCCCTTCAAACGATCACACCATCCATCTTACAACGATTTCGTATGCTATGTAAGGATAATTTATCAATTGTCCAAAAATGGACAAATCAGGTTGTTTATATAAAACAACCTGATGAGTGTCTTACTTTTACTTCCAATTAACTTCATTAAATATTTTCACTGCTTCTGGATTGTTTTCGCCTAAGATAGACAAGTTAATATCCTGTTCTTTAAAATCTCCCCACTTTTTTAAAGTCTGAGCCGGCTCAACGTTAGGGTTAACAGGGTACTCATAGTTAGCACTTGCAAACTGTTTCTGCACGTCTTCAGATGAAAGAAATTCAACCAGTTTAACGGCATTTTCTTTGTTTTCAGCGTGTTTTGTAACACCAATGCCACTTACGTTCACATGGGTCCCGGTCGTATCCTGGTTAGGGAAAAAGACACCTAATTGCTTAGCCACTTTTACTTCTTCCTTATCGTCTGAATTTAGCATCCCACCGAGGTAGTATGTGTTCATGACCGCAATATCACCTACGCCGGCAGCAACACCTTTAGCCTGATCACGGTCGCCGCCTTGTGGTTCCCGGGCCATATTGTCGACAACACCTTCTGCCCAGGCTTTTGCTTCATCACGGCCGTCTAATTCGATAAACGAAGCTAAGAGCGACTGATTGTAAATATTCTCGGATGAACGAATGAGTATACGGTCCTCCCACTTCGAATCAGCTAAATTTTCATATGTGGAGAGCTCGCTGGGATCAACACGATCTTTATGATAAACGATAACACGGGCACGTTTTGTCAATCCAAACCATTGCTTGTCAGCATCGGTTAATTTTTCAGGAATGTTTTCGTTCAAAACGTCACTGTCCACACTTTGCAGCAGCTCTTGTTCTTTAGCACGATGCAGGCGCCCCGCATCAGCTGTATAGAATAAATCAGCCGTTTGCTCTCCTTCGCGTTTCATACGTTCGATTAACTCATCCGCACTGCCTTCAATAACATTAACCTTCACACCTGTTTCTTCTTCAAACTGCTTGTAAAGTTCGCCATCAATATCATAATGACGGCTCGTATAAAGGTTAACTTCATCCTCACCGGATGCCTCATCCTCACTAGGTGATTTATCTTCATTGGATGAATCATTCCCGCAAGCAGCTAAGACAAGCATGGATAAAACCAGAAAACTATAGAATAAGATTTTTTTGTACATGCTATGTAACTCCTTCCTTTTATTTGATAATGATTATCAATTTCACATTACATTATTAAGCATATTAGCTTCTAAGTCAAGGGAATTATTAATCTTTTTGGTAACACATACGAAGCATGACACGAGGTGAATGCTTCGTAAACACAAGTTCTTTTTCGGATCACCGTACATCAATCCCTTTTTCAACGGCTATGTTCTCTTTTCCAGCCAGCTCACACATTCAACATGCATCGTCTGTGGAAACATGTCCACTGGTTGCACTTCTTTGACTTCATAACCGCTGTCTTCAAGTATTCGTAAGTCCCGGGCGAGCTTGGATGGGTTACAGGACACATAGACAATCCGCTCCGGTTGCATATCGGTCATCGCCTTCAGCAATTCTTCGTCACACCCTTTTCTTGGCGGATCAACAACGATGACATCCGGACGCATGCCTTGGGCAGTCCACCATGGCATGACTTTTTCTGCCTCTCCGACATAAAATGCCGCATTGGTAATGCCATTAAGAGTGGCATTTTTCTTGGCGTCCTCGACTGCTTCGGGGACGACCTCCACACCGTAAACTTGCTTGGTCTGCTGTGCGAGAAACAGAGAAATCGTACCTATCCCGCAATAGGCATCGACAACCGTATCCGTACTGCTTATTTGTGCGTATTCCATCGCCTTTTCATACAGCACTTTCGTCTGCTTCGGATTGACCTGATAAAACGACTGCGGGGAAATGGCGAATGTGACGTCGCCGATTTTGTCATAAATATATGCGTCGCCCCAGACGATTTCCGTTTTTTTGCCGAGGATAACGTTCGTCTGCTTGTCATTAATATTGTGGACAATAGATTTAATATGCGGGTATGTTCCTGTCAATTCTTTTACGAGTTCATCCCGGTGTGGCAGTTTTTGCGTACGTGTCACCAGGATAATCATCGCGTCGTTCGTTTCCTCTCCCGTCCGAACCATGATATGGCGCAGAACGCCCTGGTCGGTTTCCTCATCGTAAGCAGTGATACCAAGCCTATCCGCGATTCGGCGCACTGCCTCCACCATACGATCATTTTCCTCATCCTGTATGATGCATGTTTCCATACCTTCAATAATTCGGTGGCTACGCTTTTGGTAAAAACCAGTAATAAGCTCACCGTCTGCTTTAGCCCCGACAGGCATCTGCACTTTATTGCGGTAACGCCACGGGTCTTTCATGCCTATCGTCGGGTGGACCTGAACGTGTTCAAGGTGGGCAATCTTTTTCAACGTATTTCTAACCTGGTCCTGTTTCATCGTTAGCTGGGCGTCATAACTCATATGCTGGAGCTGGCATCCACCACATTTATAAAACACGTCACAAGGCGGCTCGACTCGCTCCGGACTGGACGTATGCAAATCAAGCAGTTTCCCGAATCCAAAGTTTTTCTTCACCTTGACGACCTTTACGTCTCCCACTTCCCCAGGTAAAGCATAGGGGACAAACAGCGGGTAACCGTTGATCTTCCCGACGCCATTACCTTCGTGTGTTAAATCTTCAAATGTCAGCGTGACGGTTTGGTTCTTTTTGACTGGTGCTGATTGTTTGGCCATTGTGCAATCTTCCTTTTCGCGCGTGTATGTACTTCCCATCTTAGCATATCCGGTGAGTGCTTTTATATCAAACATCCCTAATGCAAGTAACGAAAAAACGATACGATAAAAAAACCAATGAACATTAATGTCATTTCATTGGTTTTACTCTATTAGCTTTCCCCATGATGTTTTTCCAAAAAATTCTCCGGCGTGAATACTTCAATATGCTGCTGCAAGTTCAGGAATTCTCCTGGTAGCATCCCGCCAAACTCACCATCGATGTTCAATTGCATTTTGTCGTCTGTTTCTACACTTATATGTTTGGCCTGTGTGTAAATGATCCGCTTATCATCAAGGTGAGCTCCTCTTTGTGCAAGGGTAGCGATGCGGACAAATTCAGCCAAGTTCATCTTTTTAAGAATCAGTAAATCAAATAAACCATCATCCAGCTTTGCATTAGGTGCCAGCTTTTCAAACCCGGCAACCGAGTTTGTATTAGATACTAGAAACAGCATAATATCTTCTTCAATAGCCGTTCCATCGTATTCAATCCTGGCATGCGTCGGCTTCAGCGACGGGAGCATTTCAATCCCCTTCATATAATAAGCAAGTTGACCAAGCATCGTTTTCAGCTTGCTTGGAACTTCATACGTCAATTCCGTCAGTTTGCCGCCGCCAGCGATATTCATGAAATGATGACCGTTGACACGACCGATGTCAATAAGCATGGACTGCCCGGCTAAAATAACGTCAACAGCTCTTTCAATGTTACGGGGAATCCACAGTGCCCGGGCGAAATCGTTCGTCGTACCGGTCGGGATAATGCCGAGTTTTGGACGATATGCCTGTTCAGCGAGTCCGTTAATGACTTCATTGATTGTTCCATCACCACCGACAGCAACTACCAAGTCGAAATGACGCTCAGCAGCTACTCTCGCCGCTCTGGTAGCATCCCCTTCACACGTTGTTGCGTGAGCAGATGTTTCATACCCAGCGATTTCAAACCGCTCCAAAACAGTCGGTAATTCCCGTTTGAATGCTTCTCTACCGGATGTTGGATTGTAAATGATACGGGCTCTTTTCATAATGCCCCTCCCCACTGCTTCATCGTTACGATTTTTCAACCAATATCCATCATAGCTCTTTTTGTCTGTTTTGAAAAGTTTTTCGGAAAAAGTCGACCGCTGCCGTTATTTGGCAGCGGTCCTAATCGAACCCTTATTGATTGAGACGGAATAAGCATGCCTGAAACAAAAGGGTTAAACGCTTTTTCATTTGAATCTGGCGTTTTCAACTTTAGTTCTGGCGATTTCACACTCGAATCTGGCGTTTCTGGTTCCAATTCTGGCGTTTCCACACTAGAATCTGGCGTTTCCAGCTCATTTATCGTTTATCAATCTCTGCTTGCAAAATTTTGTTAACCATCGGCGGGTTTGCCTGTCCTTTTGTTGCTTTCATAACCTGGCCGACAAGGTATTTAATCGCGCGGTCTTTTCCGTTTTTGTAGTCGATGATTGATTGTTCATTCTCATCAAGAATCTTGGTGATGATTTCAGTCAATTGGCCTTCATCCGAAATTTGGGCAAGGCCTTTTTCCTTAACAATTTTATCCGGATCGCCGCCTTTTTCCACAAGTTCAGCGAATACTTTTTTAGCGATCTTGGAAGAAATGGTGCCATCCTCGATTAACTTGATCATTTTTGCCAGTGCTTTCGGTGTTAAAGCCAATTCATGCAGTTCTTTGTAATGCTTGTTCATATAACCGGAAACATCACCCATCAGCCAGTTAGATGCTTGTTTAATGTCCGCTCCGTTTTGGACTGCTTCCTCAAAGAAATCAGACATTTCCTTGGAATTGGTTAGGACAGCGGCGTCATATGCAGGCAGTCCTAATTCATTGATATACCGCTGCAATCGTGCGTCAGGCAATTCCGGAATCTGCTGGCGAATGCGTTCTTTCCATTCTTCATCGATATAAAGTGGCACAAGATCAGGCTCAGGGAAATAGCGATAGTCATCTGAACCCTCTTTCACACGCATTAGAATGGTTTCTTTTTTCTTCTCGTCATACCGGCGTGTTTCCTGAAGAATTTCACCACCGTTCAGCAGCTCTTTTTCCTGCCGCTTTTCTTCAAACTCTAACCCTTTCTGAACAAAGGAGAACGAGTTCAAGTTTTTCAGTTCGGTTTTTGTACCAAATTCCTCCTGCCCGATTGGACGAATGGACAAGTTGGCGTCACACCGGAGCGAGCCTTCCTCCATTTTACAATCGGAAACCCCTGTATATTGGATAATGTTTTTCAGTTTTTCCAAATAGGCATACGCCTCTTCCGGTGAGCTTATATCAGGTTCGGAAACAATCTCAACAAGTGGCGTGCCCTGCCGGTTGAAGTCTACCAGCGAATAGCCGTCATCCTGGTGGGTAAGTTTACCAGCGTCCTCCTCCAAGTGCAGCCGTGTTATGCCGATGCGTTTTTTCGTACCATTAACGTCAATCTCAATCCAGCCATTTTCGCCAATCGGCTTATCAAACTGAGAAATTTGATATGCTTTCGGATTATCTGGATAAAAATAATTTTTTCGGTCAAATTTGGTATCTGTAGCAATATCACAATTTAGCGCCATCGCTGCTTTCATCGCAAAATTGACCGCCTCTTCGTTCAATACTGGCAGCACACCCGGATATCCAAGGTCGATTGGATTAACGTTGGTATTTGGTTCATCACCGAACGCATTCGGGCTTGAGCTGAAAATTTTGGAATCTGTCTTTAACTCTACGTGTACTTCAAGTCCGATAATTGTTTCGAAGTTCATCGTTTGCCACCTCCCAGCTGCGGACGTTGTAGATGATGTTCGGTCGCCTGCTCATATGCATGTGCCGTGCGGTAAACAGTCCGTTCATCAAAGGCTTTGCCGATAATTTGCAGGCCAATTGGAAGCCCTTCTCCGGAAAAGCCACACGGTACAGAAATCCCTGGTACGCCGGCCAAATTTACCGGAATGGTTAAAATATCGTTGGCATACATGGTCAGTGGATCATCGATATTCTCACCGATTTTGAAAGCCGGTGTCGGTGCAGTTGGCCCGATGACGACATCATAGTTTTCAAAGATTTTCTCAAAGTCGTTACGAATCAGCGTACGTACTTGCTGGGCTTTTTTATAATAAGCGTCATAATACCCCGAGCTCAGGGCAAACGTTCCGAGCATGATTCGGCGTTTAACTTCTTCACCAAATCCTTCACTGCGGGAAAGCTTGAACATATCGATCATGTTATCCGCTTTATCCGAGCGCACACCATAACGAACCCCGTCAAAACGCGCCAAGTTGGCCGACGCTTCTGATGAAGCCAGTAAATAATATGCTGCTACTGCATATTTGGAATGCGGCAGGGATACTTCTTCCCATTCAGCTCCAAGATCTTCATACACTTTCAGGGCTTTCATTACAGCTTCTTTCACTTCCGGTGCGACGCCCTCTGCAAGATATTCTTTTGGAACAGCAATTTTCATCCCTTTGACGTCACCAGTCAGGGCGTCCGTATACGAAGGTACGTCAACATTAGCACTAGTTGCATCCATTTTATCCTCGCCGGAGATAACCTCGAGCACCCGTGCATTATCCTCCACGTTTCGTGTAAGCGGCCCAATCTGATCAAGTGATGATGCAAATGCGACAAGGCCAAACCGGGAAACGCGTCCATATGTAGGTTTCATGCCAACGACACCGCAGAAAGATGCCGGCTGACGAATTGATCCGCCGGTGTCAGACCCAAGTGAAAATAGCACTTCACCTGCCGCGACGGCCGCTGCGGATCCACCACTCGATCCACCTGGGACATAATCTGTGTTCCATGGATTTCGAGTAAGCGCCAAACTCGAGTTTTCAGTAGATGAGCCCATGGCAAATTCATCCATATTCAATTTGCCGATAGTAACGTTCTTTTCCGTCTGCAGCTTGTCCACGACCGTGGCATTATAAAGCGGATGATCAAAGTTCCTTAAAAACTGACTGCCGCATGTCGTGCGTAAATCCTTTGTAACAATATTATCCTTAATACCGGCCGGAATGCCGAATAAGCGCCCTTCTTTGTCCGGCGCAGCATCCAACTGTTTTGCCTGATTACGGGCATCCTCTTCATTCAATGTCAAAAACGCCCCGATTTGATTATCGACTTCGTTAATCCGGTCATACGAAGCGTTGACCAAATCTTCGGCAGAAATCTCTTTTCGGTCAAGCATTTCTTCCAATTGTTTGATGCTATGGTCAAATAAAGCCATACCAATCCCTCCTTATTCCAAAATGGACGGCACGCGGAAATAGCCATCCTGCTTGTCCGGTGCATTCTGCAATGCATCTTCTTTTGATATCCAGTCTTTTGGCTCATCGTTACGCATCACGTTTTTCAAATCCAGAACATGCGTTGTCGGTTCTACATTCGTTGTATCCAATTCATTCAGCTGTTCGGCATAGTCGATGATGGAACTGAGCTGTTTGGCAAACATGTCAGCTTCTTCTTCGGTAACAGCAAGTCGCGCCAGATTCGCAACATGCTTCACCTGATCTGTAGAAATATCACTCAAAACGGGCACCCCCAAAATAGTAATGTTAGTTTGTTAAATCGTCGTTACCATTAGTTAAAGACACTATTGATAATAGCAAAGTTCGTGACCAATAAGCAAATAAATCAGAAGAAACAGGTGCTTATTCGGGTAATGAATGTTTGGATGTGGATGTGGCGCTCTGGCTAGAACGTTATCTCGGGTATGAGTGACCAAATACAAGTGCGCGGTGCTGGTGCGGGCTCTCATCACTTGCATGAGTGCCCAAATAGGAGCCCGAAACTCTAATTCGGGCTTTCATCACTCATTTGAACGACCGAATATGGATGCGAGACTCTGATGCGGGCTCTCATCATCCGCCTGAGCGAACAACATCAATCAAAAAAAACTAGTATGTGAAACCCTTTACGATTTCACATACTAGTTATGATAACATTCAAGCATTTCGCCTACTGGAAGGAGCGGCCCCACCAGAGATCGTGCTTTACCTACTATTTATGCAACTCAGCCACCGTCTTATCAAACTCCTCCTCAACACCGTCGGAGGATTTGCCGGATATACTGACGACAACCGCAGCAATCAGGTTGAGGAGAAATCCTGGTGCAATTTCGTACAATTCGAAAATGCCACCTGATAGGAAGTCACCCCAGATGATGACAGTAACCGCTCCGACCACTATTCCAGCCAATGCGCCGTTACGTGTAATGCCGCGCCAGAAAAGTGCCAGTAAGATCGTTGGCCCGAATGCAGCACCAAAGCCTGCCCATGCGTAACTTACCAAATCAAGTACTGAACTCTCCGGATTGATGGCGATAACTGTCGCAATTAATGCAATAACAAGCGTTGCCACCCGTCCAATCCAGACCAGCTCCTTGTCTGTAGCATGACGTCGGAAAATGGCCTTGTAAAAGTCTTCAGCCACAGCCGATGATGATACAAGCAATTGTGAGTCAATCGTACTCATGATTGCTGCTAAAATTGCGGCCAGCAGTATACCGGAAATCACCGGATGAAACAGCAGTTGTGAAAATGCGATAAAGATTTTCTCCGTGTCCGCCAGCGTTTGTACACCATTCTCCGTAACAACTGATATGCCATATTCACTTAATATCGACACATCCTGGGTATTGATATAAGCCAAACCGACAAGACCAGTAAAAATTGCGCCATAAAGTCCAATAATCATCCAAGTAGTTCCAATAAATCTTGCTTTCGGTACATCTTTCGGTGAACGCATTGCCATAAAGCGGACAATAATATGCGGCTGACCAAAATAGCCAAGTCCCCAAGCAATCGATGAAATAATGGCAATAATGCCTACTCCCTCGATCATGTTTAGATGTGCTGGGCTTATCTCACCAACTGCCTGCACTGTTGCATCCCAACCGCCAATTTGATTGATAGCAACAATGGGGACTGCAATTAATGTAATAAACATTAGTATCCCTTGCAGAAAATCTGTCCAAGCAACAGCTAGAAAACCGCCAAGCAAAGTGTACGACACAATCACAATTGTCACAATCCACAAAGCAGATTGGTAAGGTAAGCCGAATGATGCCTCAAATAATTTCGCACCTGCTACCATTCCCGATGACGTGTAAAAGGTAAAGAATAATAGAATCACCAGTGCTGAAATAACACGAAGAAAATGGGAACGGTCTTTAAAGCGATTCTCCAAAAAATCCGGAATGGTAATAGAATTATTAGCAACTTCCGTATAGACTCGCAGTCGTTTAGCTACAAATTGCCAATTCAAATACGCCCCCGTAGACAAACCGATTGCCATCCAGGCTTCTGCCAGCCCTGAAGCATAAATAGCCCCAGGCAATCCCAGCAAGAGCCACCCACTCATATCCGAAGCACCCGCACTGAGCGCTGCCACTCCAGGCCCTAATTTGCGCCCGCCAAGGACATAATCCGATAAGTCATTTGTCATTCTATACATAATAATACCAATCACAAGCATCCCGATAAGGTAAACGATAAACGTTATTAAAGTCTCTAGCTCCATTTACTTTTGCCTCCCTTCTGTTATTAATGTAATAATGGATAACACAATTAATATCGGCATCGGAATGAACAGCCACATCCATGTTGCACCTGAAATAGCATATTCCACAGCGTTTCACCACCTTTTTATCCTTTAATTCAATCTATGCTTCATAATGTTAATACTATTATAATTTATATCAATACGACAAACAAATACAATTTTCGCATAAATAACAAAAAAGCCGCACGTTTTCCGACTTTATAAGATTTATAAACCAGAAAAAAAGCCTGAAATAGTTCTCAATACTATCTCAGGCAACTAATACTTTATATGTCCCATTCATTTATCGAAAATATGAACAACTGGATCTTTATCCCCGGCTTCACGGTATATAACACTTTCCATTCGCTTATTAGTCTTAATCTTGACTTCCAGTTCATAGTAGTTCTGGAACATTTCCTGAATAAGTCCATAGGTGTACTGTGTAAATCCAATTACTTCACCTTTTCCGAAGAACTCCAATGGAATTTCCAATGTCAGCTTTTGCAGTTCTTCATTAACGTAAAATCCTTCTCCAATAACACCCACGTAATTAGGAAAGTATTCTTGTATTTTATTACTGAAGTCGTTAATGAGCTGTTGCTGATCATAATATTTCTTTTCACCTTCATCCGATGGGAAAAGGATGTTTTCTTCATTGACAGTTTCCCAGTCACCGATCGTCATATCCCCGCCGGATACCTGCGTCTTGGCTACATAGCTTCCAGGAACAGGAGAACCTTGCTCTTCCTCCCGATAGAGTGCAAACATGATTGGGATATCACTCATCCCATCGACTTTCCTCACACGCTCAAGAACAGTTTGTGTTATTTGCTTTCCTTTTTTCAGCATCGTTTTTTTATCTATTTTCTTATGATAAGTCGGTCCGCCGATTTCTGTCTGAAAGGCATAGTCGGACTTCATTGCAATGCCAATGGATGCTCCGATAAGTTTGACAGTGTTGTCTTCATTCTTTTTCAGGAAATTGTGTTCC
The DNA here is from genome assembly GCF_005887555.1 of Lentibacillus cibarius. Classification (NCBI taxonomy): domain Bacteria; kingdom Bacillati; phylum Bacillota; class Bacilli; order Caryophanales; family Bacillaceae; genus Lentibacillus; species Lentibacillus cibarius. The sequence continues at coordinate 2,503,860 of NZ_VCIA01000001.1, read as the reverse complement.
AGTATATGCGTCAAATATTTCGGGTTTTCTTTCTGTTGCTCTTTGGATTCATCATCCGCAATGGCAGGGTTCAGCCCCAGCTGAAGTTCTGTTCTAATCGCTTCCTTATCTTCCTCGTCTACCTTCGAGCCATTTTTCTCAAGCTGTTTCACCCGTTTGTTAAGTGCCTTTTCCAACTGGTCTTTCGTTACGTCCCGGTCCAACCATTTGTACAGCATATCGGAAGTTAAGTATTGTCCTTCTTCAAAAAAATATTTTTCCGGATCATAATAAGCTTTAGAAAGACGCCGCAAGCCTGTCTCCATTTCGCCGATGTCCATTCGGTTCATCACCTGGTTCGTAATCACCCCACGCGAAGAACTAGTGCGATACGGTAGAATGGTTCGGTAATTCTCGTCAGACAACTGGTAACTGGGGACGATTGACTTCTCCTGCTGTTTTGTATCATTTTCCTTTTCCACCACTTCATCTTCATTATTATTTAATGATGGTGCACAGCCTGACAGAATCAGGAGTGTGATGGCCAGCCATAACAATACTTTTTTCAACATGTTCCACCTCTTATTGGTCTAAAACTTCGCTAAGCTGCTGTTCATTCCAAACCGTGATACCCAGTTCTTCGGCCTTTTCCAATTTTGAACCGGCATCTTCCCCGGCAACGACGATATCTGTTTTCTTACTGACGCTACCCGTTACGGTTCCGCCTAACTGTTCGATTAACGCTTTAGCGTCGGAGCGGGTGAATGTTTCCATTTTCCCTGTCAAAACAACCGTCTTGCCGGACAACGCCGTATCTTCTCTTGTTACCTGCTGTGCGGGACCATCGTAAGTCATATGAAGCCCAAGGGATTTCAGTTCACGAAGCAGGTCTTTCACATGCTCTTCTGCAAAATAGCGAGTGATTGAATCGGCCATTTTTTCACCGATTTCATTAATGGCAACCACATCAGCAAACGTCGCCTGTTGTAAATTCTCCATTGTTTGAAAGTGAGCTGCGAGTGTCCGGGCCGCTTTAGCCCCAACGAACCTAATTCCCAGTCCAAACAAAAGCCGTTCCAGTGAATTTGTTTTGGACGTTTCAATAGCACGCAACAGATTGTCAACTGATTTTTCACCCATTCGTTCAAGCTGTAATAATTCTTCCCGCTGCAAACGATAGAGATCGGCAATCGTATGGACGAGTTCATGTTGGAACAGCTGGTGGATTACTTTTTCACCAAGTCCGTCTATATTCATTGCCTCCCGGGAGACAAAATGAATGAGTCCCTCTTTCAACTGTTGCGGACAGTTCGGATTAATGCAGCGCAACGCAACTTCTTCTTCAAGCCGGACAAGATCACTGCCGCATGCCGGACATTTATCAGGCATGGAAAATGTTTTTTCATCACCAGTGCGTTCATCCTCTACCACACGAACCACTTCCGGAATGATGTCTCCGGCTTTTTTAATAACAATCGTATCGCCGAGCCGGATGTCCTTTTCCCGGATCAAGTCTTCATTATGCAGTGAAGCACGTTTAACGGTTGTACCGGCAACCCGTACAGGATCAAGAATGGCTGTCGGCGTAATGACACCGGTCCGGCCGACACTTAGTTCGATATCACGTAAGGTTGTAAGTACTTCTTCGGCTGGGAATTTATAAGCAATTGCCCAACGCGGACTTTTAGCAGTAAATCCTAATGCTTCTTGTTGCTCAAGATTATCCACCTTGACGACAATGCCATCGATTTCATAATCCAGATCAGGACGTTTTTGCTCCCAATACCGGACAAATGCTATGACGTCATCAATCGTTGCACACTTCCGCCATTCCGGATTTGTTTTGAATCCAAGCTCTTCCAGATATTCCAGTCGCTCACTATGTGATTCCAGTGAGCCGGCTTCCCACTCGCCGACACTATAAAGAAAAATGTCAAGATGGCGCTTGGCTGCAATTTTCGGGTCTAGCTGCCGGAGTGATCCGGCAGCAGCATTACGAGGGTTGGCAAATGGCTCGTCCCCATTGGCTTTGCGCGCTTCGTTTAGTTTAAGGAACGATTGATGTGGCATAAACGCTTCCCCGCGTACCTCCATAGCGCTTTGTTCCGGGATAGACAGCGGGATGCTGCGGATGGTTCTTAAATTGCTCGTAATATCCTCGCCGGTCGTCCCGTCTCCGCGGGTTGCACCACGTACCAATTTCCCGTCTTCATAGGTTAGTGACACGGCAAGACCATCAATTTTCAATTCACATACGAACGAAATCGGCGCATCGACTCCCTGACTGGCACGACGCGCGAAGTCACGCAAATCGGTTTCATTGAAGGCATTTCCGAGACTGAGCATGGGGATGCGGTGCTGGACTTTTTGAAAGGCATCCAAAGGTTCACCTCCAACTCGCTGCGAAGGGGAATCCGCAGTGACCAGCTCGGGAAAGTTGTTTTCCAGTTGAATGAGTTCCTGCATCTTTTTGTCGTATTCCGCATCAGGAACGCTTGGCGCATCAAGTACATAGTATTCATGATTATAATGGTTCAATCGCTCCCGCAATTTTTCGATTTGCGCTTGTGCTTGTTCTTTTTCCATTGCTGCGGCACCTCCTATTGTTTCGTGATTGGTGCGAATTTAGCAAGTAAACGTTTGATGCCTGTCGGTGCCGGGAATGCGATGTCAAGTTCCATCGATTCGCCTTCCCCCTGTACCTTGACAACGGTGCCGACACCCCACTTATTATGCGCTGCCTTGTCACCGGGACTCCATACTTCTGATTCTGCTCCGGATGTCTGCTCAATTTTACTGGCACGGCGCTTCGGTGCTGGTTTTTGGTTGGATTTACTGATGGAACCATACATCGTGGCACGTGCTTCTTCAATTCCATCAACAAGGTCTTCCGGGATTTCATTGATAAACCGACTAATTGGGTTCATATTGGTTTTCCCGTATAAGGTGCGCATTTTCGCATGTGTGAGGTGGAGTTCCTGTTCGGCCCTAGTGATTCCTACATAGGCAAGCCGACGTTCTTCTTCCATTTCCTCATTGTCCATCATAGACCGGCTGTGCGGGAAGACATTTTCCTCCATTCCGACTAAGAATACGACCGGGAATTCCAAACCTTTAGCGGCGTGCAATGTCATCATGGTGACTTTCGGTTCATTTTCTGCTTCCTCATCATCCACACGGTCAATATCCGCAACCAGGGCAAGATCAGTCAAGAAGGCGACAAGTGTCTTATCATCGGCCCCCTCTTCAAATTCCTGTGTGACCGTTTTAAACTCTTCCAAGTTTTCCAGCCTGCTTTGCGATTCCAGGCTCCGTTCATTCTTCAGCATTTCCTCATAGCCTGTCCGCTCTAAAACGGTATCCACCATATCCGTAGCTGTCAGAAATTCTTGCTGCTGAGCAAGGCTGTGGATGAAGCGCTCGAATTCTGACAACGTTTTAGCAGCATTTTTCGTTACACCGACAAAATCAATTTCTTTCACTGCCTGGGAAAAAGATATACCTTCTTCAGCTGCATACGAACGCAGTCTCTCAACAGATGTTTTCCCGATTCCGCGTTTTGGCACATTCACAACTCGCTCAAAACTGATATCATCATTAGGATTAGTAATTAAACGCAAGTACGCGATTAAATCCTTTATTTCTTTCCGATCATAGAATTTGGTACCGCCAACCATCTGATAGGCGATATTCGATTTCATCAACGTGTCCTCTATCGCACGCGACTGGGCGTTCGTTCGGTACAGAATAGCCATATCATTCAGGGTAAAATCGCCCTCCTGCGTCAACGCCTGAATCTTATCTGTTACATACAGCGCCTCTTCCTGTTCGGTTGCCCCCTGAAAGTAGTGAATCTTTTGACCATCGTCATTTTCCGTCCACAAGTTTTTTGGTTTTCTGCCGGAGTTATGTCCGATAACGGTATTCGCTGCGTCCAGGATTGATTTCGTTGACCGATAATTTTGCTCTAGGTAGATGGTGCGTGACGACGGATAATCTTCCTCGAAAGACAGAATATTAGAGATGTCCGCACCGCGCCAGCGATAAATCGACTGATCGGAGTCACCTACAACACACAGATTCTGATACCGGCTTGCCAGCTGTTTCACAAGATAATATTGCGCATGGTTTGTATCCTGATACTCATCAACATGGATATACTGAAACCGCCGCTGATAGTATTCCAGCACTTCCGGCACACGCTTGAATAAATGAATCGTCTGCATAATCAAATCGTCAAAATCGAGCGCCTGATTTTTCTGCAATGTTTTCTGATAGCGTTCATAAACTTGAGCAACCTGACGCTGAAAGAAATCACCGACTTGCTTACTGTATGCTTCCGGTGTAATCAGTTCATTTTTAGCCCCGCTAATCTGACCTAGCATACCACGTGGATCAAACTTTTTCGTATCAATATTTAAATCCTTTAAAATCTGCTTAATAACTGACAGCTGATCACTGCTGTCAAGAATCGTGAAATTGGTGCTATAGCCAATCCGGTCAATATCCCGTCGAAGGATGCGCACACACATCGAATGGAAAGTGGAGACCCAGATTTGTTCACCTCCTGCACCAATAAGTTTGTTCACACGCTCTTTCATCTCGCGTGCTGCTTTATTCGTAAACGTAATGGCTAGAATGCTTCTTGGTGAAACATCCTTTTCCTTAAGCAGGTAGGCAATCCGGTGTGTTAGCACACGCGTCTTACCACTTCCCGCTCCGGCCATAATCAAAAGCGGTCCCTCCGTATGTTGAACGGCCTTTTTCTGTTCGTTATTTAATCCGTTAAGTAATTTATCCATTGTTTGACTCAACAATGACACCACCTTTAAGAGATGCAATTTTTATTTTGTTCGTTCATTCACTGCCTTGACTGTTTTCAATGCCTGTTTGATGTTATCATAAATCAGATTTCCGACAATGATAGCATCAGCATGTTCCTTCATTTCCCGTACTTGAAAGTTATTTTCAATGCCGCCACCATAGAAAAGCTTTGTATGATGCAGTTCACTTTTAACGCTTTTAACAAGTTCCGGATCGCCGTATGTTCCACTGTACTCCATATAAAAAATCGGCAAGTGAAACACATGCTCCGCCATATGGGCATAAGCTGCCACATCTTCAGCATCGGGCATCGCACATTTTGCTTTTTGGAACGCTTTCGCATCCTCATTTAAAATGCAATAACCTTCAACAAACATTTCATCCCAGTTGATGAGTTCCTTATATTCCTTGATTGCCTGGTGCTGCAGATCCATCATCCACTTCTTGTCTGTCGTGTTCATGACCATTGGGATGAAGTAGTAGTCAAAACCAGGCGTAATGGATTCCATATTAGCAATTTCAAGAACACATGGAACAGTATGCCGGCGGATGCGGGCCAAGAGATCTAGCACGCCATCCAGTGTCACACCATCCGTGCCCCCTACGATAACAGCATCGGTCCCTGATTCACAGATTGCGTTAATATCATCATCAGAAATTTCCTTGGCAGGATCAAGTTTAAATAAGTGTTTCCATTCGCTTATAGAATAATTCAACGTTCATCCTCCATCAGCTTAGTTGCCGGACAAATTGCTTTTTCATTTCATCAGTCCAGCCCCTATAATAGATTTCTTTTTCAATTGATTCTTAAAGTACGTGTGAACAACCTCTTAAAGTATATCAAAAAATGCGCTTGGAATTTAGTGATTTTTGTTGGTTTGTTTTTGTTTTATGTTTGGAGTAATGCAGTGAGAGTATTTACGGAGGCTGTTTATAAGTAGAAGTTAGAAATAGAGCGGCTATCTTAAGGGGAGAGACGGTGGCTCGTTTATTCCAGGAAGGTCAGACTAAGGGGATGAGTGGGGGATAAAACCCCACTGATTGAAATTCGCTTTATTCATCCCTGTCCTCTATGCGGTCCAGCACAATTTTATAGCCATCACTGCCATAGTTGATACAGCGTCTCACGCGCGAAATGGTTGCCGTTGAGGCATTTGTCTCCTCTTCAATAGCGCTATATGTATGGCCTTCCCGCAGCATTTTGGCTACTTGCAACCGCTGTGCCAAGGCATTTATTTCTGACATTGTTGCAATATCATCAAAAAACTTATAACATTCCTCGCTATCCTCCAATGAAAGAATGGCGTCAAACAACTGATCTAGCTGTTTTCCGCGCAATTTATCAATTTGCATGGTGACACCACCTGCTTTCTATTCATTTGTTACTGTGACCGACTGAGATAAGCCCGGATTAGATGGGATTATATTTATCCATGTTTTACCGGCTACAAAGTTAACAGGTTCTCCGTCTTTGACAGGAATAATCCGGCCATCACGGTTTTCCCATTGAACTTTTCGGATCTTCCCTTTCTGAATTAGATACGCATTCCCACCTGAGGTTATATCAATTGCCCGCCGGCCCGCATTATCAATCACTTGATGCGGTGTTTCTACAATAAAAATATTGTCTATCGTGATTGGCTCGTTCGTATGTCGTTCGACCGTTTGTTCTCCGTCACTGTATCGTGCATATGTTTCGCTGTTTTTATCATACTTATATTTTACAATATTCATCAGTCTATTAGAATACACAATTTTAACTTGGTTGGCAGCATCGCCTTTAATAGCTGCCGCTTCTTCCCTTGATGCGAAGGAAAGCGGCTCATACGAATGGGTAATATTGTAACCTTTGTTCTGGGCGACGTCATATACCGCCCCAAACTGTAGATACGAATTATGTGGTGCTCTCCGTAATGACCCCCGTTCAAACAAATGACCGTCATCATCATACAAAGCGCCGTCCAGATGTTCTATTTGCCTACTTTTGATCATGTCATTGACAAAATTAGCTGCTCCGTGATAAACGTACAAAGCTCCATAACCGCTTGCCAATTCGAAATAGTATTCCCTTGCACTGCGCACCGGGCCTACAACGTCAGGTTTTTCACTCTGAAACAAGGCTAGAAAACGGGTAATCTGACCTTCCGCGAGAATCTCAAAGACAATATCCGCCTTAGAAAGTCCTGTTTGCGGTCGTGCCTTGCGGTGATTATTGACCATCACACCGACAATCCTGTCTTCTGCTGGATTTTCTGTTTTCACTCCTGTTAGCGGAAACGTATGAGCCTTTTTAGGTGACGCCTTGGCCTGTTCTTTCTCATCCGTTTCATTTGCTTTTGTTTCATTGTCCTCTGCTGTTTTCCCCTCTTTGTCGGAGCATGCAGCAACCAATAGCAGCATGGCCAACATAAGGAAGAAAAATAACTTCTTCAAAATTCCACCCCTTTGATCATCAATGACCCGGTTAACTGTTCCCATTTTGCCAAGGTACAGTTAACCAGTTTAATAGAAATCTGTGCGTTCTTCGATGTCATATATTCCTTAGCTTTCATTATACGTCATCGCATGATCGCTGGAAAGAGGACTTCACGTTTCTTCACATCAATGATGCCCTGCTGGGTAACACGAATGTACGGCAAATGCGTTGAGGATAGGAATAAAATCGTATAAATAGGATCACGAAACGGATAACCGAAATCCTTCAGCAGTTGTTTTAAATCTTTTTCTTTCTCCATCAAATCGGTTATGCTTCCTGCAAACATACTTCCGGACAATGTTAAAGGCAACTCGAACAAAATCTCTCCATCATGAGCGATAACAATGCCCCCGCCAAGTTCTTTCATTCGTTTCCACGCAAGTAGCATATCCTGTTTACTTTTTCCAATAAAGACAATGTCACCAGTTGTCGAATACGAACTTACCAAGGCGCCCAATCGATTGGTAAACCCTTTAATGGCAGTATTGACACGCCACTGTCCATTCCGGTCCATCAGCATTAAAAAGGCATCATCCGTATTAGACGGAATGATATCAACGGTTACGTCCGTGTTGATTGCATAAGCCTTAATAATCACATCGTTTTTGAGATACAAGCCAAGCGGAACAGAAAACTGCATATCTTCCATTGTTAAATCCCATGTGAATGCAATAGGCCGAATATCATGGCTAGCCCAATCAACTTTTTGAGATGGTTGTTTTTCTGCATCACTTTTTCCAATCCATTTTCCCTTAGAGAGAACACTTATCGGATGCGGATCCGCTTTATGTTGCAATATATTAATATTAGCCAGCCGACCGGGTGCTATACAGCCAAGTTCCTCGATAAGCCCGTAATAATTTGCCGCATTATGCGAGGCCATCCGGTATGCATCTGCTAACGGGATACCTTTTTCAATAGCAATTTCAACACAAACATTCATAATACCATTTTCATAGAATCCGGGCGTTGATCCATCCGTCGTCATCATTAAATGGTCAAATGACTGCAAACCTTCCGCAAGCAATTCCTCAATCAATACAGGCAAATCAGGACGGATAGAGGAATAACGCAGTCCTACTTGATACCCAAGCTGTAAACGCTGCATAACCTCTTGTCCGGTTATCGCTTCATGATCCGCCGAAACACCTAACAGTTTCATCTTCGTCAATGTGTGCTCAGACGCACCCGGGAGATGACCTTCCACAGGCATGCCAAGACGCTTTGCTTCCTGAATCCAATACAGAAGCCGGTCATCACCATCAAGCAAACTTGGCCATGATGTCAGTTCCCCGCCTTGAATAACAGATGGTTGCTCTAACCATGAAAGCACATTGTCGGTACTGAATAGTTCTTCCTCATCTTTTAATGCCGTCTGTGAATCAAACCTAGCCCACCAATACATGGAAACAGGCAAACGCTCGAGTGCACCTAGTAAGGAAAACGCTTTCTTTTTATTAAGTAAAAAATTCCATATTAAATTGTCATTAATATATGCCGTCGTGCCATAACTCGCACCGTGCATGGCAAACGCCTCAGGATTATATAATTGAAAAGGATGTGCGTGCGGCTCAATATAGCCGGGAACAAGGTATTTCCCGTCACAGTCAACAACCTCTGCATACGCACACTGTTCCGGAAGTTCGTCACCTACGTACACAATCCGGTCACGCATAATCCAGATGTTCGTCTTTTGCCATTGTTTTGTATAGGTATTTAAATACGTTCCATTCTTTAAAACGATTGTCGGGGAAACTTTCCCATCAATAACCGATGTATGCTCTCTCAACTCACGGTTTCTCCACTGAAATCTATTCTCTAACATACAAATCAACGCTCCAAAATGTGATTTTATCTATCTTAACATATATTTCAATTTTATACTGTAGCGTTTTCAAAAATGAAAGTGAATCTTTTGTGACAATTTTGTGTCTTAGTGGCTGTGCAGTGTTTTTTGTTATTCAAGCGCAATCGGGCACTCATAGGGACGATGAGCGACCGAATGAAGGTGCAACGGCCGCAATCGGGCACTCATAAGGACGATGAGCGACCTAACGAAGGTGACACGGCCGCAATCGGGCACTCATAAGGACGATGAGCGACCTAACGAAGGTGCAACGGCCGCAATCGGGCACTCATAAGAACGATGAGTGACCGATTGAAGGTGCAACGCCGCAATCGGGCACTCATAAGGACGATGAGCGACCGAATGAAGGTGCAACGGCCGCGATCGGGCACTCATAAGGACGATGAGCGACCTAACGAAGGTGCAACGGCCGCAATCGGGCACTCATAGGGACGATGAGCGACCGAATGAAGGTGCAACGGCCGCAATCGGGCACTCATAAGGACGATGAGCGACCTAACGAAGGTGCCATGGCCGCAATCGGGCACTCATAAGGACGATGAGTGACCTAACGAAGGTGCAACGGCCGCAATCGGGCACTCATAAGGACGATGAGTGACCTAACGAAGGTGCAACGGCCGCAATCGGGCACTCAGCATAAAAAATAGCAGCAGAATCGATTGATTGATTCCGCTGCTATTTCCAACAGCCCCACAATGACTATTCATTTACCATGGTATCCACCATCTGTTTCACGAGTGCTTTTGCTGATGATACACCTCCAATGACCGGTGTATCCCCTGGAAGATAATGCGCCCGCTCACCTTCAACAAAATTCAAATTCTCCCACGCCGGATTACCTTTGAGTTGATTTTTAAAGATGTTGTCATCCTCCTGCACAATAGAAAAGAAATGAAGGTCTTCATCCTGAAAGCGCTGTAGCGGCTCCACGCCTATTTCTGAAAACCCATATGTTTGAGGTTCATCGGTTTCATATGCATTGGTAAGCCCAATGTTATTCAGTGCCTGCACCGGATAGGAATTATTTGCATATAGCCGTAATATCGGGGAGTTTTGTGATGAGAAGGCCATTGTCAGTAAATACTTTGCATCTTCTATCCCCGCATCAGCCAGGCGCTGTTTTTGCTTATCATAAAAATCGTCTAAATCAGCAAGTTTCTGTTCAGCTTCATTTTCTTTACCCGTTACTTTCGCAATTGTTTTGAATTCACCCATCAATTCATCGTACATATTGGCTGTACCTTCCTTACTGTATGTCATCTGAGCCATTATCCGTTTTTTCTTGATTGTCGTCCGTACCGCATGCTGCTAATAATGTCAGCAAAGTAATACCAATCAACAACAGCCACTTCTTCATCCTGTTCACTCCCAATATGGTTTTTCAGTGGTATCGTCCCCAAAAGCCCTATTCGTTATGTATCAAGTGAATCTACGGGGTTACCACACCGTCGCAAATGATAATGATTATCATTTTCTTACAATCAAACTATATACGCCGCTTTTTTTCCTGTCAACCTTTTCTTTTATACTTCAATCGTGTATAATTTAATGAGAATGATAATCAGTTACACATGGTCTGAGGAGTGAACGGCATTGACTAATAATGAATTGTTTGATGTTACCATTATTGGCGGCGGTCCAGCCGGCTTGTTTTCGGCATTTTACAGCGGACTCAGGGAATTAAAAACAAAGGTCATCGAATATCAACCATACTTAGGTGGTAAAGTACACGTTTATCCCCAAAAAATGGTTTGGGATGTTGGCGGATTGCCACCACTGACTGGGGCAAAATTTACAGAGCAGATGATTGAGCAAGGATTGACGTTCGACCCTGAGGTTGTGCTCAATGAAAAAGTTGATTCAATCACCCGTACAGAACAGGGCATTTATGAGTTACATGCCGCCTCAGGTCATGTACATTATTCACGAACTGTTATCATTGCAGTCGGCAGCGGAATATTGAATCCTAAAAAACTAGCAATCAGCGGCGCGGAAAAATTTGAGGATGCCAATCTGTACTATTCCGTGGAGTCACTGCAACAGTTTAAGGATAAAACTGTGATTATCTCCGGTGGTGGCAGCTCGGCGACCGACTGGGCCAATGAGCTGGAGCCTATAGCCAAGCGTGTTTTCATCACTTGCCGAAAAAATAATTTCGATTGTCACGAATCACAGGCGACCCAATTAAGGAACGGCTCTGTCGTCTGTTTCTTCCACACATCGATAACCGACCTTGTTGCAAGTAGCGACGGCGAATCCATTGAACAGGTTGAGCTGACGAATAAACAGACGGGAGTGGTCAATCATCTTCCGGTGGATGCAGTGATTGTCAATCATGGCTATGAGCGCGATACATCGTTGCTTGATAATAGTAATATTGATATTGCCATGGAAGACGACTATTTCGTCTCCGGCAACGCCAAAAGCGAATCTTCACTGGACGGACTGTACGCTGCCGGTGACATCCTCATGCATGAAGGAAAACTGAACTTAATTGCCGGTGCCTTTCAGGATGCGGCCAATGCAGTTAACCAGGCTAAACAATTTATTGAACCTGACGCTGCTAAAACAGCAATGGTTTCCTCCCATAACGAAGCTTTCGAGGAACGCAACAAACAAATTATTGAGCAAATGATTAAATGAAACTTCCATTAGCAGGGGTTTCTTTAAAACTCTCATAGCTAAAAATACAGCCCGCCCCTCCTCGAAATGAAAGGGTGGGCTGTTGTTGTGACAATTGTAGTTGCTTATAGCTAGTTCATACTAGTTGTTTGTGGTGAGTTTCGACGGTATCGTGGGCCGGGCTATATCTTTTCGGTAAAAGAAGGCATCTGAATCGATGTGTTGATCCAGCCAATCGTAAGCACTCTGGATTGCTTCGGATAAGGTATCCCCTTTTGCACCGGCTAGAAGAACCCTTCCGCCGTCAGATACGGTTCCGTCAGCCGTTTCCCTGGTTCCGGCGTGCACTACAAATGAATTTTCGTCCGTTGTCAACTCCGGCAACGGTGCACCTTTTTCATATGGTCCCGGATAACCAGCTGATGCCAGGACCACACCGGCACAGCTTTTTGCTTCCCACTCTAGTTCAGGATCCTTGCCATCCAGCACATCGAGAAACACCTGCAAGAGATCATTTTGCAACAGCGGTAAAACAACCTGTGTTTCCGGGTCACCGAATCGAGCATTGAATTCAATGACTTTCGGACCATCTGCTGTCATCATTAACCCAGCATACAGTATGCCGGTAAACGGGTGCCCTTCTTGTTTGATTCCATCGGCTGTCACTTGCAAAATGTTTTCCTTTACTTTCTCTAATGTTTCCGATGAGACGTCAGCCACAGGAGCATATGCGCCCATCCCACCGGTGTTTGGCCCCTCGTCATCGTCATAGGCTCGTTTGTAATCCCGTGCCGGCAACATCGGGAAAACATTGCCGTCATGGACGAATGCCATCAAGGAGAGTTCACTTCCGACGAGACATTCCTCAACCACAATCCCCGGAGAACCCTCCTCATCGTCAGTCAGTTCATCCACCGCGGTGACTGCTTCTTCAATTGTGTTGGCAACAACGACACCCTTGCCTGCAGCGAGTCCATCAGCCTTCACAACGACCGGTGCACCTATTTTGTTTATATAGGCTTTTGCATCAGTTGCTTTGGTAAAACTCGCATAATCGGCTGTTGGAATATCATATTTCTGCATGAAGTCTTTCGCATAGCGCTTGCTTCCCTCAAGCAAAGCAGCTTTCTGCGATGGTGCAAAGATAGCAAGGCCTGCTTCATGAAATCTGTCAGCGATTCCGGCAAGCAACGGGGCTTCCGGTCCGACAATCGTCAAGTCAATTTCCTTCTCTCTAGCAAATTCCACCAGCCGCTCCATGTCCATTTCATTTATGTTTACGCAGGTGGCAAAATTACTAATACCACCATTTCCCGGTGCCGCATAAATCTGATCAGCACGGCCACTCTCGCGCAGCTTCATGATCAAACTATGTTCCCGACCGCCACTTCCAACTACCAACAGATTCATTCAAAACACACCTTCCATCATTAGGGTTTTTCTGATAATATTAACTGTTTAACGGACAAAGTAATTTTACGTATGATTCAAGAATGAACGTTGCACATCAATGCTTGAAGTGCCGCATACCTGTAAAGACCATCGCAATGCCATATTGGTTACACATATCAATCGAATCTTGATCTCGCTTCGAACCACCGGGCTGAATGATGGCACTAATCCCCGCTTTGGCTGCTGCTTCCACCGTGTCTGGCATCGGGAAAAATGCATCAGACGCAAGCACTGCTCCTTCAGCCTTAGCTCCGGCCTGTTTCAACGCAATTTCCGCCGCACCGACCCGATTCATCTGACCAGCGCCAACACCAATCGTCTGCACATCTTTCGCCAGGACAATGGCATTGGATTTAACATGTTTGACTGCTTTCCATGCGAACTGCAAATCAGTTAGCTCATAGTCGGTCGGCCGCTTTTCCGTCGGGTAGATTAGCTGGTCATCGGAAAGGGATCCATCATCAGTCGACTGAATCAATACACCACCATGAACAGTCATCAGCTGATGGCCGCCTGACTGGGCTTGATCCATTTCTACTTGCAATAACCGAATATTTTTCTTTTCCGTTAAAATCGCCAGCGCATCTTCGGTAAATTGAGGTGCAATAACAATCTCTAGAAAAATCTCCCGCAATTTTCTGGCAACCTCTGCGTCCACGGTGCGGTTACAGGCAACAATACCGCCAAAAATAGAAACCGGATCCGCCGCATACGCCTTGGAAAAGGCAGTGCTTAAATCTTCTGCCTCCCCGATACCGCTTGGATTCATGTGCTTAACCGCAACAGCTGCCGGTGCCTGATACTCATTAATCATAGCTAGTGCCGCATTGGCATCCTGAATATTGTTATAAGATAGCTGCTTACCGTGTAACTGATGTGCAGCAGCAAGACTCATTGGTGTGTCAAATGGATTTTTATAAAACGCCGCTTCTTGATGTGGATTCTCGCCGTATCTCGTGTCTGATTCTTTTCATAGGTGACCGTATAATGTTCCGGGAACGATTCGTCGGTGAAATAATTAGCAATCAGTGCATCATATTGGGCCGTATGGCGAAATACTTTTGCAGCCAGCTTTTTGCGTTTGGGCCGGTCCAGTGCGTCATTACGAATGGCATCTAAGACAGCTTCATAATCTGCAGGATCAACGACAGCCGCTACATCGTTAAAATTTTTCGCAGCTGCCCGCAGCATGGTAGGCCCGCCAATATCAATATTCTCGATAATTGTCTGCTCGGTCGCATCTGGTTGATCAAACGTTTGTTTAAATGGATAAAGGTTGACCACTACTAGATCGATAGGTTTAATGCCACTGTCTTCTAGCTGTTGCAAATGTAAGTCCTGCCCCCGATTGGCCAGAATTCCAGCCTGGACAGCTGGGTGCAACGTCTTCACACGGCCATCAAGCATCTCGGAAAAACCTGTCAGATCCTCCACAGCTATGGCGTCAAGTCCAGCATCTCGCAACCGTTTAAGCGTTCCGCCGGTTGAAATGATTTCATATCCCATCTCAATAAGACCTGTTGCAAATTCGGTAACATGACGCTTATCGTAAACACTTATCAATACCCGTCGTTTCATCATAATTCCTCACTTTTGTCGTATTTTCTTTTGTCTGTAACATTCGTAGCCGATTCTTATGGCGGTACGCAACATTTGGCGTTTTCGTCCCAAACTTTGGCGTTTTTGATCCAAACTTTGGCGTTTCCGTTTCCAAATCAATCAACAATAACAGAGCTGTTGCGGCTAATTCCGGCGTCCCGTTCATCCTCCTGTTCAAGCAGCTGACGGATGACTGTTGGATACAGGTTGTGCTCTACCTGCTGTATACGCTTTGTCAACGTTTCCCTTGTATCATTCGGGTGCACAGGGACTTCCTGCTGTGCAATAACCGGGCCTGTATCGATGCCCGCATCAACGTAATGAACGGTCACACCGGTTGTTTCAACGCCTGCTGTATACGCTTGGCCAATCGCATCTTTTCCGGGAAAGTCCGGAAGCAGAGACGGATGGATATTTATCATCCTGCCTGCATAATTGGTTAAAAGCACTGATCCGACAATACGCATATAGCCAGCTAAGAATAGCCATTCTACCTGGCTATCCCGAAGTTTTTTAACTAGCAGACGTTCGTAATCTTCTTTTCCTGCATATGCTTTTGGGTCAAAAATTAACGACTCGACTCCGAATTTTTCCGCTTTGGCAATCACACCCGCATCAGACCGGTCGCAAACAAGCAGCACCACGTCAACTGGGAGGTTCGTTTCTTCCATGATTGCCTGAAAGTTACTACCGGACCCGGATGCGAATACTGCGGCACGTACGTTTGTCATGGCAGCAAATGCACTCCTTCTTCCGGCACTGTTTTTCCGATAACTGTAGCCGTTTCGCCGTGTGTTTCGAGAATTCGCAGCACTGTGTCTGCTTCCTCGGGTGCGACAACGATGGCCATGCCGATTCCCATATTAAAAACGCGGTACATCTCTTCATCGGAAATGTCACCCACACGCTGTAGAAACGAAAATACGTCCGGTTTCTGCCAGCTGGAAACATCTATTTCCGCACCCAGCCCTTCAGGCATCATACGGGGAAGGTTTTCATGAAAGCCGCCGCCTGTTATGTGTGCGATTCCTTTAACGTTTATTTCTTTCATAACCGCTGCAACCGATTTGGCATAAATCTTTGTTGGGGTTAGCAGGGTGTTCCCGAGCGGGGCCGTTAATCCTGTATACATTTTATCAAAATCGAGCCCTTCCACCAGCTTTCTAACGAGGGAGTATCCATTGGAATGAATGCCGCTTGACGTCAAGCCGATGATTGTATCACCCGTAGCGATCGATGCACCGGTCACGAGTTGTGACTTTTCAGCGATGCCAACCGTAAATCCGGCCAAATCATATTCATCATCCTGATACATACCAGGCATTTCTGCTGTTTCGCCACCAATTAGACCCGCACCTGCATCTATGCACCCTTGGGAAATACCGGCAACGACTTGTTCAATCAGGGCCGGATCCGTCTTTCCGCATGCTATATAATCCAGGAAAAATAACGGCTGTGCACCTTGTGCGACAATATCATTTACACACATCGCAACTAGATCAATGCCAACTGTATCGTGTTTTTGCATCTCGGCTGCGAGTTTCAATTTTGTACCGACACCGTCTGTACCGGAAACTAACACCGGTTCCTGATAGTTGAATGATGATAAATCAAAGAGACCAGCAAATGCACCGATTTCATCCAACATTTCCGGCCGTGCCGTTTTGGCGACATGTCTTTTCATCCGTCTGACGGCCTCATATCCTTGTTCCACATCCACACCAGCTGCCTTGTACGTGTTCTCCATTGCTGACATCCCTTCTTTAAGACTTCTTGTGAGCTAATGCCTTTTCTTTGTCCTGCATTACCGGGTACTCGCCTGTCATGCATGCGGTACAAATTCCTTGATGAATGGTTTTGTCTCTGACGATTGCCTGTTCCAGACCGGATTCTGACAAAAATGCCAGGCTGTCTGCTTCAATCGTATCTCGAATCTCATCTAGTGAATGATTTGCCGCAATCAGTTCCTCGTACGTTGACATATCAATACCGTACCAGCACGGATGCTCAATCGGCGGTGATGCAATACGGACGTGTACTTCAGCTGCTCCCGCATTTTTCAGCATCTGCACAATTCGTTTGCTTGTCGTCCCGCGTACAATGGAGTCATCAATCATGACAACCCGCTTACCTTCCACCATCCCCCTTACTGGTGCAAGCTTTAATTTCACACCTTGCTCACGTAGCTCTTGGGACGGCTGTATAAATGTTCTCCCAACGTAGCGATTTTTGATAATCCCCATTTCGTAGGGCAAGCCGCTTTCTTCAGCAAATCCAATCGCAGCTGATATACTTGAATCAGGTACACCAATCACGATATCTGCATCTGCTGGAGATTCTTGCGCCAATTCTTTTCCCATTTGTTTTCGTGACGCATGAACATTTACCCGGTTAACATTACTGTCTGGTCTTGACAGATAAACATACTCCATGGCACACATCTTCCGCTGGCCCCTGATGGCAAAGCGGGTGGACTCCATTCCATGCGAACTGATCGTTATCAATTCCCCCGGCAAAACTTCCCGTTCAAAGGTAGCGCCTATCTGATCAAACGCACACGACTCGGATGCAACCACGTAGGCATCGCCAATTCGGCCAATCGATAACGGTCTGATACCACTCGGGTCCAGTGCAGCATACATTTTGTCATCCGTCATGACCAAAAAACTGTAGGCACCAGTAGTTTGATTAAGTGCAGCAGCAAGCGATTGTTCATTGACCTCCATACCGCTGCGTTTAATCAGATGGGCAAGCACTTCCGTATCGGAGGAAGTCTGGAGGATACTGCCCTGGCTTTCTAATTCATTACGAAGACGATCGGTATTCATGAGATTACCGTTATGAGCAAGCGCCATACTTTTCATCTGTGATTGGAATAAGAGCGGCTGCACATTTTCGTACACGTTGCTTCCCTCTGTGGCATTTCGTACATGACCGACTGCAGCGTCACCAGTTAGCTCATGAAAAGGAGCGTATTTAAATACGTCATTGACAAGGCCTAACCCTTTATGGGAGGTTAGGCAATTACCATTATTAACAACGACGCCGGCACCATCCTGTCCACGGTGCTGCATCGCGTGAAGACCGTAATACGTCAATTCCGCCGCTTTATCATGCCCCCAAATACCGAATACACCACATTCTTCATTTATACCTTTTTGTTCAGCAAGCATGGAATTGCTCCTTTCCAGAGGTTATGAAGTACGCTTGCATCTTCCTCCACCTGTTTCATCCCATTAACATCTATTACAAACTTGCTGTCTGCTGTTACCGTTCCGATATGGTTTGCAGCGGCTACTGTTTTTTCAAATAAATCTTTATTTTCCGGCCGTACTGAGACAAGGAACCGGGATTGGGATTCACTAAAAAGGGCAACGGTTGGATCCCCTGTTAATGATGCTTTAACGCCAAGTCCTTTTCCGTTGAATACTGATTCAGCAAGTGCTGTGGCCAACCCACCTTCAGCCAGGTCATGTGCAGACTGGACGAGTCCCTGCTCGATGGCTTCCAGTAATTGCTGCTGCCGCTCGGACTCTACTTGTAAATCTATCGCAGGTGCTTTACCTTCATATGTTCCGGAAATAATCTTCTGTAGTTGACTGCCTCCGAACTCAGGCTTTGTTTCGCCAATCAAGTAAATCAAATCGCCTGTTTCTTGGAAAAAACTCGGCGTAATATGGTCAAGTGATGCTACCAAACCAACCATGCCTACAACCGGTGTCGGAAAAATCGATTTGCCTTTAGACTGGTTGTATAGGGATACATTCCCGCTAATGACAGGCGTTGCAAGCGTGTTTGCCGCTTCACTCATTCCTTCCACACTCTTTTCCATCTGCCAGAAAACTTCCGGATTTGTCGGGTTACCGTAGTTCAGCCCATCAGTCAATCCGAGCGGGCGTGCACCGGAACACACGATATTCCGTGCGGCTTCCGCAACAGCTATTTTTCCGCCCGTTTCCGGGTCCAAGTAAATGTAGCGAGAATTACAATCGGTTGTCATAGCAAGTGCCTTATCCGTTCCTTTCACCCGAATGACGGCTGCATCTGACCCAGGTTTGACAACTGTATTTGTCTGTACCATGGAATCATACTGGTCATACACATATTCCTTACTTGCAATGGTTGGCTCCTGCAATATTTGTTTCAGCATAGCCGTATGATCGCTTACATCTGGTGTTTTATTCTCCATTTTCTGAAATTCTCGTACGTACGACGCTTCTTTTGACGGCATATGGTATACCGGTGCCTCCTCGGCAAGGGCATCAACCGGAATAGCCGCCACAATCTCATCGTGTTGCAGCAGGCGAAATGATTTGTCTTCCGTCACTTCTCCGACTGCTACCGCTTCGAGTCCGTATTTTGTAAACACATCTATAATTTCCTGCTCGCGTCCTTGTTTCACCACAAGCAGCATGCGTTCTTGTGATTCAGAAAGCATTAATTCATACGCGCTCATATGCTGTTCACGCTGTGGAACCAAATCCAGATTCATCGTCATTCCCGTTCCCGCTTTACTGGCCATCTCACTTGCGGATGACGTTAGGCCTGCAGCGCCCATATCCTGCATCCCAACAAGCGCATCAGAGTGGATTACTTCCAGGCATGCTTCGATTAGCAATTTTTCCATAAATGGGTCACCAACCTGAACCGACGGCCGATCCTTATCTGAGTCATCTGCTAGATCACCTGAGGCAAATGTGGCACCATGAATACCATCGCGGCCGGTTGGCGCCCCAGCATAGATGACCGTATTTCCCGTTCCTGCAGCAATTCCTTTCTGCATATCCTCGTGGTTAATGAGTCCAATGCACATCGCATTAACGAGCGGATTGTCTTCGTAACTTTCATCAAATTGTACTTCACCGCCAACGGTTGGAACACCTACACAGTTGCCATACCCGGCAATCCCATGAACCACTTCCTCAAATAAATAGTTCACTCGTTCTGTTCCAAGATTTCCGAATCGTAATGAATTCATCAAGGCAATCGGCCGTGCTCCCATGGAAAACACATCCCGGATAATACCACCGACACCAGTTGCCGCACCTTGATACGGCTCAACAGCTGACGGATGATTATGACTTTCAATCTTGAATACCGCTGCCTGCCCATCACCGATATCGACAACGCCAGCACCTTCACCAGGACCCTGAAGAACGTGCGGCCCATCAGACGGGAATTTCTTCAGCAATGGTTTGGACGTTTTGTAGCTGCAATGTTCCGACCACATGACGGCAAAAATTCCTGCTTCAGTCATGTTCGGGCGCCGTCCCAATATATTCTTGACGCGTTTATATTCATCCTCGCTTAACCCCAGCTCGAGATACAATGCCTCTTGTTCAATTCTTTCCGGTGCCGGCTCATACGTTGATAGCATAGGCGTCCCTCCAATTTTTAATCAATGACTGAAACAGCCGAATTCCATCATCGCTGCCCAGAATTGCTTCTGAAGCACGTTCCGGATGGGGCATCATGCCAAGGACATTCCCCTGTTCATTGACAATCCCGGCAATATCGCCCGCCGATCCATTTGGGTTCTGCTTATACGTGAAGACGATTTGATTGTTCGCTTGTAGGGCAGCCATTGTCTCGTCATCGCAATAATAATTCCCTTCCCCGTGGGCAATCGGAAAATGAACAACTTCTCCTTGTTCATATCCGGTTGTAAATAACGTCTGATTGTTCGTTACTTCCAACGGTTCCTGGTGACACATAAAGGCAAGATGCTTATTAGGAAGCATCGCTCCCGGCAACAGTCCGGCTTCCAATAAAACTTGAAACCCATTGCAAACACCGAGTACCGGCTTACCCTGTTCTGCCTGCTTTTTCACCTGGCTCATCATATCTGATGCAGCGGCGACGGCCCCCGAACGAAGGTAGTCTCCATAAGAAAAACCACCAGGCAACAAAATAGCGTCATAGTTTTCTAGATTACCAGTTTCATGCCAGACAAGCGCTGCGTCCTCCTGCAGCACATCTTTGACAACATGGTACATATCACGGTCACAATTGGATCCTGGAAACACAACAACAGCGAATTTCATGTACGCAGCGCCTCCTCCACTTCTAATGAATAATCCTCGATAACTGGATTGGCCAGAAGTTTGTCACACATCTCATGAACACGCGCTTCGATATCAGCGCTGTCTTCCAAAAACAGCTCGACCGTCTTACCTGTACGCACTTCCTCCACTTCCGTAAATCCAAGCGAATGAAGCGATGTCTGAATCGTCTGGCCTTGTGGATCAAGTACTCCCTGCTTTAACGCGATATGGATTGTTACTTTTTTCATCGTGCTTCCTCCAGTCGGGTCATTAATTTTTCATAGACTTCCAGCAAATTTCCGGTTCCGTTGCGAAACACATCTTTATCAAGGTTTTCCCGAGTTTGTATATCCCAAAGCCGGCATGTGTCCGGGGATATTTCATCAGATAGGACAACACTGCCATCCGACAGTCGGCCGAATTCCAATTTAAAATCGACCAGCTCAATACCAACATCAGTAAACAGCTTAATCAGCTGCCGGTTGATTTCCAATGCCTGCGTTTTTATGTCGTTTAGTTCCGGTTGATTTACATCACTTAAAAACATGGCATGATCGTCATTAATAAGTGGATCGTTCAAATCATCATTTTTATAAAACAGTTCAATAATTGGTGGGGTGAGCGGTGTTCCTGCCTGAATTCCCAACCGTTTAGCAATGCTCCCTGCTGTAATATTTCTGACAACGACCTCGAGCGGAATAATTTCAGATGCATGAACGAGCTGCTCCGTTGCTGAAACTTTTTCTATAAAATGTGTCCGAATCCCCCGGTCATTCAGCTCATGGAAGATATGGGACGAAATAGCATTGTTAAGATCGGCCTTGCCGGGGAGCATATCCTTTTTCTCCCCGTTGAATGCCGTAACATCATTTTTATATTCCAGCACTAGCTTCCCCGGCTGTCCGTCAGCCTGATAGACACGTTTCGCCTTTCCTTCATACAGCAGCTTACCTTTCATTGTTCATCCTCCAATCCGATGCGGCGGAATATGGCATCTACATTTTTTAAGTGGTACGTATGATCAAAGCACTGATCCAATTCTTCCTGTGTCAACCGGGAAGAAACTTGTTCATCCGCCTTGACCAGCTGTTTGAAATGTGTGCCTGTCTCCCATGCTTCCATCGCTTTGGGCTGAACAAGGTCATATGCTTCTTCCCGCGGCATTCCTTTTTCCACGAGGGCAAGGAGGACACGTTGGGAGAAAATGACGCCATACGTCTTATCCATGTTCGCGCGCATATGTTCAGGAAAGACCGTTAAATTGCGAACAATACTAGTAAAACGATGCAGCATGTAGTTAAGCGCCGTTGTAGCATCCGGCAAAATAATCCGTTCAGCCGATGAATGGGATATATCACGCTCATGCCAGAGGGCTACATTCTCCGCTGCTGTCACCATGTGGCCACGCAACACCCGCGCTATGCCGGTCATATTTTCGGAGCCAATTGGGTTGCGCTTATGCGGCATGGCTGATGATCCCTTCTGCCCTTTCGCAAAAAACTCTTCCACCTCACGTGTTTCCGTTTTTTGCAGACCACGGATTTCGGTGGCAAACTTTTCAATCGAAGCAGCAATAAGCGCCAGTGCGGAAACATATGCTGCATGCCGATCACGCTGGAGTGTTTGTGTTGATACCGGTGCAGGCGAAAGCCCAATTTGCTTGCACACATACTCCTCCACATACGGATCAATATTCGCATAAGTACCGACAGCACCGGACAATTTGCCAAATTCAATGTTTTTTGCCGCCAATTCAAAACGTTCCAGGTGTCGTTTCATTTCTTCATACCAGAGTGCAAGTTTCAGCCCGAATGTTGTTGGCTCCGCATGAACACCATGGGTCCGCCCCATCATAACGGTATATTTATGTTCGATGGCCCTATCCTTGAGGACATCAATAAACTGATGCAAGTCGTTTCGCAGGATGTCATTCGCCTGTTTTAGCAAATAAGACTGCGCCGTATCCACGACGTCGGTTGAAGTGAGTCCGTAATGCACCCATTTGCGCTCCTCACCGAGCGATTCGGAAACTGCACGAGTAAAGGCAATGACATCATGCCTTGTTTCCTGTTCGATCTCTTGAATCCGTTCCACATCAAAGGAAGCATTTCGACGAATCATCTCCACGTCTGCAGGTGGGATAGCGCCAAGCTCACTCCATGCTTCACAAGCAAGTATTTCTACTTCCAACCACGCTTTATATTTATTTTCTTCCGTCCAGATGGTGCCCATTTCTTCTCGTGTATAGCGATCAATCATTCTTCTTCCTCCTCGTATGCGGCAATTCTATGGTTGACTTCATCCAATGTTTCACCTGTAAACGTAATATGTCCCATTTTTCGTTTAGCCTTCACCGTTTCTTTTCCGTAAAAATGAACAAATCCATGTTGCCATATGGACCTTTTTGCCAATGCATTCCCAGCTTCCTCGCCAAGTAGATTGACCATCACCGTCGGATGCAGCAGTTTGACAGGCAATAATGGTAGTCCGCAAACAGCTCGGATATGCTGCAGAAATTGTGACACATTACAACCCTCGATCGTGTAGTGCCCGGAATTATGCGGACGCGGTGCCATTTCATTCACGTATACGTCGTCACCTTTTACGAACATCTCAACGGCAAACGTACCGATCACTTCCAGTTTATCAGCAATCACCCTGGCTGCCTCAAGTGCCTTGTTATAAATGGTTTCATTAATGGATGCCGGGACAGTCGTTTTATATAAAATTTGCTTCCTATGCTCATTTTCACCAATTGGGAAAAATGTCACCTCACCCGATTGACCCCGTGTGAACACAACAGAAATTTCTTTATCGAATGGAATCCATTCCTCAATAATCGAAGCATCATGCTCATCGGCAAACGTCATCGCTTCTGGAATGTCACTTTTAGTAGTTAGCTTGTGCTGTCCTTTGCCGTCGTATCCTCCGCTCAATGTTTTCATAACAGCCGGGAGTTGGATCAGTTCAAGTGCGGTTTCACATTCTGACGCATTCGTAACAATGGAAAAGGCGGGCACAGGCAAACCGGATTCCTGCATCATCGTTTTCTCACGTTCCCGATTCTGGGTCACCGCTAATGCCGTACTCCCTTGTGGAAGCTTACCTTTCTGACTGAGAAATTCAGCTGCATTAACATCAACGTTTTCAAATTCATAAGTGATAACAGCGCTCATCTCCATTAATTTCTCGACGCCTGCCTGATCATCGTAGGCAGCAGTCACTTGCTTATCGGCAACCTGTGCTGTGGGACAATCCGGCGTCGGGTCCAGTACAGCAACCCTATACCCCATATATTTTGCCGCAAGTGCCATCATACGCCCTAACTGTCCCCCACCAATGATGCCGATGGTTTGCGGTGGAAGAATGACATTATTTTTCAGCAAGAGTATCCCTCATTTCTGTTACGGATTCTTTCATGTTATCCCTGTATTGCTGCAGTCGTTCTGCCACCTCACTATCAAAAGCGCCAATCATCTGCGCAGCAAGCAGTCCGGCATTTTTGGCGCCGGAATTGCCGATAGCTACGGTCGCAGTCGGCACACCACCAGGCATTTGCACAATGGATAATAGCGAATCCAGCCCATCCATCGCCTTGGACTGCACCGGAACCCCGATGACAGGAAGCGTCGTTTGCGCCGCGACCATACCGGGTAAATGAGCGGCCCCGCCAGCACCGGCGATGATGGCTTTCAAGCCGCGTTCACGTGCTGTTTTCGCATATGTTGCCATGTCGTCCGGTGTACGGTGTGCTGAAATAATATCTTTTTCATAGGGAATCTGCAGTTCTTCCAATAGATGACATGTGTGTTTCATTGTTTCCCAGTCTGATATACTGCCCATAATCACACCAACCTGTGCCACTTAGAATCCCTTCTTTCGTAAAGTGAAATTTGAATTAGCGAGGTGTTACTGCCCCATTCAAGCACGGTAAAATAAAAAAGTCTATTCATTTCCCTCAAATTCAATGAGAGAAGATGAATAGACTTTCAGACATACATGTATAGACCACTGCTTTGTCGCAATGATTCACCTTCCCTCATAGTCCGGCATTTACGGTGCCGGGTAGAGACTTTCAGGCCATATCCCCGAAAATATATGAGGTGCCGTATTTATTTGCTGTTTCAAGCATAGCAGACCAGCGTTTATGATGTCAATATAAATCGAACATTATTATTTGGATATGATTAAATGTTCGCTTTTAAGGATTGTTTTCATTCCGCTTAATAGAATTCGTTCAAAAATTGCTCGCTATGTCATAATGAACTTAACTTTCGCAGCCTGTGATAAACATATAAGATTTAAAAGAACGGAGAGAGCTGTACATATACTACCCTAGTTGACTTTTTGGATGAGTGATTCGTTGTTTTATTATCGTATTTGATATAAACGGCGACATAACTTAATGGATGATTGGTCTACCACACTATGAATACTAGCGTTGATTTCCGCTACGGAAAGCATCCGCCCAGAGCGATCCCGGACGGTGGACGAAAAGTCGGTCGGGTTATAGGAAATATTTAAATTTTTGTGTCAAAAAACAACCTTTTAGAAAATAGCTTTTATGTTTATCAAGGTTGTCAAGGTAACAATTAGAAGCGTTTCAGTTTGCCGCGGTTAACTGTTTGAGCTTAACTTTTTGGTACGAAAGTTTAGTAATGAAGATTATTTCCGTTGCACCTGTTTACGTGCTGGTAGCCTGTTTATTTCCACCTTCTTTTTCATCGAATACGATTTCCAATACAGCTAGCAGCAATGCAATCACGATCTCTGTTTTCAAGGAAAGGTTAATGCTTTTCATAAACTCGTCCACTGTAAAAAGGCATATCCAGTTAGACACACCTTCAATACTGAACCGGACAAAAAACACTTTTAATCTTCCCGTTATATTCCTGGTAGATAGTACAAAAACCGCTTTGGAAAACAATTCGACAATAAGCCCAAGAACAAAGAAACTGACAACAAAAACAAATAATGACCAGACAGATTTATACTGAACGCCGAGCAGTTCAAAAATCCCCGCCATCCCAAAAAAGTAAACACCCAAAACAAATCCGACTACCAGAATAATAAGAAATACTATTCCTATAACTGTTGCGATTTTTTCTTTTTTATTCATATCGCGAAATGAATCATCATCATGATGGTCAGTCATATAGGTTCAGCTCTCCCTTATGTTTTTCCATTCTAGCAACCGATCATTTAGTATAAATACCTTCAAATTATAACTCATCTTACTGCCCCTAGAATTTCCATATTATTGCCAGTTAGTTCTTTAATCCTTATCAGTTCAATAAACAATCATGGCACTTATACGTATGATACGTGTCTAACGTTATTCGGGATAAGTACCCTTATTAAGAATAATTTTTTTACTGTTGACTAATACCTTCTGCAAGTAGTTTTCGGAAGGGTGGATAGAAACCCCCAAAAATTATTTAAATAGATCAGCCGGGTTGATTCCAAAATCCGCAATGGTCCTGGAAACAGCCCTGTTATCGCCATTAACTAAATCAAACTGCACTTCGTTGTTATCATCCTTCGTATATACCATTATATGATTTTTCATGGGGTCAACAATCCAATATTCATTGACACCGTTATTCATATAAAGATTCAGCTTCGTAATCATATCGTGCGATCTACTTGAGGGACTTAAAATTTCAATAATGAATTCAGGAGGCCCTACATATTCATTTTC
The DNA here is from genome assembly GCF_005887555.1 of Lentibacillus cibarius. Classification (NCBI taxonomy): domain Bacteria; kingdom Bacillati; phylum Bacillota; class Bacilli; order Caryophanales; family Bacillaceae; genus Lentibacillus; species Lentibacillus cibarius. The sequence continues at coordinate 2,477,296 of NZ_VCIA01000001.1, read as the reverse complement.
TGTGAAATTATCAGGATTGCACGTTACAAATAAGTCCGGAACGACTTTTTTCCTAGCATTATCATAAGGATTATCAAATAACACATCAGTCGGGGCGGCAAACACACTACATTCCTTGCCCTTGAGTGCGTTGTAGAGTTCACCGTGCAAATAAGATGAAATTTCTTGATGCTTTATACTAGGAGATGGTGACATATAAATAAGGCCATCAATATATTCTAGTATTTCATCCGTTTTTTCCCTTAATTTTTCAAACTCCTCATAAGTGCTATGCTTTTCACTTAACAAACCCATTCTAAACACCATCCCTATTACAGCTAAATTCTAGCTAAAAACGCTCGACAAATCGTAGCATCAATTTCCGAAAACCTACTACTCTGAATAATCACCACCAGGTTTTGACTGGGGGGCATGCTGCGTTGATGCTGTGCCGTTGGCTGTTGCATTCTTCCTTTGATTAAATAGTCGGCCTTTACGCACTTGTTTTACCCAGAAGCCGCCATGAATTTGTTTCGGTTCATAGGAAATAATAAATGCTTTTGGATCAATCTCTTTAATCGTTTCGTACAATTGTAGCTCATATTTCCGTGGTGTTAAAATTTGCATGGCGAGACGGTCGCCTTCCATGCCATATGCATACCAGCTTGTCACGCCATACCCTTTTTCGCGCAGCCGTCTGGTAAACTCGATATCCGGGTTCGAGGAAATAACATTGACGGTAATGTAGCCCAGTGCTAGCTTTTCTTCAATCTTCGTCCCGACAATAACGCCCATCCCAAAACCAAGTGCATACGCAACGATATTTTGAATTTCATTTAAGTTATCCAGTACGAGGCCAAGTCCGAGGACGTAAACGACAATTTCAAACATGCTGACGAACGCGGCCATATAGCGCCGGTTCTTTAACGTCAGAATCATACGCATCGTTGAAAGCGACACATAAACAATATTGATAACTAAAATAATAGCTACCATGACAAATGCATTACTGAGCAATTAAACCCCTCCTAGATGACCACCGCCGGAACGATGGATGATAACTGAACTATTCTATTCACCTGATGTTTCGGTGATGCATACATTGTAAAAGCACTTGCCAAATGGGGTGTAATCATGGATCCATTTAAACAAATGGCTGATTGGCGAAAAAATATGGATCATTTCTTTGGTGAACCGTTCTGGAATGAATTTGAAAACATCGTTAAGCCGACGATACCGCAAATTACTATTTACCAATTTGATCATGAGCTGACATGCATTGCCAGCATTCCAGGTTTAACTGACCTCAACAAAATCGATATCTTCGTAGACTATGCCACCCTTGAGCTCAAAGGTGCCATCGACTTACCCAACACAGGGGGAACGGTTGTTAAAGACGAAATTCTTCAGGGTGTTTTTGAACGGGAAGTCACCCTGCCGTTTCCTGTTCGAAAAGATAAAGTACATGCAACATACCAGAACGGTCTGCTAATCGTCCAGCTGCACCGACTTATATCAGATGAAAGCAGTCGCAGCAAAGTGAACATACAATTACAGGATGAAGACTAGCCGTTTCAGGGCCGGCAGCACTAGGAACCCGGCCTTTCTTAATCAAGCGTTTGATTAATGTCTTTTTTCCCGGCCACCAGTCAATAAATAACTTGTACTCGTTTACCATATTTAATCGCCTCTTCTCCCTATATTGTAGCGTTATTGACGAAAAAATGAAAATGCAAATCCTTTTATCCAGTGATGTTCGATTGTTTTCCCCTGTGTTTGGTATTATGTTATAGTTAAAGACAATTCATTTGCTGGGGGAAACGACGATGAATAAGCAGTTAAAGAAGGCCACATTTGCCGGGGGTTGTTTCTGGTGCATGGTAAAACCATTTGATACGTGGGACGGAATTCACGGTGTCATCTCGGGCTATACTGGAGGTGATACAATTAATCCGTCGTATGAAGAAGTCAAACACGGAAACACTGGGCATGTCGAAGCCGTTGAAATCACCTATGATCCTGAGGTCATAACCTACGAGGAAATATTGACCATCTATTGGCGGCAAATCGATCCGACTGATGACGGCGGACAATTTCATGACCGTGGTGATTCCTATCGTACAGCCATCTTTTATCATGATGATGAGCAAAAGGAACTTGCACTGCAATCAAGAAGGGAACTGGCTGAAAGTGGAAAGTTTAAGGAACCGATTGTCACAGAAATACGACCCGCGTCCACCTTTTATCCCGCCGAGGAAGAACATCAGGATTTTTACCAAAAAAATAAAGCCTATTATCAAGAGGACCGTGCCAAATCCGGCCGTGATGACTTTATAAAGAACGTATGGGGGGAGCAGGTGTAAAACCCGCTCCTTTTTTCTATTAGAAAACTGGCTTAAATCTTCATGGGGATTGTATTTGTTTGTTCGTGATAATGTACCCTGTTGATCCTTGGAGCTTCCGATTGATGTTATTTGCCAATCTGTTGATAATCCCGCATCCGTTGATAATTCCCACATTAAGACTCAACCGACGACTTTTCCCCACCGCTACGTACGCTTCATCCCGATATCCTTCACTTTCTTACCTCGCCCAGTCTCTTGTTAATTAGGTACGTTTCCCATATACTAAAATCTGCAGTAATTTTGTTCATAATGATACAGAAAGGTAATGGGATACATATCAAATGACTGACAAACAATCATTAACATCACTAAAAATGCTTTTATTCAGTTTTCATGCAACTAACACCATTATCCTCAGTTTTTTGCCATTGTACCTGAAAGACAAGGGTTTGAACGGCACTGAGGTTGGCTGGGTACTGGCGGTCGGTCCTTTAGCTGCTATTATTGCTCAGCCATTCTGGGGATACATGAGCGACAAATACAAAACAGTAAAAAGGATTTTGCTTATTTGTATTGTTGGGTTGCTTATCAGCAGTATTGTGTTTTTCCAGATGGAAGGACTAATAGCGATACTGCTGGCGGGGTTTGTATTTTATTTTTTCACTTCCCCAATCGGTGGGCTTGGTGACAGCCTCGCGCAACGACGGGCAGATGAGCTGCACGTCTCATTCGGCACCATCCGCACATGGGGTTCCATTGGCTTTGCAACGTCATCCTTGATTATTGGGCAGATTCTGTCTGCAACTGATATTCAGTATATGATCTGGCCATATTTGTTTTTTGGAACCGTAGCGCTTGCTGTTGCCTGGAAATTGACCGATGTCCGCGTTGAGTCAGACCCAGTGCGCCTCCGGGATATTAACGTGCTTATTAAAAATAAACCATTCATCATTTTCTTGTTTTTCATGATGTTTATCACGATATCCCACCGGGCGAATGATAGTTTCATCGGTTTGTATATCGCGCAGCTGGGCGGAAGCGAAAGTCTTGTAGGTGTCGCTTGGTTTGTCGGGGTCATCAGTGAAGCTGCTGTTTTTGCATTGGCAGGACGCTGGTTCCGGAGATATCACACGCTCGTTTTTGTCATTTTTGCCGGCATTGCTTACACGGCACGATGGTTTATTTATGCAGCAGCTGGTGATCCGTACTTTATCATCATGCTTCAGTTTTTGCACGGTATCACATTCGGTGTGTTTTACCTCGCTGCACTGGAGTATGTGACTCGGTTAATCCCTAATCTTCTGCAATCAACCGGACATTTAATGTTCTATGCCGCGTTCTTTGGCATATCCGGTATCATCGGCTCACTTGTCGGCGGGACATTAATCGATTCCTTAGGTGGCGGCGCATTATATACAGTACTTGGCTGCTTTGCCGCTGCAGGCTCACTATTCCTGGCAATATATCATGTTATGTCAATCACGAAAAAACGGCGCGCAGTTTGAAAAACAACTGAAAAATCATGTAAAAACGCGGAACCATCATATGATGATTCCGCGTTTTTGCGATCAGCTAAGGAAAATAAAGTAAAGAATAAATATAAAAAACAATACATACATAACTGGATTAATTTCCTTGCGGCGCCCTTTTAGAAGCATCGTGATCGGATAAAAAATGAACCCGATGGCAATTCCTGTTGCGATGCTGTACGCCAGTGGCATGCACACGATAGTCAAAAATGACGGAACAGCAATTTCAAACTTATCCCACTCAATATCTTTAAGCGAAGCGGACATTAATACGCCGACGATAATCAATGCTGGTGCTGTCACTTCCGCTGTTATAACACTTAATAAAGGTGAGAAAAACAGCGCAAGCAGGAAGAAACCTGCTGTTACAATAGAGGCAAACCCGGTGCGGGCACCTGCTCCAACCCCTGCTGTTGATTCAATATAAGAAGTCGTTGTTGACGTCCCGATAACTGCCCCGGCTACCGTCGCAGCAGAATCAGCAAACAGCGCTTTGCCTGCACGCGGCAATTTATTGTCCTTCATTAACCCTGCTTGATTGGCAACTGCTACCAGTGTCCCTGCTGTGTCAAAGAAGTCGACAAACAGAAACGTTAAAATGACAACAAGCATTTGAATCGTAAAGACATCCCCGAAGTGAGCGAACGCCTGACCGAATGTTGGTGCAACACTTGGTACTTCTCCTACAATCCCACTAAGGCCTGACGGTGGATCAATCAAACCGGAAAGGATACCGACAATAGCCGTCAGAATCATCCCGTAAAAAATGCCGCCTTTCATGTTCAGACTCAGCAAAATAACCGATACGACGACGCCAAATATAGCAAGCAGAACAGTCGGTGACGTCAAATTACCCAGTCCTACAAGCGTGTCTTCATTCCCGACAATGATACCGGCATTCTGAAAGCCGATAAACGCAATATATAATCCGATACCGGCACCAACAGCCATTTTTAAATTGGCTGGGATTGCATTGATAACTTTTTCCCGAATGCCGGTTAGTGTTAGTATAATAAAAATTAGTCCGGATGCCAGCACTCCGGCCAATGCGGTTTCCCAAGGTATACCATATCCTAATATAACCGTATAGGCAAAAAAGGCATTTAGTCCCATACCAGGTGCAAGTGCGATTGGATATTTAGCAAGCACTCCCATAATCAGCGTACCAATAGCAGCAGCAATCGCAGTAGCAGTAAAGACTGCCCCCTGATCAATCCGTGTTATTCCTTCCGGCAACTCTTCCACACCGACAAGCGCCAGTGTTGACGGATTAACGAACAAAATATAGGCCATCGCCAAAAATGTCGTCATCCCTGCCATAAACTCCTGTCTATAATTCGTGCCTAGTTCGTTAAAGCGAAAATATTTTTTCAATGGTTCTCCCCCCAGCCTTCTATTCGTTTATATTAATATAATGTAAAAAAAACACTCCTGCCGAGGGGCAAGAGTGACTGCAAGCAAACCAGCACGAGATGGTATCACAAATATGATGCCTAGCCTCATAACTGCATGCTTGCGTAGTCAGACCATTTACGGTGGTCCGGTAGAAACTCTTGGGCCGTATCCCCGAAATTATACGCAATCATTTATTTATGAGACCAGTTTACGACAAAAGTCGACCATCGTCAACACTTTTAACGAACCTTTTTGCTTACACATTGATTAATGTTCGTTTTTCACTCCCATTCAATGGTTGCAGGCGGCTTACTAGTAACATCATACACGACACGGTTAATGTGCTCTACATCGTTGACAAGTCGCGTTGAAATCTTCTCCAATACATCCCACGGAATACGCGCCCAATCGGACGTCATACCGTCAACTGATGTCACCGCCCGGATGCCAATCGTGTAATCATATGTTCGGGCATCCCCCATTACGCCGACGCTACGGATATCAGGAAGAACGGTAAAGTATTGCCAAATGTCGCGTTCCAAGCCTGCTGCAGCAATTTCTTCTCGGAGAATAGCATCTGATTCACGAACAATCTCCAATTTTTCCTTTGTCACTTCACCGAGTACCCGAATTCCGAGCCCCGGACCAGGAAACGGCTGACGCCAGACAATCGTTTCCGGCAGACCAAGCTGCAGACCAAGCTCACGGACTTCATCTTTAAACAACGTGTTCAGCGGTTCAATTAACTCAAATTGCATGTTCTCCGGAAGCCCGCCGACATTATGATGGGACTTGATTGTTTGTGCTGTATCCGTACCGCTTTCAATCACGTCCGTATACAATGTGCCTTGGGCCAGAAAGTCCATGTTGGTCAGCTTATCTGCTTCATCATCGAACACATAAATAAATTCGTTACCGATGATTTTTCGTTTCTGTTCCGGGTCAGTAACGTTTTCCAACTTGGATAAGAATCGATCAGCAGCATCTATTTTGATAAAGTTCATATCAAAGTCATCGGCAAAGGTTGCTGTAACTTCTTCTGCTTCATTTTTTCGCAGCAAACCATGGTCAACAAAAATACATGTTAGCTGTTTACCAATAGCTTTGTGAATAAGCGCTGCCACGACAGATGAATCAACCCCGCCGCTCAGAGCACACAGGACGTTCCGGTCACCCACTTGCGCCCGGATATCCTTGATTTTCATCTCAATAAAGTTTTCGATTGTCCAATTACCGGAACAACTACACACATCAAACACAAATTGCTTCAGCAGCTGATTTCCGTATTCTGTATGAAGGACTTCAGGATGGAACTGTACCCCATATAACTTGCTGTCATCATTACTCATGGCTGCAATCGGAGTTGATGGACTAGTCGCATCAATTCGGAATGAATCCGGTGCCTGAATCACTTTATCACCATGGCTCATCCATACAGTCTGTTTTTCTGGTGTATCTCGAAACAATACAGGTTTATTCTGCAAGTCAATCGTTGCTTTTCCGTACTCACGATTGTCTGCTTTGGAAACCTTACCATCAAAATGGGACGCCATTAGCTGCATCCCATAGCAAATACCCAATACCGGAATACCAAGCTCAAAAATTTCCGGATCACAGCGAAAACTGTTTTCATCATAAACACTGTGCGGCCCACCGGAAAGAATGATGCCTTTTGGATTCATTGCTTTGATATCCTGAGCACTTAGCCGGTGCGAATGCAATTCACTATAAACACCATGCTCCCTGATTCTACGTGTAATCAGCTGGTTATACTGACTGCCAAAGTCTAGTACAACAATCATTTCATTGTGCTTCATATTCTTACGCTCCTATCTTATGTCAGTTAAGATGATTACTTACACGGCACTTGCTGTATGAGTTGCCCGCTTACGGTGCTGCCAGAATAGATACCCTATTCAGCGGTATCGGCCATTCTATCAGCGATTCCAACCCTTTTATCACCAGTATACCCTTATACTATCAAATTAGAAAACTCAGGTCTCGCCTAAGCGGGTACTGAAGTTTTTCTTATAAAGTCATCCACAGGTAATCACTTCTTACGTTACAAAAAGCTGGATTCCTGCCCGATGCGGATTGAACCGCAAGAAGGCAGAAATCCAGATCAGCATACAGTAACCTATAGATATTCCGCCTTCATAGTCAGGACATTTACGGTGCCCTGGTAGATACTTTCGAACCATATTATCGAGGATATATGAATGGCGTTCATTCAATTTCAATGCTCTGCATAACGCTAATATTTTACTAAGCAATCAGGTCTCCCGTCAAGTCGTTATTTGTCGCATCAGCTGTTTCCATAATTCCGGCAATTCGTCGGCCGGATCGAGATTCAATTCATTTTTGTACAGCATCCGCTCATAGTTCCGTGTTAATTGATTCATTGCATCTGTATTGTAGCGGGAATCAATTTGTTTGGAAAACTCTCTTAGTGTCTGATCGGGTTTTTTCGCCAACCTTTGATGTGACAATACTTTCAGCAAATAGTGATAGGCTTCTTGAAATGTTTTTGCATCGTTATTCCGCTGCAGTTTCCTGAATAAATAGGCCGTTTTCCAGCGAAATCGCATTTTGTATACTATAAAGCTGAACAAAAGAAGTACGCCCGCACCCGCGAGTACATACCACCAGTTTATATCAAAGCTGGCTGAATTGCTCTCCTTTTCTGGTGTGGTATCCTTTGTCGTATCCTCTTCCGGCGTTTCTTCCGGTTGATTTTCAGGCGTTTCCGTTTCAGGTGCGTCTGGTGCGTCATCCTGTTCTGTTTCATCAATGTTCATATGAAAGTCTGCTAAATTGGAAAAACCCTGTGTCGGTTCAAACGGCACCCAACCTGACCCCGGAAAATAGGCCTCTACCCAGGAATGGGCATTCGCATTTGTTATTTCATATACATCGTAATCATCCGTTGAGTCACCACTCTGAATCACTTCCCCGCTCGTAAAGCCCTTCACCCAGCGGGCAGGTATATCAAGCGAACGCAGCATGACCACCATCGACGTGGAATAGTTATCACAATAGCCCTTTTGCGAATCAAACAAGAACTGGTCAACATAGTCCTGATCTTCTTTCGGCACCGGTACATTCTTTATCTGGTACGTAAACCCGCTTCGACCAAAGTAGGTTTCGATGGACCGGGCTTTATCGTAACGATTGTCATCATCGGAAGTGATCTCCTCAGCAAGTTCCCCGACTCTATCAGGAAGCGACGCCGGCAACTGCGTGTACCGCTCCTGCAATCCTTCAGGAAGGTCACTATTACCGCCACGTACTTCACGTAGCTTGTCAATCGCGAATGACGGCTTCTCATACGTCACGCTGTATTTAGCCGGATTGGCCGCTTCCCCGTTACGTTCCGGACGTATTTCACCATACGTGCTATCCAGCAGCAGGGTTAAATCTTTCGGCATCTCCGCCTGTTTGATTCCATATGGATAAACGAGTTTTTTCAACGATTTATCTCCTTGAAAACTCACCGTATCTGTCCATTGCTCCGTCTCGACGGAATTCTGAAACGTTTCCAGCGAAATATTCCCGTTCTGCTGCGGCTTGAAGCTTGGTTCACTTGACTTTTCCCAGCCTTTTCCGGTATATACATCCTTTGTTTCAACCCGCCAGTAGTGGTCGTTCTTTGCCACAGCTTGGAAAATTACCGAATAATCCTGAACAAATCCGCCACCTAGCCTGCTGTCGTCGTTTCCATAACCGACTTTTTGAATGGCCGAACCAGCCCCGGGACCACCGGCATTATCCGCGGCACTTCTAATGAATGGCACCGGATCCGGCCATTGCGGATCAAATTTCGGCGCTGCATAACCAACCAATACGGCAAACATTACCATTACAGCCAATGGAACGGCCCACATTGGGGCTTTTTTAAACCACGAAAACCGGAGTGACTCCCCGTCAATCATCTTGAGAAAGTTCGTCATGCCCAATGCGACAAATGAAACGACGAATGTCCGGACGATGGCGGCATCAGCATCGTAGGTAGTAAATGTGTCCAGTACACTTAAATATATAAACGTTAGTAATATGAACACAAAAATTCGCTTCATCACGATAAACCAATAATACAGAAGATAGCTTAACATCCATATCATAATTAAGAATAGCACACTTCTGAACATTGACGTCAGCTCAAACCACTGCTGGGAAAACAGTGCATGTACATTAAAGCCAATCTCCATTGATACACGTTCAAACCACGCACCACTCAAAAAAGACGCCGGCACAAATAACGCATCAATAATCACCAGCATGCCAATTCCTTTTAACGGGAAGGAAATCCACCATTTCACATCAAGCATCGATAGAGAGAAACAGAATAAAGTATATAAAATAAATACAGTCAGATTGGTTACATCACCAATCTCTTGTACTGGATATAGCCATTCCAAAAACAGTACAAAAGCGCAAATATACAGTAATGAGGTGTACAGAAAAGGAATCCGTGTGTTCAAGCTAGCGTCACCTCAATCATTCTCCGGGACAGCTCTTTTTCGGTTAAGACATTCATGCAAATACCTTCCGAATGAAGCTGCCGGATTATCGTTTGTTCACGTTGTGTTATCAAGGAAGATGCCTGGATATACACGATCATCAGTTTTTTCATGCGCTGACCAACCTGCCGAACCACGTCCAAAAATGAGGCATCCATATGCGTTGTCACCAGAACAATGGTAGCTCCGGTTGTTAGCTGCATCATTTCTTCACGCAGTTTTACCGAAAAAGAAATATCCCCTCCAGGCCGGATACTAGTCAAATGCCGATTAACCCAGTCCCGTTTAAACGGGTCATGTGTCAATGGAAAATAACTCGTTCGTTCTCCAATTGATAAAAAGCCTGCCTGGCAAGCCTGTTTTTCCATTGCTCCAAGTAGAGACATCGTCAGTTCTACCGCCGCCTCAAATGCCAGTTCATTTAACCCCGGGTATTGACAGGCATCCAGCACAACAACGGTATCCGTACTTTTTTCCTGTTCAAACTCCTTGGTGATTAACGTGTTCTTTTTCGCTGTTTGTTTCCAATCAATCCAAGAAAATTGGTCCCCGGGCGTGTACTCACGAATTCCTGCGGCTACATTGCTGTTTTTGGCATTTATCACTCGTGACGGGGCTGCTCCTTGTTCATAGCTGGCGACTTTTTCCGGAAGTTGGACAGGTCGTTCTAATGGAAAGGCGGTCAGCTGGTTCGTTGTATGAAAAACATGTTCCTTGGTTATCATTCCGAACACATCCCCGGTTCGAATCCGGATGGCTTCAAGTGTGTGTGTTCCGCGCGGTACTTGTTCGATGACGTAAGGAAGTTCGATTGTGCGGCGGAATCCGGGGAAAATGATTTTCTTAATAGTACGGTTCACGTGCAATTTATCCGGACGGTCTAAATAGCGATAGCGCTCATGATTACCGCCCACCTTCTGCAGTGTTTCAGGAAAGACTTCTTCACAAATACAGTAATATAATGGGAAAGGAACAGTACGCCTGATCCGGATGGTTACAGCTGCCCGGTCACCAGCATGGATAACATGACGGGACAGCTCTCGTGTTACCTCCCACTTTTGTATTGGATAGAATAAGAGTCCAAGATGATATAGAAAAATAGGCAAAAAGCCAAAAAAGAGAAACCAACTTACAAAGCCCCCCTGGAACATCGCAAACGAAAATAGAAGTGAAAACAGAATAATTACAAAAGCTAACTTCCCAGCAAATCGGAATGTTGCTTTCATGAAGGAAATTCCTTCCGAATCGGTACTTGCGTGTTTGCAACCACACTTTCGATAATCTGCTCACCTGAGTGTCCCTCATACTTCGCCTCAGCGGTTAAAATCATTCGATGTGCCAAGACATATGGTGCCAAGTATTTAACATCATCCGGTAAAACATAATCACGTCCGTGAATATAGGCATACGCCTTCGCTGCCTTCATGAGGGCAATAGATCCGCGGGGGCTGACACCAAGATAGATAGATTGGTGGTCGCGTGTATTCGTTACTAGTTTAATAATGTAAGTTTGTACATTTTGATCAATATACACATCTTTTACTTCTTCTTGGATGGATAACAACTCTTCTCGTTTCATGACAGCTCCAAGGCTTTCAATCGGATGGTCTTTAGAGGTTAAGTCAAGCATGTGCAATTCTTGTTCAGCTGACGGATAACCTAAGCGCATCTTTAAAATAAACCGGTCAAGTTGTGCCTCTGGAAGTGGATAGGTTCCTTCATACTCAATTGGGTTTTGCGTTGCCATGACAAAAAACGGCTTTTTTAATGGAATCGTATTACCGTCTACTGTAACGTTCTTTTCTTCCATGGCCTCCAAAAGCGCGGACTGTGTCTTCGGTGAGGTACGGTTAATTTCATCAGCAAGGACAATATTACCCAGTATCGGCCCTGCACGAAACTCAAATTCCATATCTTTCGGGTTATAAATGGAAACGCCTGTAACATCAGCCGGAAGCAAATCAGGCGTGAACTGGATCCTTCTAAAATCACAATCCAGTGATTTGGCAAGTGTCCGTACAAGCATTGTTTTCCCAACACCCGGTACATCTTCCAGTAAAACATGGCCTTGAGCCAGTAGTGCAACCAAGCTTAATGTCGCCTCTTTATGTTTACCAACCATGACGTTATTTATATTTGTTAAAACGCGCTCAATCTTTGTATTATTAACTGCAGTGTCCTGCATGATACTAAAAACTCCTTCCCTGCCTTTAACACGTATACACTTTAACTATACTAAAAATGGGCTATAAAGTAAAAGCGGATTTCGGACCACTTATTGCCATGAAAAATTCAATCATCCATTCATCATTGGGTTTCCTTGCTGACCGATCCAAATGTCTGATTGTTCCAGTTGGAAGGCTAATTGCAACAGCTTGTCTTCTCTCCCTTTCGATGCCAAAACTTGAACACCGATGGGCAGCCCTTGTTCTGACAGGTGAACCGGTACCGACATGGCTGGTTGGCCGGTTAGATTAGCTAGTTGTGTGAACGGTGTATACGTAAGGCTCGGCAGGAAAATATCCCAAATAATTTGTTGCGCTTCCTCTTTTTTCGCATCTGCCATTTTTTCCTGCCAGTATACCTGTTCTTCCGGTGAATGTGATAGTTCACCTACTCTTGGAGCTGTGAAAGCTGTAGCAGGTGTTATATAAAAATCATACGTCCGGTGAAGTGCCTCCATCTGTGCAGCAGCTTGGTCCCAAGCAGCTAGACTGGATGAAAACTCTGCCGCTGACACTGATTTTCCCGCCTTATGCATTAGCCATGTCTCAATCTCGACATCCTCTGGCGTGAGCGTTCTCCCAATGGCACGTTCCAGTTGTTGGGTAACCGCTGATATTTCACCACTGTTCATGACATAATAATGCTGCATTAACTGAACGCCGTCAACGCCATTATCTTGTTCCTCCACGATATGCCCTTCCTGCTCCAGCCATTTGACTGCTTTTTCCACAGCTTTTTTTGCATCACTCGAAACCGGCGTGTCAACCGGTGATTTCGTGGTGTACGCAATCCGGAGTGGCCGCTTAAACGGAACTGCCATCGCCTCTTGATAGGATCCGGAAAATAAAGGTGTCTGAAATGCCGCTTCAGGCTGCACCACTTGCAGAACATCCAGCAGTGCGGCACTGTCCCGCACACTCCGGCTTAGCGCAAAACCAATCGACGCCCCTTGCCATTGCCGGCCTGCACCAGGACCAACAGGTGTACGCCCGCGTGTCGGCTTCAATCCGAATAAACCGGTAAACGAGGCCGGGATGCGGATGGATCCCCCTCCGTCGCTTGCGCCAGCAACCGGAACGACACCGGCAGCAATGGCCGCAGCAGCCCCACCACTTGATCCACCAGGCGAGTGATTGGTATTCCATGGATTTCTTGATGGTCCATACAGCTCAGGCTCGGTAATATTTTTCAGCCCGAATTCGGGTGTGTTCGTATGCCCCATGATGAGCAGTCCTGCTTCCCGCAATCGCCGGACGTAATGAGCGTCCTTTTCACTAACGGTCCCTTTCAATAGCCTGGATGAGGAGGTCATCGGTTCCCCGGCCAATGACTGGGATAAATTTTTCAATAAAAACGGAACACCGGAAAAAGGCTGTCCACTTTTAACATGGTCGGCTTCTGCCATCACTCGGTCTTTCCGGTCATGGACAACAGCATTTAAGGACGGGTTAACTTCTTCCAACCGCTTGCAAGCTGTCTCCAGCAGCTCACGCGGGTGTATCTCCTTCATTTGGATCAACTCTGCCATATCGGTTGCCTGTAACTTGGCATACGTTTCAAATTTCATGTAACTCTCCCCCTCTGCTTTCATCATGCCCATTATATCACGGGGTTCCCCTGGTTTCCGACTGAATTTCTTTAGAAAGTCACCCCTTATCTTCTTTTTTCCAGGGTGGGTCTCCATAGTGATGAAGTTTTTGATTTATTTTATAGATTGTGTACGGGATGATAAAAACAAGGAACGCATTAAAAAACACCCACATGTCCGGAATTCGCTCAAGCAACTGTTTCCACATAGTCACCTTCCTCCTAATTACTTCGTTTGCTCAGTAATACCTGTTGTTTGAATGTTTATATTTGCCGTAACATCAATGTTTGCTTCACTAAAGTAATTCTTGCCCTTGTCCCAATCTTTCTTCACTGTCTGCCATACATCATAATGATATTTATGCAGTTTTTCGCCAACACCTAGAATGTCTGTTTTCCAATCTTCCTGGGCCTTTTGGATCGTCGTTTTCATTAGCTGTTCCATTTTCTTCTTCGCTTTCTTTTCAACAGCCCGAAACTTTTTTTCACTCCGTAGACTGTTAGTGGTAAAACTCTCTGCTATTTCTGCGTGAGCCTCCGTATGGATGGAAACATCGATAACCGGTTTTTTTGTAGCACGGACTTTCATCGAACTATTCACTTTCTTAAGTTCTAATGTAATCGATTCATCATCATGTTTCACTTTAATCGATCCGCCATTCACCTCACCTGTCAGCAAATTATAGCCCTTTGTTTCCTGAACGTTCATAGCGCCGACCATACGATTATTATTCCCATGGAAAACGGCTGCTCCCTGATATTTCATACTATCTCCCTTTTTCATGACTTTTGGAATAATAAAGCTATTTTCTCCTAGCAAACGTTCATGCAAATCCCCGACCCGGAGCGGTTTGAGATTACCCAGATTCTGAAAATTGTTTTCCATGACCGATTCAATATGCATGACGGGAAGTTTTTCACTTTCAGGAACGATGTTTAATATTCCGGCTGCATCACCCTCGGCAATGACCACTTTGACACCTCTGCGCATCTCTTGATCACGGATGAACAAATCCATGACATTTTCGAACAGCTTCGTCTTAGCCAACTCACTTGAAACAGCAATCAGTTTCATATCCGATAAATATGGTGAACGGCTTGTCATGGCTGCCATTTTCCGGTCAATCGCAAACAAGCTTTTACCTGTGGCTGCTATATTAGCATAAGCCGGGTCTTCACCCGATGATCCCTGACTTGGTGATCCCCAACCAGAAGGTACAACAAATTGATTGGTAAGTTTTATTTCATTTTTCTTTGCGCTTTTCTTCGGCAAATCCACTGCCGCGCCAACGACAAAACCGCGATCTTCTATCTCCACCCTGTCCCAGCATCCCGCAAGAAACAGTACCAGCAACAAAGCCATGAGCAGATAAACACGTTGATGATGATGGTTCATTTCTTAATCCCACCCCTCGCTTTCCACGCAATAAAGAGAACCGCCACCGTGGAACTAACGACAGCAAACCCATACATACTAGTAAAGGTGCCGAGTGCACTAATTTCATTGGTGCTTTGCGGAATCATGCCCACAATGTATATCAATGGGGACAGTATGAAAATCAGCTGCATTTTACGATTCTTTTTAAATAGTGCATTCAACGCAAATATCGCGCTATCAAAGAACATTACAGTCGTATTAAAAATAGCCATAATCCAAATAACAAAAAACAACGACTCAAACCGTTCGAAAAACCCGCCAGGTATTTGCACGTCTTTGGCTAGTTCCACGGTTGGATACAACAAATTCGCTGCAGCAAGATTGCCGAACACACCGATGAACATGACAAAAATCATGATATATAACACAACTGCAACCGACATACCGACTGCAGCTTTTTTCGGAACATTACGGGGACTTTTTACTAATGACGTATAAAATAAAAGAACCCCAAACCCCATAAAAGAAAAAGTGCTCTTTGTTAATGCATTCCATTGGCTGTTAAAGTCGGTCGTCAAAACAGGAAGCAAATTTTCAGGAATAAACAGCCCAATATTAAGCAGTATCACCAGTAAGCTAATAAATACAACAATTGGAAAAAACAACATATTTAGTCGAAACAGCCCGACCTTTGACCCCGAAACGGCATATATGACAATCAATAAAAAGGTAAGGGAAACAGCATCAAAAGGCGTCCGTTCGAACAAATACTCCTCGGAAACAGATGCGATGGCACGCGTTTGATAGACGGTGTTCGACAGTCCATAAATAGCGAATAAAAGTGTAAATAGGACCGCCACAGGTTTGGATGTTAGTGTTGATGCATACGAAAAAAAGCTCTCTCGCGGGAATTGTACCGCAAGCTTGGCCACGATCCACGTCATCAAAATAGCAAACGTACCTCCGATTACCAATGCGAATACTCCATCGACACCATTGGTCGGTTCTGCAAGCGTTCTTGGTAGCGTAATGATGCCAATGCCAACAACAATGGAGGGGATGGCAATCATCATTTCTTTATCACCTATTTGATCATCCGCATACTCGAACTTTTTCATCCGCTAGATTCTCCTTTATCCACCCGATTTGTCATCATCGGAGGGTAGCCGCCCTGATCGCACTCATTGCTTTTTCCTAGCCCTAAGTTTTAGAAATATAAATAAAAGGACTGTAACAGAAATCGTGGCTGCAGCTCCAAGTACACCCATAAAGGTCCCCAATGCATCTATTTCATTGCTGTTTTGCGGCATCATTCCGACAATGTATACCAACGGAGACAGTATGAAAATCAGCTGCATTTTACGATTCTTTTTAAAAAGAGCATTCAGCGCAAACACCGCCGTATCCATGGCCATAATGGACGTATTAAAAATGGCCATAATCCAAATGACAAAAAATAATAACTCAAACCGTTCCAAAAACCCGCCAGGTATTTGCACGTCTTTAGCGAGTTCGACGGTCGGGTACAGCAGATTCCCTGTTGCGAGGTTACCGAACCCCCCTATACACATGACGTAAATCATAATATATAACACCACTGCAAACGCCATTCCAGCAGCAGCTTTTTTTGGGACGTTACGGGGACTTTTCACCAAAGACGTGTAGAATAATAGAATGCCAAATCCCGTGAAGGTATTGGTACTTTCAATGAATGCACTGACTTGACTACTGAAGTCAGTAGTAAAAACAGGAAACAGGTTACCGGGAACAAACATCCCGATGTTAAATATAATCACTAGCAGTGTTATAAAAGCAATAATTGGAAGAAATATCATATTCAACCGAAACAGGCCTGTCCTTGATCCTGAAACGGCATACATGACGACCAATAAAAAGGTGAGCGCGATGATACCAAAAGGCGTTCGGTTAAACAAATACTGATCGGCAACAGCTGCAATGACACGTGTCTCAAAAGCTGTCATCGACAACCCATAGACAGACAATAAAAGCGTATATATGACAGCTACAGGCTTAGACGTAACGGATGTCGTATACGAAAAGAAGCTTTCTTGCGGAAATTGTACTGCAAGCTTTGCTACCAACCACGTTATAAAAACAACACACAGCCCGCCAAAAAACAGTATGAAAAGCCCGTCCGCAACATTGGTTGACTCCGCAAGTGATCTTGGCAGCGACAATACACCAACGCCGATAACAACGGAAGGGATAGCAATCATAAGCTCCTTGTCACCGATTTGGTCATCAGCATACTCGAACTTTTTCATCAATGTTTCTCCTTATCCCTTGACTTATTATCAACGGTTTGCATGTAAGCCGGTCGTCTTGTTTGCATAGCAATCGGCGCCCGCAGTATAAGGTCTTTCCAATCATGGAAGAAAGTTGGAGCATAAGGAGTTGAATAGGGTACGCCAATACTTTTTAAATTGACAATATGAATATTAATCATAATATAGACAAGTATGACACCATATAGGCCAAAAAAAGAAGCCGCAAGCATAAAACCGAACCGGAGCAGACGAAATGCAATCGTCGTACTGTAGGAAGGGATGGCAAATGCTGCAATAGCTGTTACCGCAACCACAATAACCATAATCGGACTAACCACGCCCGCTTGGACAGCAGCATCACCAATAACTAGACCACCGACGATACCGATTGTCTGTCCAATGGTTTTCGGAAGACGGGCACCCGCCTCTCGGAGCAGTTCCATCGTGAATGCCATAATAAACGCTTCAATCGCTGCCGGGAACGGAACCCCTTCACGTGTTGCGGCAATGGAAAAGGCCAATTTAGGAGGAATCATTCCCGGATCATAGGAAACCAGCGCAATATATAATGACGGCAGAAACATTGCTAGAAAAGCTGCCCCATACCGCAATAAACGAAGAAATGTACCAATGAGCCAGCGTTCGTTGTAGTCTTCCGGTGATTGAAACGTGTTTCCCAACGTAAGCGGCGCAATCAGAACAAACGGCGTTCCATCGAGGATGATGGCGATTTTCCCCTGCAATATGGCTGTGGCAACTTTGTCCGGTCGTTCGGTATTAGCAATCTGTGGAAATGGTGATAAAAAGCTATCTTCAATCCATTGCTCAACAAATCCGGATTCCGGCGCATCGTCGAGATCTATTGTTTTCAGCCGGCGATTGACTTCTTTTAAAATATCCGGATGGACAATCCCCTCTATGTAAGATACGACCAGGTTTTTTTTGGAGCGCCGACCTATTTGGTAGGTTTTAAACCGCAAATTAGGATCCCGGATGTGCCGACGAATCAGCATCATATTCGTACGCAGGTTCTCAATAAACCCTTCACGCGGGCCACGGATGAGCGACTCGGTTACCGGTTCTTCAATGGAACGCGTTTGCCATCCTTTTAGATCAAGCATTAACACCTGGTCAATGCCGTCAAGATAGAGGATGGCACTGCCGTATAGTAGGGCAAATGACACATCATCCAGCGTCTTCCCTTTACTGACATCACCAGTCGATATAAGCTCTTTTTCTACTTCATTAATTAAATCATTTGTATCTTTTGGCAATTCCTGTTTTTCCGCATAGTACTGCAAATTCTTTATCACATTATTGTTGATTTCCGGTTTGTCCACCAATCCATCAATATAAACAACAGCGCAGCGATAGTCAGGACGTCCGAGAGAAAGTTCGCGGATAACGAGGTCATTCGGCTTCTCCAGCATTGTTTCAATAATTTCCAAGTTCTTGTCCAGGTTTTTCTTTAAATCGGTATCAAACTCGATGGCTGGCTTTTGTTTGGATTGTTGTTTCCCTTTTTGTTTAAAAAATGACCCAATCCCCATTATCTTTCCCTCCCATTTTTAACCTGTTTCCCTTTACCTTTCCTTAAAGCTTTTAATTTATACGGTATAAGATATTTTGTACTAGCCACACTAGCTTTACAACCTTTTATAGGAGGTAGGTCTGATGACACGCAACCATGTATCTCTTCAATCGATCATGTCCCTTCAACCTGAACTACCATTAAATATGCCACCAACACGGACAGTACATTTGACAATCGACGAAACAGGCAAACGGGTAAAAAGAAAAACCAAAGGCGCAATAACTGCCAGCAGCACACATGAAGCAGCGACCAACTAACAAGGCGTATGAAAACAGAGCCTAAAAAGGATAAAGATAAACTTGAAATGCTGCTTTGGAGTATTGCCCTTCCTGGATTTGGTCAACTACTAAACAACAAGTACTTTAAAGGTTTTGTGTTTGTTTCACTTGAAGTCGTTATTAATGTGATGGGGAATTTTAATGAAATTATCGTCTTCAGTTTCCATGGAGACATTAAAAGTGCCATAGACCACACTGATTATCAATGGCTCATGTTCTACCCGTGTCTTTATTTCTTTGCGATGTGGGATGCTTACCGAGATGCAGCCGGCGAAAGTAAACCATATATGTTTATCGTGTTCGTCTTTGCTGCTTATTTTGTTACAGTTGGGTTAATTTTCTCCCCAACGTTTACCATATTTGGTATACTTATTGGGCCAATGTGGTTGCCAATGTTGTTTTTGCCCATCGGTCTCATCGTTGTTGGAGTGATTCGATGGCTATTACTTAGACGAGTCAAACAGGATACCACTAAAGAAATGTAAAAAGGATTCTCATGTCTGCTACATAAGAATCCTTTTTCCTGTTTGCTTTTATTATTCCATTTTGGTGGCACGCCTAGTACGATGATAATGACGACAATAACAAAAAGTGGTAAATAGCCGTCAGAACAGTGTTCTCATTCACACTGTTTTCTGGCATTACTTTTGCAGGTATTTCTGAGTTCGCTCTTTTCAGTTGATATTGCTTAATCACATCACCATTCATATTACTAATTTTTAACAACCCATTTTTATCTACTTCTTTCCTTATCGGGACTTGTAAGGGGCGTGTGTAGGTTATCTTTTCCGACGTATTATATTGATGGATCCCGCCGTTAAACGGGGTTGCTTTAGGAATAGTAGCACGCGTGAAGTTTGCAAACCCGTAATCCAGCAAATGTTTCGTATCATCGTATGCCTTGTCCTGGAAATTAGTTTTTAATGTAATGACAATCAGGCTAAGATTTTCCCTTTCCGCGGTCGTTGCCAGCGTAAATCCGGATTGATCAACAAAGCCGGTTTTGCCACCGGTAATCCCTACATAAGGCATTTGCCGCATTAATTTATGGTGGGTCAAAAGCGTTGTATCCCAAGACTCACCATGCCACTCTAACGCTACCGTCCCGAAAATTTCCCGAAACGTTTCATTTTGCATTGCATATTTCGTAATTTGAGCCAAATCCGCCGCAGTGGTAACATGATTAGGGTTAAACAAGCCGTGTGGATTTTCAAAATTTGTATCCCGCACACCAACCTTTTCTTCTAAATAATATTCAAATCTTTAGCGAAACTGGCAACACTGCCACTTAGATGCTCAGCTATCGCAACACCCGCATCATTACCGGAATTGATTAAGAGCCCCTGAATAAGCTTTTTTAATGTAACTTTTTCATCCTTAGCAAGATACACTCTTGTTCCTTCTATATTCCGAGCCTTTTTACTAACTGTTGCAATACTATCCAAATCTCCGTTTTCAATAGCATAAATAGCGGTAGCAATTTTGGTCAGACTGGCAGGATACATCGATGCATGCGCATTTTTGGCAAACAGAACATCACCGGTCTCTGCATCAATCATAATAGCTGCCTCACTTGTTATGGACGGAGGCTCACTACTTTGTGCTGCTTGCGCGGTTACCATAGGAAGCGAACTTACGAGGATACTAATTATTAGGATGAACAACTTTTTCATAACATGATTACACCTTTTCCATTCAGCATTCTTGTCCATTTTAAATGATTTTTGTCCGTATACATCCAGGTTAACCTAATTGTTATGTAATTGTAATATTTCGCATGGGTCATGAGTAAGGCGAGACTGGCAAGCCAGGTTTTCGCGCGAGTTTCGGGCCGGGTCGCGCGACTTTCCACTCGGGTCGCGCGAGTTCTGGCCAAAATCGGTGACCAGCCTTTCGAAAATAAAAAAGTTTCCCGTCCGGTATACCGGTTTTCGGGAAACTTTGTTGCGGCCTATTTTTTTCGTCTGATGCCAATTACACGTCCGACTTCTTTCGGATTTTCTTCCGGGGTATGGTGCTGGGCAAGTTCTTTTACATTTTCATAAACTTCTTCTGGGAATGGTGCCGGTCGACCGCTTTCCTGATCAATTCCCATGAGCATTTGCTCGCTCGTTGCAGCTCGTTTACCGTCTTCGCCAAATAGCTCAAAGAATATGTGCACGCGCTTCGCATCATAATCGATCATCTGCATATGGACTTCAAACGGTTCGTCCAGTTTCATTTCATCCAAATAGCAGACATGTGTTTCCATTGTATAAATGGTATACATTTGCTGCTCGCGGAACTCATCCGTAATACCGATTAGCTTCATGAAGCGGTCGACGCCCCAGCTGAAGGCACGCACATATTCAGCGTCATTCATGTGACCGTTATAATCAATCCATTCCTCGGGTACGTTATGCTTAATAAGCACGCTCCTATTCACGATAGTCCCTCCTCATATCATATGATGTTGCTCTCCAGCATCCTACACGCCGGATAACAGTTTAATAATTTATACATTTCCTGATAAGTTGGCACCTGGCCAGTATTTTTCCAATAGTTGCTGCAACTCAATTAAGAATGCATCGCGGCGTTCTTCCAGTTTTTCCATCTCTACATCACCAGTCTGTTCTTCACAGCCAGTTATTACTTTCTCTGACAATTCATCCGTTAATTCAGGCGCTTCCAGTTTGGTCCATGGCAGCTTCAAAGCCGGACCAAATTGTTCAAGAAGATGGCGCATTCCTTGTTTTCCGCCACCCATATGCAAGGTCATGAATGGCCCCATCAATGCCCAGCGCAGACCCGGACCATAAATGATGGACGCATCGATTTCCTCTGTTGATGCTGCACCGTCATTAACGATGTGCAGTGATTCGCGCCAAATTGCTTCCATCAGCCGGTCGGCAATATGGCCTTCTATTTCCTGACGAACGACGAGTGGTTTCATGTTCATGGACTCGTAAAATTGTCTAGCTTTTTCAACAAACGCATCATCCGTTTTCTCACCACCAACAAGCTCAACAAGCGGCATAAGGTAAACCGGGTTGAACGGGTGTGCAACAATCACGCGTTCGGGATGGTGTGCACAATCAGCCTGCAAGGTACTAGGCAAAATACCGGATGTGCTAGATGCGATGACGGCTTCTTTCGGTGCAAATTGATCAATCGACGCAATAACGCTTCGTTTTAATTCCTCGCGTTCGGGAACATTTTCCTGAACAAAGTCGGCTTCAGCCAGTGCCTTTTCTAGATCCGGCTCGAAAAAGAGGTTATCTTGTGAGGCACCTTCTGCCAATCCCATTTTTTCCATAGATGACCACGCACGACTTACTGCATCACGTGTACGAGCCTCCACTTCCGGAGCGGGGTCTGATGCAACAACGCGAAAGCCATTGGCCAAAAATCGTGTAATCCAGCCATTGCCGATGACCCCTGTCCCGACAACGGTTACTTGTTTAATCGATGATGTTGATGTCATGTTAGTCTTCCTTTCCATATGGGTTGCGTAAATTTAATTCTTTTCGAGCTTCAGCAGGTGTCATGATATCTGATCCAAGGGTTTCAACAATACCGGCAGCCTTGTCTACAAGTTGTTCGTTTGTTGCCAACTGTCCTTTTTTCAAGTACAGGTTGTCCTCTAGGCCGACACGAATATTACCGCCTTGCAGGATGGATTCCGCTACAATCGGCATTTGCATACGACCGATTCCAAACGCTGCCCATCTGCCGTTTTCGGGAATACGGCTTTTTAAGTATGCCAATGTCTCTGCATCAGCCGCAGCACCCCAAGGAATACCAAGACAGAATTGGTATAAAGGATCACCTTCAATTAACCCTTCCTTTATAAGCTGGTTGGCAAAGCGTACATGACCTGTATCAAAGCATTCCAGTTCAGGCTTTACACCACTTTCCTGAACGAGCTTTGCCTGTTTCCGCAGCCAGTCTGTTGGGCTAACATAAAGCATATTACCGAAATTGGTGCTGCCGCAGTCAAGGGTACACATTTCCGGGAGAAGTTCACCAACTGGTTCATGGCGCTCCTCCGGTGTCTGCATGTCCGTTCCTTCACCGCCTCTGGTCGGATCGGCATCGCTTGGAACCCAGTCACCGCCACCGCCTGAAGTGATATTAATAATCACATCTGTTTCCGATTCACGGATACGTTCTACCGTCTCACGGAACAGGTTCACATCATGACTCATTTGACCTGTTTCAGGGTCACGCACATGAAGATGAGCGATTGTAGCCCCAGCTTTGGCTGCTTTAATTGCTGAATCTGCTATCTCTTTTGGCGTCACAGGAACATCCGGGTTTTTGGCTGTCGTATCTCCTGCTCCTGTCAACGCTGCTGAAAGAATTACTTTTTTACTCATTTACATTTCCTCCTGTCCGTTTTTTTGGTACATGTTTAAATATTTCGCCGCTCTCAAAAAAGTCTGTTACGCGACGTATCCAATCATAGTATTCCGTCCATTCGTGAAGTTCTGCCAACAATTCATTAATCGCTTGTTCATCCTCTTCTGTCAGATCCTGTTGTTGTTGCAATTCATCAAGCTTGTTATTTAGGCGCTGCTCAAAGTGTCGGCTCCGACTGATCGCTTTTTGCCAAGTGGACGTAAATAGAGAGATAAACGTCTGATAATAATCTTCTTCCACCGTGTATAAATCTTTCCGGACACCCTTCTTAAAAACACGTTCAGCAATATTCATATCAATCATTTCTCGGACGACCTGACTCATCCTTGTTTTGCTCATTCCGGTTTCAGCTGACAAATCATCCAGTGTCATCGGCTCCCGATTCATATAAATAATTCCCAGTACCCGTCCGACACTCGTTGATGCACCAAAGGCATTCATATTATCTGTTATTTTCTCAATAAATTGCGTTCGGACATCTTCAATTTTTTCCAATTTATTGTCCATATCTTCCCCCATTTTCATACGACCCGACCTCCTTCCCAATCAAAACTGCTTCGACCTGTCTACATCCAAACATACGGAAACAAGAAGAGGCAAGAGAAATATAAACTATTTACAACAAAAATTTTATAAAGTTTATAATCATTAACTCTTACCTGGCTGCAATAAGCGTTCGGACCATCCCAGAAGTAAGTCAGCGATAATGGCCATTAATGCTGTAGGAATAGCTCCTGCCAATATAATTGGTGTTCCATCTGTCGCATTTGTACCTGTCACGATAATGGCGCCAAGTCCTCCAGCACCAATAAAGGCACCGATCGCAACAATTCCAATACCGATGACCAATGCTGTTCGAACGCCGGCCATAATCACACTGACAGCAAGTGGCAATTCAACCATCCGTAACAATTGAAATTTAGTCATTCCAGAAGCATGACCTGCTTCAACGACTGTTTTATCAACGCTTTTCATACCAACATACGTATTTTGCGTAATCGGTAGGATGGAATATAACATGAGCGTCACAATCGCTGTATTGGTTCCAAGCCCCATGACGAGCATGATGACTGCCATAGCACCGAGCGCCGGGATGGTTTGGATAATACTTCCAAATGTTAGCACCCAACTGCTTAATTTACCGTATTTAGCAATCAGAATACCTAAGGGGACCGAAATAATGGCTGCAAACAGAACCCCGTATGCTGCCATCAGAAAATGCCTGTAAAATTGTGTCCATATATATTCGCCGTTATCACCGACGTAATGCATCAATTCTTGTAGTGTGTCCATTATCAATCCCCTCCTTTCCCGGTATTCTCGAAGTAATTATTCTTTTTCAGGAATTGTTCTGCAATTTTCTTTGGGTTCTTTCGTTCCACATCCATTTTATAATTCAATTCCTGCATTTCTTCCGTTGAAATCTGCCCGCTCAGCCGCTTCGTAATCTCACTTATTTCAGGATACTTTTCCAGAGTTTCATTGTTAATAACCGGTGACGCATCATATGGCGGGAAAAACTGCTTATCGTCTTCAAGCACTTTCAAGTTAAATTCCTTTATCCGGCCATCGGTTGAATACGCCAGAACAGCATCCATATTTCCGCTGGCAGCTGCCTGGTATACCAGACCAAGATTCATCGGGAAAACGTCGCCGAAGTCAAAGTAAGTCTTTTTAAACCCGTCATAGCCATCACCTTCCCGGTTAACCCAGGCGTTATTAACACCAAAACGCAGGTCGTCGGCGTACGGTTTAAGATCAGAAATCGTTTCAATATTATTTTCTTTAGCGAATTCCTGCGTTACAGCAATGGAATAACTGTTCGCAAACCCGTAAGTTTCCGCCCATGTCTGATTGAAACGGTCGTCGAACTCACGCGTAACGACTTCTAATGCCTTTTCCGGGTCCTTAATCGGATCCATTCCAAGCGCACCTGATATATCTGTCCCGGTATAACGTGTGCTTGATATATCAATATCGCCACGTTTCATACCCTGGTGCTGCACAATGGATGAACCTAGTTTTGTAACAAGGCTGGTATTAGCATCGGTTTCCCGTTCAATCATAATGGACAGCATTTCCGCCATAAGTTCGGATTCTGACTGTGTTAATGATCCGATTTTAATGGTATCCTTTGATGTTCCGGAAAGACCCGGCAATGTACATCCAGTTAGTGTTAAAATAAGAAGCAATAGAATGCTGCCCTTAAATAATGCGCTCTTCACCGTATTCACCTCCATTATTATGCTGCCTCCTGCGATTCACTTAACGCATTAGGTGTAAGGCTATTTTCCAGTACCGCAAGCGAGCGGTCCGCAATCACAGCCAAAATAGTCGCTGGAATCGTGCCTGCGAGGATTAATGATGGCTTGTACAGATTCAGCCCATCAAAAATAAAATCACCGAGACCGCCACCACCGATAAATGCTGCAAGTGCTGCCCAACCAATCAAATAAACAGTTGACAGCCGAATTCCGGCCATAATAACCGGAATGGACAGCGGCAGTTCCATTTTCACAATCGCTTGCCAGTTACTCATTCCCATACCTTTACCTGCCTCAACTACCCCTTTATCGACATCACGTATACCGATATAAGTGTTTCGCAATATCGGAAGTAGCGAATAAATGAATAAAGCGATAATTGCCGGTATTTTTCCAATGCCTACAATCGGTATAAAAAACGCCAAAATAGCAAGGCTCGGAATGGTCTGCAGGATACCAATGAACGAAATGAATCGATCAGCGAATTTGGGAACCCTTGAAAGGATAATGCCCATTGGTACCGCGACAAGTACACCAAGCAACATAGCTGCTAATGAAATATAGAAGTGTTCCCACGTTTTATTAACCAGTTCATTACCATGTTCTGCAAAAAATTCCATCATTGTCACTCACCTCCTATTGTGCTGTGGCCGCTATTTCATCCAGTTCCGTTCCATCGCCCCAAATCGTGTCATACACAATATTCGCAAGTGTTGCACGGGTGACAATCCCTTCCAAGTTCCGGTTTTCATCAACAACTGGAACATATTTCACACCGCGCCGCAGAATTTTGTGAACCGTGTCACGCAGCAGGCTATCCTCGGATACATAAAAAATATCTGTTTCCATTACCTCTTCAACACTATTTGCTTTTTTGTAATTAAGATTAATGGCCTCAACGTCCAGAAATCCTTGTAGCATATTGTCTGCGTCCACAACAAGCAGCGAATCAACATGCTTATCACGCATGGTGGCAATGGCAGATTTCAGTGTTGTACCGTTGTTTACTGTAACCGGATATCCATCCATAATCTGTCCGACCGTCGTAACATCTGGACGTCCTTGAATCAGCCGGTCTTTACCAAGAAATTCTTCCACGAATTCGTTCGCAGGGTTACGGAGAATCTCATCCGGGGTATCCGCCTGAACAACCTCTCCGTCTTTCATAATTACGATTCGATCACCAAGTTTCAAAGCCTCATCCATGTCATGCGTAACGAAAACGATTGTCTTATTCAATTCCTTTTGCAATTTCTTAAATTCCTCCTGCAATGAATCCCGTGTAATCGGGTCAAGCGCGCCGAAAGGTTCATCCATTAGAATCAACGGTGGGTTGACGGCAAGGGCACGCAGTACACCAATACGCTGCTGCTGTCCACCACTCAATTCATGCGGATATTTGTCCAAATATTCTTCAGGCATATCCACAAGCTTTAATAGTTCGCGTGCACGTTCATCTTTCTTTTCTTTAGACCATTTCAGAAGCGTACCGACAAGAACAATATTATCCTTAATGGTCATGTGCGGCATCAGGCCAATCTGCTGGATCACATAGCCGATGGATCGGCGCAGTTCAACCGCATTTTGCTCTTTTATATCTTTTCCATCTACGCAAATGCTGCCTCCGGTAATATCAATCAGCCGGTTAACCATTTTCATTGTCGTTGTTTTACCACAACCACTCGGGCCGATAAAACAAACAAACTCACCTTTATCTATATTTAAATTAAGATTTTTGACGGCCGATGTTCCGTCAGCATACTGTTTAGATACATTCTCAAACGCTAGCAATGCTTTACACCTCCATAAGTTTCTTTCGTCTCATCACTTGGTTAAGTATACGGCACTGGTAGCAACACAGAAAACAAGCATTTCAGTTCATAAACTTTTAAAAATCTATACATTTTTTATTGTATAAAGTTAATAAAGTTTATATCGTAGAATTGCTTTGATTTCCTCCCGATTTGATGTACATCTGATTGAAACGAGGGCAGGCTCCTTGTTTAGGACGTGACACAGGGATTTCATTATCGACCGTGTGATCTGCCTTATTAAACATCAACAGCACAACTGTAAATGGGATTTGTTCCTGAATATGATTGTTTTTCATTAAACTTTCACATACTTGCGCTATAATGGGAAACAAATGGAGGAATACAATGAACACATGGATGGTTAAAAATGTATCTATCATAATCGTAAGTTTGATTGGTGGGCTGATTTTCCACTATATTTCGAGTCCTTCCAAACAAGCGAGGAAAAAACAAGAGTTGGAAAGCATTACATCACTGCTCATCAATTTTATTTTATTTGTGTGGGTGGGAAAATTGTTAATCCACCTTCCCCTGTTTTTTACTAATCCACTGGCAGTATTGGCGTATCCAAGCAGTTCAACCGCTTTTATTATCGCGGTTCTGCTGACAACGATCAATATCATATATCAGGTTAAACGCAAATCGATGGATTATTCCGTTATTCTAGCATCCTTTGTACCGGTATTCCTTGGTTCAGCGTTCCTCTACGAATTTATTGACCTTGTCTGGCATGAAAATACGTTCGCATGGGGACATCAGGGGTTACTGCTGCTTTTAATCGTTGTCTTTTTGATAACGCATGAAAAATTATCACCCATTCTAATGGCATGCGTTATTTTAACCGGTTGGAGCGCTGGTCAGTTAATCATTGCCTATACGATGCCATATACGGCATTATATGGTTACACGATGCCGGAATGGTTTCTATTTCTTGTCTTCGCAACAAGCATCATCACATTTATTTATAACAGAAGGAGGATATCATAATGGCTGGAGCTTCAGATGTAACAATTTGGCTTGCATTGGGTGCAGGAATGTTGTCATTTTTGTCCCCTTGTACACTGCCAATTTTTCCGGCGTATCTATCTTACATAACCGGCATGAGTGTGAAAGAATTGGAAAACAACAGAGATATAAAAATTCGCAGTAAATTACTGATTCACTCCGTATTTTTCCTTATTGGCGTATCCCTTGTATTTATAGGGCTTGGTGTCGGTGTATCATTTCTTGGCCAATGGATTCAAGGACTTTTGACCGGGGATTCCGGCTTATTCCTGCAGCGTTTGGCGGGTATCTTTATTATTTTGATGGGCCTCTTTGTAGCTGGTTGGCTTAATATTACATCGTTTATGAAAGAAAAACGTTTCCGATTTACAAAAAAACCTGTCGGCTACGTGGGAACCATTTTCGTCGGTATCGGATTCGCGGCTGGCTGGACACCGTGTATTGGCCCAATTTTTGCCTCTATACTGGTTATTGCAGCCAGTAACCCAGGGCAAGGAACCTTATACACCATCATGTATGTCATTGGCTTTGCCGTGCCATTTCTCGTACTGACATTTTTCCTTGGCTCGACCCGCTGGATTGTCAGACAAAGCGAAAAGATTATGAAGATTGGCGGATCCATTATGATCTTTATGGGCGTCCTGCTTTTCACAGGACAGATGACACGCATTTCCAACCTGCTGCTCAAGTTGGTTCAGGATACATGGCTATCAAACTTAGGTTAATGGGAGGTTAAAATAATGAAAAAAACAGCGATTATTGTTGTACTAACAGGCATGTTTGTGTGGGCAGTCTATGATTTAGTAATCAGTAGTGATGATTCAAGCACAGCAGATGACAGTAGTTTCACCAGTGTTGAGGAAGGTACTCAGACAAATGATACTACCGAAGAAGAGGGCGATGCACCGGAGGACAGTGGCAACTCGGATACCGTCGGCCTTCAGAATGGAAACATTGCACCCGACTTTGAATTAAAAACACTCGAAGGAGAACAGGTTTTACTATCTGATTATCGCGGACAACGCGTTGTGCTGAATTTCTGGGCATCATGGTGCCCCCCATGCCAAGCGGAAGTGCCGGATTTACAGAAGTTTTATGAGAATAAAGACGTAGAAATCCTAGCGGTGAATCTTACTAAAACTGAAACCCGACGAAGCGATGTAACAGATTTTGTTGATGAGTACGGTATGACTTTTCCAATATTAATGGATGAAACAAGTGATGTAGCCAAAAATTATCAAATACAGCCCATACCAACATCGTACTTTATAAATTCCAAAGGTAGAATTCAATACAAGCGAATCGGTGCAATGAATTACGAAACGATGGTGCAGGAGTTTGAAAAGATGAAGTAATAAGTGGTTTTGGTTAACAAAGGCACAAGCGCCCTTGCAGACTAAGAACGCGACGTCCTGTACGTCGAAGCCGGATGTGGCCTTTCAAGTAAAAGTTATATCGCTAAAAATTTTATAGTTTCTTATCTTCTAAAATTGCACTGAGGTGTTCGAGATGAAACAGACCATTTTAGTGGTGGAAGACGATCAGATGATACGCGGATTGATACGGATGCATTTGGAAAAACATGATTATGACGTTGTGGAGGCATCAGACGGCGAAGAGGCACAACACGCGTACATCCAGTACGGTCCCTGTTTAATTATTCTTGATCTGATGCTTCCGAACATGAGCGGGGAGGCTTTTTGTGAATGGGTGCAATCCCGCCAACAGAATGAAACGTCGATTATCATGCTATCAGCAAAATCACGAGTCGATGACAAAATTGCCGGACTAAAAATGGGGGCTGACGATTATCTTACTAAGCCTTTTGAACCTGATGAACTTATAGCCCATGTCGAAGCAGTCCTGCGCCGGACAGGCCAGCACTGCCAAAAGATTGTGCATAACGGGTTATGTATCAAACCGCGAAAAGGAGAAGTCTTACTATATAATCAGGCAATCCAGTTGACAAAACATGAATTTAACCTTCTCTACTTTCTCATGCAGCACCCGGATATCGTGCATAATCGTGAACAACTGATTGACCAACTGTATCCGCACGCCGAAGATACAGTGCTTGATCGGACAATCGACGCGCATATTAAAAAGCTCCGGGAAAAAATAGAAACAAATCCGTCAACACCAGAACGCATCCTAACTGTCCGAGGAATGGGGTATAAATTTGCAAGTGGTTAAACGAATTTTGTCACTGCTGCCAAAAGGATTTCTGTGGAGGCTATCCGCACTGAATATCGTAATGATCGCTTCAGTTATTCTGCTAAGCGGCCTGGCTACCTATTATACTGCTTGTTCTCTTGTAGGTGCGATTAGCGATTTCAATAGTCAGCAGCAAAGCCTATTTAATCAAACATTGTTTAATTACTTGCTCATATTTGCCATTATGACGTTTATATTAGGCAGTCTGCTTCACTTTTACTCAACAAAAAAGTTAATCAAACCGATCAGAAACTTAATTGAAGCTACTATGCAATTAAAAAAGGGCAAATATCCGGAACCCACAGCGGAAACAGCACATGGAGAAGTTGGCGAATTGGTAACGCACTTTAATGGACTCATTCGTCAGCTGGAAGCCAACGAGGAAACTCGCCGGAAAATGATTTCCGATCTATCGCATGAATTGCGCACCCCGCTAACCAACTTGAACGGGTATCTGCAAGCATTGCGAGACGGGGATATGCAAGGAAGTCAAGCCTTGTATGAAGCGCTCCACAAAGAAACCAAGCATTTAATGGATTTGACAGAACAGATGGAAATGCTAAAAGAGTGGGGGGATATGTCCTCCCGTATTTACACCGAGTATAATAATGTCGATGTCGCAGAGCTCATAAAACAATGCACCGCTGTTTTTCAGTGGAAGCTGGAGCGAGAACACCTGGACATCTATGTTCATGCGGAATCTTGTGAGATGTCCGTTCACGCCAAAGGAATTCGGCAAGTTATCAATAATTTAATCGAAAATGCTATCCATTATCACAAGGGCGAAAACGAAAACACCATCCGTTTGGAGGGTAAAGTAGAATACGGCTATTATCACCTATCCGTAAGCGGTCCGAGTGAACGAATACCTGCAGAGGATCAGGAGCGGATATTCGAACGCTTTTATCGGAGCAATGACGCACGAAACCGACAATACGGAGGTAGCGGCCTTGGACTGGCTATAGCTAAAGAAATCATCGAGCAGCATAACGGTCGGATTGGTTTAACAACGAATGAGAGGTACAACACGTTCTGGTTCACACTTCCCATTTCCAGCATTGAAGGAGCAAACTGATTTAAGTATGAACCCTTTCCTCCTTTCACACCGGATTGTGATATTTTTTATTTAAAAATTATGAAAACCCCTTGTATTTGCTTGTAAATTTTGCTATGGTAAACTTAATTAAATAATCCTATTTCAATGTGATTGAAGTAAGGATAGAGGTGCAAAGACCATCAGTACACAAAAAGAGGGAAATGAGTCCCGTTGATGATTGTGGAAAGGGGAATTTGCCGAAGCTTCAAAGCGTCTCATTCTCTTTGAAGCTGGGACTGTGTTGAAGAAACGCAGTACTGTCATATAGGAAGTGAAACTATATGAAGGGCTATCTTACGTTTGCGGATAACAATGCTTTAACTGCAACAGCGAAGCCCTCGTTGTTGCTTTTTTGTGTTCGATTATCAAACAGTCCTTCACCATTCAAACGTAAAAATTTTTAAAGGATGTGAAGTGATGTATTTCGGTCAAGTATTAACCGCTATGGTTACCCCATTTGATCAGCACGGTGACATTGATTTTAACGCTACCAGGACACTTGTCAACCATTTAATTACTAACGGTTCGGAAGGATTAGTTGTAGCTGGCACAACTGGTGAGAGCCCTACGTTAACAACGGATGAAAAATTAGACTTATTTGCTTTTGTTGCCAAAGTAACTAATGGTAGGGTTCCTGTTATTGCCGGAACCGGCTCCAATAGCACAAAAGCGTCCATCCGTTTAACACAGCAGGCGGAAAGCACAGGGGTCGACGGTATTATGGTCGTAACACCTTACTATAACAAGCCTTCTCAAGAAGGAATGTTTCAGCACTTTCAAGCGATTGCCCAATCAACAACACTGCCTGTTATGCTATATAACATCCCTGGACGCAGCGTTGTGAACCTTTCTGTTGAAACAACCGTCAGACTTTCCAAGGTTCCTAATATTGTAGCAATCAAAGAAGCAAGTGGTGATTTGGATGCCATGACAAAAATAATTAGTCAAACGTCTCCTGAATTCACCTTATATACCGGGGAGGACAGCCTGACGTTACCAACGTTGGCTATCGGTGGAGCCGGAGTGGTGTCAGTTTCTTCCCATATTGTCGGGAATGAGATGCAGGACATGATTACCAGCTATAAGCATGGCAACGTTCAGGAAGCTGCATCGATCCATCAGCATATTCTTCCAATCATGAAAGCCATGTTTGCACAGCCAAGCCCATCACCGCTTAAAGAAGCCCTCAACATGCAAGGAGTTACGGTCGGCAATGTACGCCTGCCAATGATTCCCCTAAACGAAGAGGAAAAAAGGGCGTTACATCAACTGCTGCAGTCCTATGTGAAAAAAGTTAGTTAATGAGTGATAAGCCGGTTTGTGTCTGTACAAACCGGCTTGTTATTTTGCTATTTGGTCAGCTTGTAAATACCATATACTGAACGACAAAATAGCCGGTTATAATCAGCATAGAAGGAATGCTGTAGGTCATTGCGGATTGCGAACGTTTCCGCGTTAGAGCCCCAATAACAACCAAGACAAGTATCATCCCACCAATCACGGACAGTACAAGTGACCTGCTTCCATCAGCTAACATCGATCCTTCTCTGTAAACCACATCTGATAAGGCAAGAATCAGCATGTTCATCATATTACTGCCAAGAATAGCGCCGACGGCTAAATTCACATTTTTCAACCTTAGTGCTGCTAAGACCGACACCCCTTCCGGCAAGGAGGTTGTTGCAGCTATGAGAAAACTGCCAACAAAACTGGAACCCATTCCGGTCATAACAGCAATTTGGTCCCCCGTCACCGAAAGCAGTGTTCCTGTTCCTAGGATAATCAATGCCGACACAACAAAACCCGCGAATGCATGTCCAACAGAAATGGACTCTTTGTCTCCGCTCGAATCTTGTGCATCAGCTGTTTCTTCGTGATGGAGAGCAGGCGGTGGCAGTTTACTGATGACCACCATACCGACAATATAAACAATTATAATCAGTAATGCGTCCACACCTATTTCGGCTATAGTATAATCCACACGTAACATCAGTGCCAATGAAACCAACATCATCAGTATGAACCCTAACGATGCTGTATATTTATGATTCCTGCTGGCAAGGTGAAATAGTTGCTGCCTTCTATAAAACAAATCGAAAGCGCCAAGTATGAATACGTTAAAAAGATTGGATCCAACCATATTCCCAATCGCTATATCAATATTATCAATCATTACCGCCGAAAAACTGGTGGTCACTTCCGGAAGCGATGTCGCACCAGCTAGCAGAATCGTTCCAACAGCCATACCGCCCATCGCCGTTTTTTCACTGATAACATCCGCATATCGTGATAATTTTCTCGCCGTAAAAACCGTTACCGCAGCTGCTAATACGAACCATACATATACCACCGTAACAACTCCTTCAACTAGCAGACCTATGTAACCCTGCAGAGGTTTTCCCTAACGAACATCTTACTACAGATTTAATCGTATAACTAACCAAAATTGCTCCGGATACAATAGATAGCTATTATAATTATGTTGGTTAGCCAAGAAATGAGAGTGGATAAGCTGTTTTATTTGTGAGCGTATTTTAAATTGGCTAAAATGAAGCAGTTAGCATTATGAAGACAGGGAGGGTGAATTCCATGCTCAAAACGTATATGTGGCTGACATTCTGTGTGACCGCCTGGGGAAGCAATTTTGTCTTCGGGAAAATACTTGTAAATGACTTCTCGCCAGCCGTTCTAACATCACTCCGATTATTGTTCATCGTCCTTTTCCTAATTATATTTATTTTACCAACACAAGGACTTCGGAAAATTTCAATCCGTGATTGGGCATGGATCTTTCTGCTTGGTGTCGTCGGGGTATTTATCAATCAGCTAACATTTTTTAAAGGACTCGTGACGGCAGATTCCACCTCTTCGGCACTGATTCTTGCCACAGCTCCTATATTGACAGGATTTTTAGCATCTGCCTTTCTGAAGGAAACATTCACATCACGTATGCTCTTTGGATCCGTTGTGGCGATTATTGGTATTTATTTTGTGGTGACCAAAGGAGGAGCGACACTCTATTTTGAACCAGGTTTATTGTGGATTGTCGGCACAATGGTGTCATTTGCCATTCTGATTATTATTACACGTATGTTGTCACAACGCGTAAGTCCTGTCATCACAACGTTTTATTCCAATGTCACGGGTTTTATTGTGTCATTACCTTTCGTATTTGTCATGGATGATCCCGTGGAACTGAGCGAGGATTGGCAAGGCTGGGGACTTCTGATCGTGACAGCAATTGTAGTTCATGGCATCGCAACACTGATATGGAATCAAAACATCCGTTATGCCGATGCATCCAAGGCCTCCATTTTATCCAACCTGGAGCCGTTCATTGCGATGATCATGGGAGTTATTTTGCTGCAAAAACCAATCACCACTCCGGAAATAATTGGTTCACTGTTTATTGTTGGCGGTGTAATGTTTGCGACCTACCAACGCCGGAAACGAAGCCGTCAAGTGCTGCGGGAGTAACTGGTTTCCAGCCTACACTTCAGTGGTTACAATCAAACCCTTCGCCAACAACCGCTCTTATTCGGCATCTATTATCACGTAAGAACCCGCCTTGTTCCTGCTTTCACTGCGGTTATTCTTAGGATTGGTCACAATGCTGCTAACGCCGCTCCTAAATTGGCCCGACTACACACCCTTACATAGCACTTTACTTATCACTTAAATAATTATAATTAATTTTACCTATAGTTAAAATTTTACTATTATAATAATAAGAGATGTAACACGGAATATTGAACAGTATTTCCTAGTAGCACATTTGTAAGATCAAGAGAAAAACGTAAGCCGATTTCATCTATTGGCGGAAGGTAGGTGTGTATCATTGACTATATTATAAAGGGGTTTGTCAAGTTCACCGTGGCTAACGCTATAGTAATCCTTGCCATTATACTTTTTCCTGTATTTTAGTAACTGATGGTGTACCACTGTTTGGCGTTGTGATGGATTTTCTGTTTAGGACTAAAGAATAAATTCAATCGGATTATCATATTAAATTATTTACAGGTGTCATAAGTTTGAGAAAGGTTGCTGATCTAATGACAAATGGATTATTAATTACTATTATCGTAATCATAGGAGCGGCGCTTGTTGTACCGCTATATTTTTTTCTACGTATCTATTCCCACGATGTAAAACAGAAACAACATTCTATATTAAGAAACTTCCCTGTGTTGGGAAAGGTTCGCTATATCCTAGAAAAGGTAGGTCCGGAATTTAGACAATATTTATTTCATAACAACAATGAGGGAAGGCCGTTTAACCGGAGAGAGTTTGAGTATGTATATAAAGCAGCCAAATATAATGATCGGATGATTGGTTATGGATCAGAGCGCCCATACAATGAAGAAGGAATGTATATCGTCAACAGTATGTTTCCTAAGCAACAGGAAGAAATGAAAATCGACCAATTCCCAAAAATTAATACTAGATTATACAAAATAGATAATGAAAACTTATTTAGTCGTAAGGAACACACGGAAAAAGGCGATTTAGACCCTTTTTACTTAGCCGAGGATGACACTATTATTCTTGGTAAGCATACCGTTAGAAACCCATTTACAATTAAGGGGTTCATCGGACAATCCGCCATGAGCTATGGTTCATTAGGAGATCATGCAATTACAGCCTTGTCAAAAGGGTTGGGGCTTGCTGGAGGAACATGGATGAATACAGGAGAAGGTAGTGTCTCGCCTTATCATTTGGCTGGTGATGTTGACATGATCATGCAAGTCAGCTCTGGGTTATTCGGTGTACGTACGGTTGATGGAGCATTTTCCTGGGAAGCATTTAAACAAAAAAGTGAAATAAAACAAATAAAGGCATTTGAATTAAAGCTAGCCCAAGGCGCAAAACAGCGAGGCGGTCATGTTGATGGTAAGAAGGTGACAGAGGAAATAGCTGAAATTCGCCACGTCACACCATGGGAGACAATCAATAGTCCCAATCGTTTTCATGAATTCGATGATGCTAGAGGCTTATTAGCGTTTCTAGATAGAATGCGGGATGTCGGCGGCAAACCAGTGGGAACTAAGATTGTAATCGGTGATGAAGCACAAATTGAAGACTATGTTAAGACCATGAAAGAATTAGATATCGTACCCGATTTTATAACATTAGATGGTGGAGATGGTGGTTCAGGTGCAACCTACTATGGATTAGCAGAGGCAGTTGGCTTACCAACATTTGCAGGACTACCATTACTTGATGATATGTTAAAAAAATATGGTTTACGTGATCGCACCCATATTATTGCCTCCGGGAAATTATTGACACCGGATAAAATAGTAATGGCTTTAACACTAGGTGCTGACATGGTTAATATTGCCCGTGGCTTTATGTTAAGTGTAGGGTGCATTATGGCGCAGGTTTGTCATACAAATAAATGCCCTGCCGGTGTTGCTACAACAGATCCTAAATTACAAAATGGATTAAGTGTCGAAGAAAAGAAATTCCGCGTATGTAACTATTTAATCGCATTGCGGCAAAGTGTTTTTGAAATGGCTGCGGTAGCCGGAATTGATTCCCCACGAAAGTTTGACAGAGAACACATCGTATATAAAGATCGATTTAACGCAGTAACTAAAATGAATAATTATTCCGGAATAAGTTAATGTTCAAACATAAAAATGGAGAATGCCATTGCAGTCGTGGCATACTCCATTTTATTTTTCACTATTGCAGCGCTCCGTTAACCTATATCTTTTGTATAACTCAAGTTCTGCGCTGTAGTCGGCTTGTACAATACAGAGATGACTAACCCGACCATACATCCAAGCAAAGCGGGTAGTATCCAACCGACTCCTGCCTGATATAGTGGGATATATGCTAATAGTTCATCTAATGAATCACGTAAAAAGATATGGTTTATTGTTTCAGTCAAGCTGAATAAACCTGTAAACACAATGGTTGAAAGATAGACTGACCGGGCAATGTTCCCAAGCAATCCTAGTATAATGAGAACAACAGCTATCGGGTAGATTGCACCCAATATTGGTTCTGAGACTGCTAGAATTTGATTCAATCCCAAATTTGCTACGCCCAGACTGGCAATGGTCATTACCACTGTCCAAGCTTTATAAGAAAGGACAGAAAAAATCCCGGAAAAAAATTGACTACATGAAATAACCAAACCAATCGAAACACATAAACAAGCTAACGTGAATAACAGACCTAATAACGCCGTTCCCATTTGGCCAAATAACGCGTTCATGACAATCGTTAACACTTGCGCGCCATTTTCTGCCTCCCCTATTGTAGAGCTGGAAGCACCAAGATAACCCAGAATACTATAAATAGAAGCCAGTAACGCTCCG
Source organism: Lentibacillus cibarius (assembly GCF_005887555.1). Classification (NCBI taxonomy): domain Bacteria; kingdom Bacillati; phylum Bacillota; class Bacilli; order Caryophanales; family Bacillaceae; genus Lentibacillus; species Lentibacillus cibarius. The sequence continues at coordinate 2,439,054 of NZ_VCIA01000001.1, read as the reverse complement.
GCGCCAAGTCCTGCAACTATCATATACTTAGAAATGAATGACGAACGTGTTATACCTTTGGAACGAATAGTATTAACTACGACAATCCCAAAAACAAGTGCAGCTAGGGCATCCATCGTTAAATACCCATCCAAAAAACCTTGAAAAAAAGAATGCTTATCATAGGTGGCATTCGGCGTTTTGAACGACCCGATAGGTGTGACAACAGCTTTGATAAAAATGATGAAGATTAACGTTAACAGTATAGGCGTGAGTAATTTACCAAATCGGTCCACAAGCTTAGATGGTGATAAACTTAAGCCTAGTACGATTGAGAAAAATAGAATAGTATATAGAAACAGCATCATTGGCTTATCCGCTAAATCTGCTGGCAAAAATGGACTCATTCCCATTTCATAAGCAATCGTTCCTGCCCTTGGGATTGCTAGGCCTGGACCAATCGAAAGGTAGATTAAAATCGGAAAAACAAGTGCAAACCAAGGATGAACCCGGGAACATAACGTGTTCAGGCTACCAACCTTCCCAACCGTGATTACTCCCAGAATAGGTAATCCTACAGCTGTAATAATAAAGCCACTAAGGGAAACCCACATCTCCATTCCGGCCGAACGCCCTAAGAAAGCTGGAAAAATTAAGTTTCCCGCTCCAAAAAACATGGAAAATAACATAAGACTAATGAACATGAGTTCTTTATATGTCAGCTTATTCATCCTTCTCTCCTTTCCAAAAGTGAATTAGAAGAATTATAACAATTGAAGGATATAAAAGCCACATATATAAAAATAGAGTGAATAGCAAGTTTTTTTGGTTTTCTTTATTGAAAGATTTATTTGAACACACCTTGGAACACTATCGTCTATACTAATCAACATCCATCAGGTCCACAAACTATTCCTTTAAAGTTTATTTCCTTTTTGTTTAGAAATTTCATTGTTAACTATCTCCTTTAAGTCTTCTTGAGGCAAATCTGTTTTTATATCCCATGTTACTTGTTTAAGGAGATTCATCCACCATCTAATCTAAAACTCATTTTAATAAAAAAACCTATTTTGAGATATTCAAACTCAAAATAGGTTTTTAACAATTATTTTTCACTTAAAACGGTCTTCGCAATATTACCGTCAAGCTCCTCAAACTCATCCAAGCCGTTTATTTCGTATAACTCTTGCCGTGTTTGCATATCATCAAGGCAATTCTTCTGTGTGCCTTCCTCCATGATTGCCTGGAACACCCGTTCATATGCCTTGGCAGCTACCCGCAATGACGTGACCGGATAAATCACCATGCTGTAGCCCATATCCTGAAATTCCTCTGCTTTGTAATATGGTGTTTTCCCAAATTCCGTCATATTGGCAAGTAGCGGAACATCGATTTTTGATGCAAATAAACGGAATTCCTCTTCTGTCTGTAATGCTTCCGGAAAAATTGCGTCGGCACCTGCTTCGATATACGCTTCCGCCCGTTCAACAGCTGAATCCATTCCTTCAACAGCCTTGGCATCCGTCCGAGCAACAACAACAAGAGAAGGTGCTGTCTTTTTAATAGCTTGGATTTTTTGGGCCATCTCTTCTTTTGTCACTAACTGTTTTCCATTCAAATGTCCACATTTTTTTGGAAGCTGCTGATCTTCTATCTGAACCGCAGCCACTTTTGCTTCATACATTTCAGCTGCTGTACGCGCGACATTTAAAACGCCCCCGAAACCAGTATCTATATCGACCAATACCGGTAGATTGGCAGCGCGGATTAGTTCTTTGGCCCGTCCTGCCGTTTCCGTTGAGGTAACGATTCCCAAATCAGGAAAACCGAGACTTGCAGTATATGCCCCCCCAGATAAATAAAGGGATTGAAAACCTGACTTTTTTGCCACCAGCGCGGCCATGGCGTCATGGGCACCGGGAATCTGTAAAATTTCCTCCTTCCTGATCAGTTCTTTAAATTGATCTGCTAATTCCTCCTGTGTTGCGGACTGATCAACTATCCATACCATGTCTTTTCTTCCTCCTTCTCACTTTACAAAAACGCCGGACTCGCCTTGTCTGATAGCGAGTGCCGAAATTATTCTTAAAAGGTCATCCATCAGTTTATACTGACGTTGGAACAAAAAGTTCCATAAATTCGTTGACTTTCATCGTTGAAAGTTTTTTATAATCATAACTTACTTCTTCTATTTCCTGCAATTGCTTTTTTGAATATTTGGTTGCCAGATTGTTTACATACTTTTTTCTTAATGCCGGCATTGCCTCATCTCTGCGGAATCTGTGGCCCAATGGGTATTCATACTCCACATTATCAGTTACCGTGCCATCATGAAAATGAACTTGCACCGCATTGGCGATTGAGCGTTTATCCGGATCAAGATAATCTTTTGTGTATGCCTCGTTTTCTGTCAGAACCATTTTTTCACGCAATTGGTCAATCATTGGATCAGCGGCCGCCCAGTCTTCATAATCTTCCGCCGTAATCGTACCCTTTATTAGCCCTACAGCTGTAATGTACTGGATACAATGGTCTCGGTCTGCTGGATTATAAAGTGGCCCCTGTTTATCGATAATTCTGATTGCGGATTCATGTGTCGTGATAGTTATCTTATCGATTTCATCCAGTCTGCCTTTAACCTGTGGGTACAGGTCTACAGCGGCTTCAGCAGCGGTCTGAGCATGAAATTCAGCTGGAAAAGATACTTTGAACAATACATTTTCCATAACATAACTGTTCAATGGCTGCGGCAATACAAGTTCCTGTTTATTAAATAATACATCCTGAAAACCCCATCCAGGTGCGGATAATGGCGTTTCATAACCCATTTCTCCTTTGACAGCCATCATTGCCAAACGAACTCCCCTGCTAGTGGCATCTCCTGCCGCCCACGATTTGCGGGAGCCGGTATTCGGTGCATGACGGTATGTGCGTAGGCTGGAATTATCAATCCATGCATGAGATAATGCGTTGATAATTTCCTGTTTGCTGCCACCTAACATTTTTGTAACGACGGCGGCTGTGGCCACTTTCACGTATAATACATGATCAAGCCCAACACGATTCAAACTGTTTTCCAGAGCAAGGATACCTTGGATTTCATGTGCCTTAATCATCATCTCCAGCACTTCCCGAACAGTTACCGGATCTTGTCCCTTTTGAATGCGCTCCCTGCTGACATAATCAGCAACGGCTAGGATTCCTCCTAGATTATCGGAAGGGTGTCCCCATTCAGCGGCCAGCCATGTATCGTTGTAATCCAACCAGCGGATCATAGCACCAATATTGAATGCACCCTGCACCGGATCAAGCACATAAGATGTTCCTGGAACACGCGTCCCATTTGGCACCATTGTCCCCGGCACGATCGGTCCCATAAGTTTTGTACATTCAGGATAATTTAATGCAAGTATCCCGCATCCTAACGTATCAATCAATACATAATGGGCAGTCTTAAATGCTTCTTCACTTAATATCTCTTTATGCATCACATAATCAGCGATCTCATCCAAAATCGCATCTGCAACAGGTTTTTCTTGTACTTTTTCCATCAACAAACTTCCTTTCACCAGATGTTTTCATTTTGTATGCTATACTGAAATAGTAGCAAATTACTCATATCGTGCTCCGGTATATTTCACCCTTGGCCTGAACAAACGATTGTTTTCATGCTGTTCGATAATGTGCGCACACAAACCTGCCGTTCTCGAACTAAAGAAGATTGGTGTATACAAGGCAATCGGAATACCGAGCATCCAATAAACCGGAGCGGCATAGTAATCAAGATTCGGATACAAACCTTTTTCCTCCGCCATCAGCTTCTCTCCTGCTTCACACATGTCAAGAAGCAGTGAATCACCTTTAAGATCACACAACTGCTTCAGAGATTGTTTCATCATGGATGCCCTTGGGTCCATCTTCTTCATATAAACACGATGTCCAAAACCCATGATTTTTTCTTTTTGTTTCAACTTGTCTCGGAGCAATTCCTCAAACTCGCTTACGGAACCTGCTTCATTCAACATGTGCATCACCGCTTCATTCGCACCGCCATGCAAATTCCCTTTCAAGGAGGCAACCGCTCCGGATAACGCACCATACATATCAGCGTTTGTGGAGGCAATTACTCTTGAAGTAAATGTTGAATTAGGCATTTCATGTTCACTATACAATAGAAGTGAACGATCAAAAATCTCTGCTTGCATTTGGGTAGGTTTATTGCCTGTAATCATATATAAAAAGTTGGCACTGTATGACAGCTGCGGATCCGGCTCTATCGCTTCCTGCTGATTCAAAATCCGGTAACTGTTCACTGTAATCGCCGGAAGCTGCCCCAAAAGTTCGTAAGCCCTATTTTTATTCGCATCCAACGACCGATCATCAAGCGATTTATCGTACCCCGCCAAGACGGATATCGCAGTCCGCTGTCCATCCATCGGGTGCGTTTCTTTCGGCAATAACTTAAGTATATCCGTGACGGTTGGAGGTACATCGTAATTTTTCTTCAATTTTAACTCAACCGCCTGTCTCTCTGCATCAGTCGGCATCGTTCCCTCCAGCAGCAAGTAAACCAAATCAGCATAGGTTTTGCTCGCTGATAAATCAATCAAATCATAGCCCCTGATAACGATCTTCTCCTTTTCCGTATCCAAAAGAGAGATTCCTGTCTCAGCAGCAACAACCCCTTCTAACCCTGGAACAAATGTATCCTGTGCTTTCATGATAATCCCCCTTGTATTTGATAGATTATCTTTCTATTACCATATCCTAGACCTACATTCATCTGAAAATTTGTACATATTATGCTTTTATTATACAATTAAACTAGCAATTAGGAAAATACATAATTTTAATCATTGGGCATAGATCTTTTCAATATCAGATTAAGATATGGTTGATAGAAAAGGGTGGACGGGCGGACCGCCTGTTCACTCGGAGCATAAGGAGGTCTCATCGTGAAATTTCAAGATTGGGAAATGCTTGACGCATTATATGCAACAGAAAACATTACACAGGCGGCAAAGCGGTTGTTCTTATCTCAACCCACATTGACATCGCGCATACAGAGTCTGGAAGCATATTACGGGGTAAAACTTATTATTCGCAAGCAACGTGGGATAACGTTCACACCTGAGGGAGAAGAGCTTGCTCACCATGCCAGAAAAATGCTGCATGAACAAATAAGAATCGAGGAAAAACTGCATAACATGAAACAGCAAGTTGCCGGAACATTAAGAGTCGGAGCTTCTAATTTCTTCGCGCGAAACAAAATGCCCAAATTACTGCGCCTGTTTAAACAGAAATATCCGAATGTGGAGTTCCAGGTCGTAACCGGCTGGAGCAGTGAAATGCACCGGCGCATCTTAAATCATGATGTGCACATCAGCTTCATCAAAGGGGACTACAGCTGGCATGACCGAAAAGAATTACTTTATGAAGAAGAAATATGCATCGCCTCTCCGTGGGAATTCACATGGGAAAGTCTTCCTGAAATGCCACGGATTGATTATCATACTGATGAAAAAATGCGGAATATCGTTGATAACTGGTGGTACAGCCAATACAAACAAAATCCGGATATCAATATCTGGGTGAGCCAGGTGGAAACCTGCAAGGAAATGATTGTCAATGGGTTAGGCTATGCCATATTGGCCAATCTTGTCGTACGCCCCCATCCGGAACTCGTGACCAAGCCGCTGTATCATCCCACAGGTGACATCATTACGCGCAAGACATGGATGTATTATCAGGAAGACTCCATGCAAATGAATATCGTGAAAGCATTTGTTGATTTTATCCGAACATTAGATGTGAAATCGCTGTAGGCCAGCCCATCAAGGGGTGTCCCATGACGAGGTAAAGGGACAACTGGAGGCATTATAGCTTTCCTTAGACCACCGGGGGTTGATTATTAATTTACTATTGTTATGATAGTAGATGTGTGTCAGTGGAAACAGTCTTTTAACAAAAACAACTAATTTGTGAATTGATGCACAAATTATAGGGGGACATGGTATGAATAGCTAAAAAAACAAAGAGGAGTTGATATGCATGAGTGAAAAAGTAGCTACAAACTATGAAGCGGATACTGATTACTCATTGAATAAAGTACCTCGTGAGAAAAGGAATATGGGCTGGTTAAGTATTACGAACATTACATTTGGTATCGCCACCGCCATTTTTTATTTTCAAATGGGAAGTGTTATGGCACTTCAGTTCGGGGCAGCCAACGCCATAATTTCGGCTATATACGCCATTATTGTTGCAGGTATTTTAGGTACATTCATTGCCTATCTTTCAGCAAAGTCCGGTATGAATGTCAATTTGCTGTCGCGCGGCGGTGGATTCGGTTATATTGGGGCATCGCTTACCTCACTAATATACGCATCCAATTTTATTATGTATTGTGCGTTCGAAGGATTAATTTTGGTTTCCGCGATTCACACTTTCTTTCCCGCCATACCTGAATGGACGTTAATCGTCTTCTTCGGATCAATCGTTATCCCACTGAATTGGTTCGGTATTAAACAGTTAGACAAATTACAAAAATGGTCTTTACCGATCTTCGGAATTTTTCTGGTTACAGCAATTATCGTGTCCATCTTTACACCCCCTGTTAATGATGGTTCTATTCTAGCGTTTATGCCAAAAGGCGTTCAGTTAGGCGGAGAAGCGCTATTGCTTTGTATGGGAATGCACCATGGAATAATGGGACTGACAGCATTGTTAGCGTCAGACTATGCCCGATTCCTAAAACCGAAAGATATTAAAATTGGTTCAGTAGCCATTGGCTTTATACCACAGATTTTTTGCTTTGGTATCATGGGTGGCCTTGGTATTTGGTTTGGCGTTCGCCTTGGCGAGGCAAACCCGGGAGTTTATATTGTGCTTCTGCTAGGAATCGGCGGAGCATTGTTTACCATGTTAACGCAAATAAGAATTAATATTACAAACATCTATAGTGGTTCTCTATCACTTTCCAATTTTTTCGAGAATATCTTTAACTTTACCCCCGGAAGACGTTTTTGGGTAGTCGTTTCCGGTGTTACTGCGATGGTTCTTATGCTAGGCGGCATCGTCGATTATCTGGACAAGGTGATGACATTTCAAGGCGTCTTTTTATTAGTCTGGGCCGCTATTTTAGTTAGTGATGCATTGTTTGTTAAAAAACTACTGAAAATCGGTCCTAATTATTATGAAGCCAGACAGGAATTCCTGCATAAATGGAATCCCGTTGGTGTGGTCTCTCTGCTTATTTGCAGTGGTTTGGGAACAATAGCAGCACTAGGCTACATGGGGGCATTTCTGCAAAATACAGCAGCCATTTTCGCAGCAATTCTCGCGGCAATCCTAACCGTTCTACTGGCTTTAGCTACAAAAGGAATGTATTACCTTACAGAGGAACCACAAGATATACATGAGGATGATAAGCTTTCCTCTTAGGGTACATGGAAGCATGAATAGCCTCTAAATAACGCTGCTGTCTCTGTGGCGCTTATACTGAAAACCCCTGCACCAAATAACTTGGCTGCAGGGGTTTCGTTTAACTCATTTTGATCAAATGAAAGTACAAGATAAATTATTTACTAAGGTGTTATTCAAGGTTATCCTTGCTGATTATCTACTTTCCCGTTCTTTTCAGCCGCCAAATGTAAACTAACAGTATTAGAATGATAATGATCAACACGGATATTCCAGCAATGTACCATGCTTTACGGTTATTATTGGTTTCCAGTTCAACTGCTTCCTTATTAAAATCTTTTGCTTCTTCACCGATTGTAAATACTTTTTCCCACTTCCATTCATCTTTTTCATTACTAGCTTGAAGTTCCAAGCGATAGTCTCCTTCTTCCAATGGATTGTTTTCCCAGTCAATAACGACATCCATATTGGAATTGGGAGCCATATTTACATTTGCTTTTTCCAATTCTAGCTGTACTTACTTTTTTCACTATTAATATGATTAACCCAACTATAACAATTCTTTATTAAATCATTAGATACAGAAGAATACAAGTTTCTATAATTTTGTCACTTTAATTTCACCTTTTTGACACAAATCAGGAATTTGGATGTAGTATAATATACCTAATATAATTAAAAGGGCAATTGAGGAGATTCTATGACACACTCAGGTTATGATACGCCAGAAATGTTATTCCAGGTGATTAAGCAAAAAAGAAAACAAATGATAGAGACAGCGAATATTCAAGGTATGGAAAGTGCGGATACATTAAAATGTAGCCAAGAACTCGATGTTTTAATTCTTAAATACCAAAGGAACATAAAAACTAAAGATGAAATCAATGAAGGAGCAAACAACAACAGTTCTTTCGTTGAGGTTTGACCCTGCATTTTCAGGCGACTCAAATTAAATCATAATTCCCTTCTGCCGCAAAGAACTATCAACATAAAAAAAGAAAGTACCTCCTCCAAAATCTTGTAATGGTATTCGACGAAAATCATTGATAGAAACTTTAAATCTGAAACAAAAGGTTAAAGAGAACATTTGGATTCGATAGACCATATACTAAGAACTACCCCCACTTGGCTAAGCTTGATGTGGGGGGATTCATGTGCGGGCTTTTTTCGTAAAAGTACCCATTTCGTACATAAACAGGAAGTTATAGCTATCCACTTTCAAACAGTGGCAGCTGCAAATAACTACTGGAATGCGAAAGCAAAATTAAATTAAGCAAGAAAGCATGGCAGCAAAAACGGAGTAACCGCTAATGTTGCCATGCTTGTTCATGCATATATTTATAAACCTTCTTCTTTTGTCTATCCATTGATGAATTGGAATCCCTTGCCGATAATTATATGGCAATAACCTCTCGCTCACCCTCCCAATCAAAACGGTTTTTCCGTACCCGTCACCATAAGATTAGCACAACCTTGTTTCGCACCATAAATGTGATCACCATTTGTCTTGAATGAAACAAACCAAGTGCTTGCCAATTTACCTGTTCGTTCTTTATTTCACATTAACCGAATAAAACTTGTATTGTTCGCTCTTTTTTGGTCATTTCCAAACAGTTTTTAAGAAATTTTAGTATTTCATTTCGTTGCCATGTTTCAAAATGTTTTTTGCCTGGATAAATAATCATATGCCTGTTATAGTTTTCAAGCGCCTTTTCCATCTGTTGTTGTGTAAAGCTTACACTATCACCTGTCCCGCTCACACCTGCAAAATAATCACTGGACTCTAGTAAACAATAAACTACTAAGGAATTAACATCATTCTTGCTAAAGCGCAGATAAGCAACATTTTCCCCAGATTTGTTGTAACCGAGAATATCATGACCCATCCATAACAGCTCCTTCTGTATAAAATTTTGTAATGCATATTCATTGCTATTGAATTGGAAAACTACAAAATATTCGGTGGCAAATACGTAGGAGTAATTCATTAGTGTTTAACTTCGACCGGAAGATGAACAAAGAGGTAATAAGGGGTGTAACTACATATACCATATACAGACCGCCATTTATTGTCAAAATGGGATTTATGTTTATGAAGGGGCTAAAATACCATTATTAAGAGGCGATACAGATCATAATAGTATTTTCTTGGCACAAAAGTGTATTTTTGGTTTGAAATACATTATGTATTCTATTTTTACACATTTAATCAAAAAAATAATCCACCCTTGAGATTCTCGGTGGATTACTTTCTATCTTATTGACTTCCTAGAGGAACCTTGGTTCGCCCACTCTTTCTATCAAAGAACGCATCTGTTTTGGCAGCACTGTTGCCGTCAAACCACCCCAATGCTTTTTTGTGCCCCGTGTGCTGAATAGTAAAGACCAACAATAACACGTATAATTAGAAACCGGTTGCTTCCATAATACCTTCATCGTTTATCTATAATGATTATTTTACTAGTGCAAGCCACTCATAAAAATTTATACCAAAAATATGAAAAAGGATGCTGCCGCAAGTATTTATTATCTATCTTGACTTTTTCATTATTGATAGTAAATAATTTATTTTAATTACTCATTTCACTCCAGCTACCTAATTTTCTTTTAAAACTAATTTTGTAACAGCTTCAACGTGGTAGGTTTGCGGAAACATATCCACTGGCTGAATAGCTTCAACCGTATACCCATTCTTCGTTAAGTACTTTAGATCCCGCGCCTGTGTTACCGGATTACACGACACATATACCACGCGCTTCGGCTGCAGCTTGACGACGCTTGCTAGGAACGTTTCGTCACTTCCGCTTCGGGGCGGATCCATAAGCACCACATCGGCTTTTTTACCGCGTGCTGCCATTTGCACCATAAACTCGCCGGCATCTCCCTGATAGAATCGTGCATTTTTTACACCGTTACGTTTTGAATTCCGAATGGCGTCACGAACCGCATCGTTATTCATTTCTACGCCAATAACGTTTCCAGCTTTCTGACTGGCAATCAGACTGATGGTACCAATTCCGCAGTACGCATCCACCACCGTTTCCTTTCCAGTCAGATCGGCCATTTCAATCGCCTTCTTATATAATTTTTCGGTCTGGACCGGATTAATCTGATAGAAAGACTTCGCCGAGATCTCGAATGTCATTCCGCAGAGGGTATCTGTGATCGTCCCCTTACCGAACAAAACCTTTTCCTGATTACCCAGAACCATGCTGGTATCCCGTTTATTGACGTTCAGCAAAAGTGTCGTAATTTCAGGATGGGCTTTACGCAAGGCTGTTATAAAATTATTTTTGCCCTTGAAGACGGGTGAAGCTGCTACAAGCACCACCATAATCTGACCGCTGACCTTGCCGATCTTTATCAGGATATGCCTTAGAAAGCCATGGCCGGTATCTTCGTTGTACGGCTTCATTTTAAAAGATTTCATCATACCCTTAATTGTTTGCACGATCTCGTCCGCTTTTGGATCATGAATAAGACACCGGTCCATTGGGATGATCTGATGGGTGCTCGGGGCGTACAACCCGCCGATAACCTGCCGATCTTTATTCTGACCAAACGTCATCTGGCTTTTATTCCGGTAGTCATACGGTTGGTCCATCGTCAAAATGGCTTCCGGCTTTCCGAACGGTTTCATTATCGCATCAATGGTGTTTTGCTTAAAACGACCTTGCGCCTGGTTGCTCATATGCTGCAGCTGACATCCCCCGCATTCGTAATAATACGGGCATGGCGGATTGACACGGTCTTTAGACTGATTGATTATCCGCTTTAGCTCCGCGTTAAGATACGGCCCCTTTTTAGACACACGTACCTCAGCCGTTTCACCTGGTATCAGATACGCTACCTCCAGCTGCTTTCCTTCCCACGTAACAAGACCTTTGCCCTCATTGGTCAGACCTGAGCAAGTCACTTTCGCAGTTATAGCCTTCTGGCGCGGATCAGCAACCGCAGACCCACCTTTTTGCTTCCCTTTTGCCGAACCTTGCTTCCTGTATGGTTTGCCAGATTGATTATATGGTTTATCAGGCTTTTTATAGTCACTATTCTTTCGCTTAGACATAGGCACTTCCCATCTTTACTTTTTCTTTAAGAATCTATTATAGACCACCCAAAGCCGGCAGTAAAACGGGTATTTATGTAAAAGAAGCATTTTTACACATGGACGTATGACAAATCAAGCCTTTCAGAATCTGTCTGCTAGGAAGACAGATATTTTTCATGATATGATGAAAGAAAACTATCCAGTCCACTGGGATTGAAAGCTCAGCACTTTGTAATGTATCCATTCAAACTAACAAAAAGGAATGATTCGTGTGACTAATTATAGGGTTGGCATTATTGGAACCGGCTTCGGGGCACGAGTGCACGCGCCAATGATGAACTTACATAACGGGTTTGAAGTTGTAGCTATTGCCAGTGTGAGAGGGAATGTGGATTCTGCTCGAAAATTAAGCGGTATTGATAACATATATACCGACTGGAAAGCGATGCTTGAGCAGGAATCCCTAGATCTTCTGGTAGTGGCTTCAGCTGTTTTTGCGCATGAAGAAATGGTACAAACGGCTTTTGCTAAAGGCCTTCATGTTTTGTGTGAAAAGCCAATGGCTCTGAATGCTGCCGAAACAGAAGGCATGATTGCTGCCAGGGATCAAGCAGGGAAATGGGGCTTCATCAATCATGAATTTCGATTCCTTCCAGCACAGATGAAAGTGAAAGCAATGATAGAAAATGGTGACCTGGGTAATGTTATGCATATCAGATATGCGTACACACACACTGCTTATACACCGCTCACGTCGAAAAGGCGCGGCTGGCTTGGGCAAAAGGAAGATGGCGGAGGACTTCTGAATGCACTTGGCTCGCATATGATTGATTCTCTGCATTGGTGGACGAACAGCTCCATGAAGGCACTCAATGCTAATTTGATCACCCATGTGCCGGAATACACAGATGAAGAAGGAAACGTCGAGCATCGGACAGCGGATGATGCCTTTCAGGTTATTGGTTCACTTCAAAATAATTCGACCGTCATGCTGGATTTAATTTCTGCCGCACGCAAGGCGTCACATACGAAACGACTAGAAGTGTTTGGGGATCAAAGTACTCTGGTTATGCTGGACGATACCAGCCTGTTCGTCTCAAGTGGTGAACAACCGTTCGAAGAGGTCTCCCTTGATCCGGGCCTAACTGCACCGGATACGGTATCTGCAGCGGTAGCCTCGCACTATAGCAGTTTCAAGCCCATGCTCGATGCCTTGCACGAAACACTTCGGACAGGCCAAAAACATACGACACTTGCCAATTTTGAAAATGGTCAAACCACCCAGAAAGTGCTGGACGCCATTCGCCAGTCAGCAAGAGAAGAGAAAAAGGTTGTGCTGGAATAACCATTTGGTACTTGGCACTTCCCGAATATTGTCGATCAGTCAAAAATTAAGCTACACAAAAAGAGCCAATGAAGTCACTAATGAGGGGCACCAGCCGACTTTTCACACTAGAAAGAAAGACCAGCACATTGGCTGGTCTTTTTCATCAATCACGACTCATCCCTTTGAGAAAGTTCACCAACAGACCTATGGAACGGTTAACTTCCGGGTCTTTCAGTAACTTCATCAATTGAAAGACATTATCGGGGCCATCTGCTTCGGCTCTATCCGCAGTTGCGACCCGCACGCCCTGGTTTAATTTTTCTGTCAACACTTTCAACCGGTCCACATCAAGTGTTCCTAACAGCATGGCAAGTCCTACACCATTTTCAATAACACGGGAATTTTGCGGCTTGTTAATTTCCTTTACTGCAATGTCCAACACTTCTTCTCCTTGAGACAGTGCCCCGTTGAGAATAGCCAGTAATCCCTTGTCATGTAAATGGCGAGTCAACGTAATAGCTTCAAGTACCGCCTCCTTATTGTCCGCAATGGCGGCTTCCACTTCATTTAAATCGTTTTGCCGTCTTGTTTCTTCGTCAACGGAAAGACGCTTAATGTTTGTTATTTGCTTTGCCATGCGCTCTCACCCTTTCACCTGGGAATACGTAATCGTCACGTGCCCATTTTTTCTCAACACGAACGCTAATTTGCGGCTGTCGATTACCGCGACGGTGGTTATTATGCGGAATCGGATCTTCCCCTTCCACGCTAATGACTTTCATCTTCGCTCGTGTATCCTTGTAAGCCGGTGTATTGGTCGCCCAATCGACATCACTGTTTGTCAGTTTGTTGATAGCGAGCTCGTTATTATCGTTCATGGGAATGTATAATTCTTTCCCCTGGACGCGGTCTGTCACCGTAATATGCCCTTTGACCGATCCGGATTCAGAGATAATGCGAACGAAGGAGCCACTCTTGATGCCGCGATCTTCCGCAAGCTCCGGCGACACCTCAATCCAACAATATGGTGTCTTTCTCGTGATGCCTTCCGACTTATAGGTCATGTTCCCTTCATGGAAATGCTCCAATATACGTCCGTTGTTAATATGCAAGTCAAACTCCTCATCTACTCCTACCGGTTCAACGAATTCAACTGGATACAGTTTGGCTTTACCGTCATCAAACGGGAATGATTCCACAAACAAAACAGGTTCATCGGTACCGTCAGCGTGTACAGGCCATTGCAAACTGTTATAACCCTCAAGTCGCTCGTAACTGACTCCCGCAAACAACGGTGTAAGGGAAGCGACTTCATCCATAATCTCACTCGGATGCGAATAGCCCCAGTCAAAGCCCATTTCTTTCGCTAACATGGAAATGATGACCCAGTCCGGCTTGGCATCGCCAGTCGGATCAAGCGCGCGGTACAACCGTTGGATACGACGCTCTGTATTGACAAACGTTCCATCTTTTTCAAGACTTGGAACAGATGGTAAAACAACGTCAGCAAACTCCGCTGTTTTGGATAAAAACAAATCCTGGACAACGAAGAAATCGAGTTTTTCGAAAGCAGCCTGGACATGGTTGGCATTCGCATCAACAATGCCCATCTCTTCCCCTTGTATCCACAGCGATTTCAAGTCACCCTTATGGATCGCCTCAACCATTTGATGGTTGTCGCGACCGCGTTCTTTCTTCAGTTCGACACCCCATGCTTTTTCATAACGAGCGCGTACTTCATCATCCTTCGTGCTTTGATAACCAGGGAAACAATCCGGCATGCTTCCAAAATCGCTGGCACCCTGAACGTTATTATGCCCCCGAAGTGGATAAGCACCAACACCAGGACGGCCGTAATTTCCGGTAACCAGCAATAGATTGGAAATCGCGGTTGACGTATCACTACCGTTCTTTTGCTGGGTGACACCCATTGCCCAGCAAATCGCAACAGATTCTGATTCGTGGATTGCTTCGGCCACTTCTATCAAAGTATCTACTGGGATTCCGGTTACGTTTTGCGCATACTCAAGCGTATACCCTTCCAAACTTTGGAGGTAATCTTCCAATCCGTTAACCCGGTTTTGTAAGAAATCCTTGTCCTCCCAACCCTGGCCAAGATATATTTCGTCACCGCCTGCAGCCATACCAAATCGGTTCCTGGTGTTGGACTCATAAACTTATCCGCTCGTTCGGCCATTTCATGTTTGCGGAGATCAAAGACGAATAGTTTATGACCGTGTAATTTTTGAGCGCGTTTAATTTTTGATGCGATAACCGGGTGAGCCTCCGCGGTATTAGATCCAATGGTGATGATCAGCTCCGCCTTTGCGATATCATCAGACGATCCGGAGTCACCCCCGTAACCGACCGTGCGGAACAACCCTTTTGTTGCCGGAGATTGACAATAACGAGAACAGTTATCCACATTATTCGTACCAATCACCTGGCGGGCGAATTTTTGAGTAAGATACGACTCTTCATTCGTCTCCTTAGATGTCGCAACAAAACCAAGCGCATCGGCACCTTCTTTGTCTTTGACTTCTTGGAATCGACGAGCCACATAAGGGATAGCCTCTTCCCATTCCGTCTCCCGGAAATGGTCGCCTTCACGAATGAGTGGCTTCGTTAAGCGTTCCTCACTATTCACATAATCCCAGCCGAATTTCCCTTTGACACATGTTGCCATACCGTTCGCCGGGGATTCTGCCTGTGGTTGTACTTTCAAAACTTTTCGGCCCTTTGTCCAAACGTCAAAACTACAACCGACGCCACAATATGTACATACGGTTTTCGTTTTTTCAATTCGATCTTCCCGCATCTTTGCTTCCGAATCAGAAATAGCCATTAAAGAACCATAGCCAGTCTCTACTTTCTTCGTAAATTCAATCATGGAACGTAATGTACCAGGCTGTGGTCCAGTCAAATAACCTGCTTCACCGAGCATGGATTTCTCCATTAAGGCATTACAAGGGCATGCAGTTACACATTGACCACAATTGACGCATGATGACTGGTCAATAGGTACATCGTTATCCCAGATGACACGCGGCTGTTCGCGGTCCCAATCAATCAGCAAGGTTTCGTTCACTTCAAGATCCTGACACGCCTCCACACAACGCCCGCAAAGAATACATTGGTTTGGGTCATAACGATAAAAGGAACCTGAATTATCCTCTTCATAAGGTTTCGTTGCAAATGGTTTGTCTTGATGTTCAATCCCTAGATCTCTCACACTATTATGGATTTCACACGTCCCATTGTTGTAATCACAAACCGTGCAATATAGCTCGTGGTTGCTCATAATTTCGTCCATCGCTAGCTTCTGGGCAATCTTAGCATCCTCGATTGTGGTATTTACTTGCATACCGGCTTCAATTGTTGTCCCACAAGCACGTTGCAGTTCCCCATTCACCTCGACAATGCACGTATCACAAGTCTGAAGCGGACCGAGGTTCGGATGATAACAAACATCCGGAACCTCGATTTCCTCCGAACGCAAAAGCTCCAACAAATTACCATTGGGATCACCTAAATACTCCTGACCATCAATGGTTACAATGGTATGATCAGCCAAATACATTCCCTCCATTTTCCGATATAAGTTAACGGTTACAACATTTCACGAGCGGAGTGAATCACCCCTTCTGTCACCCAACCACCGCGTCGTCCTCTGGTTCATTGGAATACAGCTTTCAACATGGTCAACTGAGTGTTCTGTAATCACACGTTTTCTCATAAAGATGATAACTTTATTTAAAACATAGTACGCGGAAAAAGGCCACCTGCAGTTTGACAGAAAAAACACTATCTATACTATAGACAACGTTTTTTCACCTTATTCCACGAATTCCTTCCTTTTACACAAAATTTTCCTATTTCGGTCTCTCTAGTATTGCAGATAATTATAAAAATTGTCAATTAATAGCTTGATAAATACAAAAATTCGTACAGGTATGTCCAAAAAAGTGTGGTTTATATCACTCAATAATATGAAAGTCTTTATTACACTATGATATATATATACATTTAGCAATTCGAGAAGGGCAGTGACAACTATGGATACTTATTCTGTATCTCATGAAATAACAAAACCATCCGATAGAAAACGAATTTTCCGAGATAATGAACGAGAGGTTATGCATCTTAAACTTCAGAAAGGCGAGATTGTTCGTGAACATTATTCACCAAAGCATGTATTTGTTTTCGTGAAACACGGAAATGTGGAGATTACAGTTAATCAAGAGCCGCAAATCGTCAATGCAGAAAATATTCTGCATATGGAGCCACGTGATCGCCATTCCCTTAAGGCTTTAAGTGATGTTTCTATTTTGGTCATGAAATGCTAGGCTAACGTGAAGTGCCAGGCACACGCAATTCTGAATGGTGCATGTGCCTGGCACTTACTTTAGCCATTTCGCCGTCAATGTTTCGGCCGTTAACATCTCTTCCGGTGTGCCTTCAAAGATAATATGCCCGCCTTTTTTTCCGCCTCCTGGACCTAATTCGATTACCCAGTCACTTGCCGCTATAAAGTATGGATTGTGCTCAATGATAATAACGGAGTTGCCTTTGTTGACGAGATTTTGAAACACATCTAACAGTTGTTTATTGTCATTCATGTGCAATCCTAAGGAAGGCTCGTCCAATATGTAGATTTGTCCTTCCTTTTTTAAATGGCTGGCGAGTTTTAGACGCTGAACTTCCCCTCCGCTTAAAGAGCTTGTCGTTTGCCCTAAAGTTAGATATCCTAATCCTACCTCTTTTAGGGTATTCACGCTTTTGACGATCTTAGGCTTGTTAAAATAGTTCATCGCCTCGTCTATCGTTAATTCTAAGATTTCTACTATATTTTTATCGCCATATCGATAGGACAACGCTTCATCAGAATATCTGGTACCGCCACACGCTTCACACGTAATCGTCACTGGATCTGCAAATGCTACATCTGGCGTGACGACGCCTTTTCCTTTACAGACAGGACATGCTCCTAACGAGTTAAAGCTGAACAATCCGGCTGGTTGTCCGGTTTCTTTGGCAAATATGGACCGGATATCATCCATGATCCCCATATATGTCGCTAGTGTCGATCGGCTCGAGACCCCTATACTGTCTTGAGATACCATAATGGCATCTGGATACTTTTCCGGGAATGCTTCCAACATCAAGGAACTTTTACCTGAACCCGAGACCCCGCATATGGAAACGAAGGCTTTTTCAGGAATAGTTACGCTGATATTTTTCAGGTTATGTTTACTTATGTTTTCCATCGAAAAATAACTTGTTATCTCTCTTGGAGCTTGGTTGATGTTAAGTTTGTAGTTAAGCGTTGTGGCCGTTTGCGCGTTTTTCAATCCTTCCAATTTTCCTTGATAAACAACCTCTCCTCCGTCGATACCTGCCCCGGGTCCCATCTCGATTATTTCATCGGCTACTTTTATGATGGATAGGTCGTGTTCAATAACAATGACTGTATTGTGCTGTGCCTTAAGTGTTTTAAGTAAGTCTATTAACATGGCCACTTCTTCGGGATGGAGCCCTGCACTCGGTTCATCAAAAATGTATGTCATATTGTTGAGGCTGCTTCCTAAATGACGAGCAATGGAGGGAATGCAATAAATTCATCGGAGGCCCCTACTCTATCCGCATAATCGAATATGTATTTTCGGATAGCCATATATGTTAGAACTGGCATTCCACCAATGAACTGCGTCCACAGCCATAAATAATTATGGTATTGCGTGAAACCTCCACCATCATCGATAGAAACAGAAGGTGTAATATTCTCTAGATTAAAACGGAAAACATCTTCAGGATTAAAGTAGACCCTGTCTGTTACTTGTTTTTCGTATTTTTCAATTTTTCCTTTTCTTTTTCTAATGATCGGTTCTTTTTTATCAGTATCAACGTATCTAAAATATTTGAATTGTCCTTTATTCTGGTTATCTGACATAAATTTTCTCCTTCCTTCCCATCACAATACATGTAAGAAAAAAGGATTCATTTTGACATTTTCTATCTATATGGTAAACTATCCATAGAATTATATAATGAATCCCGCCTTCCTGTGATTTTATTTAATCTCCTAGAGGTCAAACTAGATAAAGATTAAATAAAATGTATAGGTGGGTTTTTTTATTTATTTATTGGAAATGATAACATAATACGACACTTTTAGCCATAACAGAATATTACATGTAACCTAGGATGGTAGTTAGAACAGCTTTCTAATCACAATCCACTCGCCATCTTCTACTTCAATCCATCTACGTTCGATTAGATCATTTACAATTTCTTGAATTTCGTCACCACTATGCCCTAACCGGAATTGCAACTCTGTAAGGGAAGGAATTCGCCCTTTTTTGTTATTGTGCTGCAAAACAGTGAGTATCTTTCTTTCCAAATCTGTTAGTTGGTCATTAAAAATAGACATGCGTATTTCTTCCTTATTATATGTTGTTTTCAGTAGTTGACTTTTGGTGATCCAAACAATCGTGGCAAACAAATTGCCCTTCTTTAAATCCTCCATCATCTGCCCATGTTCCACAAATTGAACACGGCTGATAAATAAACTCTCCTGCAATAGTTTTTTTCATTAATATCCACACCTTATTTAAATTATCCTTTGATCCATTTCAGTTTTTCTTTCATTTGTTTCCTTCCAGCTTGCGTATAACGAACCGTTGTTTCAATTGCCGGAATCCCCTGTTTCGTAACATGGCCAAGATAATATGCAATTTCCTCGAGTGTCCAACCACCCTCTCTTGCACGGTGAGCAAAATCGTGCCGGAGATCATGAAACGTTATATCTTGGACGTACTCCCATTCGTCTTTTGTTGCTTTTGCTCGCAAGTTACGGAACCAATGGTGGATACCGGGCTCCGTCAGTCGGTCAGCCCGTTGTGATGTAAATACATATTGACTGTTGTTATCTTTTCTACTTTCCAAATAATCTTCGAGTGGTTTTCTTACCTTATTTAATATATCAATCTCCCGCATCTTATCATTTTTATAGCCAACTTTAAGCCAACCGATTTTTGGTCCGATATAGATATTGTCCATTTTAAGCCAGGATACATCACTAACACGACAGCCCGCCCAATAGCCAAGTGCAAATAATGCTTGTCCACGAACATCATTCTCTCGTTCTACAAGGTTACGCAAAATGAAACGCTGGTCATCCGTTAACTCACGTGGAGCCATGAGGGGCTGAACTGGGATATCAACATCAGACGTTGGATTTTTATCCAATAATTCTTTTTCTTCAATCAGCCATTTAGCGAAACCGGATAATGCTGATTTCATTCGTTTTCGGTGATTGACACTATATCCTTGTTGGTCTAATTCTTCCATAAACATTTCGACTGCTGTTTTGGTAAATAACTCCATTCGGAATATGCCATTACTTCCCGGTTTTTGTATTACCCATTCCATGAATTGTCTGATAGATCTGATATAAGCATCTGAAGTTTTATCAGATTTTCCCGATAAAATTTCCCTGTATTCTTCGATTAATGTTTGATGATTCGGAAAGGTTACAACTCTCTCCATAAGCGACATTCCTTCCAAAAAATTTCTGTTACGAGTTTTCTGCCTTCATTTTAGCATATCATTTTCGTTCATTCCATGTTTTAGGCAAGAAATTCTATTAAACTCGTAACATAATACCTATTCTGTTACGAGTTTGATTTTCCTTTTAATTCCATTTTCTTACTTTTGAAACAGTCGATATTGTATTTCACCTTATTTACATGTAAACTAATATTTATAAATTATTTATGTAGGAGTATAGTGATGAATAAAAAAGAACGAAGAGGTATACACAAACCAGTTTCCTATAAAATTTATCCACTGTTCAAATATATCTTTGATTCTTGTACAGATGTTTTTTCTACTCAGAGTTTTTTAGCAAATGCTTTGATCCGAGAATCTGATTTATTTATTGCTGATGAAGTAGAGGAAATACCTGCTTTTCATAAATCCCATCTTTTTGAGAAAATGTGTGATGATATAAAAACATTAGACAATCCTATTCATTTCGAACAAACGACAGATGTTTATAGTACCGAACGTATTATAGAACTTAAAAAAGTCATGACCGAACATAACCTCAAATGGAATGATGACAAAATCTCTTTAATGCTTCGAGTCCTACCTAATTATACAAACTTTCTTTCCGGTTTCACAAACGCTACTATTGGTCAGGTTGTGGAATTGGCCATTGCAAACTTCATTAATAATTGTAGTGAATTTCAATTCAAGCTTATTAAAATGACTTTTAAAAACCGCATCAAACAACAATCTGAAAACAAATGACGGAGGAAAACCTCCGCCATTTTTGTCGTTATTCTTTGATTTCTTCTTAAAATATTAATGTAGATTATCACGAGCGAACAACATCAGGTCATAGTATTCACAAGCCTGTTCATACTGCTCGACGTCTTGGTAATAAGTGGCTAACAGTTCACTGTATTCCCTCACAGAATACCATAATTTCTTTTCCATAAAGTAATCTACTATATTTATAAATTCTGACTCGAAGTCATACAATTTCTTATGATCTGGACTATATATTGCTTTTAGTCCTCGGAAGTGGCAGTAGTATTCTTGGTTATTAGTTTGTTTGCATAAATCCATACCCGAGTTGTACCACTTATTCCCTTCGTCAATCCGATCCAACATATAAAGTTGTTTTGTTAAAAGGAAATAAATCTCTGTATGAAAATTACTGTTCTCTGAATCTGAACTCTCTAAAGCTTGTTGAAGATAACGGACTGCAACCTCTGGCTTATCTTGCTCACTATATAGAAAACCGATATTGAGATATATCTTCATGTTTAATTGCTGGTAGTTTACTTTACTTCCCACCTCAAGCGCCAGTCGATAGTAACGTTCAGCATCCGTGTACCGTTTTATCTCCTGATAGCTTGATGCTAATTGGATATAACAGTTGGCCATCATCTTGTATTCTGTATTTTGCTCGTATATCTGATAAGCCATTTGGACACATTGAATAGAAAGAACAATTTTGTCTAGTTTGTAATAAACCTTGGCTATACGATAATAATATGCAGCAAGTTCCAATGGGCTGATCTTATTCATATTGTTCTTAGCTAATTTCAGAAAATATAGTGCTTCATGGTAATCTTTTTCAAAGTATTTTTGCAGCCCTTTTAAAAATTTAATACGATAGTGGCTATATTGATCACTATCTTCTACCCGTTCCTCTATATAGGAAATGGTATTTTTAGCTCTGGAAATGTTTTGCTGATACAATTGGAACTCCGCTTTATTGAGTAGGTATATTTTCCTAGCTTCAATTTGATTCAATTCCTGCTCTTGAATTTGATCATCAAGTTCTGCGGCTTTATTAAGGTCTTTTTTCTGTATACTCGCATGAAAGTCCTCCAATAAAGAAGGAGTTGTTTTGGTTACCCCCATCTTTCCACCTCACCGAATTTATTAGTTTGTCGTAGTTCTTGTTGTCGGATCTTAGTGTTTTTGACTATTGTTATTTACATATTACACGAACATTCGTTCTGAGTCAATTTTCCTCCCTAATGTTTATTGTTTAATAAAAGTTGGTATTGTGGAACTAGGAAAATTAACCCCATTTTTATTGCTCTTTTTATCTTTCAGAAAGACGAAATTTTAAATAAAAACGACCAAACTCTCATAAGTTAAGTCGTTTTTTACATGAATCTTATACCACTTTAACTTGTTAAGGATTTTTAAAGTAATCCTTTAACGCTTTTTCCACTAATTCATACATTTTTTTACCCTGTTTTAGACTTTGTAATTTTAGTTCATAGTGCAGATCTTTATGAATATCGAGCGTAAAACGTTTGCGTTCATTTTCGCCTGGGTCGGAATTATTCGTATTTAAATTCTGATTCATCGCTTGGGCAGCACTATGTTTCCTTTGTTCTTCCCGCTTTTGTTCCATAATATCATTTGTTCCGGACACGGTTTATCAACTCCTTATAAAATGTTTTATATTGATAAATAGCTTTGTTCAATTCTTTATTATCTTCAAATCCGTATAGTGATAGTCTTCCAATCGGGGCTTTTCTTGTAATAATAGTGTCAAACACCAATGATGGATAGTCTTCTGCTATTAAGTTATTAAATGCTTTAGCATCATTACGACGAATGTCATTCATTGTACGTAATATACCAATTGCTTCCACGTTTTTACTACTTACATCTTGAGCAGCAGTAATGGAGTCCATAAAATTAGGAATGGCAGAATAGCACCAGTTCGAGCATTCATACATCACGACCACATAATCACTGGCAGCTAGTGCATTCGTGGTCTGTTCTGATAAAGATGGTGGCGTATCAATGACGATAAAATCATATTCATTAGCAACTACATCCAACGTACGATTTAATATAAGGCTAGGGTTGGCTGAGTAAGGTATTTTTTCCCCTGTGTATCGTCTACTTGTATAAATCCATCTTGGAAAGGTGGCTAGAAAATTGTTTCCAGCTAATAAATCTAAGTGATCATTAATGTTTACTATGTATTTTTTAGGATCATTATATTGCATGGCTTCTAAAATAGAATGTTCTACAAAGTTATTCGCCGGCTTGTTTGTTAATAGTTCTGATAGATTCCCTTGAGAATCCATATCAATAGCTAGTACACGATAACCATCCTCACCTAAAAGATGAGACAAAATGCCAGTTGTTGTCGATTTGCCGCTACCACCTTTTTGTATCCCCATTGTAATGGTTATTGCCATATCAGGGCCTCCCTTGCATTAGAGTTTCCTTATTTATATATTACAATATTTATACGTGTAAATAAATATATAAATTCATATTTTCATATTTATTGAGAGCGTAAAATAGTTTGTGTAAATGAATATACCTAAACGATGGTCATAGAAAAAGGAAGACCTTTTCCTGTAGAATAGAGTTAGCACACAAAACCCACAGGAGGTCTTCCCTATGAGTCATCTTACTACAGATTTGCTAGAAGGACTAGCCCAAAAGCAGGATATTGAAGAAATTTTTCGCCATCACTTGGAAACAGCCATCAATCAGCTTTTAAAACACGAATTAACGGCTTTCCTGGACTATGAGCCTTATGAGCAGGCCGGCGTTAACTCCGGTAATTCCCGTAACGGGTTCTATGACCGAACGTTCAAAACGGAATACGGCAGCCTTGAGCTGCATATTCCCAGAGACCGCAACGGTTCCTTTCAGCAACAAACGCTGGCGCCTTATAAACGTTCTAACGACACGCTGGAACAATTTGTAATCCATTTGTACGAAAAGGGCATAACGACGGATGAAATTGCTGATTTGATCGAAAAAATGTATGGTCAACATTATTCCAAACAGACCGTTTCAAATCTGACACAGCTTGTGTCAGAAGATGTTCAGGCATTCCATGAGCGAACCCTGGAGCGACGTTATGTGTGCATTTATCTGGATGCCACCCAGATCCCGATTCGTCGTCAAAGCGTTGAAAAAGAATCGGTCTATATTGCCATTGGCATTGCAGAAGATGGCGGCAAAGAAGTACTGGACTTTACCATTGCCCCAACGGAATCCGCCAATGTGTGGGAGGAGTTGGTACAGCACTTATCTGAACGCGGTGTTGAACATGTCCTTCTCTTTATTTCGGACGGCTTGAACGGCATGACAGATGCCTTGCATCGTGTCTACCCAAAAGCCAAACATCAGGTGTGCTGTGTCCATGTTTCCCGCAATATCGCTAACAAAGTTCGTGTGAAAGATCGTGCGGCTATTCTGGATGATTTCAAGGCTATTTACGAAGCTGAGGACCGCCAGCAAGCTCTTAGTGCCCTGGACCAATTTCAAAATAAATGGCACAAAACGTATCCTCGCGCTGTCGACGCAGTGATGAGACAGGATCGCTTATTAACGTTCTATGATTTCCCGGTATCCATCCGTTCCAGTATTTATACCACAAATCTCATCGAAGGATTTAACAAGGAAATCAAACGCTACGTCAAACGCAAAGAACAATTTCCCAACGAGGATGCCCTGGAACGTTTTCTGGTAACCCAATTTTTGGATTACAACCATAAATTCGGTATGCGGTGCCACAAAGGATTTGGAAAGGCGAAGCCCGAACTACTGCAGATGTTTGAAGCGCTGGAAAATCAGGCTTAACACCGCCATCCTTGACCCTGCTTGCGGTCGTGGTGGTGTGTACATGGCGGCTGGGCAAAATAAAGCCCTCAAGGGGCTCCATCCGCACACCGAGCGTACCACGACCGATCTCTTCTACGTTCTCGCTGGCCGGGTCCCTGAACCCAACACAGCGAATCACGAAGAAGAGGCGCAGGGTCAAGGACAAGCAGCTGCCGCTGTGGCTTAGAGCAGCCACCTAATCTTGAAACTTTGAAAAACAATGGCTAACCTTCTACAGGAATAGGGTCATTTACACAAAATTATTGACGCCCCCTATCTCTATGTCGATAGGCAAATTCGATTTTAAGTCAATGTCCCATTTTTCGACTTATTTTTTATTTAGTTTGACAGCATCCATCTCAAGGAAAAAACAAGCCTTTTCTCCCAAATGACTTATTAAACTTGATACACATCAAAGTAATGTTATAAAAAAGTAAGGTGGACCCCATCGTCAAGACACAAATTTTATAAAAATAAGGTGGGGTTATCATTGTTTTCCCTTTCCCATCTTACTAACCAGCTCTTTCCTGTGTCAGGTTCTGTCAAGGGCGTATTTCCCCTTGACAGGTTCTGGCACAGGAAAGATAATTGCGCCAAGATGGAAAGGATAACGGACTATCTGAAATAAATAGATGCTGGTGTTTGATAATCTAATGATTGATGAGGCCGTTCATGATTATAAAGGTTCATGTAGTCTCTTATATTGCTTCTGGCTGCTCTTGGGGAGCCATAGTCTTTTAAATAGACTTCTTCGTACTTAAGGCTTCTCCAAAAGCGTTCGATCATGATATTATCCAATGCCCGGCCTCTTGAGTCCATGCTGATCTGTATGGATGGATGCTCCTTTAAAAGACTAATATATTTTGGGCTGGTGAAATGACTGCCTTGGTCACTGTTAAATATTTCTGGTATACCAACCGTGAATGCACGTTGTACGGCATCCAGGACAAAGTCAATTGCCAGCGTCTGATCTAATTCCCAGCTGATAATGTAGCGAGAATACCAATCGATAATGGCCGTTAGATACATCCAGCTGTTATACAGGCGAATGTATGTTATGTCAATGCTCCACACTTGATTGGGACGGGTAATCGTCACTCCTTTCAACAGATATGGATAAATACGGTGCTGCAGATTGCGTTTACTCAAATTAGGACCCGGATAAATGGCTTGTATACCCATTTCACGCATGTGACGTTGCACTCTTTTACGGTTGATATTCACTCCTTTATTCTTTAGTATTTCATTAATCTTGCGTGAGCCAAAAAACGGGTGTTTGGTATAAATCTCATCAATCTGATGTTTAATGGCAACCTCTTCCGGTGACGGCTGAACATGCTTGTAGTAAAGGCTGGAACGATTGATCCCAAGCAGGTCGGCCTGCCAAGAGATGGGCAGTTCAGGATCATCCCAGTCCACCATTTCCATGCGTTCCCGTCTAGTCGTTGTAGATGCCAGATTTTTTTTGATCCACGACAATTGCGTGGTTAACTTACCAACCTCCGAATAGAGGCTTTCCAGCTTTTCTTCATAGTCAGCTTTCATTTTTTCCAAGTCTTTGTTTTGTTTCTCAAAGACCTGTGGCATTTCTTGCAGGAACTGCGTTTTCCATTTATGAAGCTGGTTCACATGAATCCCATGTTCCGAAGCAATCTGACTCATTGCCTTTTCTTCCTTCAAGATTTCCAACACGATTTGTGATTTGAATTCTGGTGTATATCTTTTGCGTTTCATATACCTACCTTAACATCTCCTTTTTTCGTGTCTAAAATCTTGGGTCCATTATAAAGACTCTATACTGAAGATAGAACAAATCAGACATGTCAATGTGATTTAAAAGGTGTTGCCCTAACTTAATGAGGCACTTTGAAAAAATCAAATGTGGAGGGGAGCAAAATGCAAAGGTATATTTTAAGTAAGAAGAATCAGATTACCGTCATCAGCGCTGTTTTAATTGCACTTGGTTTCTTGGTTCGATTTGGTTTAGACAATATGATGTTATTTAACGGGGCGTTGATCATTGCTTCGATTCTCGGAATTTCTCCGATAGCCATCCAGGCGTACCAGGCTTTAAAAGTAAAAGTCGTCAGTATTGATGTACTGGTTACAATCGCTGTCGTTGGCGCTGTCATCATTCAAAACTATGAAGAATCCGCCATTGTCACGTTCCTGTTTTTATTCGGTGCTTATCTGGAACAGCGCAGCCTGAATCAAACACGTTCAGCCATCAAAGAGCTGACAGATATGGCCCCAGAAACAGCCATGAAGCAAATGGGCGATGACGAATTTGCGGAAGTGGACGTGTTTGACGTAGATGAAGGCGACACTTTATTGGTCAGAACCGGTTCAAGTGTTCCTGTAGATGGAACTGTCCTGACCGGTGAAGGGCATGTGAACGAAGCAAGTGTGACTGGAGAATCCGTTCCAGTTGGCAAAAAAGAAGGCGAGGACGTGTTCGCCGGCACCATATTGGAAAATGGAACGGTTCAGGTTCAGGCAGACCGCGTTGGAGAAGACACAACATTTGGCCGGATCATTGAATTGGTTGAAGAAGCACAAGACTCCAAATCAGAAGCTGAACGGTTTATCGACCGTTTCTCCAAATACTATACCCCGGCTATTTTAGGCATCGCCATCATCATTTGGATATTAACACAGAATACTGAAATGGCGATTACAGCGCTTGTTCTCGGCTGTCCTGGCGCATTGGTCATTGGCGTCCCGGTCTCGAATGTTTCCGGCATTGGAAACGGCGCACGTAATGACGTTCTCTTGAAGGGAAGTGAGGTCATCAACGACTTCAGCAAAGTAGATTCCATCGTTTTTGATAAAACCGGAACATTAACTGTTGGAAATCCTGAAGTCGCCGAAAAACAATTCTACGGAGAAAATACCGATGAGGTTCTCAGCTATTTGGCAAGTGTCGAGCGTGAATCAGACCATCCCCTGGCACAAGCGGTCCTTGACAACATTGGGAAAACATCGCTTTATCCAGTCGAAGCAACCGAAGTCGTCAAGGGTGAAGGCGTGATTGCAACCGTAGAAGGCCATCGTATTGCAGTCGGAAACGCAGCTTTGATGAGAAGAGAAATTGTCACTTTGAGTGAAGAAGCTCAAGCAGACATCAAACAATATGAGAAGAATGGCAATTCGCTTGTTCTGACAGCAGTTGATGGTGAATTAAAAATCCTGATGGGTATCCGGGATCAAATTCGGCCGGGCGTCAAACAAGAACTGCAAAACTTGAAAAATCTCGGCGCTAAGAACCTGATTGTCCTATCAGGGGATAACCAGGGAACAGTAGATTTAATTGCCAATGAAATCGGACTAACCGAAGCACATGGGCATATGCTGCCTGAGGATAAATCAAATTATATCAAAAAACTACAGGCAGACGGTCAAATCGTTGCGTTTGTCGGTGATGGCATCAATGACAGTCCTTCGCTGGCACTGTCAGATATCGGCATTGCCATGGGAAGTGGAACAGACGTTGCGATCGAGACATCGGATGTCGTCTTGATGCAATCAGATTTCAATCATCTCGCCCATGCCCTCGGTCTGAGCAAAGCCATTTCCAGAAACATGAAGCAAAACATTACCATTGCCATCGGGGTTGTCGTCGTCTTGTTCTCCGGCCTTTTCTTCAGTAACTGGATGAACATGTCCATCGGCATGCTGGCACACGAAGGCAGTATTCTAGTCGTCATCTTAAACGGCATACGTCTGCTTCGTTATCGCTTAAAAAATCAACAAACAGAACCGAGCACTTCATATGGACAAACAAAAACGTCATTACAAACGTCTCAAGAAAATAAATATAATCTGCAGCACCGGGTTTACCCCTACCTGTTGAAAGGTTTGGTGATTGATCATCCCAATCAGGTTTGGAGTATTGATATTACCTATATTCGCCTGCATCGAAACTGGATGTATTTAACCGCTGTCATCGATTGGTACTCCCGATGCATTATCAGTTGGGAATTGGATCAGACACTAGCAATGGACTTTGTTCTGAAAGCTGTCCAGCGCGCCTTCACAGTTGGCGGAATACCTGAAATTTTCAATAGTGACCAGGGCAGCCATTTCACTAGTTCCAGCTATATCAGCCTGTTGCAGGAACATCCATCCATAAGCATCAGTATGGACTCCAAAGGACGTGCCCTGGACAACATTAGAATTGAACGTTTTTGGCGCAGTCTCAAATATGAAGAGGTTTATTTAAAAGACTATAACACGCCAAGAGAAGCACGCAACAATATACGGGCGTATATGGAACTCTATAACCATGAGCGTCCTCATCAGTCATTAAACTATCAAACACCTGGATCCGTTTATTTTCAGTAGGCTTTAATCCTTTCCATCTTCTGCTCATTATCTTTCCCATATCAGAACCCGTCAAGGGAAAATACGCCCCTTGACAGAACCTGACATAGGAAAGAAGCCCTTTTTAAGATGGAAAGGATGACAAGGATGATTCACTTTCACCTTATTTTTATAAAATATGTGTCTTGACACTGGGGTCCACCTTAATCAGCATTGTTATGACTTGACCTTTGTGAAATCTCTTTTGATTAGCATCTAATGGTTTTATACCAATCCAACTCACTAATTTATCAGCAACATCAGGTCTGTTTGTCACTTTGAATGGCGGCATCTGGTGAAAAGATTGCCTTTTAATCCCTTTTAAGTTCTGCATTTCAATCACCTTCAGTTTCTTACAACCATCATATTCACTCATTAACCATAACACAATCCATTGATAATATTAAAAACATTTTCCAAAAAGGCAGCCATTTCTTGCTAAAACGTCTTTTTTATTGCTGTATTTAAGCTAATTGTTCACATAGTCATTCCTTCGTTGTATCATGAAATTATACAGGTATAGGGGGTGTGTAAGATGGATCAAAAAATACTAATAGTGGATGATGAAGTTTCAATCGTAACTTTACTCAAGTACAATGTTGAACAAGCTGGCTTTAAGACTGAAGTTGCATACACTGGAACAAGCGGATTAGAAAAAGCAACCAGTTCTTCTTTTGATTTAATCATATTAGATTTAATGCTTCCCGAATTAGAAGGAACAGAGGTGTGCAAGCAATTAAGGCATAGAAACATTGATACACCAATACTTATGCTTACAGCTAAAGGGGATGAACTTGATAAAGTGCTGGGACTGGAGTTAGGTGCAGATGATTACTTAACCAAGCCATTTAGTCCAAAGGAAGTGGTTGCGAGAGTAAAAGCAATCCTGAGAAGAACAAATAAAAAAGAGATTGGCAATGAATCGACCATACACATTGCAGACTTAACTATATATCCAGAGCAGTATGAAGCAACGATTAATGGCGAACCTTTACAATTTACAAGGAGAGAATTTGAATTACTATACTATTTAGCAAAACATAAAAGCAAGGTTTTGTCGAGAGAACAATTATTGATGGCTGTATGGGACTATGATTTTGCAGGAGACACGAGAGCCGTCGATGTTCATGTCAGTCATTTGAGAGACAAGATTGAACCTGATTTGAAACACCCCGTTTATATCAAAACGGTTCATGGACTTGGATATAAGATGGAGGATTCCCATTCATGAATACATCAAATTCTCGATTATTCTTCACTTACATTGCTGTCGTTATTCTGGTTTTACTGGGAATTGGGGCCATTGTCATGCCCTTAACGTCTCCAGCCGGGAAAGTAATTGTTGGTCTTACATTACTTGGATCCCTAATTATATTTTTAATCCTGATCGTTAATCTTTTTGACAAATATATTAAACCAGTTCGTTCTGCAACCAGAGTTGCAGATGAGTTAGTTAAAGGTAATTATCGAGTTAGAACTTATGTCTCTCCATATGGTGAGGCAGGTAAACTTAGCAATTCAGTCAATGAGCTGGCACGGAACCTACAGGAAATGACCATCCAGGAAAAGATGCAAGAAAGCCAGTTAAAGACAGTTGTTGATAATATGGACAGTGGGTTAATGCTGATCGATGAACGGGGGTATGTTCATTTAGTTAATCAAAAATTTTCGTCTATATTCAGCATAGACCCCCAAGACGTGATTGGCTATCTCTATTACAACATTATTGATGAACAAAGCATCCATAAGGCAGTACAAGAAGCATTTCTTTACGAAAAAGAAATTACAGACTCTTTTACAAGTTCAATGGAATTAGGCAGTAAGTTCGTTGAAATCGTAGGGGCTCCGATTCTTAATGAAGCAAACAGGTTAAAGGGAACTGTTTTAGTTTTTCATGATATAACCGAATTTAAACAGTTGGAGCAAATGCGGAAAGATTTTGTTGCAAATGTCTCTCATGAATTGAAAACACCTGTTACTTCGATCAGAGGTTTTGCTGAAACGCTGCTAGAAGGAGCAATGAACGATCCGGAGTTAAATAAGCAATTTTTAACAACAATATTTGATGAGAGTAAACGGCTGCAGGCACTGGTTCAGGATTTACTGGAGTTATCTGAACTGGAAAAAGATGAACTTCAGTTACAGACAAAAGAAATTGATCTAGCTGGACTTTTTAAAGAGATTCGGCCATTTCTGGATCAACAGGCAGCCCAACAGCAAATTCATTTTTCTTCATCTATAAGTGAAAACCTTGTAATGACTGGGGACACTGATCGTATGAAACAGGTTTTGTTGAATTTAATCACGAATGCAATGATCTATACCCCTGCCAGAGGTAAGGTAGACTTAACAATGGATGGCACAGACGACATGATAAAAATAAAAGTAAGTGATACTGGAATAGGAATTCCAGAAGAAGAAAGGTCAAGAATATTTGAGCGGTTTTACCGTGTTGATAAAGCAAGAAGCAGGAATACAGGTGGTACAGGACTTGGTCTGGCGATTGTTAAACACATCGTTGAAGCCCATAATGGTAAGATTGAACTGGACAGCAAACTAGGACAAGGCACAACATTTAAACTTACTTTTCCCAAGTATATAAATTAATAGCGATATATTTACAGACGAGGCGATAGTGCTTAAAGGTACTATCGTTTTTTAAACGAGAAATATTTTAAGATTTACAACATCCTAACACATGCTTAACAAAAAATTAAAATCTATCAGTTACTCTATCATTGAAAGAAATAATGAGTAAGGGAGGAACAGAAATGAAGAAGATTAAGCTACTAGGAATCTTTGTACTATTTGTTTTAATTTTTGGGGTGCTTGCAGCATGCGGTGCGGAAAAAGAAGAGCAGGAAAATAGCACAAGCTCAGGTGGAAATAGTGGTTCTATAGTCGTGTCTGGGTCTAGTGCCATGCAGCCACTAGTTGCTGCAGCTGCAGAAAAATTTACGGCGCAAAATCCTGAAACAGATATAACAGTTAATGCTGGTGGATCTGGTACTGGATTGAGTGAAGTTTCTGAAGGGACAGTAGAGATTGGTAACTCCGACGTCTTCGCGGAAAAAAAAGACGGAATCCCTGCTGATGAATTAGTAGATCACAAGGTCGCTGTGGTTGGTATAACCGCTGCGGTAAATCCAAAAGCAGGCATTGATAACCTGTCTAAGGAAAACTTAAGTAAGGTATTCACTAAAGAAGTAACCAACTGGTCGGAAGTTGGAGGGAACGATCAGGCCATTACATTAGTTAACCGCCCGGATTCATCCGGTACTCGTGCAACTTTTGTCAACTTTGCTTTAAATGGTGCAACACCTGCAGAGGGGGTAACCGAAAATTCTTCAAATACAGTGAGAAAGATTGTTGAAGAAACACCTGGCGCCATTGGATATTTGGCATTTTCATACTTCACTGATAAGGATTCTGTCGTACCTTTGTCTATTGACGGGGTAGAAGCTACAGATGAAAATGTTCAATCCGGTGAATTTCCAGTATGGGCCTACCAGCACGCCTACACAAAAGGCGAACCTGACGGGTTAACAAAGGCGTTCTTACAGTATCTGCTGAGTGATGACATACAGGGCGGTTTAGTTCCTGAGCAAGGCTATATCGCTGCTTCGAAAATGCAAGTAGAGCGCGATGCGAAAGGAAACCTGACAAATAAATAAAAAGTAAATGAAGCACAAAGGGAGAAATTATACATTCACCCTGCCAAGAACTTCTTTAGGAGTGCTGATTTCATGAAAAAGATTGAAACTTCAACAGCAAGACAGAGGCTGCTTAAATCAAATAACAAGGGTTCACAAGGTGAATTGAGAGGACGTTTCCTCGTTACACTTTGTGCGCTCATTATGATTGCAGCAACGATTTCAATTACTGCCTTTCTTACAGTTAAAGGCCTTCAGTCTTTTTTAGTAAATGGTGTGAGTCCAATAGAATTTATAACCAGCAGTGACTGGAATCCCACTAGTAGTAAAAATCCTCAATATGGTGCGCTGCCTTTTATCTTCGGTTCTCTTGCTGTTACATTTTTATCAGCTTTAGTCGCCGCGCCTTTGGGTATTGGTGGAGCTATATTTATGACAGAAGTAACGCCGTCGTGGGGGAAAAAGATTTTACAGCCTGTTATAGAGTTACTCGTCGGCATTCCATCTGTTGTCTATGGATTTATAGGTCTAACAGTATTGGTCCCATTTATCCGCAATACGTTTGAAGCCCCACAGGCCGGATTTAGCCTGCTGGCTGGAACCATTGTACTATCGGTTATGATCTTGCCGACTATTACGACCATTGCGACAGATACAATGGGGGCAATACCGGACAGCTTGCGCGAAGGATCTTACGCATTAGGGGCTACAAGGTGGCAGACAATACGGAAGGTTTTAATTCCAGCAGTCTTGCCCTCTTTATTAACTGCAATTGTTTTAGGAATGGCAAGAGCATTTGGAGAAGCACTTGCAGTTCAAATGGTAATCGGAAACGTTCATGACCTTCCATCTTCAATATTGGATCCATCAGCAACGCTAACGACCATTATCACGTTAAATATGGGCCATACCGCTTACGGCAGTGTTGAAAATAATACATTGTGGTCAATGGGATTAATTTTGCTAATTATTTCATTCCTATTTATTCTAATCATTCGCTTTTTGTCATCTAGGAGGAAAATTTAATGAAAAGCAAGGTAGCAGACCGAATCGCCACAAGTGTTTTTGTTGCACTAGCTTTAATTATCGTCATCATAATGGCTGGATTACTTTTCTTCATTTTATCCAGAGGTGTCCCCGACATTTCATGGCGTTTTTTAACCACTGAATCAAGTACGGTTAGTGCAGGCGGTGGCATACGGGATCAATTATTTAACTCGTTCTACGTGTTATTCATCACCATGTTGATAACTGTCCCATTAGGGGTTCTGGGTGGAATCTACATGGCCGAGTATGCAAAACAGAACAAAGTGACAAGTTTTATTCGCTCATGCATTGAATTGCTTGCCTCCCTTCCTTCCATCGTGGTTGGCATGTTTGGTTTACTTGTATTCGTAAATGCAATGGGATGGGGATATTCAATTCTTGGTGGTGCACTGGCATTAACCATTTTTAATATTCCTGTTATGGTTCGTGTTAGTGAAGATGCGATCAGAGCAGTTCCCAGAGAACAAAAGGAAGCAAGTTTAGCACTGGGAATTTCTCATTGGCATTCAATAAAAACAGTCCTGATACCTGGTGCTTTTCCCGGTATTTTAACTGGAACAATTCTTGCATCAGGCCGTGTTTTTGGAGAAGCTGCTGCATTGCTTTTTACAGCTGGTTTGTCTACCCCTGGATTGGATTATGGCAATTGGAATCCCTTTTCAGAAACATCACCATTAAATCTCTTTCGACCGGCAGAGACATTAGCTGTGCATATATGGGCAGTCAATACAAATGGAATTATGCCAGACGTAGAAAGAATTGCTGACGGATCATCGGCTGTATTAGTTATTTGTGTATTAATGTTTAATTTATTGGCTCGCTGGGCAGGCAAACTCGTTCATAGGAAAATTACAGCCAGCAGATAAAAGGCAGGTGTCTATAAATATGAAGCAGTTAACCAGATTACAAACCGAACCGGAGACGAAGAGCCAGCAAACGAATCATATCAATAAGGAAATCATTTTGAGCATTAAAGATTTAAGCATCTTTTATGGAGACAATGAAGCGGTAAAAAAAGCAGCATTTGATATAGAAAAAAATTCGGTAACAGCACTGATTGGGCCTTCAGGGTGTGGAAAGTCGACCTTTCTTAGAAGTATTAATAGAATGAATGATTTGATCCCAATTGCCCACAGTCAAGGGGAAATAGTATATGAAGATGTCAATATTCTTGACAAAGACATCAATGTTATTGCCCTGAGAAAAGAGATAGGAATGGTTTTTCAAAAACCAAATCCTTTTCCCAAGTCTATATATAATAATATCACACACGCACTGAAATTTTACGGAACTAAAGGCAGAAAAAAATTAGATCAAATAGTAGAGGAAAGTTTAAGAAAAGCATTTCTTTGGGATGAGGTAAAAGATAGACTCCATGAGAGTGCTTCATCATTATCAGGCGGGCAACAACAGAGGCTCTGTATAGCCAGAACGCTTGCGATGGAACCAAATGTGCTATTGCTGGATGAGCCTGCATCATCACTGGATCCTATTTCAAATGCAAAAATTGAAGAGTTAATACTACAACTTAAAAACAACTATTCTATAGTCATTGTGACCCATAATATGCAGCAGGCATCAAGGATTTCCGATAAAACAGCCTTTTTCTTAAATGGGAGTGTTATTGAATATGATGATACACAAACTATTTTCGCTGCCCCTGCACAACAACAAACTGAAGACTATATCTCAGGCCGATTTGGCTAAGGAGGGAAGTGACATGGCCGTTGTATCAACAGAAGCCCGTTCAATATTTGAAGTCAAGGATATGAATCTATGGTATGGACATTTTCATGCGCTTAAAAACCTGAATTTATCCATGTCAAAAAATGAAATAACTGCCATTATCGGACCTTCCGGGTGTGGTAAATCGACGTTTATAAAAACACTCAATTTAATGGTCAATATGGTTCCAACTGTAACAATGACTGGTGAAGTTAACTATAACGGTTCAAATATTTTAAGCAGTAAAATTGATCTAGTCAATTTAAGAAAACAGATAGGAATGGTTTTCCAAAAGGGTAACCCATTCCCACAGTCAATCTATGATAATGTCGCTTACGGTCCGCGGATTCATGGAATTATAAACAGGAAAAAGCTTGATCACATTGTTGAATCATCCCTGAAGGACGTTGCCCTGTGGGATGAAGTGAAGGATCGTCTCAGCAGTAATGCCATGGGATTATCTGGCGGGCAGCAGCAAAGACTGTGTATAGCTCGAGCATTAGCTAACAAACCAGAAGTGATTTTGATGGATGAACCTACGTCTTCATTAGACCCCGTTTCTACTTTAAAAATAGAGGAATTAATAACGGAATTGAAGACTAAATATACGATTGTTGTAGTAACACATAACATGCAACAAGCGGCGCGAATATCGGACAAATCGGTCTTTTTTCTACACGGTGAGGTAGTGGAATCATCTGATACGAACACTTTATTCACAAATCCCAAAGATAGCAGAACAAAGGATTATATTACTGGCCGGTTTGGTTAATAAAAAAAACAGAGCCACCAAACGGTGTTACTCTATAGACACTAAATATTTTGTCACTTTTGATAATCCCGAAACACAATGTATTTCACCATGAAAAAACTTGCCAAAAATGAGAGAAACATTGCCATTCCTTTAGAAAAATTATATTGCAGCAAGTTATTAATACCAATAAAGTTCAACAATTCATTCGTACCAAGAAAAGTGAGATTATTCACACCAAGACTGACTAACCCTTGAACAATAAACAATATACGCTGACGATTGCTTCCTTCAGAGGAACGCTTAAACGTGATAGTGCCATTCCAGAAATAACTGTTTGCCACAGCCAGTGAATACGCTATGGTATTATATAATAAAAGCAATCCTTTAGAATCCGTATGAAATAAAATCAGTAACAGATTCAATGCTCCTATATCAATGGCTGCATTGGCCAAACCAATAACACCAAACTGCAAAAATTGCGTCGGGCCTCGTTTTTGTTGTGACATGAGTATTCCTCTTCATAAAGCCTGTCTTGTTACATACCCCGGCAAGCTGTGCACAAGTGTCCATGCTGATCCCGAATGATCAAAAGCGAGCCGGAGAACTGCGCTTTTTAAAATGTTAGTCACTCTGCGAAGTTTGAGTGATCAGTAATTAACCAATTTTAACACGCGAGAGCGTAACATAGTTTGTGTAAACAGCTATGATGAAAGATGGTCATAGAAAAAGGAAGACCCTTTCCTGTAGAATAGAGTTAGTCACAAAACACCCACAGGAGGTCTTCCCTATGAGCCATCTTACTACAGATTTGCTTGAAGCACTAGCCCAAAAACAAGATATTGAGGAAGTTTTTCGCCGTCATTTGGAAACGGCGATCAATCAGCTTTTAAAACATGAACTAACGGCTTTTCTGGATTATGAACCTTATGAACAGGCTGGTGTTAACTCTGGTAATTCCCGTAATGGATTTTACGGCCGGACGTTCAAAACGGAATACGGCAGCCTTGAGCTCCATATTCCCAGAGACCGCAACGGTGCCTTTCAGCAACAAACTCTGGCGCCTTATAAGCGTTCCAACGACACATTGGAACAGTTTATCATCCATTTGTACGAAAAAGGCATCACAACGGATGAAATCGCCGATTTGATCGAAAAAATGTACGGTCAGCATTATTCCAAACAGACCGTATCCAATCTGACAAAGCTTGTGTCTGAAGACGTCCAGGCTTTCCATGAACGACAGTTGGAAAAGCACTATGTCTGCATTTATCTGGATGCCACACAAATCCCGATCCGGCGCCAAAGCGTGGAAAAAGAATCGGTCTATATCGCCATTGGCATTGCGGAGGATGGCGGCAAAGAAGTGCTGGACTTTACCATTGCCCCAACGGAATCCGCCGAGGTGTGGGAAGAGCTGATCCAGCGTTTATCTGAACGCGGTGTCGAGCACGTCCTTCTTTTTATTTCGGACGGTTTGAACGGCATGACGGATGCCCTGCATCGCGTCTACCCAAAAGCTAAACATCAGGTGTGCTGCGTTCATGTTTCCCGCAACATCGCTAACAAAGTGCGTGTGAAAGATCGCGCCGCCATTCTGGATGACTTCAAGGCTGTCTACGAGGCTGAAAGCCGCCAGGAGGCGCTGAATGCCCTGGACCAATTTCAAACCAAATGGCATAAGACATATCCGCGTGCTGTCGATGCGGTGATGAAACAGGACCGTTTATTAACGTTCTATGACTTTCCGGCATCCATCCGACCCAGCATCTATACAACAAACCTCATCGAAGGATTTAACAAGGAAATCAAACGCTACGTTAAACGCAAAGAACAGTTTCCCAACGAAGATGCCCTGGAACGTTTCCTGGTGACCCAGTTTTTAGACTATAATCATAAGTTCGGTATGCGGTGCCACAAGGGCTTTGGAAAGGCAAAGCCTGAATTACTGCAGATGTTTGAATCGTTAGAAGAGCAGGTTTAAACGGTAAAAACCTTAGCTAACTCAATTCAAAAGGGATAGGGTCATTTACACAAACTTGTTGACGCCCCCTTTTAACGCTTTATGCATTATAACTTCGCACAAGTCATGAGGAAAATGATGATAAATGGAATACCTAACACCCATAACCAAAACTCGGCGGAATAAACCATGTTCAAATACATGTCGGTATGCATAAACCACTGGAAGACAGCCAGGAATATAATGCCACAGAAAATTGAAAAAGCAATAAACACTATAAAGAATAACATGATAAGCAATGATTTTTTGACTGTATGAACAACTCCCATCATCAAGAAAATCCCCTTTCAGCAAAGACACCGTATAGATGTCGTCCGAGTATTTCCAATGCTTCTTTCTTTATTTCATAATACCTCGTTTTACCGACAAATAGCTGCGGATAAATGACCTCGTCACTATATCGAGAACCGTCATGACGTCTATGCAAATACTTCAATTCTATCAATTCTTGTTCAATCGGATTTAATGAACGAATGGTTGAATGCAAAATTTCTAACCACTCTGATGCTTGTATTGTTTTTAGAGCATACATTTCTGTCTTGCTCTTTT